>NZ_JAJQXW010000001.1:0-668399 GCF_021246445.1 Rhabdothermincola salaria
TCGACGGTGACCTCGGCCCCGACGCCACCGCCGTCATCGACGCCGCCCTCACCGCCGCCGACGCCGCCCTCACCGCGGCGAGGGGCACCGACCCCGACAACGAGGCACCGTCGCGGTGGGGTTCGCAACGCCGAGCCGACGCCCTGGCGGAGGTGTGCCGCTTCTACACCGACCACACCGACTGCGAGAGCCCCCGCCGGGCCCGCACCCCGCAGTTGATGGCTCTCATCGACATGCCCGACCTCTACCGGGCCGCCCTGTACGGGGCCGGCATCCACCACCCGGGCGACCTCGACCGGTTCCTCACCACCCGCCGCCTCGCCGGCCAACCGGTCTCCGCGGTCGAAGAAGCGTTCCTGCGCCACGCGTTGGACCACGCCACCGGGCGGGCCACCACCATCGACGGCCACCGCCTCTCCCCAGAGGCGGTCACCACCATCTTCGGAGCCGGCACCACCCTCGAGCGGGTCATGCTCGCCGACAGCCAGGTCCTCGACCACGGCCGCCAGGTCCGATTGGCCACCGGACCGCTACGTGACGTCATGTTGGCCCGCGACGGCGGCTGCCGGTTCCCCACCCCCACCGGAGAACGCTGCGACGCCCCCGTGGCGTGGATCAACGGCCACCACATCACCCACTGGAAACACGGCGGCCCCACCTCGCTTCGCAACCTGCTCGCCCTGTGCGCCAACCACCACGGCGTCGTGCACCGCGACGGCTGGGACATCACCATCGACGACCACGGGACGGTCACCGTCACCCGACCCGACGGCACCACCCTCACCAGCCCACCACCCCACACCCGACGCCCACCCCGGCTCCCCCTCCACCGAGACAGCGATCACGCCGGTCCCTACGAGGCCGCCCCCGGAACCGGCAGCACCGCCGCAAAGGACACGGCCGACGACGGAGCCCCCCGCCCGAACCCCACCGACGAGAACGACGGGGACGACGAGAGCGACGAGAACCGAGCCGACCCGGGCGTCTGCGGCTACGCCCAGGCCCGACTCACCCTCACCGCCCGCCTCCCCGAAGCACAGGCCGCGGGCCGGACCCCGAACCGCACGCACCACACCGACGAGCGGGTCGTTGCTGCCGTCGGGCGGCCGCTGAGGCCGGCCGCCCGTGCCCGTCGGGACGCATCCCCTGGGCGCCACCTCGAGGACGACCCCTCGAGCAGCGGACACCTCTCCGACGCGACCGCTGTTCGGCTCCGGAGCATCCGAGACCACGTCCAGCACCCTCCGACGAGCCGCGACGACGGCAGCGACCCGGCCCTCCACCAGCGTTGGCCGCTCGGGCGGGGTCGACGGCAGGGGAGCCGAGCCCCGGACCTGATCACCCGGACGCGCGACGGCGCCCTCGTCGCCGTCTACGTCACCGCGGCCTGAGGGATCCTCGCCCCCGTGGCAGTTCGGGCACCTCGGGCACTTCGGGCACGTCGCCCGGCCAGGGCTACGTCCGAGCTCGGGCTACGAGGCGCCGGTGATCTGGGCGAAGGTGGGGCGCAGGCCGGCGAGGAAGGCGTCGGGGTCGGCGGCCTTGGTGGCCGACGTGGCCGCGTCCTTCTCGGTGGCGTAGGTGATGAGCCGGTCGTCGCCGAGGGCGGCAACCAGGGCGACGGCGACCTCCTCGGAGGTGGCGGCGGTGGCCGGGTCGACGGGGAACGGCGGGTCGTTGTCGTCCTTGGGAGTGGAGAACTCCGACAGCGTGGTGCCCGGGATGAAGAGGTGGGCCCGCACGTCGGTGTGGGCCAGCTCCACGTGCAGCGACTCGGTGAACATCTCCAGCGCCGCCTTCGATGCCGAGTAGGCGCCCACGCCGAAGGCGGCCATGTGGACCCCCATCGACGACACGTTCAGGATCTGGCCGGCGTTGCGCTCGACCATCTGGGGGAGCACGGCCAGCGTGAGCCGCACGGGCGAGAAGTAGTTCATGGCCATCACGCCCTCGACGTCGGCCGGGCTCATGCCCACCACGCGCCGGCGCTTGGGCACCCCGGCGTTGTTGACCAGCACGTCGATGCGGCCGCCGAGCGCCTCGGTCGCCCGGTCGGCCACCGACGCCAACCCGTCCAGGTCGGACAGGTCGGCGGCGAGCACGGTGGAGTCGGGGGAGTGCTTGCGCACCTGCTCGAGCACCTCGGCCAGGCGCTCCTGGCGGCGGGCGACGAGGCAGACCCGGGCGCCGGCCCGCGCCAGCTCCACGGCGGCCGCGGCGCCGATGCCCGAGGAGGCACCCGTGAGCAGGACGTGCTGGCCGGTGCCGTCCCAGCTCACGACGCCGCCCTGCCGGCGCGGTCGTCGTAGACCTGCTTGATGCCCTCGCGCCACCCGACCCGGCACGGACCGGTGATGGCGAGGCGTCGGGTGTTGTCGGCCACCGAGCCCCGCAGCGTGCCGGGCTGCTCGACCACGTTGACGACCGGCTCGAAGCCACCGAGCTCACCGACGTAGGCACACCACTCCTGCACGCTGACCGGTTCGTCGCCCGCCCAGTTCACGATGGTGGCGGGCACGGTGGCGGCCTCGAGCAGCGCGGCCGTCTGTGAGTTGATGTCGTCCTGGTGGATCGGCGAGTACAGGCACGGATCCCAACGGGTGGTGACGGGATTCCCCGCCAGCAGGGCGTCGACGTGCTGGGTGGGCAGCCCCCCGTTGACGCCATACGAGGCGTTCATCCGGGCGATGGTGACGGGCAGGTCGAAGAGGCGGGCGCAGGTGCGGGCCACCGCCTCCTGGGCGATCTTGGACATGGAGTAGGTGGGCGCGTGGGCGGCGTTGACCTCGCCGAGCGGGTCGGTCTCGGGGAACACGTGCCACGGGTCGCCGTCGGCCGGCGGCCGGTAGGTGGAGTGGGTGCTCATCACCAGGGCGGCCTTGGCCTTGCGGCAGTGCGACAGCAGCAGGCCGGTGCCCTCGGCGTTGGCGCGGAAGGCGGCGTCGAAGTCCCACCCCGGGGCCATGAGGGCGGCGAAGTGGACCACGTAGGTGAAGTCGTCGGGCAGGTCGCCGAACGATCCGTCGCCCAGGTCGCCGACGACGGTGCGCACACCGACGGCCTCCACCTTGTCCTTGGTGGTGGGGTCGCCGAAGCGGGCGATGCCCCACACCTCGTTGTCACGGGCCAGGTACTCGGCCAGCGGGAAGGCGATCTGCCCCGCTGGCCCGGTGACGAGGATCTTCTCGCCGGACAGCTCGGCCACGGTGCCTCCTCAGCTCTTCAGCAGGTCTGGATAGGAGGTCTCGAGCAGTCGGCGGATGCCGTCGCGCCACGAGACCTGGGGCTCCCAGCCGAGCCCGAGGAGCTTGGAGGGATCGGTGGGGTTGGGCGGGATGGTGGCGGTGGTGACGTTGAAGTCGAACTCGACGCCGGTGAGACGGCTGATCTCGGCGCACCACTCCTCGATGCTCACGATCTCCGGGCTGCACCAGTTGAAGATCGGTGCCGGCACGGCGGCCTGCTCGAGCAGGTACGGCAGCGACGACAGCAGGTCGTCGTCGTGGAGCAGGTTGTGGCTGTTGGGGGCGTCGGGGTGCACGTCGACCTTCATGCCGTGCTGGGCCATCACCAGCTGGAACGACATCCAGCCGTGGGTGGGCCCGTAGGGCACGTCGAGGCGGGCGATCACCGTGGGCACACCGAAGCGCTTCGCCGCGTACTTGGCGGCGGACTCGGCCGCGATCTTGGAGATCGAGTACGTGGGCAGGAACCCCATGGGCCGGTGGTTGTCGCCCAGTGCCGAGGTCTCGACGTGGGGCACGTGGTCGTCGGGTTCGTAGACGGCGCACGACGAGCAGTGCAGGAAGGCCTTGACCCCCTTGACCTTCTCGATGAGGAAGGCGGTGCCCTCGGCGTTGGCGGCCAGGGCCCGGTCGAAGTCCTGGTCCTTGGACACCGCGAAGTGCAGGACCACGTCGAGGTCGTCGGGGATCTCGTCGAGGTCGTTGGTCTCGAAGTCGGCCCGCACCGGGATCACGCCGTCGGCCGCCACCTTGTCGCGGGCGGCGTCGTCGGCGAAGCGGGAGGTGCCGTACACGGTGTTGCCGGCGGCCACCAGGTTGCGGGCCAGGGGGGCGGCCACCTGGCCGGTGACGCCGGTGAGGAGGATCTTCTGCCCCTCGAGGGGCGCAGGTGTCGTGGTCATCGCAGTTCGTCCGTGAAGTCGTCGGTGCCGAAGTTGGTCTGTTGCCAGGGAGCGGTCCACACGTGGTGGGCCAGGCCGCTGGCCTCGATCTGCTCGCCGATGCGGGCGTAGCCCTCCTCCCAGCCCTCGGTCGAGTCGTGGTCGAGGAAGTGCAGCTGCAGGAACCGGTTGGGTCCGGCCTTCGGGCGCACGACGTCGGCGGGGGCGTCGTCGGCCAGGGGGATCACGGTGCCGCTGCCCACCAGCTCGGGGCCCCACGGCTGGGCCATGGCGTCGGGCACCCACTGCTCACGGAACCAGGCGTCGACCTCGTCGTGGGTGTGGCCCTCGGCGACGTCGCCGGCCACGACCACCAGGCCGGGGTAGCCGTGGTCGAGCGCCAGGTCGATGGTGCAGCCCGCCGGGTCCTTCTGCTCGGACCAGCGCATCGAGTAGAGCAGCGTGTGGATGTGGTCGCGCTCGGCGTACATGCGGCCCTGGGTGTGCAGCCAGTTCACGTTGTCGACGTTCCAGCGGTTGGTCTCGTCGTCGGTGTCCTTCAGCCACCAGTAGACGGCGAGGTACGACCCGGTGAGCGGGTCCGGGGTCATGTCGGTGTCGGCCGTGGAGCGCAGGTCCTTCAGGCGCCGGGTGGCGACGAAGCGGTCGCCGGCGAAGACGTTGGGGCCGACCAGGCAACCCGAGAAGAAGTGGTCGTGCTCGTACCAGCGGTTGTAGGCCACCTCGTGGCCCGGGTGCGGCTCGACCATGGTGAACAGGAACGTGCCGACCTTGATCGGATAGTCCTTCTCGGACTGGGCCACTGCGATCCCCCTTGCGTGCGGTGTGCGGAGCCCGAACCTACACGGGCATCTGACGGTCCGTCAGAAGTCACCCGACCGTGCCGCTCGCCGGGACGGGGTGTGGGCGGGTCGCGATGCTGGCGGCGCGGAGCGCCGCGGTGTGGGCGGGTCGCTGGCGCTCCCGTCGCCCACCTGAAGGAAGGCGTCAGCCGACTCGCAACAGGCGGAGGAGCGCAGCGACGGAGCCTCAGACTGGCCACGCGCTTCGCCGAAGGCGGCGGAGGGAGGCTTGCCGACCGGAGCAAGATGTCGCGGCTTGCCGACCGGAGCAAGATGTCGTGGCTTGCCGACCGGAGCAAGATGTCAGAGCCCGAGGAAGGAGCCTCCGTCGCAGACGACGGTCTGGCCGCTGACGTAGCCGGCGTCGTCGCTGCACAAGAAGGCGGCCACGCCGCCGATGTCGTCGACCGGGTCGCCGATGCGCCCGAGTGGGGTGCGGGCCTCGATGCTGCCCTTGAGGGTGGGGACCTGGTCGAAGATGTCGGTGAGGGCGGGGGTCTCGGCCACCGGTGCGATGCAGTTGACCGTGATGCCGTGTGGGCCCCACTCGCGGGCCAGGCTCTTGGCGATGGCCCGCTGGGCGCCCTTCACGGGGGAGTACAGCGGGAGGTTGGCGCTGCCCTCCACCCCCGAGGGCGAGGTGAGCATGACGAAGCGCCCGGCCGGGCTGGCGGCCAGGTGGGGGAAGGCGGCCTGAGCGCACCAGAAGCTGGCCCACACCGCGGTGTGCGAGAGCTGGAACCAGACGTCGTCGGGGGTGGACTCGAGGCGGGTGGCCACTCCGCCGGCGAAGGCGTTGTGCACCACGATGTCGAGGCGGCCGCGGCGCTCGACGGTGTCGGCCACGCAGGCCTCGACGTCGGCTCGGCGGGTGACGTCGGTGGGGAGGCACCAGGCGTCGCCCCCTGCGGCGCGGATGGACTCGGCCACGGGCTCGCCGGTGGCGGCGCGGCGGGCGGCGACCACCACGGTGGCGCCCTCGGCGGCGAGGCGGCGGGCGATGCCCTCACCGACACCCTGACCGGCTCCGGTGACGATGGCGACGCGATCGTTGAGCCGGCTCACATCCACAGCCCTCCGTCGACCACGAGGGTCTGGCCCCCGATGTGGGCAGCGGCCGGCCCGCACAGGAAGGCCAGCACCGCCACCGGATCGGCATCGGGGAGGGCCGGCTCGGCGATCGAGACCGGCCCGGCCGAGTCGGGATCGCCGAGCACCTCGTCGGGACCGACGGCCATGACGTTGGCGGTGATGCCGTCCGGACCCCACTGGCGGGCGGCCGACTTGGCCAGCAGGTGCACCCCTTCGGCGGCGGCGGCCCAGTGGGCGTGCCCGGCGCCCCCGGCCAGGGCGATGGTGGGGATCACGAACACCAGTCGTCCACCCTCGGGGCCGAACCGGGCCCGGGCGGCCACCGCGGTGGCCACGGCGTCGTCGAGCGTGCGCTGCCAGGCCTGGTGGAAGCCGGCGTCGCTGAGCTCGTGGAAGGCGACGGGGCGCACCTCGTCCGGGTCCCAGGGGGCGAAGACGGCGGCGGCCAGGCGCCCGGTGCCGTCCACGTCGGAGGCGACGTCGTTCCCGGCGGCGGCGAGGCCGTGGCGCAGGTGGTCGGCCAGCGGCCCGGCGCCCACCACGGCGACGGTGCCGTCGATGCGCGCCACGGCGGTGGTGTCGATCGGCATCCTCGCAGTCAACCACGGCCGACGCCGGCCAGAGTCCGCGAGGTGGCGCAGGGCCCCGACGTGGGACTTCTCCGCGGATGTGTGACCGGGTTCACCATTGACTATGGTCACATCACATGGAGATCCGCTACACCCCGGAGCAGGAGGCGTTCCGCGCCGAACTGCGTGCCTATTACGACGACCTGCTCGACGACGAGACGGTTGCCGAGCTGTCCGACAGCCACGGCATCGGCGAAGCCACCAAGCGGGTCTGGAAGCAGATGTGCGCCGACGGGTGGGCCGGGATCGGCTGGCCCAAGGAGTGGGGCGGGCAGGGCCGCAAGGCCATCGACCAGTTCGTGTTCTTCGACGAGTCGATGCGAGCCGGCGCCCCCGTCCCGATGCTCACCATCAACACGGTCGGGCCGACCATCATGAACTTCGGCACCGACTGGCAGCGCGAGTTCTTCGTCCCCAAGATCCTCTCGGGTGACCTGCACTTCTGCATCGGCTACTCCGAGCCCCAGGCCGGCACCGACCTCGCCGCCCTGCAGTGCCGGGCCGTGCGCGACGGCGACGAGTACGTCATCAACGGCCAGAAGATGTGGACCAGCCTGGCCGGCGGTGCCGACTACTGCTGGCTGGCGGTGCGCACCGATCCCGAGGCCAAGAAGCACAAGGGCATCTCGGTGATCATCGTTCCGATGGACACGCCGGGCATCACCATCCAGCCCCTCACCCTCATGGGCGAGCACGACATCAATGCCACGTTCTTCGACGACGTGCGGGTGCCGGCCAAGTACCTGGTGGGCGAGGAGAACGGCGGTTGGGGGCTCATCACCAACCAGCTCAACCACGAGCGCGTCACCCTGTGCGCCAGCGGCACGACCGAGCGCCACCTGGCCGACGTGCGCCGCTGGGCCCAGGACACCGAGCTGCCCGACGGCCGCCGGGTCATCGACCAGGAGTGGGTGCAGCTCAACCTGGCCCGGGTGCACGCCCGCCTCGAGTACCTCCGCCTGGCCAACTGGAAGGTGGCGTGGTCGTCCGAGCAGGGCTCCTTGCACCCGGCCGACGCCTCCAGCGTCAAGGTGTTCGGCACCGAGTTCTACATGGAGGCCTACCGGCTGCTCATGGAGGTCCTCGGACCCCGTGCCTACGTCAAGGCCGACAGCCCCGAGGCGATCATGCGCAGCCGCCTCGAATCGGGCATCCGCAGCTCGATCATCCTCACCTTCGGCGGCGGCACCAACGAGCTGCAGCGCGACCTCATCGCCATGTTCGGCCTCGGGTTCCCCCGCTCGGCCCGCTGACCTGCCACCCGACGACGAGACGACGAAAGCCACCATGGACTTCTCCTTCACCTCCGACCAGGACGAGCTGCGCGAGCTGACCCGCCGGCTCCTCACCGACCGCTGCACCCTCGAGCACCTCAAGGACGTGCGCGAGTCCGACACCGGCGTCGATCTCGCCCTCTGGCGCGAGATGGCCGAGCTGGGCCTCGTGGGCATCGGCCTGCCCGAGTCCGCCGGTGGCGGTGGCCTGGGCTTCGCCGAGGCCTGCATCGTGCTCGAAGAGGTGGGTCGGGCCGTCGCCCCGGTGCCCGCCCTGGCGGTCATGGCCATGGCGGGGCCCGTGCTCGCCGAGTACGGCACCGCCGCCCAGCTCGAAGGTCTGGCGTCGGGTGAGCGCATCGTCTCGATCGCCGTGCACGACCTCGTGGGCGACGTCCTCGAGCCGGCCGCCACCGTCGCCGACGGCCGCATCACCGGGGTCAAGGTGTGCGCCCCGATGGGGCATGTGGCCGACGCCTTCGTCGTGTCGACCACCGACGGCCTCTACTACGTCGCCGCCGACGCCGACGGGGTCACCGTCGAGCGCCAGGACACCGTCGACGACCTCCCCGACGCCAAGGTCACCCTCGACGGCGCCCCCGGCGAGAAGCTCACCGGCCCCGAGGGGCTGGTGTGGATGGTCGAGCGGGGCCGCACCGGCCAGAGCGTGATCATGGCCGGGGTCAGCGCCCAGGCCCTCGAGATCACCTCCGAGTACGTCAAGGAGCGGGTCCAGTTCGACCGGGTGATCGCCACCTTCCAGGCCGTCGCCCAGCGCGCCGCCGACACCCGCATCGACTCCGAGGCCATCTGGCTCACCGCCTGGCAGGCGGCCATGCGCATCGACGCCGGCCTCGACGCCTCCGAGCAGGTGTCCACCGCCAAGTTCTGGGCCGCCGACGGCGGCCAGCGCGTCGTGCATGCCGCCACCCACCTCCACGGCGGGGTCGGCGTCGATCGCGACTACCCGCTGCACCGCTACTACCTGTGGACCAAGCACCAGGAGCTCTTCCTCGGCGGCGCCACCCCGAACCTGCTCAGGCTCGGCCAGCTGCTCGCCGACACGCCGGCCTAGGCCGGCGCCGACCGGGTCCCGCCGTCGGGGGGTGGCGGGACCCGGTACGTGATCACCGGAGGGGGAATCCAGGACGACCCCGGGCCACTGGCCCGGGGTCGTCCTGCGTCCAGCCTCAGCGGCCGGCGTGGAGCGGCTCGACCGGGGCCGGCGCCGCGCTGAGAGAGCCCGGTTCAGCGCACCAGGTACACGATGGCGACGGCCACGCCGATGGCGACCACCACCGCCCGCAGCACCCGAGGGTCGAGGTGCACGGCCAGCTTGCCGCCGAGGTGGCCCCCGGCGAGGGCACCGACGGCCATGACCAGCGCGGCCAGCCACCAGACCCGGCCGGAGAAGAGGAAGAAGGCCGCCGCGGTGAGGTTGACCACGAACGACATCGACTGCTTGAGGGCGTTGACGTCACGCAGGTCGTCGGGGAGCAACGCCCCGAGGACGGCGAGGAAGATGATGCCGAGCCCGGCGCCGAAGTAGCCGCCGTAGATCGACGCCGCGAACACGGCGACGATGGCGCCCACGGAGATCCCGTGGTCGGGTCGGGCGCGGGCCGCGTCGGGGCGGAGGGCCCGGCGCCGCTCGACCGACGTGCGGATGCGCTCTTGTCCGGCCAGCAGGGCGCTCGCCGAGAGGATGAGGAAGGGCACCAGCCGTTCGAGCAGTTCGTCCCCGGTGAGCAGGAGCAGCGCCCCGCCGGCGAGGCCGCCGAGCATCCCGGCCGGGGCCAGGACCTTCAGGCGGTCGCGCTGGCGGCGCACCGACTCGCGTTGGGCCAGCGCGCCGCCGAGGTACCCGGGCGAGAGGGCCACGGTCGAGGTCACGTTGGCCGACACCACCGGGAGGCCGACGGCGGTGAGGGCAGGGAAGGAGATGAGGGTGCCGCCTCCGGCCACGGCGTTCACGAAACCGGCGCCGACGCCGGCGAGGGCGACGACGACCAGCTCGACCGGGCTCAGAAGGGGACCTCGGGGGCATCGATGGGCGCGAGGGACGACGCCACCGGAGCGAAGCGCTCGTGGCCGGCCTGCCAGTCGGCGCGGGCGGCGCGGATCTCGTCGTGGGTGCGGGCCACGAAGTTCCACCACATGAGGGGCTCGGTCTCGAAGGGCTCTCCGCCGAGCAGGAGCAGCTCGGTGCCGGTGATGGTGCGCAGGGCCAGCTCGTCGCGGCCGGCGCCGAGGTAGGCGAGCTGGCCCGGCACGACGGGCTCGTCGTCGTCGAGCCCCGGCCCGGCGAGCGAGGCCGCTCCGGCCAGGACCACGACGGCGTACTCGAAGCGGGGGTGGAGGGCGACGGCACCGCGTCCCTCGGCTCCGCCCGACACGGCGGCGCCGACCAGGGGGGTGTCGGTGCGGGCAGGGGAGCGCACGCCGCCGAGCTCGCCGACCAGGACGGTCGCGGTGATCCCGCCGCCGAGGTCGGCGGCGTCGAGGTCGGCGTGGTGGGCGAAGGCGGGGTCGCCGTGCCTGGTGGCCTCGGGTTGGGCGATCCAGAGCTGGGCGCCGCGCTGGGCGACCGCGGAGGAAGGGGGCGTGTGCTCGGCGTGGGCCACCCCACGCCCCGCGGTCATGAGGTTGAGCTGCCCGGGTCGGATGAGCTGCTCCGAGCCGAGGCTGTCGGTGTGCAGGACCTCCCCCTCGAGCAGCCAGGTCACGGTCTGCAGCCCGATGTGGGGGTGAGGGCCGACGGCCATGGTCGGGCCACCGGCTGCGGAGCCTGCCTCGTCGGCGCCGGACGGCGCGTCCGCCCCGAAGTGGTCGACGAAGCACCAGGCGCCGACCGTGCGACGGCCGCGGCGGGGAAGGGCCCGCCGCACCGTGATGCCGGCCAGATCGACGGTTCGGGCCGCGGTGCGTTCGAGGGTGGGCGGCGCGGTCGGGTGCTCGTCGCCCTCGTGGGCGGGGGAGTCGTCGGTGCTCACCGGTCCGCTCATCACCTCACGGTACCGGGACCCTCAGGTGCCGGGCCGCACGGCGAGCAGGACCACCAGGTACCCGGCGTAGACCGCCAGCAGGGCCGCGCCCCGCCATCGAGCGAGGAACAGGCGTCGGCCGGGGATGAGCATGACCAGGGCCAGGGCGCCCACGACCAGGCTGAGCAACACCTCGTCGAGGGCCACGTCGAAGGGGCTCAGCAACGCCGCCACCGAGACGATCCACAGGCCGTTGAAGATGTTGGAGCCGAGGATGGCCCCGATGCCGATCTCCTGGTGGCCCCGGAGGCCGGCCGCGATGGTGGTGGCCAGCTCGGGCATCGAGGTGCCGATGGCCACGAAGGTGGCGCCCACCACGAACGCGTCGAGCCCGAGGGCCTCGCCGATCGTCTCGGCGGCGATCACGATGAGGCGACCGGCCACCACCAACAGGACCAGGCCGCCGAGCATCTCGGCGAGGATCCGATGTCGGTTGCGCTCACCGAGCACTGCGTCAACGGTCTCGTCGAGCGCGTCGTCGGTCTCGTCGAGCGAATCTCTCCGGGCCCGGTGGGCGCTCCGGGCGGTGACGCCGAGCCAGGTGAAGAAGGTGGCGAGCAGCAGCCCGCCGTCGAGGCGGGACATCGAGCCGTCGAGGGCCAACACGACGGTGAGCGCAGGCACGGCGAGGGCCACCGGGAGGTCGCGCCGGACGGCGTCACGCTCCACCCGAGCCGGTCTCACCAACAGCGCCAGGCCCAGGACGAGCGCGATGTTGACCACGTTGGAGCCGAGCGCGTCGCCGAAGCCGATCTCGGGGGCACCGTCGGTGGCTGCGTTCACGGTCACGAACAGCTCGGGGCTGGAGGTGGCGAAGGCGGCCACGGTGACGGCGATGATGCTGGCCGGGACCCGGGCCCAGGCGGCCAGCCCAACCGCGCCCCGGACGAAGAGCTCGCCGCCGATCGCCGCGGCCAGCACGCCGGCGACGAGGACGAACGTGGTGCCCATGACGCGAGCCGAGGGTAGTGCGCTGGCGTGGGGTCCGGCCGGGTCTGGTGGTCGCCCGCCCGAGCCGAATCTCAGTGGTGGGTCTGCGACGTCAGGCTGTCGCCAGCACGGTGCGGTCGCGCCCGCTCTCCTTGGCGTCGTAGAGGGCGGCGTCGGCCCGGGCCAGCACCGCGCCGTACCCCTCGCCCGGCCGGCGTACGGCCACGCCGGCACTGGTCGTCACCGAGAGCCCGGGTTCGTCGAAGGTGAGCGCGGCCACGCTCTGGCGGATCCGCTCGGCGATGGTCTTCGGGGTGTCGTCGCCGGCCACGTGGAACACGGCGAACTCCTCACCCCCGAGGCGAGCCGCCAGGTCGCCGGGGCGGATCTGGTCCCCGATGGCCTTCGCCACCGCCGTGAGCACGGTGTCGCCGACGGCGTGGCCGTGAGTGTCGTTCACCGCCTTGAAGTGGTCGATGTCGAACATGGTCACCACCAGACCGGGGATGTCGCCCCGATCGTGGAGGGCGAGCAGCCTCGACAGCGAGTCCTTGAGGGCCAGGCGGTTGAGCAGGCCCGTCAGCGGGTCGCGCATGGCGAGCCCGTAGAAGCGCTCGCGTTCGAGCTCGACGGAGCGCAGCAGCATCTCGCGCTCGAGGGCCACCTCCAGGGGGGTGCTGATCTGGGCCAGGGTGGCCAGGGTCGACTCGTGCAGGGCGACCGGGCGCGAGAGGTGCATGATCGTGACGCCGGTGGGGGCGTTGCTGATCGGCGAGAAGAGGGCAAGGGCGAGGGCCGGCTCGGTGGACGTTCCGGCGGAGACCCAGGAAGGGCCGGCGCCGTTGTCGTCGTCGGCGCGGTGGGCGTGGAGCAGCGGGGCCCACTGCTCGGGCAGGGTGCCGGGCACGCCTCCGAAGCGGTCGGCGGCACTGAAGCGCAACATGGTGTCGTCGTCGCGAGCCCAGAACTCGATCGACGTGATGGGGAACACGGCGCGGGCCGAGTTCTCGAGTGCCGCCGCGATCTCGCGGAAGTCGCGCAGCACGGCGAGCTGTTGCAGAGTGCCCCTCAACAGCTGGTGCATGGCAGAGAGCCGGCGGATGTCCGAGTCCTGCCTCGTCATCAGGTAGAGCCCGCAGTCGAGGTTCTTGAGGGCGGTGATGATCGGCGCGATCAGCGCGTGGGGGATGAGGCGGCCGTGCTGGGGGGCGATGAGGGTGAGGGGGAGCTCTTCGATCTCCTCGAGGCCGTGGACCAGGATCTCCCGGCTCGGCATGTAGTGCTCGTGGAAGGGGCGGATGTCCTCGAAGTGCTCGATGCTGTCGGCGATCAGCCGTTCGTCCTGGGTGAAGCCCCCGAAGAGATCGCTCGACAACAACGTGCCCGTCGCTTCGTCGAAGGTGACGAAGGCGCCAGGGAAGTGCAGGTACGGAGTGAACAGGAAGCGCAGCTCCCGGCCCCCGAGGTCGAGGCGCCAGTCGTTGCGGTCGACGAGGTGGAAGGGCAACCGCAGCGCGTAGTGCTTCATGAGGGCTTCGGCCCGCCAGTGGGTGACGATCGCTGCGTCGGGCCGCCTCACGAGCTCGTCGAGACGGGTCAGCGATGCGGTGATGTCAGGGTCCTGGTGGTGGCAGACGATCCACCGCAGCTGCTCGGGTTCGATGACCTCGGTCACCTTTTTCCACACCGTGTCGAAGGTGAGCAGTCCGCCGGGATCGAACAGGACCGACTGGTCGTCGTGCTCCAGGAGGTAGACGTGGCACTGGAAGGGGTCGTCTCCGAGGTGCTCACCGACCCACCAGAGCCGATCGGCGATCTCCACGGGGCGGGTGAGGTCGAGATCTTCGTTCGAGGTGAGGGGGGTCATCGAGGCGGAGGATAGGCGGGACCCATGGCCCCGCCGCCGGATCACCGGGCGCGCGGTGGCTGTCCCGGTGCGGCGGGGTGCGGCGCAGCGAGCATCCGCTCGAACTGGTCGGCGGGGACCGCCGGGGAGAACAGGAAGCCCTGGCCCTGGCGGCAGCCGTGACGGACGACGGCAGCGCGTTGGTCCTCGGTCTCGATCCCCTCGGCGATGCAGCCCACGTCGAGCTGTCGGCTCAGGCCGATGAGGGCGGCGACGATCGCCTCGCTCGGTGATCCGGGACGGAGCTCGGCGGTGAAGGTCTTGTCGATCTTCACGATGTCGACGGGGAGGCGCTGCACGTAGGCGAGGGTGGCGTGGCCGGTGCCCAGGTCGTCGATGGCGATGGTGGTGCCGGCGAGGCGGAGCGCGGCGAGCGTCGCCGCCGCCTCGTCGAGGTCCTGCACGACCGCGGACTCCGTGACCTCCAGGCAGAGATCGCTCGGTGCGAGGGCGGTGGGCGCCAGCAGGGCCTCGACGCGTTCCGGGAGACTCCCCCGGCCGAGGTCGTGGCCGCTGATGTTCACCGCCACGTGGAAGCGGTCGAGGCTCAGCCGCTCCTTCCATCCCCCGACCGTCTCGGCCACCTGGCCGATCACCCAGTCGGTGCTCTCGTCGAGCTGTTCGAAGTCGTCGATGAACTCGACCGGGGCGAGCAGGCCCTTGGTCGGGTGGCGCCAGCGCACGAGGGCTTCGGCGCCCACGATCCGGCCGTCGTCGAGGTCGACGATCGGTTGGTAGTGCAGCTCCACCTCGCCGTGGGCCAGGGCCCGTCGCAGCTCCGCCCGACGCCGTCGCGCTCGGTGGTCGGTGAGGACGACCTGCAGGCCCTGGCGGATGGCCACGGACACGGCCACCCCGATGACCAGGAAGAACAGGCCGCGCACGAGCCAGTCGCTGAGGTCCTGGGGGGTGCCTTCCTCGACGTTGCCGGGGGTGAGCGGGCCGGCCAACAAGGTGGCGGCGGCCGCCGCCGGGAAGGCGCCGGCCAGCCCGAAGCGGATGCCGGCGAGGAGGATCGGGGCGTAGAACCAGTGCGGCGCCACCCGGTGGGCGCCACCGAGGGCCAGGGTCAGCAGGAACGAGGCCACCAACAGCCCGGCAACGAGGCCGATCGACACCGCGGCGTGGTGGTCGAGCAACGTTCCCAGCGCACGGGTGGACTGACGGTCGGACGAGTGCTCGGCCACCAGACCTCCTCCCCGATCGGCTCGGCGGCAGCCCCCCAGGCGCCGTGGGGGGCACGATAACCCAAGGTCTGGCGAAGATCGGGGCCGACGCGCCGACGCGCCGGTGCCCGGTCGCCGAAGCGGACCGGGCACCGGGTCGGAGCCACGCCCCCCAGGGACGCGTGCTCGAGATGAGTCTGGCCTACACCTCGACGGTGTAGGTGTCGCGACCAGCCTTGAGCAACGTGCCGGGCACGGCGCCGGTGGGCTCGCCGTCGACGATGACGGCGGTGCCGTTGACGAGCACCCGTTCGACGCCGAAGGAACCGGCGGTGAGGCGCTCGCAACCGCCCGGGAGGTCGGCGACCATGTGGGCGTTCTCGGAGCCGACCGTCTCGGGATCGATGACGGTGATGTCGGCGGCCAGGCCCTCGGCCAGCACACCCCGGTCGCGCAGGCCGAACAGCTCGGCGGGCACCTGGGTCATCAGCTGCACCGCCCGCTCGACCGGCACGAGCTTGCGACCACGGATCATGTCGCCGAGGAACCGGGTGGGATAGGTGGCGCCCTGCATGCGGTCGAGGTGGGCGCCGGCGTCGGAACCACCGATGATGGCGCGCGGGTCGTTCCAGACCTCGGCCCGCATGCGCCAGGTCTCGTCGTCCTTGTCCTTGGGCGCCGGCCACAGGATCGTCCTGAGGTCGTCCGCGATCACGATGTCGAGGAGCGTGTCGAAGGGCTCGGCGCCCCGCTCGGCGGCGATGGAGCCGACCGTGCGACCGCTGAGGCCTTCGTTGTCGGGCGAGAAGGTGTCGCCGATGACGTACTCGTCCCAGTCGGCGAGGCGGCGGTAGATGCCGGCCTCCTGCGACTGCGACGACGCCAGCAGGCGGGCCCGCACCTCGGGGTCCTTCAGGACCTCGATGCGCTCCTCGACCGGCACCCGGAGGGTCTCCTGCCAGCCGGGGAGCAGCCAGATGCCGCAGAAGGTGAGGAAGTTCATGTTCATGGGCACCAGCACGGGCATGGTGAGCGCCACGACCCGGCCGCCGAGCTCGGCGGCACGGTCGCCGGCCGAGAGCTGGCGGGGGGCGCGGTCGGGCTCGCGGCTGTCGACCGTGAGCACGTTCCAGTTGAGCGGCCGCTTGGCGGCGGCGCTCATCTCGGCCAGCAGCTCGATCTCGTCGTCGGCGAAGCGGTCGAGGCAGCCCGGGACGATGGCCTCGAGGGTGGTGCCCTCGTGCTCTCGCACCTCGCCGCACAGGGCCAGCAGCTCCTCCTTGGTGGACCAGCGCGAGGGGACGGGCTGGCCGTCGCCGTCGCTGTGGGAGCCCGACAGCGTGGTGGAGAAGCCCAGCCCACCCGCCTCGATGCCCTTGCGCAGTTCGGCGACCATGGCCTCGATCTGCTCGGGGGTGGCCTCGTTGCCCACGGAGTCGGGGCCCATGACGTAGCGGCGGATGGCGCAGTGGCCCACCAGGAACCCGGCGTTGACCGAGATGGAACCCTCGAAGTTCGACAGGTAGTCCGAGAAGGTCTCCCAGTCCCAGTCGATCTGCTGGAGGGCGGGCAGGGGCATGCCCTCGACCCGCGACATCATCTGCTGGAGGTAGTCGGCCTCCTCGGGGGTGGGCCGAAGGGGAGCGAGGGTGAAGCCGCAGTTGCCGCCGATCACGGTGGTGACCCCGTGGTTGGCCGACGGCGACGCGCCCGGGTCCCACAGCAGCTGGGCGTCGTAGTGGGTGTGCGGGTCGATGATGCCGGGGATGACGAGCTTGCCGGTGGCGTCGGTGACGACGGTGGCGTCCTCGTCGATCTGGCCGATGGCGACGATGCGGCCGTCGCGGATGCCGACGTCGGCCTGGCGACCGGGTGCGCCCGTGCCGTCGATGACCGTGCCGCCCTTGATGAGCTCGTCGAGCATGTGACCCCTCCGTTCGGCCGGTCGGAGTGCCGGCGCGTTTCTGACGGACCGTCAGATTACACCCGTGCCCCTGCTCCGCCACCCCGACCACCGGCCCGCTACGGTCGCCCGCACCACCCGTCCCCGCCCGAGGAGCACCCGCACATGGAGTTCTGGCACACGACAGCATGGATCCCGCCCGGGGCCCTCACGACGCTCGCCGCCACCTGCGACGAGGCCGGTTTCGGTGGCGTGCTGCTCTCCGACCACCTGCTGTTCCCGGCCGAGCTGCGCTCGGCGTACCCCTACCAGGAGGACGGCCAGCCGGGATGGCGCCCTGAGACGCCGTGGATCGATCCGTGGGTGGCCATGGGGGCCATGGCCGCGGTCACCGAGCGCATCCGCTTCTCCCAGAACATCTACATCTTCCCGCTGCGCCACCCGGTGGAGGTCGCCAAGCTGGCTGCGTCCGCGTCGGCGATGTCCGGTGGTCGGGTCTCGCTCGGACTGGGCGTGGGGTGGATGGCCGAGGAGTTCGAGATCCTGGGCGAGGACTTCCGCACCCGGGGGGCCCGCACCGACGAGGGCATCGAGATCTGCCGCAAGCTCTGGAGCGGCCAGCCCGTCAGCCACGAGGGCCGGCACTACTCGTTCCCCACCGTCACCATGTCGCCGCCGCCCGACGGCGGCCACGTGCCGATCTGGATCGGCGGGCACTCCGAGCCCGCCCTGGCCCGGGCGGCCCGCAACGACGGATGGATCGGCAACGCCTACCCGCTCGACGAGGCCGAGGCCGTGCTCGACCGCCTCGACGCCGCCCTCCAGGCCAACGGGCGTCGTCTCGGCGACGGCTTCGAGGTGGTCATGGGCATCTACTCGATGGACCCCGACGACTTCCGCCGCTTCGCCGACCGGGGCGTGACCGGCTTCCTCGCCGCGCCCGCCATGATGCCGGGCGACAGCGACGGGACGGCCGCCGCCTCCATCGACGACCGTGTGGCTGCCATCCATCGCTTCGCCGAGACGGTGGTCGCCCCTCTCGCTCCTTGACCTGCTCCCCGGGCCGGTGTGGTGGCCACGCCCGGGCCGCGGATGGACCACAGCAACCGGCCCGAGCACCCCTCGCCACCCTGACCCGGCGACATGGGATGGTCCAGGTCCTCGTCTGGTGCCGCGCGGTTGGCGCTCGGCGCTGTGTGTGGGGCCGGTCCTCAGACTCTGACGAGCGCGACCCGCGGTCGAAGCAGGTCGGCGATCGGCTTCAGGTCGCCCTCGTCGGACGTGACGACGCTGAACCGGAGTCGATGGGCGGTGGCTACGGCATGGACCTCCACGACGTCCGTCACCCCGGCGCGGCCGGCCAGGGCACCGACGTCGTGAGCCTCGTCGACATCGAAGGGAACGACCTCGCAGCCACGCAGGAAGCGGCGGAGCTGCGCTTGTCGTCCGGACCGGCTGACTTGGGCAACGACTGGAGCGGTGGTGACGGGCACGAGGCCCATCTCGAGCCGCACGCGGTGATCCGCCCACATGGCTCTGTCCGATCGCTCGGCGGCGATCAGTGCGCCGGCGTCGTACACGACGCTCACGCGGAGCGCTTCTTGGGTCGAGCCGACGTCGCTCCGACCTGAGCAG
Source organism: Rhabdothermincola salaria (assembly GCF_021246445.1). Classification (NCBI taxonomy): domain Bacteria; kingdom Bacillati; phylum Actinomycetota; class Acidimicrobiia; order Acidimicrobiales; family Iamiaceae; genus Rhabdothermincola; species Rhabdothermincola salaria. Next base: position 18,569 of record NZ_JAJQXW010000001.1, read on the forward strand.
CGACACGGCGGTGCGCGGCGCTCAGCTCGGCTTCGGTGAGTGTCCCGTGCTCGGCCTCCCAGTCGGCCACGGCTGCGAGCCCGTCGCGAACGAGGAGCGCGCGCCGCGCCGCAGTGGTCATCCAGGCCGACACGCTGAGGCCCTCGGCCGCTGCTGCGTCGCGCACCCGATCATGGACATCAGCATCCACGGTGATGGCGAGCTTCGGTGACGGCTTCCCTCTCGGCATGGCCGAAAGATACTACTGGAGTAGTAGACATTCAACGGGGTGCTGGCCGCCGTCGGACCGCCATCCTGGCTGCAGACCCGGCGTTCCGGGGCGGTGACACGGCCAGACCCGCCCCGCGGTTCACCGCCCTCTGGTCTCGAGTCCAAGCGGGAAGGGCCGATTCATCCCGACCCGATCCCGGCGGCCGGGACCGATCCCGCCAGCTGCGCTCCGGCGGGTGCCCTCCACGTGCCCGTCAGGGGGCGTTGAACGCGTCGCTGGCGGGACGGGTGGCAAACGCCGTCGGCCGCTGTCGCGGTGACGGTTGCCATGGATCTGACGTAACGTCAGATCCATGGCAACGACCACCACGAACGCGTACCGGCAGCTCATCGGGGGCGAGTGGCGCGACGGCAGCGCCGGCACCTACGAGATCGTCAATCCGGCCACCGAAGAGGTCGTGGCCGAGGCCCCTGAGGCCTCCGCCGACGACGTGCGGGCGGCCTCGGCCGCCGCCGCCGAGGCCTTCCCGGCCTGGAGCCGCACCGACCCCCGCGAGCGGGCCGCGCTGCTCGAAGCGGCCGGCAAGCGCCTGGCCGAGCGCACTCCCGAGCTCATCCCCCTGGTGATCGCCGAGGCCGGCGCCACGTCGTCGGTCGGGTCGCTCATGCAGATCCCGGTGGCCATCAGCCGCTTCGATCGCTACGCCCGCGGCGCCATGACCGACCTCACCCGGGGCCTCCCGCCCCAGCCCATCGGGGCCACGCCGTTGGCCGCCGGTGCGCTCATGGGCGGCGTCGTCAACCGCGTCCCGGTCGGCGTGGTGGCCTGCATCTCGCCGTACAACTTCCCCACCACCAACATGGTCGGCAAGATCGCTCCTGCGTTGGCCGTCGGGTGCACGGTGGTCATGAAGCCGGCCCCTCAGGACCCGCTCTGCGTCATCGAGCTGGCCAAGATCCTCGACGAGGTGGGCTTCCCGCCCGGCGTGGTCAACATCGTCACCGGGGCCAAGCCCGAGGTGGGCGCCGTGCTCGTCGACGACGACAACGTCGACATGGTGAGCTTCACCGGCTCCACGTCGGTGGGCATCAAGATCATGGAGGCGGGCGCCCGCACCATGAAGCGCCAGCTCCAGGAGCTCGGCGGCAAGGGCGCCTGCGTGGTCACCGAGGACGCCGACATCGACAAGGCCGTCACCGGCATCGCCAGCGTCTGGGCCTTCCACTCCGGTCAGATCTGCACCGCCCCCACCCGGGTCATCGTCCACCGCAGCCGCTACGACGAGCTGGTGGGCAAGTTGGCCGAGGCGGCCAAGGCCCTCAAGGTGGGCGACCCCCTCGACGCCGAGACCGTCGTGGGCCCGGTCATCTCCGGCATCCAGCGCGACCGGATCCTGGGCCACATCGCCGACGGTGTCGCCGAGGGCGCCGAGCTGGTCGTCGACGGCCGCGATCCGGGCATGGACAAGGGCTACTACGTGGGCCCCACCCTGCTGGCCGGGTGCAACAACGGCATGAGCCCGGTGCGCGAGGAGATCTTCGGCCCGGTCGTCGTGGTGGTCCCCTTCGACGACGAGGACGAGGCCATCGACATCGCCAACGACAGCGACTACGGCCTGCTCTCCTACGTGTACTGCGAGGACGGGGCCCGCGGCTACGAGCTGGCCAAGCGGATCCGCTCCGGCACCGTGGGCATCAACACCGTGCAGCGCCACCACGAGGTGCCCTTCGGGGGCTTCAAGCTCTCCGGTGTGGGTCGCGACGGCGGCGACTGGGGCCTAGAGGCCTACACCGAGCTGCAATCGGTCATCTGGCCGGCCTGATCACATCCACGGGGATGGCGCGGCACCCGGCAGGGGGTCGCCTTCCCGAGTCCACCACGACATCGCCGGGCCACGGCCCGGCCGCACCCAACGGGGGAGCACATGAAGGGCATCGTCTACACCGGTGACAAGGGCGCAGAGGTCGTCGACGGGCTCGAGGTCCGCGACGCCGGCCCCGGGGAGGTCGTCGTCAAGGTCATGGCGGCCGGGGTGTGCCACTCCGACATCACCGCCGCGTCCGGCGCCTTCGGCTGGCCGGCCCCGGCCGTGCTCGGCCACGAGGGCGCCGGCATCGTCGACCAGGTCGGCACCGGTGTCACCAACGTCGAGGTGGGCGACCACGTCATCATCTCCACCCTGGCGGCGTGCGGCATGTGCCAGGCCTGCGGCGCCGGCAAGCCCACCCGCTGCCGCAAGACCCTCGGCAACATGGCCCAGCCCTTCACCCTCGACGGCGAGGCCTGCTGGAACTTCGCGGCGGCGTCGGTGTTCACCGAGCGCACCGTCATCAAGGCCATCCAGGCGGTGAAGATCCCCAAGGACGTGCCCTTCACGTCCGCCTGCCTGGTGGGCTGCGGTGTGATGACCGGCGCCGGCGCGGTGATGTACCGCACCAACGTCGAGGTGGGCCAGACCGCCGTGGTCTACGGCTGCGGCGGTGTGGGCCTCAACGCCATCCAGGCCCTGCGGGTGCGCCGGGCCAGCCGCATCATCGCCATCGACGTCGACCCGCAGAAGGAGGAGCTGGCCAAGCAGTTCGGTGCCACCGACTTCCTCGACGGTCGGGCCGACGACATCGTCGAGCAGGTGCGGACACTCGAGCCCTACGAGGAAGGCGAGCTGTCGGGGCCGTTCGGGGCCGGTGGCGTCGACTGGGTCTTCGACGTCGTGGCCCGGCCGGAGGTCACCTTCAACGCGCTGAAGATGCTCGACTGGGGCGGCAACGTGGTGATCATCGGCACCCCCGGTGGCGACGCCAAGTTCGAGCTTCCGTACCAGGACTTCACCCAGAACGAGCGGGGCGTCATCGGTGTGCGGGCCGGTTCCTACAGCCCCCACGTGCACATGCCCCAGATCGTCGAGCTGTACCGCCGCGGCGAGTTCATGCTCGACGAGCTGGTCACCAACACCTATCCGCTCGAGGGCTTCCACGACGCGGTGCACGACATGGAGAGCGGCGGCGTCGCCCGCGGCGTGCTCACCTTCTAGACGCTCCACCGGCCGTCGGGCTCCCGGCGGCCGCACCGACCACGCCCACGGGGGACACATGGAACAGCGGTTCGCGAACAAGCACGCGCTCGTCACGGGCGCCGGATCGGGCATCGGGCGGGCCACTGCGATGCGCCTGGCCGCCGAGGGGGCCACGGTCGCGGTCATGGACGTGGTGGCCGACGGAGCGGCCGACACGGTGGCCGAGATCGAGGGCGCCGGCGGGTCAGCCATGGCCGTGTCCTGCGACGTGCGTTCGTGGGAGGCCACCGAAGCCGCCGTCGGGCAGGTCACGGCGGAGCTCGGGCGGCTCGACGTGGTGTGCAACGTCGCCGGGATCGGGGGCTTCCAGGAGTCCCACACCGCCGACCCCGAGATGTGGGACCGCATGGTGGGCATCAACCTCACCGGGACCTTCCACGTGTGCCGGGCCGTGCTGCCGGGCATGGTCGAGCGCGGCGAGGGCTCGATCGTCAACACCGCCTCGACGGCGGGGATCATGGGCCAGCCCTGGAGCGCGGCGTACTGCGCGTCCAAGGGGGGCGTGATCATGCTCACCAAGGCGCTGGCCACCGAGTACGACCTGCCCCTGCGCATCAACGCGGTGGCCCCCGGTGGGGTCGACACCCCGATGTACGGGCAGTTCATGCCGCCCGAGGGCGTCGACTGGAACCGCATGAAGAAGATGAGCCGCGACAACGTGGCGCCGGCGTCGCCGGAGCGCCTCGCCCGCTTCTTCGCCTTCGTGGCCTCCGACGACGCCGACTACATGACCGGCGCCATCGTCGTGGCCGACGGCGGCATCAGCATCTGACCGACGCGCTCCGGCACCGGGCCGGGGCCACATCTCCACACGATCCGACACGGGGGAACCAATGCCGCTGAACGACCACTTCCGAGAGCTGTCCGCCAAGGTCCGCAACTGGGGCCGGTGGGGCGACGACGACCGCATCGGCACCATCAACTTCATCGACGACGCGGCCCGCCGGCGAGCGGCGGCCTCGGTGAAGAGCGGCAAGGCCATCTCGCTGGCCCTCCCGCTGAACTTCGACGGCCCCCAGCTCGGCTTCATCGGCCGCCGCCAGAACCCGCAGCACACCATGCTCGAGATCAACAGCCCCGGGGTGCTCGATCCGGAGTTCAAGTCCAGCGACGACATGATCGTGCTGTGCCTGCAGGCCGCCACCCACTGGGACGGGCTGTCCCACGTGAGCTACGACGGTCAGCTCTACAACGGCGTGCCGGCCGACACGATCACCGTCGACGGGGCCACCGTGCTCGGCATCGACCACATCGACACCCTCACCGGTCGGGGGGTGCTGCTCGACATCGCCCGCCTGAAGGGCGTCGACAAGCTCGACGGGGGCTACGCCGTCACCGGCGACGACCTCGACGCCGCCGCCGAGATGGCCAAGGTCACCATCGAGTCGGGCGACATCGTGCTCTTGCGCACGGGGGCCATGCAGATGCTCAAGGCCGGCGACAAGATGAACTACACGATGACCGCCGCGGGCCCCTCGTTGCAGAGCGTCGAGTGGTTCCACCGCAACGAGATCGCCGCCGTCGCCGTCGACAACGGCACCTTCGAGGTGTTTCCCTGCGAGTACGAGGACATGCCGCTGCCGGTGCACCTGCTGCACCTGGTCGACATGGGCCTCACCCAGGGCCAGCACTTCGACCTCGAGGAGCTGGCAGCCGACTGCGCCGACGACGGCCAGTACACCTTCTTGTTGTCGGCGCCGCCCCAGCCCATCACCCACGCCACCGGGTCGCCGGTCAACCCCATCGCCCTGAAGTAGTCGGCGAGGCGCCGTCCGGGCGTGTTCGGAGCACCGCTGAACTAGAACTAGATTGCAGTGGTCCGACGACTCCAGGGGGAGCCACACCAATGACGATGCCCGAGGGCCTCCCGATCATCGACACGATGATCGGGTTCCCGGCCAAGGACATGAAGGCCCAGTACGCCTTCATCACCCAGCAGACCAAGGACAAGGAGTCCAAGGAAGAGTTCGCCTTCCCGGCGGAGTACATGTTCAAGAAGCCGCCGGACAAGGAAAAGGCGCTCCAGGAGTCCGACGACCCGGTGGCCTACACCCTGGGCGAGATGGACAAGTGGGGCGTGGCCAAGGGCATGGTCGGCGTCGGCGGTCGCGGCGAAGAAGGTGCCGAGTCCACCGGTGAGGAGGCCATCGAGCGCCACCCCGACCGCTTCTTCGGTGCCGTGAACGGCGATCCCAACGAGGGCATGGCCGGCATCGAGAAGATCGTGCGGGCCTACGAGACCTGGGGTGTGAAGGCCATCACCATGTTCCCGGCGGGGTGCTTCCCGCAGGTGGCCATCAACGACAAGAAGATGTACCCGATCTACGCCAAGGCCTGCGAGCTCGACATCCCGGTCTTCGTCTGCACCGGCATTCCGGGTCCCCGGCTCAAGTTCCAGGTGCAACACGTCGAGCACGTCGACGAGGTCATGTACGACTTCCCCGAGCTCACCTACGTGAGCCGCCACGGCTGCGAGCCATGGACGGAGCTCATGGTGAAGCTCATGCTCAAGTGGCCGGGCCTGCACTACTCCACCTCGGCCTTCGCGCCGAAGCACTACAACCAGCGCATCATCGATTACGCCAACACCCGTGGGGCCGACAAGGTGATCTACGCCGGCTACTTCCCCATGGGGCTGTCGCTCGAGCGGATCATGACCGAGATGAAGAACGTCCCGTTCAAGGACGAGGTCTGGCCCAAGTTCCTGCACCAGAACGCCGAGCGCGTCCTGAAGCTGTAGGGCCCGCCCCGCACCATCCTCGAGACCCCGGCTGGTGCCGGGGTCTCGTCGCGCCCGGCTCCGGTCTCCCGGCACCCGGCACCCGGCACCCGGCGCCCGGCGCCCGTCGGAAGTGGGAGGGTGGCGGGAGGCCGCGGTACTGTCAGCGGCGGATCTGATGGAGCGTCAGAAACGCGCCGGACCCGGTTGGCGGGTGGCGCGGGCGCCCGACGTCGACACGGGAGACAGCGAACTGATGGGCAACTTCCTCGAGGGCAAGACGATCGCCGTGACCGGCGGAGGCCGGGGCATCGGTCGGGCCGTGTGCCTGGCGGCCGCCGCCGAGGGGGCCAACGTCGTGGTCGCCGACTACGGCGTGGCCGCCGACGGGTCCGAGCCCACGAGCGAGGTCGCCGACGCCGTCGTCGCCGAGATCACCGCCGCCGGCGGCAACGCGCTGGCCCTGGCCAACGACGTCTCCACCATGGAGGGCGGCGAGGGCATCGTGGGCGCGGCCCTCGACACCTACGGCTCGCTCAACGGCGTGGTCTGCGTGGCCGGCATCCTGCGCGAGCGGATGCTGTTCAACATGTCCGAGGAGGAGTGGGACGACGTCATCCGGGTGCACATGAAGGGCACCTTCACCGTCTTCAAGTCGGCCTCGGCCTACATGCGCAAGAACGGCGGCGGCTCCATGGTGTCGTTCACCTCCGGTGTGTGGTCGCTCGGCTCCACCGCCCAGGCCAACTACGCGGCCGCGAAGGGCGGCATCGTGTCGCTCACCTACTCGGCGGCGGCCGGCCTCTACCGCTACGGCGTGCGGGCCAACGCCATCGCCCCCGTGGCCCGCACCCGCATGTCGGCCAACGTTCCGATGGCCCTCGCCGAGAACGGCGAACCCGAGGACGTGGCCCCCATGGTCACCTATCTGCTCTCCGACCAGGCACAGGACGTCACCGGTCAGGTGTACTCGGTGGTGGGCGGCAAGATCGCCGTCTGGGACCAGCCCCGGGAGGTACGGGCCATGTACACCGACGGTCGTTGGACGCCGGAAGAGATCGCCACGTCGCTGCACGGCACCGTCGGCACCGAGCCGCTCAAGGCCATCCAGATGGCCGAGGAGAGCCGCCGGGCCGCCGCCGCCAACGAGCAGCCCAACGCCTGATGGGCCTGCCGGTCGACGTCTCCACCGTCGACGAGGAGACCTTCCGCGGCCAGGCCAAGGCGTGGTTGGCCGAGAACCTCGTCGGTGAGTACGCCACCCTCAAGGGTCGGGGTGGCCCCGGCGACGAAGAGGTCGGGTTCGAGATCCGCGAACGCTGGGAGCGGGTGCTGGGCGAGGCCGGCTGGATCGGGCTCGGGTGGCCCGTCGAGCACGGTGGCCGCAACGCCACCGTGGGCCAGCAGATCATCTGGGCCGAGGAGTACGCCCGGGCCCAGGCCCCCGGGCGGGTCAACCACATGGGCGAGAACCTGCTCGGTCCCACCCTCATCGCCCACGGCACCGAGGCCCAGCGCGAGCGCTTCCTCCCCGGCATCCTGCGGGGCGACGAGCGCTGGTGCCAGGGCTACAGCGAGCCCGACGCCGGCTCCGACCTGGCCAACGTCAAGACCCGCGCCTTCCTCGATGGCGACCAGTGGGTGATCAACGGCCAGAAGGTCTGGACCTCCCTGGCCCACGTGTCGCACTGGTGCTTCGTGGTCGCCCGCACCGACCCCGGCTCCTCCCGCCACAAGGGCCTCTCGTTCTTCCTGGTGCCCATGGACCAGGCCGGCGTCGAGATCCGCCCCATCATCCAGATCACCGGCGGCGGCGAGTTCAACGAGGTCTTCTTCTCCGACGCCACCACCGAGGCCGACCTCATCGTGGGCGAGCCCGGCAAGGGCTGGGGCGTGGCCATGGACCTGCTCGCCTTCGAGCGGGGCATCTCCACCCTCGCCCAGCAGGTCGGCTTCGAGCGCGAGCTCGACCACCTCGTTTCCCTGGCGCAGGCCAACGGGCGCGCCACCGACCCGGTCGTGCGCCAGCGCCTGGTCGACGCCCACATCGGGTTGCAGCTCATGCGCTGGAACGGCCTGCGGTCCATGGGCGCCGGCGTCCCCGGCCCCGAGGCCTCCATCTCCAAGCTGTTCTGGGGCCAGTGGCACTCCGACCTCGGCGAGCTGGCCATGGACCTCACCGGCCCCGAGGCCATGATCGCCGAGGGCTTCCCCTACGAGCTCACGCTCGATCAGAAGCTCTTCCTCTTCACCCGTTCCGAGACCATCTACGGCGGCAGCAACGAGATCCAGCGCAACGTGCTGGGCGAACGCGTGCTCGGCCTGCCCAAGGAGCCCAACCCGTCGTGAGCCCCGCTGCCCCCGAGTACCCCGCCCCCCACGGCCTGCTGGCCGGCAAGAAGGTCCTGGTCACCGCGGCGGCCGGCACCGGCATCGGCTTCGCCGCCGCCAAGCGCTGCGTGGAGGAGGGGGCCACCGTGGTCATCTCCGACAAGCACGAGCGGCGCCTGGCCGAGTCCGCCGACGAGCTCGGCGTCGCCGGCATCCCGTGCGACGTCACCGTCGAGGACGACGTGCAGCGTCTGATCGCCGGGGCCAACGAGGCCACCGGCGGCATCGACGTGTTCATCAACAACGCCGGCCTCGGTGGCGAGGTGCCCATCGTCGACATGACCGACGACCAGTGGAACCTGGTCCTCGACGTCACCCTCAACGGCACCTTCCGGTGCATGCGGGCCGAGATGAGCCACCTCTACGCCCACGGTGGCGGCGTCATCGTCAACAACGCCTCGGTGCTCGGCTGGCGGGCCCAGCACGGCCAGGCCCACTACGCGGCGGCCAAGGCCGGGGTCATGGCCCTCACCCGCTGCGCCGCGGTGGAGGCCGCCGAGCACGACGTGCGGGTCAACGCGGTGGCCCCCAGCCTGGCCATGCACCCGTTCCTGGCCAAGGTCACCACCGACGAGCTGCTGGCCGAGCTCGAGAGCCGCGAGGCCTTCGGTCGGGCGGCCGAGCCGTGGGAGATCGCCAACGTCATGGTCTTCCTGGCCTCGGACTACTCGACCTACATGACCGGCGAGGTCGTGTCGGTCTCCAGCCAGCACCCCTAGGCGGCCGGCGCCCACCGGTGGACGACCGACGAGGACCGCTGTCGCACCTGCGGGTGCTCGACCTCTCGCGCCTGTACCCGGGCGCCTACTGCACCCTGTTGCTGGCCGACCTCGGCGCCGACGTGGTCAAGGTGGAGGCGCCCGGTCGGGGCGACGGGCTGCGCGACCTCGAGCCCGGGGAGGTCAAGGCCGTGCACTCCGCCCTCAACCGGGGCAAGCGCTCGATGACGCTGAACCTCAAGCACGACCGGGCCCGCGAGGTCCTGGACCGGCTCGTCCGCCAGGCCGACGTGATCGTCGAGTCGCACCGCCCCGGTCAGCTCGACGCCCTCGGGCTGGGCTACGACGACCTGCGGGCCGAGAACCCGCGCCTCGTCTGGTGCTCGATCACCGGGTTCGGATCCACCGGTCCGCGGGCGCAGGCGCCCGGCCACGACCTGACGTACCTGGGCGCGGCCGGGGTGCTGTCCCAGCTGGGGCAGGGGGAGCACCCCCGGCAGCCCGACGTCGTGCTCACCGTCCCGGTGGGGGCGCTCACCGCGGTGGTGGGCATCCTGGCCGCGGTGGCCGAGCGGGACCGCACGGGGGAGGGGGCCCGCGTCGACGCCTCGATCACCGAGGCCGTCCAGTGGGTGATGTCCGACGCTGTCACCCGCCACGTGTCGGGCGCAGGACCGGAGTGGGGCCAGTTCGCGGCCAGCGCCGTGTACCGCTGCGCGGACGGCGCCCACGTCACCCTCACCGCCACCGAGCCCCGGTCGTGGAAGGCGCTGTGCGAGGCCCTCGACGCGCCGGACCTGGTCGATCACCGCATGGGGATCGACGACGAGGTGGCCGCCGCGGCGCGCCTCGCCGAGCTGTTCGACCGTCGTCCCGCCGCCGACTGGCTGGCCGACCCGGGTCTGGCCGGGGGCGTGGGCCCGGTGTTGGCGCCCGCCGACCTCCCCGACGACGAGCAGGTGAAGGCCCGCCGCGGCGTGCTGACCCTCGACGACGGCCTCCCGGTGGTGGCCAACCCAGTTCGGGTGGGCACCACCGACGGCGACGAGGCGTCCCTCGGGCGCACCCGCCCGCCGGCGCTCGGCGAGCACGCCGCCGACGTGCTCGCGGCGGCCGGCTACGACGCCGAGGCCATCGAGGCCCTGCGCGCCGACGGCGTGATCTGACGCTCGACCCCGCCGCGTCAGCTGCCAAGATGCCGGGATGGACGGACCCCGCGCCGCGACCCTCACCGACCTCGACGTGGTGGCCACCGCCCTGGGCGAGGCGTTCACCGACGATCCGCTCATGATCTGGGCGTTCCCCGACGACGAGTCGAGGCCCCGGGTCCTGCGGGGCATGTTCGGCTTCCTCGCCGAGCACCTCTACCTGCCCGACGGGGAGGTCGTGGTCGACGACCGTGGCGCCGCTGCGCTGTGGCAGCCTCCGGGCGCCCGAGGTGAGGACAGCGAGTCGTTCTGGGCCCAGCACGGCGCCGGCTTCGTGGAGGTCCTCGAGGGCCAGATCGAGCGGACCATGGTGCTCGGGGCGGCCATGGCCGAGCACCACCCCGACGAGGTCCACTGGTACCTGCCCGCCATCGGGGTGCGCCCGGTGGCCCACGGTCAGGGGGTGGGAGGAGCCCTGCTGGCCCACACGCTGGCGTCGGTCGACCGCGACGGGGCGGCTGCCTACCTCGAGGCCACCACGCCCCGCAGCGTCGTGCTCTACGAGCGCCACGGGTTCGAGGTCACCACCGAGTTCACCGTCGACGACAGCCCACCCATCTGGCCGATGGTGCGACCGGCGCGCTGAGCGAGGTGGTGATCGAGCGTCGGCTCGCAGGTCTCGACGACCTGGCAGAATCCGGATCTCCCGGGGACGGAGGGGTCACCTGGCCGAGTCGGGGCCGCCCTTCGCGGCGGTCGGGTCCGGCACCGGTGCCGACGTCGCAGGAGCTGGTGCGGGGTGCACCGGTGGGACACACGAAGGGTGGTCGGTCGTGAACGACGAGGTGCTGCACGTCGAACAGGACGAAGGGGTCGTCACCGTCACCATCGACGCCCCGCCCCTGAACCTGGTGGACGCCGACTTCATGGTCGCGCTCCTCGGTTGGCTGCCCGACGCCGAGGGCGACGACTCGGTGCGGGTGGTGGTGTTCCGTAGCGCCGACCCCGACTTCTTCTTGATGCACGGCGATGTGCACCAACTCGTCGACGTCGTGCCCGACCGCGGGGCCGAGGTGACCGAGCCCAACGTGGCGCAGGCCACGTTCGAGCGATTGCACCGGGCCCCGTTCTTCACCATCGGCGTCCTCGACGGGGTGGCGCGGGGAGGGGGCTGCGAGTTCCTCTCGGCGCTCGACCTGCGGATCGGCTCCTTCGGTTCGGTGGTGGGTCAGCCGGAGGCCGCCCTCGGCATCCTCCCCGGCGCGGGTGGCACCGTCCGGTGGTCCCGGCTGGTGGGGCGCTCCCGAGCGCTCGAGCTGTTGCTCACCGGACGGGACGTGCCCGCCGAGGAGGCGCTGGCGCTGGGCTGGTTGGACGCGCTGCTCCCGGCCCAGCACCTCGACGAGCACGCCATGGCGCTGGCGCGGAGGGTGGCCCGGCTCCCCCGAGCATCGATCGCCGCCGTCAAGGAGGTGGTCGACGCCGCCCTCACGGACGACGCCGAGGTGCTCGCCGTCGAGAACGCCGCCCTGACCCGGCTCATGGCCACGGGCGGGCACCAGGAACCGATGCGGAGGTTCCTCGCCGCCGGCGGCCAGACGAGGGAAGGTGAACGGGGCGACATCAGTGCCCTGCTGGCCGCCACGATGGGCGATGCCTGACGCTCCGGGGTTCCCCGCAGCGGAGGGCGGCTGTCAGCGGAACGTCTGGATGGGCAGGTGGGTGGCCATGGCGCTGCCCGGCGGGCCGAGGAGCGTGTGGGCTCGCAGGTTGCGCTTGTGGAACAAGGCCAACAGCTCGAGGTCCCACCGGCCCGTGCCGGCATCGGCGAGCACGAAGCGTTCGAGCTCGGCCTCCCCGGCGAACCAATCGTCGGGGCGGTGGCCGAGCACCTGGTGGATGTCGTCGAGGTCGGCGTCGCTGAGCGCGTCACCGACCTCGTCGACCCGGCGGACGTGCCGAGCGCTGCGGAACAGGGTGCGCAGGCGATAGGCCAGCCACTCGTCGTCGGTCTCGAGGTCGCGCAGCACGTCGGCCATGTTGGCCAGCGCCGTGGTGGCCCGGGACGGGCGCGGCTCGGGCACCGCCACCGTGGGCAACTCGACGTCGAGGATCTCGGCCAGGGCCTCGGTGGCGAACAGGTTCGTCTCCAGGCACCACTGCATGTTGGTCATGAGGTCGGTGTCGGCGTGCGGGGCCCGCACCGCCTGGCCGAGGGCCAGCTGGTTGGTGAGGGTGAAGGCGAAGTGGTGGCGCATCAGCGCCTCGAGGTCGACCGGGGCACCGGTCAGCTCCTCGTAGCGGGCGTAGAGCTCGGCGAACGAGCCGTAGCCGACGATGGTGTCGCGCATCCGCCACGCCGCCAGGTCCATCATCGGGTCGCCGAGGTGCCCGATCTCGAGGTCGAGCAGGGCGACGATGTGCCCGTCGGCCTGGTGGAACTGGCCGGAATCCCACACGATGGCGGACTGCCGGCCCTGGGAGTCGGGCGGGTTGCGGTGCAGCCAGCCGAGGCAGAACTCCATGAAGGGGTCGGGGCCGTTCTTGGTCGACCGATAGACGGCTTCGTACCTCGCCAGCCCGAAGGTGCCGGCGTCCTCGGGGCGCTCGGGACCCATGATCCCCGCAGCGCGGAACGGCTCGAGAGGCAGGGTGTGCAGGCGGGCGAGGATCTGCAGGTAGTCGTCGACCACGGCCCGACGGTCCTCGTCGGACGTCCCCCGGAAGTCCTGCTGGCCGCCGACCCGGTCCATCACATAGGCCAGCGGCTCGTCGATGAGCCCGTGCACCTTCGGCACCGGGATGCCGTGGTCGTGGAGCACCTGCTGGAGGCGCATCTCGTGGTCGAGCGGGAAGATCAGCGGCATGTCGGTGCGATCGCCGCGCACCACCAGCTCGAGGCGCTCCCCGTCTCGTTCCACGTCGGCGAACCACACCGGTCGCCACCGGGGCTGACGGCGCAGGTCACGCACCTCGCCGAGGTTGGTCTCCAGCCATCGGCGCACCTGCTCGGTGGCCGCCCCCCAGCGGTCCGCGGTCGGATCATCAGGGCTCATCGGTCCAGTGTGGTCCGGGAGCGCTCAGCCTTCGTCGATCACCGGCGGTCGGTCGCCGCCTCCGTGGGCGGCGACGTCGGCGCCGGTGACGTAGCCGGCGAGGTCGGAGGCCAACCAGACGGCCACGTCGCCGATCTCGGTGGGCTTCGCCAGACGCTGGATGGGGATGAGCGACTCCACCTGCTGGCGACGCTCGCCTTCGCCGTAGAAGAGCTCGGCCTGCTCGGTGAGGATGTAGCCGCAGGTGATGGAGTTCACCCGCACCGTCGGTGCCCACTCCATGGCCAAGGTGGTGGTGAGCTGCTTGAGCCCGGCCTTGGCCGCCCCGTAGGCGGCAGTGGTGGGGGAGGGGCGCTGGGCCACGATGGACCCGACGTTGACGATGGACCCGCCGCCGTCCTGGTCCTTCATGTGGTGGTGGGCGCGCTGGGCCACGTAGAGGGGGGCCAGCAGGTTGAGCGCCACGATGCGCTCGGAGAACCGGGGCGACGCGTCGGCGGAGTCGGCGGGGGGCGAGCCGCCGGCGTTGTTGACCACGCAGTCGAGGCGTCCGGCGGCCTCGTGGGCGGCGTCGACCGCGGCCCAGGCGGCCTCGCCCTCGCGCAGGTCGGCGGGGACGAAGATCCAGCCTTCGGGCAGCGGCTGCTCGGGTTCACGGCGGGCGCACACCACGACGGTGGCTCCGGCGTCGGCGAAGCGCTGGGCGATGCCGCGACCGACGCCCTTGGTGCCCCCGGTGACCAGCACCGCCTTGCCGCTCAGATCGATCTCCAGCGCCACTGCGGGCCTCCTCGGGTGCTCACGTGTTCGACGCCGCGACGCTACCGCCCGCACCGTCGGCCATCTGACGGACCGTCAGCTCACGTGTCGTAGGTCCAGTCCGGTCGCTTGCGGTCCTGGCGGTCGTCGTAGGTGACCCGGCCGTCGACGATGTCGGCGATCTTGGGGGTGGGCACGACGGACCGGTCGGACGGGCAGCGGCCTTCGAGGTGGGCGGCCACGTCGTCGGGGAAGGCCCGCAGGATGCTCGACACCATCACCCGTTCCTGCACCGGGATGTAGCAGCGGTTGCCGTCGGCGACGATGCGCAGGTTCTCGGCGATGCGCCCCAGGTCGGCATCCTCACCCTGGCCGGTGCGGATCCGGTCGAGGGCGGCAGTGATCTGCCCGGAGCCGAGCTTGCAGGGTGGGCACTGCCCGCACGACTCCACCGCGAGGAACCGGGACAGCATGGTGGCCACCTCGACCATGCAGGCCGAGTCGTCGTAGACGACGAACCCGGCCGAACCCAGGCCCACCCCGGCCTGCTCCATGGCGTCGAAGCAGAGCGGGGTGTCGAGCAGGTCGGCGGTGATCACGGCGTTCGACACCCCGGAGAACACGGCCTTGACGCTCCGGTCCGGGCGAGGCCCTCCGCACGTGTCCAGCACCTGGCGCAGCGGCGTCCCGGCCGGCACCTCGTGCACCCCCGGCCGGTCGACGTCACCCACGACCGTGCACGAGACCGAGCCGGGCGTGCCCTCGGTGCCTTCGGATCGGAACGCCTCCACCCCGTGAGCCAGGATCCACGCCACGTGGGCGAGGGTCTCGACGTTGTTGACCAGGGTGGGGTTGGCTCCCGCGGCCGGGTCGATGTCGCCGTCGGTGGCCTGCCAACCGAGCTGGGGGCCGGTGGCGAACAGGCCATGGAGGTACGGCGGGAGCCAGCGCGGGAGCGGCTCACGCCCCTCGATCACCTCGAGCAGGGCCTTCTCCTCGCCGAAGAGGTACTCCTCGGGCCCGGTGACGAGCGTGACCTCGATGCCGTGCAGCCACCCGGCTCCCTCGATCTCCCGCAACGCTCCCCTCAGCGCCGCGGTCTCCGGTTCGAAGCTGGCCTTCAACGCCACGAACGCCTGGCGAGCCCCCACCGTCTCCGCCGCGATCAGGACCCCCTCGAGCACGGCGAAGGGATTGGTGCGCAACAGGGTGCGGTCCTTGAACGTGCCGGGCTCCCCCTCGGCGCCGTTGGCCACCACGTAGCGGGTGCCGGGTGCGCCACCGGCCACCGAGCGCCACTTCACGGCCGCCGGGAACCCGGCCCCTCCCCGGCCCCGCAGCCCCGAGGCGGCCAGCACGGCGAGGGTCTCCTCCGCGCCGACGTGGCGAGCCCCCACCAGGCCGGCGCCGCCGCCCCGGGCCAGGTGGGCGTCGAGCGTCACGACGGGGTCCGACGGCAGGATGCGCGGGTCGAAGGCCATGGTCGGTCGCTCCTCGGGTGGGGTCGGGCGGGCACCGGCGGTCGGGCTCGACCATGGTGGCGGCCGCGGGCTCGACGTGACGGTCGGGGGTCAGGCGGGGCCGGTGGTGGTGTCGAGGGTGGACTCGTCGAGATGGCAACGCAAGCGGCAGCCGGCCCGCCGAGGGTCCTTGGCGACCAGGTCGTCGACGACGACGCCACCGATCGCGTCGGCCACCCCGACGGCCAGGCCGTGGTGGAGCTGGCAGACGGTCGCGGGATCGGCGAGCGCCGTCGTCTCGAACGGGCAGTTCTGCAGGACCAGATCGACGCTGGAGCCGCGACGGCGTTCGATCGGGTCGAAGCCCTGGCGGGCCATGACCCGGGTCAGCTCGGCGATGGGATCGTCCTCGCTCGGGCCTCGCTCGTGTTCGGCTCGGCCGGCGAGTCGACCGATCTCGGCCGGGGTCTGCCCCGTGCGGATCACCTCGCTGAGCCACTGGGCCAGGCGCTCGTAGGGGCCCGGCACCTCCCAGCGGCTGGCCGCGGTGGGGTCGACCCGGTAGACGAGCCGGGGCCGGCCGGGGCCGGCCGGCCGTGCCGTGGCCTCGGTGACGAGCCCGGCGTCGACCAGCTTGGCCAGGTGCTGGCGCACCGCGTTGTGGTTCAGCCCGACGTGGTCGGTGAGCTCGACGACCCCGACCGCGCTGGGTGCATCGGCGATGTAGCGGAAGAGGCGGTGGCGGGTGGGGTCGCCGAGGGCCCGGGCCTGCACCTGGAGGGTGGTCACGAGGGCTCGTCGCCGTCGGTGGGCGCCAGGGAGCCGGCGCTCCATCCCTTGGTGGCGACCTCGGCCAGCTCGCCGACGGTGTGGGCGGCGCGCAGGTCGTCGAGGTCGATCTCGCCGAGGGTCCGCTCGCCGAACTCCTCGACGATGGCGTCCCACAGGTCGAGCAACGCGAGGTCGCTGTCGATGCCGACCTCGCCGAGCTCCGTGTCGGCGCCGGCGGAGGACCGGTCGGGGACCTCCAGCACCACGAGCAGGAGTTCGAGGACGTCGTCGGAGGTGACCTGGTCTCGGTGTTGGTGGGTCTCGGCCGGCATGGCGGTCCTCGTGCAGGCGAAGGAGGGCACGTCTCGGGTGACGTTGATTACTCTACTCGTGACTAGAGAATCGAGCGAGGGTGGACGCTGCGGCCGAGGTCGGCGCCGCGCCTCTGCCCTCCCCCCACCTCCTGCGAGCGGGCCCTTCCATGACCGACCAGCCGCCAGCCGCCGCCGACGAGCCCGACCGCCGGGCCGATCGGGTGGCGGTGGTCCACCGACAGGCTCGACGCACCCTGTTGCTGGCCGTCGGCTTCACCGTCGCGGCGGCGATCGTCGTGGTGGTTCCCACGAGCACCGGCCGGTGGGTGCCCCTCCACCTCTTCTTCGTCGGCGGGCTGCTCCTGGCCGTGTCGGGGGCCACGCCGCTGCTCGCGGTGACCTGGTCGACCTCCATCCCGCCGCCCGACGCGGTGGTGCGGTGGCAACGGCTGCTGCTGGCCGCAGGGGCGGTCGGGCTGGTGCTCGCCCGGGAGCTCGACCTGTCCGACGTCGTGGTCGTCGTGGCCGGCAGCGGGCTCGGGCTGGCCCGGGCCGTCGACGCGTGGCCGGACCGGGCCGTCGCACTGGGGCAGGCCCACATGGTGGCCAACCTCTACGGGCTGGTGGGCATCGTCGTGGCCGCCACCCTGCCGTTCTTCGTGGCCACCCAGATCCGGTCGAAGATGGGGCCCCGGGCGTCGGCCCCGGCCATCCGGACGGTGCTCGTGGCGTTGGCCGTCGCCGCCGCACTCGCCTCGGCGGGGGCCATCCTCGAGGCGGCGGCGCTCACCGCGGTCGGGCTCGTCCTCTACGCCGTGGGGCTGATGGCCACCGTGGGGCTCTGCCCCCGACCCGTCCGCCGCCAGCTGCGCTGGGCCGGGCCCCGGGTCTGGCTGCTGGCCACCGGGATGGCGTGGTGGGTCGGAGCGACCGTCGCCCTCGCGGTCGAGGCCGCTGGCGGTCGCGAGACGTCCGATCGCACGACCCTGGTCCTGGTGGCCGTGGGTGGCTTCCTGCCCATCGTGCTGGGCTCGCTGGCCTACTTCGGGCCGGTGCTCCGCGGTGGGGGCCACGAGCGGCTGACGGAGGGCTTCGGCCTCACCCGGTCGTGGCTGGCACTCGGCGCGTGCAACGTGGCCGCGGTCGGCCTGGCGGCGTCCCAGCCGACGCTCGCGGCGGTGGCGCTGGGGGTGCTCGCCGTCGACGTCGTGGTCCGGCTGGTGCTCCTGATCAGGTGACCCGGGGGAGGTGCGTGCGGGCGGCCCCGCCGGGCGCCTCCGCCAGGGAGACCGGGTGGCCGACGAGCTGGTTGCTGTGGACCCGGGCCACGTTGTCGGCGAGCTCGAGGGCCCGATCGGCGTTGGGGCCGGACCAGCCGAGCTCGACGGTTTCGTGGAAGAGCGAGAGCCAACGCACGAAATGGGCGGCGGTGAACGGGCGCTGGGCGTGGATGTGGGCGTGGGCCTGGAAGGGGTTGCCCGTGTAGCCGGCCTGGCCGAGCAGGGCGCGGCACCAGAACGCGGTGAGCTTGGGCAGGTGCTCGGACCAGTCGACCCGCGCCACGTCGTTGAACAGCGGGCCGAGCAGCTCGTCCTGGGCCACGTCGGCGTAGAACCGGCGGACCAGCTCGGCGATCTGCTCGGGGCTGTCGAGATCGGCCCCGCTCGGATCGTGGTTCCTGTCGCCCATGTCGTCTCCTCGGTCACCGCAAATCTAGCAAATGCTAGAAGAACTTCCTTACGGCGGCCGGGCGGCGGCCGGGCGGCGGCCGGGCGGCGACCGGGTGCGCCGACGCGGAGGCCCCGATCAGTCGGCGACGTCGACCTTGGAGACCACGTTCGTGGGACGGACCCGGACCACCATCTCCGGTGGGACCGCGTTGCGGCGCCCGAAGGCCTCGGCGTGCTCCGCTCCCATGTAGCGGGCGGCGATGCGGGTGCTCCAGGTCAGCAGCTCGTCGGGGTCGGTGGAGGTGGTGGTCGTGCCGGTGATGGTGACGAAGCTGAAGGGCGGCTGTTCGTCGTCGAGGCAGAGGGCGACCCGGCCGTCGCGGAGGATGGCCCGTCCCTTCACCGTCTCGGCCGACGTCATGAACACGACGTCGTCGCCGTCGAGGTCGACCCACACGGGTGCCACGTGGGGGCTGCCGTCGGCGCGGGTGACGGCCAGCTTGGCGGTGTGGGCGGGGAGCGCGGTGAGGAAGTCCTTCCACCAGCCGGGCGGGGCGTCGTTGTAGGCCATGTGTCGTGGAACGGGCGGGCCGTCGGCTCCATTCCCCGGACGTCGCCGCAATCTGACTGCCCATCAGATCCTCGCTAGCGTCGGCCGGCATGGGCATCGAAGTCACCGTCGGCGACGACGGCATCGCGGAGGTCGTGCAGAACTGCCCTCCGGTCAACGCACTCACCGTGGCGCAGTGGTTCCAGCTGGCCGACGAGGTGCAGCGCCTCGGTGAGGACAAGGCCGTCCGAGCGGTCATCCTGCGGGCCGAGGGCAAGGGCTTCAACGCCGGGGTCGACATCAAGGAGATGCAGAACACCGAGGGCTTCGATGCCCTCATCGGCGCCAACCGGGGCTGCTTCGCCGCCTTCGCCGCCGTGTACGACTGCCCCGTCCCCGTCATCAGCGCGGTGCACGGCTTCTGCGTCGGTGGTGGCATCGGCCTCGTCGGCAACTCCGACGTCATCGTGGCTTCCGACGACGCCTTCTTCGGTC
Source organism: Rhabdothermincola salaria (assembly GCF_021246445.1). Lineage (NCBI taxonomy): Bacteria > Bacillati > Actinomycetota > Acidimicrobiia > Acidimicrobiales > Iamiaceae > Rhabdothermincola > Rhabdothermincola salaria. The sequence continues at coordinate 37,905 of NZ_JAJQXW010000001.1, forward strand.
TCCCCGAGGTCGACCGGGGTGCGCTCGGCGCCGCCACCCACCTGGCCCGGCTGGTGCCACAGCACAAGATGCGCGAGATGGTCTACACGTCGGGCACCGCCACCGCCGCTCAGCTGCACGGCTGGGGTTCGGTGTCGCAGGTCGTGCCCCGCGACGAGCTGCTCGCCGCCACCCGCGAGGTCGCCGGCAACATCGCGGCCAAGTCGCCCACCGTCATCCGCGCCGCCAAGGAGAGCCTCAACGGCATCGACCTGTGGGACGTGAAGAAGAGCTACCGCTTCGAGCAGGGGTTCACCTTCGAGCTCAACCTGTCCGGCGTGGCCGACGAGCTGCGCGACGACTTCGTCGAGCACGGCCACCAGGGCGACAAGGGCTCTGCTGCCAGCGGCGCTGACGCCACGAACACCGAGAAGGGGAAGTAGATGGCCAACAAGCGCACGACCGAGGACGAGGCGGTCGCCACGCTGTCCGACGGCATGACCATCGGCATCGGGGGTTGGGGCAGCCGTCGCAAGCCCATGTCGCTGGTGCGGGCGCTGCTGCGCAGCGACCTCACCGACCTCACGATCGTCAGCTACGGCGGACCCGACGTCGGTCTGCTGTGCGCGGCCGGCAAGGTGCGCAAGCTGGTCTACGGCTTCGTGTCACTCGACTCCATCGCCCTCGAGCCCCACTTCCGGGCCGCGCGCCAGGCCGGCACCATCCCCGAGGTGGTCGAGTACGACGAGGGCATGCTCCAGTGGGGCCTCTACGCCGCCTCGCTGCGCCTGCCCTTCCTGCCCACCAGGGCCGGGCTGGGTTCCGACGTGGTCAAGAACTCCCCGGACCTGCGCACGGTCACCAGCCCCTACGCCGACGCCGAGGAGCTCCTGGCCGTGCCGGCCATCCCCCTCGACGCCGCCTTCGTGCACCTCAACCGGGCCGACGAGCGGGGCAACGCCCAGTTCCTCGGCCCCGACCTCTACTTCGACGACCTCTTCCTCGGCGCCGCCGCCACCGGAGGTCGCTTCGTGTCGGTCGAGAAGGTCGTCGCCACCGAGGAGCTGCTGGCCAACGGCTCGTTCCACACCCTGAAGATCAACCGATCGATGGTCGACGGTGTGATCGAGGCGCCCAACGGCGCCCACTTCACCAACTGCCAGCCCGACTACGAGCGCGACGAGGCCTTCCAGAAGGAGTACGCCAAGGCCGCCGCCGATCCCGAGGCCTGGGCCCAGTTCGAACAGACTTACCTCTCCGGCTCCGAAGCCGACTACCAGCAGGCGGTGAAGAACCGATGAGCGATGCCAACACCACCACCGACGCCACCCTCGCCGAGATCTGCGTGGCCGCCGTCGCCGATGCCTTCGCCGGCGACGGCGAGATCTTCGCCTCGGGCATGGGCACCATCCCCATGCTCGGCGCCCGCCTGGCCCGGGCCACCAACGAGCCCGATCTGCTGATCAGCGACGGCGAGGCCTTCTTCGTCGCCAACGACCTCGCCGTCGGCAGCTCCGACAAGCAGGTCGAGGGCTGGATCCCGTTCCGCACCGTGTTCGACACGCTGTGGGGCGGGCGGCGCCACGTGGTCATGGGTGCCAGCCAGATCGACGCCCACGGCAACCAGAACATCGCCAACATCGGCCCGTGGGACAAGCCCAAGGCCCAGCTCCTCGGTGTGCGCGGCGGCCCCGGCAACACCATCAACCACACCACCACCTACTTCATCCCCAAGCACACCGACCGGGTGTTCGTGCCCAAGGCCGACACCGTGTCGGGCGTGGGCTACGACCGCGCCGCCGAGCTGGGCGACTGGGTGAAGGCCCACCACGAGATCCGCCGGGTGGTCACCAACCTGGCCGTGCTCGACTTCGACTCGCCCGACCACCGCATGCACCTGGTGTCCACCCACCCCGGTGTCAGCGTCGACGACGTGGTGTCCAACACCGGCTTCGAGCTGGTCGTCGGCGACGACGTGGCGACCACCCGGCTGCCCACCGCCGAGGAGCTGCGCATCCTGCGCGAGGTCCTCGACCCCAAGGGCTTCCGCGAGCGCGAGCTGCCGTCGTGACCGCCGAGGAGCGCTGATGCACCCCGCCCTGCACACCCCCCTGGTCGACCTGCTCGGCTCGAAGTACCCGATCGTGCAGACGGGCATGGGCTGGGTGGCCGGCCCCAGCCTGGTGTCGGCCACCTCCAACGCCGGCGCGTTCGGCATCATCGCCTCGGCGACGATGACCTACGACGAGCTGGCCCGGGCCATCACCACGGTGAAGGGGCGCACGCAGGCCCCGTTCGGCGTGAACCTGCGCGCCGACGCCGACGACATCCGGGCCCGGCTCGACCTGTTGATCGCCGAGGGCGTCCCGGTGGCCTCGTTCGCCCAGGCCCCCAAGAAGGACCTGATCGACCACCTCCACGACCACGGCGTGAAGGTCATGCCCTCCATCGGGGCCAAGCGCCACGCCGAGAAGGTCATGGAGTGGGGTGTCGACGCCATCCTGGTCCAGGGCGGCGAGGGCGGCGGCCACACCGGTGCGGTGCCCACCTCCCTGCTGCTCCCCGAGGTCGTCGACGTGGTCGACGGCCGGGTGCCGGTGGTGGCCGCCGGCGGCTACTTCGACGGGCGCGGCCTGGTCTCGGCGCTGGCCTACGGAGCCAGCGGCGTGGCCATGGGCACCCGCTTCCTGCTCACCTCCGACTCGTCGGTGCCGGTGGAGGTCAAGCAGGCCTATCTGGGCACACCGGTCACCGGCACCGTCGTCACCACCAAGATCGACGGCGCTCCCCATCGGGTCATCCGCACCGAGCTGGTCGACGAGATGGACTCTGCGTCCGCGCTCACCGCCGTGCCCAAGGCGGTGGCCAATGCCGCCAAGTTCCGCTCCTACACCGGCTTGTCGTGGCTCGAGATGGCCCGCGAGGGCCTGGCCATGAAGAAGCGCATGGACCTGTCGTGGGCCGAGGTCATCATGGCCGGCAACACGCCCATGCTCACCAAGGCCACCCTGGTCGACGGCCGTCTCGATGCCGGCATCCTGCCCACCGGGCAGGTGGTGGGCGTCATCGACGACCTGCCCACCGCCGCCGAGGTGGTCGACCGCATCGTGGCCGAGGCCGGCGAGGTGCTCGGTCGCCTCACCGGTGGCGTGCCCGCTCGCCGATCCCCGGCCCGCGAGTCCGACTGAGCACACCGGTGTCCGAGACCCGATCCCGTGAGAGGCGAACCCCATGAGCGATGACACCCCGAACGCCCAGACCGTGCTCGACGGGCCCGACGCGGTGAGGGCCGCGGTGGGCACCCACCTCGGCCACAGCGACTGGCTCGAGGTCGACCAGGAGCGCGTGAACCTGTTCGCCGACGCCACCGGCGACCACCAGTGGATCCACGTCGATCCGGAGAAGGCGAAGGACGGCCCCTTCGGCGGTCCCATTGCCCACGGCTACCTCACCCTTTCGCTGTCCAACCTCTTCCTGCCCCAGATCATCGAGACCAAGGGCTTCTCGGCCGGGGTGAACTACGGCGCCGACAAGGTGCGGTTCATCTCCCCGGTCAAGGTGGGCGACCGCATCCGCGGGGGTGCCGAGCTGGTCGAGGTCACCGACGTGAAGGGCGGCATCCAGACCCTGGTGCGCATCACCATCGAGATCGAGGGCGGCGCCAAGCCGGCGTGCGTCATCGACTCGCTCAGCCGCTGGCTGTCCTGAACCGGCGCCGCCGAGCGGTGGCCCCGCCTACGCTCACGATGTCCATCGCACGTCAGCGCAGGGGGAGAACGTGACCAATCCGATCGGGCCGCTCACCGGAGCCGACGAGTGGTTCAGCCACCAGATCGTCGACACCTTCGCCGCGGTCGGCACCAGCGACCCGGCATGGACCGAGAAGGTCTGTGCCATGGCCGCGGCCACCGACGGGAGCCTGCAGCTGGGCTTCGGTCTGGGCAAGTACACCAACCGCAACGTCATGGACTGCTACGCCGGGATCTCTCGTGGCGTCGAGCAGATCACGGTGCGGGCCAGTCGCCGCCTGGCCGACGACGCCGAGCTCATCGGCGCCGGCCCGGTGCGCTACGAGATCGTGGAGCCCCTGCGCCAGATCCGCTTCGTGCTCGAGGCCAACGACACCCAGCCCATCGCCTTCGACTGGCTGTTCACCGCCGAGCTGCCCGCCACCCTCGAGGACCGCACCCACACCCGCCAGGGCTACCGCGTGTCGGCCGACCTCGTGCGCTACCACCAGATCGGCACCTGTTCGGGATGGGTGGAGGTCGACGGCGAGCGCACCGAGCTCGACCCCGACTCCTGGGTGTCGACCCGCGACCACTCGTGGGGGGTGCGCTACGACATCGGGGAGCCGGCCACCGACCTCGAGCCGACGCGCGGCCTCGAGGGCGGCACGTTCCAGTTCGTCTGGAGCCCCATCCTCATGGAACGGCCCGACGGCACCCGCTACGGGTTGTTCCTCAACGTGTCCAAGATGGCCTTCCCCGGGTTCGAGCAGAAGACCACGATGGCCATGGTGGAGCACCCCGACGGCCGCATCGAGCGCATCGTCGACCTCGAACCCGAGCTCGCCTACGACCCCACCAACCGCCGCCTGCGCGGCGGCACGCTGCACGCCACGCTCGAGGACGGCTCCGCCCGGGCGCTGCAGGTGGAGGTGGTCTCCGACACCGGCTTCCACCTCGGTGCCGGCCTGTACTTCGGCTTCGCCGGGCACCACCACGGCGAGTGGCGAGGACCGCTCAACGTGGAGGGTGAGCGCATCGACGACTGCACCACCGCCGAGAACGCCCGACGCCTGCACCAGATCCGCGACACCGTGGTGCGCGTCACCGACCCCGTCGGTGGCGGGGTGGGCTACGGCAACATGCAGCCCATCGTCACCGGGGCGTTCCCCGACCTGGGCCTCGACGCCGACTCCTCGTTCATCTGAGCTGAGCAGCGTCGAGCCCGCGGATCAGCTGTCGGGGACGAAGTAGGGGTTGAGCTCCACGGCGGTCGGCTGCTCGAAGAAGGCCCGCACGGACACGACCTTGCCGTCGTCGCGGACCTTCCAGATCTCGATGCTGTCGACCACGGCCTCGTCGCCGTGGACGACGCCCTGGTTGCGCATCAGCACCACGGCCTCGTCGCCACCGGTGACGATGCGCTGGGGGTGCAGGGTCCACACCCGACCCTCGGTGTAGGAGTTGTCCCACGAACCCTCGGCCGCCGTGCGTCCGGGCTTGGGCGCCTTGCCCACCGGGTCCTCGAACACGATCTCGTCGGCGAACAGCTCCAGCCAGCGCTCGCGGTCGCGTGCGTTCCAGCGGGCGGCGTGTTCCTCGATGGCGCGTCGCGCCGGATGGGGGGTGCTCATGTGCAGGTTGTAGCCGATCTGCGGCGGTGTGCTTGACAGTTCCACGATCGGGCGGTCAAGGTGGTCGCCGTGCCGATCACCTCTCGCACCCTCCTCCTTCTCGTCTAGGCGAGCGCCCCACCAGCGCTCGCCGAAGCTCCTGTGCCTGCGGGCCGGGAGCTTCTTTCGTTTTCGCCCTCCGCTCCCATCTCCTGCACGCTGCGTACGCCGTCTCCTCCGAGGACCCCCAACATGCCGCCCGAACCCGTCCAGCCCCGCCGGATGCCCTTCGAGAAGTACCGGCGTTTCGATCCGCTCGAGCTGCCCGACCGCACCTGGCCGAACCGGACGCTCGAGAAGGCCCCCACCTGGTGCGCGGTCGACCTGCGCGACGGCAACCAGGCCCTCATCGACCCCATGGACCCGGCTCGCAAGCGCCGCATGTTCCAGACGTTGGTCGACATGGGCTTCAAGGAGATCGAGGTCGGCTTCCCGGCCGCGTCGCAGCCCGACTTCGACTTCGTCCGCCAGCTGGTGGAGGACGACCTCGTCCCTGACGACGTCACCATCCAGGTCCTCACCCAGTGCCGCGACGACCTGATCGCCCGCACCTTCGAATCGCTCGAGGGCTCCCACCACGCGATCGTGCACTTCTACAACTCCACCTCGATCCTGCAGCGCCGCGTGGTGTTCGGGCTCGACCGGCCCGGCATCACCGACATCGCCGTGAACGCCGCCCGCATGTGCCGCAAGCTCACCGAGACCCTGCCGGGCACCGACGTGCGTTTCGAGTACTCGCCGGAGAGCTACACCGGCACCGAGGTCGACTACGCGGTGGAGATCTGTGAGGCGGTGGCCGAGATCATCGAGCCCACGCCCGAACGGCCGCTCATCATGAACCTGCCGGCGACGGTGGAGATGTACTCGCCCAACCGGTACGCGGACACGATCGAGTGGTTCCTGCGCACCGTGCGCGACCGTGAGTCGGTGGTGCTGTCGCTGCACCCCCACAACGACCGGGGCTGCGCCGTGGCCGCCGCCGAGCTGGGCGTGCTGGCCGGCGCCGACCGGGTGGAGGGTTGCCTCTTCGGCAACGGCGAGCGCACCGGCAACGTCGACATCGTGACCCTCGCCATGAACCTGTTCACCGAGGGCATCGACCCCGAGCTCGACATCAGCGACATCGACGCCCTGCGCCGCACCGCCGAGCACTGCAACCGCCTGCCGGTGCACGAGCGCCACCCCTACGCCGGCGACCTCGTCTACACCGCCTTCTCCGGTTCGCACCAGGACGCCATCAAGAAGGGGTTCGCCGCCCTCTACGCCGAGGCCGAGGCGGCCGGACGGGGACGCGACTACGAGCGGTGGGAGGTGCCCTACCTGCCCATCGACCCCGCCCACGTGGGCCGCACCTACGAGGCCGTCATCCGGGTGAACAGCCAGTCGGGCAAGGGCGGCGTGGCCTACATCATGGAGACCGAGCACGGCTTCAGCCTGCCTCGGCGCCTCCAGATCGAGTTCTCCAAGACCATCCAGGCGATCACCGAGGACACCGGCACCGAGGTGACCGCGGCCGCCATGTGGGCCGCCTTCTCCGACACCTACTTCCCCGACGAGCCCACGGTCGAGCTGCGGGGCCACGAGACCACCACCGGCTCCGACGGCGCCACCACCGTCACCGCCCACCTGTTGCGCGACGGTGTGCCGAGCACGGTGCAGGGCACCGGCAACGGACCCATCGCCGCCTTCGTCCACGCCCTGCGCGACGACCTCGGGGTGGGGCTCGACGTCGTCGACTACAGCGAGCACGCCCTGGGGGTGGGCTCCGACGCGGTGGCCGTGTCCTACGTCGAGACGAGCAGCCCCGACGGCACCCTGCGCTGGGGCGTGGGCACCGATCCGAGCATCATCGGTGCCTCGTTCCGGGCCGTGCTGTCGGCGCTGCACCGCCAGGGTGAGGTCTGAGGGAGCGGACGAGACCTCTCGGGCACCGCCGGCCGGGGGCGATCGCCACCTGGGTGCGCGCTGCACGAGGCCGAACGACGCCACCCCTGTCGTGGGGCAACCCTGACGAACCAAGAGGCTTCTGGCAATCCCCCGATGCCGTGTGGTGGTCCGGACCAGGCTGTGGTCAGGCGATGACGCCTTCGTCGCGCAGGCGGGCGATGGCGTCGGCGTCGAGGCCCAGCTCGCTCGCCAGCACCTCGTCGGTGTGCTCGCCCAGCCACGGCATGCGCGTCTCGGGACCGTCGGGCATCTTCGACATCTTGATGGGGTTGCCCGGGGTGAGCACCGGGTCGCCGCCCTCGGGGCGGGGGATCTCGACCACCATGTTGCGGGCGGCCAGGTGGGGATCGTCGATCACCTGGGGCGGGGTGAGGCACGGTCCGGCGGCCACGCCGGCCTCGGCCAGGGCGAAGCAGGCCTCGACGTTGGTCTTGTCGGCGGCCCAGGCGGCGAGGCCCGGCCGGATGATGTCGTCCATGTGGTCACGCCACCCCTGCCGGGTGGCCAGGCGCTCGTCGGTGGTCCACTCGGGCTGGCCCACCAGCTCGGCCAGGCGGGCGAACTCGTGCTCACGGCCCACTTGGACGATGAACCACCCGTTGGACGCCTCGAAGCCGTCGAGGATCATGGGCAGGCCCTGTCCGGGCTTCGGCCAGGCGCCCATGGACCAGAAGTTCACGACGATGTCGGTCATGGCGACCATGGAGTCGAACATGGCCACGTCGACGTACTGGCCCTGACCGGTGACGTCGCGGTGGCGCAGGGCGGCGAGCAGGCCGATGGTGGCGAACAGGGCGGTGCCGATGTCGCCCAGCGCCCCGACCGGCGACGCCATGGGGGGCTGGCCGGGGGGCCGCTTGTAGTCGTAGATGCCCGACATGGCCTCGGCGATGGCGGCGTAGGCGGGCCAACCGTCGTACGGGGTGGGCGTGGTGTTGCCGAAGCCCGAGACCGACACGTACACCACCTCCGGGTGCACGGCGGCCACGTCGTCGTAGCCGAGGCCCATCCGGGCCAGGGCGCCGCCCTTGAAGTTCTCGGCCACGATGTCGAACCGAGGGATCAGGTCCAACACCAGCTGGCGCCCGGCATCGCTCTTGAGGTCGACGCAGATCGACCGCTTGTTGAGGTTGTTGCGCAGGAAGGTGGCGCCGACGGTGCGGCCCTCGGGGTCGGTGACCGAGGGCTGTGAGCCACGACCGAGGTCGCCGCCCTTCACGCTCTCGATCTTGACCACCTCGGCACCGAGGCGGGTGAGCAGCTGGGTGGCGTAGGGCAGGGCCTGCATCTGCTCGAGGGCCAACACCCGCACGCCCTCGAGGGGGCGTCCGAAGGGGAGGGCGTCGGGGTTGCCGGTGTCTCCGAGTTGCATGGCGCCGACCCTACCGGGCCGTCGAAGAGGCCAAGAGAGCCACGTCGACGGGGATCCCGGTGAGGTGCGACATGGTGCTGACCGGATCGAAGGTGCCGGGCCCGACGGGGGAGAGGACGTTGACGTTCACCCCCGGATGGCGCCGAGCCACGGCCATGCCCGTGGTGCCGGCGTTGCCGAAGCCATGGGTCATGGCCACCACGCCGGGTCGGAGGGTGGGGTCGATCCGGGCGAACGCCTCGACGGCGCCGTAGCGGTTGGAGACCCGGACCTCGGACCCCTCGGCGATCGAGAGCCGCTCGGCATCGACGGGGCTCAGGTACAAGGGGTTGTCGCCGGCCGTCTGCTTCAGACGGGCCACGTTCTGCATCGCCGAGTTGATGGTGTGGGAGGTGCGCCGGGTGATCAACTTGAGCTGCCCGGGCGGTTCGGCGGCCAGCTCCTCGAACTGCTCCGCCGCCCGCAGCCGGGCGGGCTCGAGCATGGCGGGTGCGCCCTCGAGCGTGCCGTGGGGGGTCATGGTGTCGAGGAACGACCCGACCGGGGCCGGCGGGAGGAGGGCCACGCCCGCGTCGGAGGTCCGCAGCGCTTCCATGGCCAGGCCGTGCTCGCCCAGCGGACCGTCGTAGAGCATCGACAACATGTCGCTCTCGGGGTCGAAGATGGGCGGGTGGCCGAGGCGATCGCTCAGCGCGGCGAAGACGTCGCGCTCGGTGCGCCGCTCGCCGGCGGGGGCCACGACGGGGGCGGTCCACTGGACGTAGGGCACCGGCTGGGTGCCCTGCACGAAGGTGTTGAGGTCCTCGCGCTCGAACCAGTCGGCGGCCGGGAGCACGTAGTCGGCCATCTCCCCGGTGGCGTTGCGGTAGTAGTCGATCGTGACCAGCAGGTCGAGGTCGGCCAGGGCCGTCGCCAGGTCGTCGCCCCCGCCGATGCTGAGCACTGGGTTCCCGGCGAGCACGATCAGCGCCCGGATGGGCTGGTCGGGATCGCGCAACATGTCGCCGAGCAGTGCCCCGGGTTGGCCGCCGGCAGTGGTCCGATAGGTGCCCCACGGCGAGTCGACGAAGCCCTCCGGGCCCGTGTCGCTCGACCGGGGGGCCGGAGCCGTGCCCCGGGAGGTCCCCACGTTGCCGCCGCGCCGGTCGAAGTTGCCGGTGAGCAGGACCAGCATCTGCATGAGCCAGTAGGCGAGCGCCCCCTGCCGTCCCATGTTCACCCCGGTGGACATGTGGGCCGAGGCCGTGGGAGCGGCGGCGAAGTCACGAGCGAGACCGATGATCGTGTCGGCGTCGAGCCCCACGACCTCCGCCACCCGCTCCGGCGGGAAACGGCCCACGAAGCGGCGAAGGCTGTCGAGCTCGGTGAGCCGGGCGGCGCCCGCCTCGTCGAAGCCGACCGTGCGATCGATCTCGCACAGCATGGCGGCCAGCAGGTACACGTCCGTGTCGGGCTTCACCTGGAAGGTCTGGCCGACGTTGGGTTCGGCGTGGCGGGGGTCGACGAAGCGCACCACGCCGCCGCGCTCCTCGATGGCGGCCAGCCGACCGACGGGGTCGGGCATCGACAGGAACGAGCTCTTGGAGATGCGGGGGTTGGTGCCGAAGGCCAGCAGGTGGTCGGTGTGGTCGACGTCGGGGATGAGGTGGACCTGGGCCGACCCCCACAGCATCTCGCCGACGGCGAACTTGTTGGCGCAGTCCTGGGGTCCGGCGCTGAACAGCCGGTCGGAGCCGACCTGCAAAAGGAACAGGCCGGCGGCCGGGCCGGCGGTGGCGTTGAACGCCGTGGGGTTCCCGAGGTACAGGGCAACCGCCGACGGGCCGTGCTCGTCGATGATGGCGGCCAGGCGGGCGGCGATGTCGTCGAGGGCGTCGTCCCACTCGACCTCGGTGCGCGTGCCGTCGGTCCGGCGGCGCTGGGGTCGGTCGACGCGGTCGGGATCGTGGTGGATCTCCTTGGCCAGCAGTCCCTTGTTGCACGCGAAGCCGGCGGTGATCGGGTGGTCGTGGTCCGGGCGGAGTCGGTCGATGCGGCCGTCGGCATCGAGCTCGGCCACCAGTCCACAGCCGACCTCGCAGAGCCGGCAGTAGGTGCGCCGGGTGGTGCTCACGAGCGGGTGGCGCGGTACTCGGCGACGATGGGCGCCAGCTCGGCGGGCGTGGCCCCGTGCATGATCACGCCGTCGCAGCCCAGGTCGAACTGGTTGCGGATGGCGGCCACGCACTCGGCCGGCGAGCCGGTGGCGCTGGGGGCCAGCCACTCGTCGGGGATGAGCGTGGCCACGTGCTGGAGCTGCTCGTCGGTGGCCGAGATGTCGAGGCCGCGTACGCTCTGCACCACCTCGTCGGCGAGGAACCGCTCGAGCACGGCGGGATCCCAGTCGTTGGTGCCCACCAGGAGGGCGCCGTACCCCTGCAGGTAGGTGCCCAGCCGGCCCACGAGCTTCATGCGCCGGGCGTCGGCGGGGATGTGGTCGCCGATGGTGGCGTAGCAGGACCACACCTTGACCTCGTCGGGGTCACGTCCGGCCTGCTCGGCGGCCTTCTTCACCGTCTGCACCGACCGCGCCGTGGTCTCGTCGGTGAAGAAGGTGTGCAGCACGACCTCGTCGAAGCAACGGCCGGCCAGCTCCAGGGTGTTCGGGCCGAACGCCACCATGCCCATGGGCAGGTGCTCGTCGAGCTCGGCGTCGAGGTGCAGCACCGGGAACGAGCCGGCGGGGCCCTCGTGGCCCATGATCACCTCGCCCCGGAAGAGCCGCCGCATCAGCCCGGCGAAGTCCTCCATCTGGGCCGTGGTGATGCGCCCGATGCCGAAGGCGTCCTGCATCATCGGGATGCCGCGACCAAGGCCCAGCACGAACCGTCCGCCGGTGAGGCTCTGCATGGTGCGGGCGTACCCGGCGGTGACCATCGGGTGGCGGGTGTTGTGGTTGGTGGCCGCGGTGGAGATGGCGATGCGCTGGCTCACCGCCCCCACGGCGCCCGAGAGGGTGGCCGCTTCCTTCTTGTTGTAGCGCTCGGAGATGAAGCAGTGCCCGAGGCCCATGGCCTCGGCGTCGATGACCTCGGCCACGAGGTCCCGCGAGGAGCGGGGTTGCCCGGCGAGCGTGTAGAAGCCCAGCTCGGGGAGGGTCTCGGGGGTGGGCTCGGGGGCCATCTGCGGCTCCTTGGTGGGTCGGGATCGCTCGATCGATGGGGCAGACGGCCGGCCGGGACGGACGAGGACGGTCGCGACGGGCGCGAGCCGGGTGGCCCGTCCGTTCAGCGTCCCCCGAGAGGCGTTCTGATATTGGATCCTGGCACACCGGGCACGATCCGCGCCCGGAGCCGACTCGCCGAGCGCCGCGACCGACGACAGGCCTCGACGCGGCCCCGTCAGGCCTTGAAGCGATAGGTGACCGGCATCCGCTTGGGGCCGTTCACCAGCACCGACGCCGTCTGTTCCACCGGGCCCGCGGCCTCGATTGACTCGAGTCGCCCGAGCAGCTCGCCGAACAGCGCCCGGATCTCCAAGCGGGCCAGGTGGGCACCCAGGCAGTAGTGGCGACCGAACCCGAAGCCCAGGTGCTTGTCGGCCTCGGGGTTGGTGACGTCGAACGTGAACGGGTCGGTGAAGACGCGCTCGTCTCGGTTGGCCGACTGGTAGGAGAGCAACAACCAGTCGCCCTCGGCGATCCGGTGGCCCGAGGCCAGCGTGTAGTCCTGCTGGGCGGTGCGCATGAAGTGCTTCACCGGGCTCACCCAGCGCACGATCTCGTCGGCCGCCCCGTCGACGAGCGACGGATCGGCCAGCAGCTTCTCGAGCTGCGCCGGGTGCTCGAGCAGGGCCTGCATGCCTCCGGCGACGGCGTTCGAGGTCGTGTCGTGGCCGGCGGTGGCCACGATCAGGTAGTAGCCGTAGGTGTCCATGTCCTCGAGCGGCTTGCCGTCGATCTCGCCGTTGGCGATCACGGTGGCGAGGTCGTTGGTGGGGTGCGCCCGCCGCTCGGCGTTCACCCCGGTGAACATGGCGATCACGTCCATGATCACCGCCATGGCCTGCTCGTCTTCTCCCACCCGCTCGAAGTCGGGGTCGCTGTCGGCGAAGAGCTCCTGGGTGAGGCGCAGCATCTTCGGGAACTGCTCCTCGGGCAGGCCGAGGATGTCGAGGATGACCCGCAGCGGGTAGTTCATGGCCACGTCGGTGGCGAAGTCGCAGGCCCCACCGCGGGCTGCCATCTCGTCGACGGAGCGGGTGGCCTGCAGGGCCACCTGGTCGGCGAGCTTCTTGACCTGCCCGGGCTTGAACCAGTCGTTCACCAGCGCCCGGTGGGCCCGGTGCTCCTCGCCGTCCATCTGGATGAGCGTGTTCACCGGGCTCTCCTTGCGCTCTTGCGTCGCCGGAGGGTCGGCCATCACGACCGGGGCCGGAGCGTTGGTGAAGACGTCCGAGTTCTTCTCCACCTCCATGACCTCGGGCAGGCCCAGCACCGCCCAGAAGGGGTGGCGGCCCAGCCCCTCGACCCGGTGGAGGGGGCCCTCGGCCCGTAGCTCGGTGGCGACGGCATGCCAGCGTTCGGGGTCGGCATAGGCCGCCGGGTCGATGAAGATGCGCCCTCGTTCGTCGCTCACCACTTCTCCTCGTCGTCGTGCCCCGGCCGCCGCACGCGGCACCGTCGGGCCTGGTGGGTTCCGAGCCTTCCCCACCGCGGGCCGGGTGGTCCAGAGCCGAAGGTCCCCGCCCCCGCGTAGCTGTCGGGAGAGGGCGTCGACAGGTGGCGCCCTTTTCCTGACAGGTACGGGTGAGCGGGTGTTGTTGTCGGGAAAGGGCGTCGGCAGGTGGCGCCCTTTCGTGACAGGTACGGGTGGGGGGTTCTCGGCTTGCACGTCGTTTGTCGGATCTGACGGACCCTCAGATAGGGTCCGCGGCATGCGCGGCATTCTCTCGTGGGGGGCGTATCTGCCCTACCGACGTCTCGATCGCAGCCAGATCGCGGCCTTCGTCGGCCAGGGAGGCGGCAAGGGCACCCGAACCGTCGCCTCCTACGACGAGGACGCCGCCACCCTGGCGGTCGAGGCCTCCCGGTTGGCGCTGAAGGCCACCGAGAGCCGTCCCGAGACGCTGCTGTTCGCCACCGCCTCGCCGCCCTACGCCGACAAGACCAGCGCCACCACCGTGCACGCCGCCCTGCGCCTCGACCCCACGGTCACCGCCCTCGACCTCGGGGCGTCCACGCGGTCCGCCGTCGGCGGTCTGCGCCTGGCCCTGCAAGGGTCGGGCACGGCCCTCGTCGCCGCCGGCGACCTGCGCACCGGCCTGGCCGGCTCCGCCGACGAAGCCGCCGGTGGCGACGCCGGCGCCGCCCTGGTCGTCGGTGACGGCGATGCCGTGGTGGCCGAGTACCTGGGCGGGGGGTCGGCCACCGCCGAGTTCCTCGACCGGTGGCGGGTGCCCGGCGACGTGCGCTCCCGCGTCTGGGACGACAAGTTCTCCGAGGTCACCTACGGCGGCCTGGCCCGCGATGCCTGGGCGTCGGCGCTGACCGCGGCCGGGGTCGAGGCCGACCGGGTCACCGTCGCGGTGGCCGCCCCCACTGCCCGCATCGGCAAGTCCGTGGCCGGCAAGCTCGGGGCCGCCGGCGTGGTGGGCGATCTCACCGACACCGTCGGCGCCACCGGCGCGGCCCAGCCGGCACTCCTGCTCGCCGCGCTGCTCGAGCAGGCCCAGCCCGGCCAGGCCCTGGCGCTCGTCACCGTGGGCGACGGTGTCGAGGTCCTGGTGTTCCTGGCCACCGACACGTTGGCGTCGCACCAGGTGGGTCGGCCCATCGCCACGCAGCTCGAGGCGGGTGCCCCGCTGGCCTACGGGCGGTTCCTGTCGTGGCGCGGGATGCTCAAGGTGGAGCCTCCCCGTCGTCCCGAGCCGGCCCGACCCTCGGGCACGGCTGCGGCCCGCTCCAGCGACTGGAAGTACGGCTTCGTGGCGTCCCGCGACACCGAGTCGGGAACCGTCTTCCTGCCGCCGTCGCGGGTGTCGTTCGACGGTGAGCGCACCGACCAGATGGAACAGGTGCCCATGGCCGACGTGCAGGGCACCATCGCCACCTTCACCGTCGACCGCATGGCCTACTCGCCCAGCCCGCCGGTCATCTTCGCCGTCGTCGACTTCGATGGTGGCGGACGTCTGCCGATCGAGCTCACCGACACCGACCTCGAGGAGGTGGAGATCGGCAAGCGGATCGAGATGACCTTCCGGCGCCTCTTCACCGCCGACGGCATCCACAACTACTTCTGGAAGGGACGGTTGGTCCGTGGCTAGTCATGGCATCCGCGACCGTGTGGCCATCGTCGGGATGGGCTGCACCAAGTTCACCGAGAACTGGGGCCAGGGCCTCGACGACCTGATCATCGACGCCTCCAACGACGCCTACGCCTCGGCGGGCGTGGCCAAGGACGACGTCGACGCCTACTGGTTCGGCACCGCCCAGAGCGGGATGAGCGGCATCACGCTCGCCCGGCCGCTCCAGCTCCAGAACAAGCCCGTCACCCGGGTCGAGAACTACTGCGCCACCGGTTCCGAAGCGCTGCGCCAGGCCTCCTACGCGGTGGCGTCGGGCGCCTACGACCTCGTCATGGTGGTGGGCGCCGAGAAGGTGAAGGACACCGGCTTCCAGGGCCTCAACGCCTTCCCCATCCCCAACGACGGCACCGCTCGCACGCTCACCGCGGCCGCCATGTTCTCCATGCTCGTGCCCGCCTACGGCAAGAAGTACGGGGTCGACGACGAGACCATGCGCTCGGTGCTCACCCACATCGCCCGCAAGAACCACTTCAACGGTGCTCGCAACGAGCGGGCCCAGTTCCGCAAGGAGATCAGCGTTGAGCAGGTGGAGCGGGCCCCCAAGATGGCGGGCACCCTCGGCGTGTTCGACTGCGCCGGTGTGGCCGACGGCGCCGCCTCGGCGATCGTGTGTCGGGCCGAGGACGCCCACCGCTACACCGACACCCCGGTCTACGTGAAGGCCCTGTCGTTCGTGGCCGGCAACGGCTCGGGTCTCATCGACCCCAGCTACGACTACACCACCTTCCCCGAGATCGCCGCCTGTGCCGTCGACGCCTACCAGCAGGCCGGCGTCACCGACGCCCGGTCCGAGGTGGCCCTCGCCGAGGTCCACGACTGCTTCACCCCCACCGAGCTGGTGCTCATGGAGGACCTGCAGTTCTCCGAGCGCGGCACCGCCTGGCGTGACGTGCTCGACGGGGTCTTCGACCTCGACGGGGAGCTGCCCGTCAACCCCGACGGTGGCCTCAAGAGCTTCGGTCACCCGGTCGGCGCCTCGGGCCTGCGGATGATGTTCGAGGCCTGGCTCCAGCTGCGCGGCGACGCCCCCGAGGAGCGCACGGTGAAGAGCCTCGCCGCCGGTCGCAAGCTGGCCCTCACCCACAACCTGGGCGGCTACCCGGGGGAGATGGTGAGCTTCATCTCGCTGCTCGGCACCGAGAAGAGCTGACCACGCCGCTCGGTCACGGGCCACCGCCGCACGGGCGTGCGTCGGGGGTCGTGCCGGGTCCGGTCGAGCCGGCACGACGGGTCGGGGTCACGGCGTCAGCGACAGCGTGGCGTCCATGGGATATCGTTCGCCGGTTCCCCAACGCCCTGCACGCACTCGGAGGCCCCCGTGCCCGTTCGTCGCTCAGTCCTCGTCGCCGCATCCGGTGCTGCGGTCCTCGTCCTCGGCGGGGTGGCCGTGCCCGGTGCCGGCGCCCAGTCGGTGGAGGTCATCGAAGTGGCGTACACCGGTGCTCCGGTCACGATCGACATCCCGGGCGACGGCTCCATCTGCTCGATCTACGCCGAGCTGGCTGCGGGCGACGGCGGTGACGCCGAGACTGCTCCCGGCATCGGTGGCCGCATCGCCGGACTCGTGCCCGTGGCCCCCGGCGACGTGGTGACCGTGGTCATCGGCGGTGCTGGCGCGATCGGGGGCCCGGGTGTCGCCGACACCCCGGCCGGTGGTTTCGGTGGTGGCGGCGACGGCGGCATCAACACCGGAGTCGGGAACCTCAACGGCGGCGGTGGCGGCGGTGCCTCCTGGGTCGCCATCGGCGACTCGCCCCTCCTCGTCGCTGGTGGTGGTGGCGGCGGCGGCGCCTACAACGGCGACGGCGGCGGCGGCGCCGTCGGACCGGGAGCGGGCAGCGCCGGCGAGGATGTCAGCGGCCAACCCGAGTGGGGGCAATCCGGTGGTGGCGGCACGCTGACGGCCGGTGGTACTGCCGGCGTCGGTGGTGTCGGCGGGGTCTTGGGTGATCCGGGCACCGCCGGTGCGCTGTTGACCGGCGGTACCGGTGGGTCGACCGACGCCGGCGGTGCTGGTGGTGGCGGCGGTGGCGGTGGCGGCTACTTCGGTGGTGGCGGTGCTGGCGGGGCCGCGCCCGGCGGCTCTGGTGGTGGCGGTGGTGGCGGTTCGAGCTACGCCATCGCCTCGGCCGTCGAGGTCGAGGCCGGCGACGCCCTCCAGGACGAGGACGGCAACGGTTCTGGCACCATCACCCTGGTGGCCGGCGATTGCCCGCCGCCCTCGACGACCACCACGACCACGCCGAGCTCCACCACCACGCCGAGCTCCACCACCACCACGGCGGCGGCCAGCCCGGCGGTGGTCACCCCCCGCTTCACCGGCTGATCCACCCCGACGCCGATCCTGGCCGGGCCCCGGCCCCCACGGGTGCCGGCCCCGTGCGCGCCCCGGCCCGGTCGACGGCCGCCCTGGTGCGGACCCCGGTCGTGGTCGGCACCGACCTCCCTCCGATGCAGACCCCGCCCCGCTGCCACCCGAGTGGCGCTCAGCGTCGGTGCGACGACAGCTCGATGAGGATGTGATCGAGCTCGGTGGCGGGGACCGGGCGGCTCCAGAGGTAGCCCTGGGCCCGGTCGCAGCCCATCTCGAGCAGGCGGGCCCGCTGCTCGACGGTCTCGACGCCCTCGGCCACCACGACGAGGCCGAGCGCGTGGGCCAGTTCGATGGTGCCGCGCACGATGGCTTCGTCGGCCTCGTGGTGGGTGACTCCCGAGATGAACGCCCGGTCGATCTTGAGCTGGCTCACGGGGAGGCGCCGCAGGTAGCTGAGCGACGAGTAGCCGGTGCCGAAGTCGTCGACGGCAAGCCCCAGCCCGAGGTCGTGGAGCTCGTTGAGGCGCCGAACCGCGGCGTCGGGGTTCTCCATGACGGCCGACTCGGTGATCTCGAACACGACGTGGGTGGGGTCGATGTCGTGCTCGGCCAAGGCCGCTTCGACGGTGCCGACGAGCGCGGACTGGCTGAGCTGTCGGGGGGAGAGGTTGATCGAGATCCGGCGGGGAGATCCGTCGTCCTGGCTGAGCCAGGTGCGGAGCTGGCGGAGGGCGGCGTGCAGCACGACCTCGCCCAGGGGGACGATGAGGCCGGTCTCCTCGGCCAGCTCGATGAAGGCGGCGGGGCCGACCACACCGAGCTGGGGGTGGTTCCAGCGCACCAGCGCCTCGGCCCACAGCTCGCCCCGGCCCAGGTCGCCGTGCGGGTCAGCGTGGGGGTCGCCCTCGGGGTCCCCGGAGAGGGGGACCTCGGGCTGCCAGGCGACGGTGAGCTCGTCGCGATCGAGGGCCCGGCGCAGCGCGGTGGTGGTGTCGAGGCGGTGGGCGGCGCGCTCCTGGAGGGCTGGGTTGTACACCTCGTAGCCGGCTCGACCGCTGTCCTTGGCGCGGTACATGGCGGCGTCGGCCTCGCGCAGGAAGGTGTCGCTCGTCGTGGTGCCGGAGCGGTGGGCCGAGATCCCGATGCTGGCGGTCACGAACACCTCGGTGCCGTCGATCTCGAACGGTGGGGCGAGCGCGGTGGAGAGGTTGGAGGCGAGGTCGAAGACGTCGTCGAGGTCCTCGGCCGATTCGCAGAGCACGGCGAACTCGTCGCCGCCTAGGCGGGCCACCGTGTCGGAGGTCGCGACCGCGTGCTGGAGACGGCGGGCGACGGCCACGAGGAGGCGGTCGCCGGCCCCGTGCCCCATGGCGTCGTTGAGCAGCTTGAAGCGGTCGAGGTCGACGAGCAGCACGGCCAGCGTGCGGTCGCGGCGCGCCGTCCGGGCGGTGGCCCGGTCGATGCGCTCGCGCAGCAGGACTCGGTTGGGGAGGCCGGTGAGGGTGTCGTGCAGCCCCATCTGGGTGAGGCGCCGGTCGGCCTCGGCCCGCTCGACGGCGGTCGACAGGATCGTCGTCAGGCTCTCGAGGAAGCGCCGCTCGTGGGCGGGGAACCCCCGGTGCTCGACGCTGAGGGCGGTGAGGGTGCCGAACCGGCGCGTCGGGCTCCCGATGCGGACGATGACCCCCGACCGGTACTCCGAGCCCTCCTCGGGCAGCGCGTCCATGAAGCGAGGGTCGGTCTCGAAGTCCTCGACCAGGAGGGGGCCGTCGAGGTCGTCGACGAGGCGCTGGAGGTCGAGCTTGCCGCTGGTGACGGGTGCGGTGCCGACCGGGAACGGATACGAGCCCCAGGACGCCCGGATGAGGGACTGGTCGTCGCCCACGTGCTCGGCGATGGCGCACGCGTCCAAGCCGAGGGTCTGCCCGGCGCTGTCGGCGATGGCGGCGGCCACCGCGCCGAGCTCGTGGGTGGCCAGGGCCATCTGTCCGAGGCGGGACACCTCGGACTGCATACGCTCACGGGACTCGAGGTGCTGGCGGTCGCGCACCTGCGAGGTGATGTCGGTGGCCACCCCGATGACCCCGCCGGCTCCTTGGCCCTCGCGTATCTGGGCGAGGTTGGCCATGATCCAGCGGCGCCGGCCGTCGGGGAGGTCGAACGCCAGCTCCCCGCTCCAGGGATGGCCGTCCCGAACGGTGCGCATCACGTCGTGGATCGCCTCGCCGGCAGTGGGTCGAGGGAACACCTCGGGCACCGGCTGCCCCACCACCTCTTCGAGCGACCACCCTCCGAAGCGCAGGGCGGCCCGGTTCATGTAGGTGATGCGGCCTTCGTCGTCGGCCGCGACCACGGCATCGCCCACCGAGGCCAGCAGGTGGGCCTGGAAGGCGGCGTCGTCGGTGGCGGCCTTGCGTCTGGTGATGTCGTGGAAGTTGGCCACGAGGCCGCGCACCAGCGGGTCGTCGAGCTGGTTGCTGAGGTGCATCTCGCACCACCGCCAGCCCCCGAGACGGTGAGCCAGCCGCATGGTGTAGAGGGTGGTGGCGCCGGGGCGGCTCAGTCCGCTCGCCTCGGCCTGCTCGATGGCCACCTGCAGGTCGTCCGGGTGGACGTCGAGGTGGAGCGAACCGAGGTAGCGCTCGGCGGGGTGGCCGGTGAGGTCCTCGATGGACTCGCTGATCCAACGCACCGAGTAGTCGGTCTCGAGGATGGCCACGACGTCGCGGCTGTGGCGCAGGAGGGCGGACGCCTCGGCGTGGGCCCGCCGAGCGGCTTGGCGAGCGTCGGCCTCGGCGTCGCGGGCGACGAACGAGCGGATCTGGGCGGGGTCGCCGGAGCTCGTCGACGGATCGGCCTTCCGGCCGGGTGAGGTGCCCCCGGGTCCGCTCGGCTCGGTCATGACGGTGCTCCAGCTCTACGGCCCGCGGCCGCCGGCCGACCGCGGAGCTGTCATCGGAGGCTACTGCCTGGGCCGGTCGCCAACTCCGGTCCCGGAGGCGGGGGCGGTTCGTGCGGCGCGGAACACCGGGGTGGTGGCCGTCAGGGCTTCGCTCGCTCAGGGCGAAGTCGTGCGGGCCACCCGATCCAGCAGGGCCCGGTGGGTGGTGAGTGCAGCCACGTCGAGGTCGTCGACCTTGCCCCGGTCGTCCCAGCGCCGCAGGGCGACAGCGTCGGCGGCGCACGGGAGAGCACGGAACGTGGCGGCCTCTCGTCGGGTCATGGGTCCGCCCTGGAGAGCGAGGCTGTGGCGCGACCCCTCCGAGAGCGAGGCGTGGTAGCCGGGCTCGACGCCGGCGAGGTAGCGCTTGGCCTCGACGTGGGCGGCGACCGGCGCGGTGACCGAAACCGGGAAGAGGTCGCCCAGCCACGCCGCCCCAGTGCGCTCGTGGTGGTCGTCGAGACCCGGCCGGAAGCCGTCGCCCTGCGCGACCACGAGGAGGTGTCCGATGTCGTGGACGAGGGCGGCGACGACAAGGGCGTCCGCAGCATGGTCGCGGCGGGCGAGGGCCGCGCACTGCAGGGCGTGGTCGAGCTGGCTGACCGCCTCGTCGTAGGGGTCGGCGCCGTGGGTCTCGAGCAGCGCGACCACGTCGTCGACAGATGTGGCCCGAGCCCCGACGATCACGACAGGACCGTGCCCTGGAAGTCGCCGATCAGCGAGATCGGCACCCGACCGTCGGCTGCGCCGGCGGCGAACTCGGCCTGCTTCTGGCGGTAGTACGCCTGGCGCAGATCGCCCTCGGCTGCCGCGTTGTAGGTGGGGTACAGGGCCCGTCGCGGACGGTCCGAACGGTTCGCCCCCGAACGGTGGGGGGTGCGGGAGTGGAACCAGAGGACCTGGCCGGCCCGGACCGCCACGGGCTGCCAGTCGAGGGTCGCCACGACGTCGGGCCGGACGCACCCCGTGTCGTCGGTGGGGAGCAGGTCGTGGTGGGCGCCGGACACCACTTCCAGGCAGCCGTTCTCGACGACCGCATCGTCGACGGCGATCATGCAGGAGACGTGCACGTCCACGAAGCGGTAGGCGGGAGCATCCTGGTGGGGGGCGAACCCACCACCCCCGGGCGCCTTGTGGTTGACCTTCTCCTTGTACAGCACGGCCGGCTCGCCGAGGAGGGCCGAGGCCAGGTCCAGCAGCGCACCACTGGTGAGCAGGTCGCGCAGCTCGGTGTGGAACGGCACGAAGTTCTCGGTGCGGCACAGCACGGCGCCCGCCTCGGTGGCCTCGCGGTGGTGGAGCCAGTCGCCCTCGCCGTCGGGCCAGGCCGACACCTCGTCGACCCAGTCCGAGAGGCGATCGGCGACGTCGGCGGCGAGGGGTTCGGTCAGCACCCAACCGGTGCGGGCGAAGTGGGCGACCGCCTCGTCGCCGGGGGCGAGCACCTGAGGACGCACCGTCGCCATGGTCGCCAACGGTAGCGGGGACCGTCCGCAGCGAGCCCGTCCGCAGGGAGCCCGTCCGGGGCCGCGAACCGATGGCGGGGTAGCGTCCGACGCGGTGAACGTCGTGGTGATCACCCTCGATCAGTTCCGTGGCGACCACCTCGGGGTGGGTGGCCACCCCCTGGCCCGCACGCCCGGCCTCGACGACCTCGCCGCCCACGGGGTTCGCTTCGCCCGTCACCACGCGCAGGCGGCGCCGTGCGGTCCGGGCCGAGCCAGCCTCTACACCGGCACATACCAGATGAACCACCGGGTCGTGGCCAACGGTTCGCCGCTCGACGATCGGTTCGACAACGTGGCCCGCCTCGCTCGGCGGGCCGGCTACGACCCCACGTTGTTCGGCTACACCGACCAGACGGTCGACCCGCGCACCGTCGCCGACCCGACCGATCCGCGACTCTCCACCTACGAAGGTGTCCTGCCCGGCTTCCGCGTCGGCCTCGACCTCACCGGGTCCCAGGCCCCGTGGCGGGCGTGGCTGGACGCGCAGGGACACGCCCCGGGGAACGGGGCGGGGGACGCCCTGCGGTCCGAGCCCGATCGGCCGGCCGAGGTCGGGATCAGCGCCTTCCTCACCGACCGCTTCCTCGAGTGGTCGGCCGCACGCGACGAGCCGTGGTTCGCCCACCTCAGCTACCTGCGACCTCATCCGCCCTATGCCGCCGCCGGCGAGTGGTCCACGGCGTTCTCCCCGGAGGAGGTCGATCTCCCGGTGGCACCCGGCTCGCGAGGCGACCTGCTCCCGCTGCACCGGATGATGCTCGACCTGTTCTTCACCGCGGCCCCCACCGACGAGGGGGAGCTGCGCCGGATGCGCGCCCAGTACCTCGGGATGGTCGGCGACGTCGACGCCCAGCTGCAGCGGATCTGGGCGGCGCTACGAGAGCGGGGGCAGTGGGACGACACCGTGGTCGTGGTCACCGCCGACCACGGCGACCAGCTGGGCGACCAGGGCCTGGTCGAGAAGTTCGGCTGGTTCGGCGCCAGCTACCACGTGCCCTGTCTGGTGCGCGACCCGTCCCGACCCGAGGCCCACGGCACGGTGGTCGAGCACTTCACCGAGAACGTCGACCTGCTCCCCACCGTGGCCGAGCTCCTCGGGGTCGAGGTGCCCAGGCAGTGCGACGGATGTGCGCTCACCCCGTTCCTCTCCGGCGCGGTGCCCGACGAGTGGCGCGACGCAGCCCACTGGGAGTTCGACTGGCGCTTCCTGGCGATGCTGTCGGGGCGCCCGTCGGGATGGCCGGTCGACCGGCGTCTCGAACGGCGCAACCTGGTCGTGCGCCGCACCGCCGACCGGGCCTACGTCCAGTTCGGCGACGGGGATGCCGTGGCCTACGACCTGGCCGCCGACCCCACGTGGCGGACGTACGCCGCCGACGCCGACGCCGCGTGGGCCGATGCGAGGGCGCTGTTGGCCTGGCGGGCCGAGCACGCCGAGCGCACCCACACCGGCACCCTGATCGGTCCGCTCGGGTCGGGGTCGGACTGAGGGGTCAGAGCCGCTCGATGATGGTGACGTTGGCCTGTCCGCCGCCTTCGCACATGGTCTGCATGCCGTAGCGGCCACCCGTGCGTTCGAGCTCGGCGAGCAGGGTGGTCATGAGACGGGCGCCGGTGGCGCCCAGCGGGTGACCGAGCGCGATGGCGCCACCGTTCACGTTGACCTTCTCGAGGTCGGCCCCCGTCTCCTTGGCCCAGGCCAGCACGACCGAGGCGAAGGCCTCGTTGATCTCGATCAGGTCGATGTCGTCGAGGCTCAGCCCGGTCTTCTCGAGGGCGTGGCGGGTGGCGGGGATCGGGGCGGTGAGCATCCACACGGGATCGTCGGCGCGCACCGACAGGTGGTGGATGCGGGCCCGAGGCGTGAGCTCGTGGTCGGCGAGGGCCTGCTCGCTGGCGATGAGCAGCGACGCCGACGCGTCGGAGATCTGGCTGGCGCACGCCGCGGTGAGGCGGCCTCCCTCGACGAGGGTGGGCAGCGAGCGGATCTTGTCCCAGTTGGGTTCGCGAGGGCCCTCGTCGGCGGTGGTGTCGCCCACCGGGACGATCTGGGCGTCGAAGCGCCCCTCGGCCCGGGCCCGGATGGCCCTCACGTGGGACTCGACCGCGAACGCTTCCATCTCGTCGCGGGTGCAGTTCCACTTCTCGGCGATGAGCTCGGCGGCGCGGAACTGGCTGACCTCCTGGTCGCCGTAGCGCTCCTGCCAACCGGGGGACTCGCTGAACGGGGTCTCGTGGCCGTACTGCTCACCGGCGGTCATGGCCGCGGAGATGGGGATCATCGACATGTTCTGGACGCCACCGGCCACCACCAGGTCCTGGGTCCCGCTCATGACGCCCTGGGCGGCGAAGTGCACGGCCTGCTGGCTGGAGCCGCACTGGCGGTCGATGGTGGTGCCGGGCACGTGCTCGGGCCCGCCGGCGACGAGCCACGCGGTGCGGGCGATGTCGCCGGCCTGGGGTCCGATGGTGTCGACGCAGCCGAACACGACGTCGTCGACGGCCCCCGGATCGATGCCGGTGCGCTCGAGGAGGGCGGCGATGCTCGCCGCGCCCAGATCGGCGGGGTGCACGGTGGAGAGTCCGCCACCACGGCGGCCCACGGGGGTCCGGACGGCATCGACGATGTAGGCCTCGGCCATTGGGGGGTACCTCGATCTCAGGGGTGGGATGACGCAGGACGGTTGGGATCAGGTGGCGACGATGGTGCACGAACCGTGACCGAAGAGGCCCTGGTTGATGGCGAGGCCGACCGTGGCGCCCTCGACCTGGTGCCCGGGGCGACGGCCCTGCAGCTGCCAGGTGAGCTCGCAGATCTGGGCGATGGCCTGGGCGGGGATGGCCTCGCCGAATGACGACAGCCCACCGGAGGGGTTGACCGGCACCCGTCCGCCGAGGGCGGTGGTCCCATCGCGGACCAGCTTGGCTCCCTCGCCCTCGGCGCACAGGCCGAGGTTCTCGTACCAGTCGAGCTCGAGGGCCGTGGACAGGTCGTAGACCTCCGCGCAGCTGAGGTCCTCGGGACCGAGGCCGGCCTGCTCGTAGGCGTTGCGGGCGATGGAGTCCTTGAAGCCGCTGGCCGGGGGGCCCACGACGGCCTGCGAGTCGGTCGCGATGTCGGGGAGCTCGAGGCGGATCTGGGGATAGGTGGGCGTGGTGTTGGCCACGGCCTTGATCCGCACCGTGCCCTCGAGGCTGCCGAGCTTGCGGCGGGCGTACTCGGGGGTGCAGATGATGAGGGCGGCGGCGCCGTCGGAGGTGGCGCACACGTCGAGCAGGCGCAGCGGGTCGCTGACGATCGGGGACGAGGCGAAGTCCTCCAGCGAGAACTCCTTGCGGAAGCGGGCGTAGGGGTTCGCCGCGCCCGCCTGGGAGTTCTTCACCTTCACCATGGCGAAGTCGTCGGTGGTGTCGCCGAACACGTCGATGCGGCGCCGGGCGTTGAGGGCGAAGAACGACGGGTTGGTGGCCCCGAGGAGGTGGAAGCGCTGCCAGTCCGGATCCTCCTTGCGCTCGCCACCCACCGGGGCGAAGAAGCCCTTGGGGGTGGTGTCGGCGCCGATGACCATGGCCACCTCGCCGAAGCCGGCGAGGAGCTGGGCCCGGGCCGACTGCAGGGCCTGGGCCCCGGAGGCGCAGGCGGCGTAGGACGACGAGATCTGGGCGCCGGTCCAGCCGAGGGCCTGGGAGAAGGTGGACCCCGACACGAACCCGGGGTAGCCGTTGCGGATGGTGTCGGCCCCGGCGACGAACTCGATGTCGCGCCAGGCGACGTCGGCGTCGGCGAGGGCTTCACGAGCGGCGACGAGGCCGTACTCCACGAAGTTGCGGCCCCACTTCCCCCATGGGTGCATGCCCGCTCCGAGCACCACCAGGTCGCGGTCGGAGCTCATGCGCCCTCCTCCTCGTCGGCGACCGGCGCCCACGTCCAGATCCAGGTCTCTTGCCCGTCCGCGTCGGTGCACAGCACCTGCAGGTCGACCTCGACGGCCATGCCGATCCGCAGATCGGCGGCCATGATGCCCTTGGCGACCTGGCCCAGGATGACCAGGCCTTCTTCCTCGAGCTCGACCGCGGCGAGGGCGTAGGGCTCGAAGGGGTCGGGCGCCACGAACGGTGGCGGTGGGGCGTAGTGGTTCTCGGTGTAGGACCAGATCCGGCCCCGCCGGGACAACGGCGTGGGTTCGAGCTCGGTGGCGTCGCAGCCCGGGTTGGGGCAGGCGCCGGATCGGGGCGGGAACACGTAGGTGCCGCACGTGGGGCACTTCCCGCCGATCAGCGTGTAGGGCTCGGAGGTGGTGAACCACCCCTCGACCGCGGGCACTCGTTCTCGGGTCGTCACCCGCCCAATCTAACGGGCCGTCCAAAAGCCACGAAACGCCGCGGTCCGCGTCGTGGGCCGGGCGAGCCGCTAGAAGGATCGTCTCGGCCTCGTCGTGGAGCCGGAGGAGGCATCGATGGCCACCAGCGCGATCACGTCCGGACCGGCGTCGCCCGACGCCGCCGGACAGATCTGACGCACCGTCAGAGAAATCGGGACGTCGGGCTAGTGTCGGCGGCATGCCCGTGCCCGAGCAGCCCATCACCGGCGACTTCGGCACCGTGCTCGAGCTCTTCGACGCCACGGTGGAGGCCGCCGGTGAGGTCGACGCGTTCGTCGACGGCGAGCGCCGCATCACCTTCGCCGGTTGGGGCCGCGCCGCCGACGGCGTGGCCAGTCGGCTGGCCTCCATGGGCGTGGGCGTCGACGACGTCGTCGGCATCTCGCTCCCGTCGTCGATCGACTACGCCGTCGCCTACCAGGCCGTGCTGCGCCTCGGGGCCGTCGCCAGCGGCATGAACCCGCGGCTCGGGCCCTCCGAGACCGCCCACATCCTCGAACGCAGCCGACCCCGCGTCGTGGTCACCGACGCCGACCTGCCCGGTTCGGCGCGCCGCCTCACCGTCGCCGAGCTGCGCGAGGCCGAGGCCGACCAGGTGTTCTCCGCCCGGCCGAGGCGGCACCACACCGATCCGGTGGCCATCGTCTGGACGAGCGGCACCACCGGCCGGCCGAAGGGGGCGATCTTCGATCACGGGTGCCTCGAGGCCATGGCCCAGGCCGCCGGCCCGCTCTCGCGCCCCGGCGACCGCCGTCTGTCGCCACTCCCGTTCGCCCACGTGGGCTACATGACCAGGGTCTGGGACGAGCTGGCCCACGCCATCACCACCGTGGTCATCCCCAGCCCCTGGACGGCGAGCGACGCCCTGCGCCTCATCGCCGACGAGCGGGTCACCGTGGGCCAGGGCGTCCCCGCCCAGTGGCAGATGATGCTGGCCCATCCCGATCTGGCCGGCACCGACACCTCCAGCCTGCGCATCGTCAGCACCGGCGCGGCGCGGGTGCCGCCGGAGCTGGTGCGGGCCCTGCGCACCACCTTCGGGTGCCCGGTGGTGGTGCGCTACACCTCCACCGAGGCGTGCGTGTCGACGGGGACCGCCCTCGACGACCCCGACGACGTGGTGGCCGAGACCGTCGGCACCCCGGGCTCCGGCGTCGAGATGGAGCTGCGCGCCGACGACGGGCGGGGCCCGGTCGTCCCCACCGGCGAGGTGGGCACGGTGTGCCTGCGCAGCCGGGCCATGTTCCGGGGCTACTGGCGCGAGCCCGAGCTCACCGACGAGGCGATCGATCCCGAGGGTTGGCTGCTCACCGGCGACCTCGGACGACTCGACGAGCGGGGCAACCTGCGCCTGGCGGGTCGTTCCACCGAGATGTACATCCGGGGCGGCTACAACGTGTACCCGGCCGAGGTCGAGAACCGCCTCGGCCTGCACCCCGCGGTGCAGAAGGTGGCCGTGGTGGGCACCCCGGCCCCGGTGCTGGGCGAGATCGGGGTGGCGTTCGTCGTGGCGGCCGACGGCGCCGAGCCCACCCTCGCCGAGCTGCGCGACTGGTGTCGCGTCGAGCTGGCCGACTACAAGGCCCCCGACTGCCTGGTGCTGGTCGACGACCTGCCGCTCACCGCCATGAGCAAGCTCGACAAGCGGGCGCTCGCCCCGGCCGCGGCCGAGGCCGAGACCGCCTGGGAACGCTGAACCACTAGGAACGAGGAGACGACATGGGAATCTGTGACGGACGCGTGGTGATCATCACCGGGGCCGGCCGCGGGCTGGGACGGGCCCACGCCCTGGCCTTCGCCGCCGAGGGGGCCAAGGTCGTGGTCAACGACCTCGGGGCCACGCTCGACGGTCAGGACGTCGAGGGCACCCCGGCTCAGGAGGTCGTGGGGGAGATCGAGGCGATGGGCGGCGAGGCCATCGTCAACGGCGACGACATCAGCGACTGGGACGGCGCCGGCAACCTCGTGCAGTCCGCCATCGACACCTTCGGCGGTCTCGACACGGTCGTGACCAACGCCGGCATCGTGCGCGACCGCATGTTCGTGAACATGACCGTCGACGAGTGGGACGCCGTCATCCGCGTCCATCTCCGAGGCACCTTCTGCCCGGTGAAGCGCGCCGTCGAGTACTGGCGGGCCGAGGCCAAGGCCGACCGCCAGCGCGCCGGCCGGGTGGTCACCACCTCGTCGGGGGCGGGGCTCATGGGCAGCATCGCCCAGACCAACTACGCCGCGGCCAAGGCGGGCATCGCCGCCTTCACGATCAACATCGCCGCCGAGCTGGGCCGCATCGGCGTCACCGCCAACTCCATCGCCCCGTCGGCCCGCAGCCGCATGACCGAGGGGGCCATGCCCGAGATGATGGCCAAGCCCGAGTCCGGTTTTGACGCCATGGACCCGGCCAACATCAGCCCCATCGTGGTGTGGCTGGGCAGCGAGCAGAGCGGGCACGTCACCGGGCGCATGTTCGAGTGCGCGGGTGGTGAGCTCAGCGTGGCCGACGGCTGGCAGCACGGCACCCCGGTCGACAAGGGCGCCCGTTGGGAGCCGTCCGAGCTGGGAAAGGTCGTCGACGACCTGCTGGCCGAGGCCCCGACCCCGGCACCCGTCTACGGCACCCAGTAGCCCGACCGCACGCGGCGGGCGAGAGGAGGGTTCGCGTGGCCGCCAGCCGAGCGTCGACATCGGGGGCCGCGGGCCCTCCCGAACAGCCCGATGGGTCCGACGGATCCGACGGATCCGACGGATCCGACGGTCCCGAGCGGTCCGACGCCGTGCCCATCGGGGTGATGGCCACCGACGGCCGGGTGATCGGCCGTCGCGCCATCGTCACCCGCCGGCGCATCCTCGACGCCACCGACGTGCTGCTCAGCGAACAGGGTGCCCTCGACCTCAAGGTGATCGACGTGGCCCGCCAGGTGGGTCTCTCCCCGGCGGCCTTCTACCAGTACTTCGCCGACGTCGAGGACGCCGTGCTGGCGTTGGCCACCGAGGCCGTGGCCGGCGCCGAGACCTTCGCCGAACGCTTCGCCGACGACTGGACGGCTCCCGACGGACTCGACCGAGCGCGGGTGCTGGTCGACGCCTACATCGACTTCTGGGGCGAGCACCAGGCGGTGCTGCGCACCATGCACCTGCGCGCCGACGAGCGTGACCCCCGGTTCCGCCAGGTCCGACGGTCCTACAACGAACCGTTGCTGCAGGCCATGGTGGCCAAGGTCACCGAGGCCCAGGCGGCGGGACGGCTCCCGCTCGACCTCGAGCCGCTGGCCACCGCCGGGGCCATGCTGGCCGTGCTCGATCGGCTGACCACCTTCCGGGGCACCTTCGAGCAGCGGGGCATCAGCCGCGAGGCCATGGTGGCCACCGTGGCCCGCATCCTGCACACCGCGCTCACCGGCGGCGACCCACGATGAGCGAGCCGCTCGCGGCGATGGTCCTCCCGGCCGGCCTCGTGTTGGAGCGCACCACCCCGGCCTTCACCGCCACCACCGTGCCCGCCGGGTTGCTGCGGGCCCATCGGGTCGGCCCGGGCGTTTGGGGCACGCTGGTGGTGGAGTCCGGCACAGTGGTGTTCGTGATGGAGGCGACCGGGGCCCGTCGGCCCGTCGGGGCGGGCGAGCGCCAGGTGATCCCACCCGAGGCCGAGCACCACGTCGAGCCCTCCGCCGATGCCGTCTTCTCCGTGGAGTTCCACCGCCCGTCGGCATGACGGGTCTGCCGACCCGACCGGCCCGCCCGGAGCCAGGGGTCTGGGCGCCTGCTCAGGCGAAGTCGCGACGGAGCCGGCTGAGGCGCAGGTGGGCGATGTGCCAGCGCCCGTCGAGGCACACGTAGCGCTCGTGGTAGTGGCCGAAGCCGTGCATCGAGCCCAGCGGGGCCCCTTCGGGCCACTGCAGCAGGTCCTCCATGGCCCAGGTGCCGGATGCCTCGGTGGGCGAGTCCACGGTGATCTCGGGCATGTGGCCGTGGTGGACGGTGACCACGCCGTCGACCGAGTCGGCCACGAACGCGGCGATCGCCTCGGCACCCTCGACCACCGCGCCCGCCTCGTCCTGCATGTCCATCACGGCGTCGGGGGCGAAGACGGCGGCGAAGCCGTCCCAGTCCTTGGTGTCGAGGCACCGGAAGTAGCGGGCCTTCAGCTGGGTGATGGCGTGCACGGCCACCAGCCGGTCGACGTCGTCCACGGTCCCTCCTCGATCGTTCGTCAGCGGCGCCGCCGGTCTCGCCGGCCCCGGGTCACCAGCCTCGGTAGCGGACCTCGCGGCGCTCCTTGAAGGCGGCCACGCCCTCCTGGAAGTCCTGCGTGTACGAGGCCATCTCCTGGGCCCAGGCCTCGTCTTCGAAGGCCTGCCCGCGGCTCGAGTCGAGGCTGCGGTTGAGCAACCACTTCGACAGGGCGACGGCCTTGGTGGGCGACGTCGCCAGCTTGGCCGCCCACTCCTCGGTGGCGGAGCGCAGCTCGGCCTGGGCGACGACCTTGTTGACGAGGCCGATGCGGTGGGCCTCGTCGGCGCGGATGTCGTCACCGAAGAAGATGAGCTCCTTGGCCTTCTGCAGGCCCACGATGCGAGGCAGCAGATAGGCGCCGCCGCCGTCGGGGGTGATGCCGCGCCGCACGAACACCTCGATGAACTTGGCGTTGTCGGCGGCGATCACCAGGTCGCTGGCGAAGGCGATGT
Source organism: Rhabdothermincola salaria (assembly GCF_021246445.1). Taxonomy (NCBI): domain Bacteria; kingdom Bacillati; phylum Actinomycetota; class Acidimicrobiia; order Acidimicrobiales; family Iamiaceae; genus Rhabdothermincola; species Rhabdothermincola salaria. The sequence goes on from NZ_JAJQXW010000001.1 coordinate 68,779, forward strand.
GGGCGCCGATCCCGGCGGCGGTGCCGTTGACGGCGCAGATGACCGGCTTCTCGCAATCGAGGATCGACGAGATCAGGCGCTGGGCACCGCGCTTGATGTTGCGTCCCACGTCGCCGAGGGCCTTCTCGGGGGCGTCGTCGGGGCCGGGGTTCACCGGGATCTTCGACACCCGCAGGTCGGCGCCGGTGCAGAAGTGCCGTTCGCCGGCCGCGGTGATGACGACGGTGCGCACGTTGAGGTCGGTGCTGGCCCCGTCGAGCAGCTCGATGGTGCGGTTGCGCTGGTCCGGGGTGATGGCGTTGGCCGCGTCCGGCCGGTTGAGCGTGAGCCAGGCCACGCCGTCGTCGCCGACCTCCCAGAGCAGGTCCTGGTCCACGGTGCTGTCGCTCATCGTCGTCCTCGAACGTCTCGGGCGCGGCCCCCTGGCCGGCGCGTCGTCTCCTCTTCCTACCATCCATGGTGGTCCCGCCCCTCCGCCCCGACCCCTCCGGTGGCGGGGCGGTGCTGGGGTAGCGTCGACATCCGTCGGCCGGGGGAGCGCCCGCACGGGGCGCCGTCGACGCAGGAGAGGAAGGGCCCACGTGGACCGCCAGAAGTTCGAGTCGTTGTTCGACATGTCCGGCCGCACCGTCATCGTCACGGGCGGCACCCGTGGCATCGGGCGCTCGCTGGCCGAGGCCTACGTCGCCGCCGGCGCCAACGTGGTGGTGGCCAGTCGCAAGCCCGACGCCTGCGCCGAGACCGAGGCCCACCTCACGGCCATGGGGGGACAGGCCCTCGGGGTGGCCACGCACGTGAACGACCTCGACGCGCTGGCCCACCTCGTCACCGTCACCGTGGAGCGCTTCGGTGGCCTCGACGTGGTCGTCAACAACGCGGCCAACGCCCTCACCCAGCCCATGGGGGAGTACACCCCCGAGGCCTGGCAGAAGTCCTTCGACGCCAACCTGCGAGGGCCGGTCTTCCTGGTGCAGGAGGCGCTGCCCCACCTCGAGGCCAGCGACCACGCGGCGGTGCTCAACGTCATCTCGGCCGGGGCCTTCCTGTTCTCGGCCAACGTGGCCATGTACGCCGCCGCCAAGGCGGGGCTGATGAGCTTCACCCGGTCGATGGCCGGGGCCTACGCGTCGAAGGGGATCCGGGTCAACGCCCTCGCCCCCGGCACGGTGAACACCGACATGGTGCGCAACAACCCGCCCGAGGCCCAGGAGCGCATGAAGGAGGCCTCGCTCATGAACCGCATGGCCCACCCCGACGAGATGGTGGGTCCGGCGCTGCTGCTCACCTCCGACGCCGGCAGCTTCGTCACCGGCCAGTGCATCCTCGCCGACGGCGGCATGGTGCCCCACTGACAGCTGCGCGTATCCTGCGGCCGTGCCCGTCTACGAGTACCGCTGCCCCATCTGCGACGTGACCTACGCCGAGCGTCGGCCCATGGCCGAGTCCGGCGCGCCGGCTTCGTGCCCCGAGGGTCATCCCGGCGGTCGCCGGCTGTTGTCGGTGTTCGCCTCGGTCGGTGCATCGTCGTCGCCCGGCCCGGTCCCTGGCCCCGTCGGTGGGGGCGGAGGCTGTTGCGGCGGGGGCTGCGGCTGCGGCTGAGCCACCCGGCCCGGACCCCCGTTCACGGCCAGCCTGTGCTGTTCAGTCGGCGTCGCGTTCGTAGCGCCAGCCGTCGGCCACCATCCAGAGCCGATGGCGACGGCCGGGGCGTCGGGGATCCTCGTCGTCGTAGCCGGCGTCGCCGTGGTACATGGCCACGATGCCGCCCTCCACGGGCCCGAAGCGGGTGGCGAAGTGCTCGGGCGGCCGTGAACCGAGGGCACCGAGGGCCTCGTCGACCGATGCGTGGCCGGCGAGCTGCTCGAGGGTGATCCAGGTGGGTGGGGCCATCTCGATCTCGCCGGCGTTGCGGCGGCTCAGGCACTGCCGGGGCACCAGCCAGCCGTGGTCGTGGATCTCGCCGCCGTCGATGCGCAGCCCGGCCAGCTCGGTGGGGGCGGGGGCCACGAAGAACCAGGTGGCGAAGCGCTTGGGGGTGATCGGTGGAGGGGTCCAGTGCGAGAACCACACGAGGGTGGTCTCGTCGACGGCGAGACCCGTCTCCTCGGCGGCCTCGCGCACGGCGGCGCGGCGGGCGGCGGCCAGCACGACCTCCGGGTCGTCGGTGTCCACTCGTCCGTCGGGGTAGTCCTCCGGATCGATCCGCCCGCCCGGGAACACCCACATGCCGCCGGCGAACTCGAGCTTGGAGTTGCGGCGCACCATGAGCACCTCGACGCCGTCGGTTCCGTCGCGCAGCAACACCGTGGTGGCGGCGGGGATCAGCGCGGTCTCGCCCCCGGGTTCACCGAAGCGCCCCTCCAGTCCTGTCGACTCCGCCGGTGTTCCGTCGCCCATGGCGCCAGCCTACGGCGACCCCGTCCGACGCCGCTCAGGCCAGACCCAGGCGGCGCAGCATGGCCTCGGGCACCGCGTCGTCGCCCTGGGCCAACCGGGCCGCCCGCTCCACGTTCACCTCGTCGAGGTCCCGATCCGACCACTCGTCCCAGGGGCCGTCGGGGATGCGTCGAGGGTCGCCCTCGGCGTCGGCGGTGGCGTAGAGGTACGCCTGCAGGACCAGGAGGTGCCCGGCGTCGCCCACCGGCCCGACACCGGGCACGACGACGGGAGCCTGGTCGCCGAGCTCGCCGAGGGTGTCGGCCCACCCCTCGGGGTCGCCGTCGTAGGCGTTGGGGGTGGTGCCGAACACCGCGACGGCCCCGGCGAAGAGCACACCGGCCGAGGGGACGAGCACCACGAGGTTCTCGCTCTGAGGGCCCGAGACGGGTACGGCGCACACGAGCGGCGTGAGCCAGGCGGCGCTGGCGACGGTGTGCGACACGGGTCGGGTGGCGAAGTCGTCGTCGAACTCGGCGGCGTAGGCGGGCACCAGGCGGCGGTAGGCGTCGAGCGGCACGGGCTGGTCGAGCAAGGCGCTGGTCTGGGCCCGGCCGTAGCGGGCCGCCATCCAGAACACCGACGAGCCACCGACGGAATCGACGTGGCTCGACGTGTAGACGGCCCGGCGCACCGGGACGCCGAAGCCCTTCAGCCGTTCGTTGAGGGCCCGAGCCGCCGAGGGTGCCGACAGGGTGTCGACGACCGTGATGCCGTCGGCCTCCACGATCACCCCGGCGTTGGGGCCCGGGCGGCCGGCGCCGTCGGTGCCCAACCACACGAACACGCCGGGGGCGATCGGTTCGAGCCGGCCGGCATCGGGAGCGACCGGCCCCTCGTCGGGGGTGGGCGGCATCGGACCGAGCAGGTCGGACATGGCGGCCAGGCTAGGCGGGCGCCATGCCCATGACGTTCGGCCCTGTCCGCCGAGCCGGTGTCGGGCGACGCTGTGCCAAAGGGCGAACCCGGGGAGCCGACGTGGCCGAGGATCGAGACATCGTGGACGCCGCCGCGGCAGCGGCGGCCGCCGGGCGCGGGGCCTGGTTGCACGACGCCATGGGTCCGGCCGACGCGGTGCTGTGGGACATCGAGGACGACCCGGTGCTGCGCTCGACCATCGTGGCGGTCGCTCTGCTCGACCGACCCCCAGACTGGGAACGGCTCCGGGATCGCCTGGACCGGGTGAGCTGTCGCATCCCGCGCCTGCGGGAGCGGGTGGTCGATCCGCCCCTCGGTCTGGGGCCGCCGCGCTGGGTGGTGGACGACGACTTCGATCTGATCTATCACCTGCGTCGGGTCCGCTGCCCCGCGCCGGGAGACATCCGGGCGGTGCTCGACCTGGCGCAGCCCGCGGCCATGGCCGCCTTCGACCGGTCCCGGCCCCTGTGGGAGTTCACCGTCGTCGAGGACCTGGCCGACGGACGCGCTGCGCTGATCCAGAAGCTGCACCACTCGGTCACCGACGGCGTCGGCGGGGTCGAGCTGGCGCTGCTGCTCCTCGACGACGGGCCCGATGCGATGCCCCCGCCCGACCGTCCGGCACCCCGTCCGCGATCGGCTTCGAGCTTGGCCGAGCTCTCGCTCTACGCCGCCGGTGAGCGCCTGGCGGCGTTGGTCGGGGCGGCCCGGGCCCTCCCGGCGTTCGCTCGCGACACCCTGCCCCACCTGGGGGAGGTCGCGCCCTCGTTGGGCCGGCTGGTCCGCCCGGTGAGCCAGCCCGCCTCACCGCTGATGCGGGGGCGCAGCCTCGCACGGCGCCTCCACGTCATGGAGGTGCCCCTCGACGAGCTGCGGGCGGCGGGCCACGCCGTGGGCGGCACCGCCAACGATGCCTACCTGGCGGCGGTCATCGGGGGTCTGGCCCGCTACCACGTCCATCACGCCGTGGCGCTCGACGAGCTGCGGGTCACCATGCCCATCAACGCCCGCCGGGCGGGCGACGACATGGTGGGCAACCGGTTCACGCCGGCCCGCTTCTCGGTGCCCGCCGACATCGACGATCCGGCCGAGCGCATCCGCCGCCTGGGCGAGCTGGCCCGCCGGTGGCGGAACGAGCCGGCCAACGCCTTCACCGACGCGGTGGCCGCCGCCCTCGACGCGCTCCCTCGCCCCGTCACGACGGCGGTGATGGGCTCGATGCTGCGCAACATCGACTTGGTGTGCTCCAACGTTCCCGGCCTGCCGGGCCGGGCGTGGTTGGCGGGGGCCGAGGTGCAGCGCCAGTTCGCCTTCGCCCCGCCCGGGGGTTCGGCGTTGTCGGTGACCTTGATGTCGCACATCGGCATCGCCTGCGTGGGCATCGCCACGGACGGCGTGGCGGTCCCCGACCCCGACCGCCTCCAGCAGGCCCTGGTCGAGGAGTTCGCGGCCGTGCTGGCCCTCGCCGATCCCCTCTGACCCGCCCGGGCCCTCGTCGCCCGCCGCCCGGACCCTTGCCGCCCGGACCCTCGCCGCGAACCTGTCGGAGAAGTGCGCTGGGGGGTGGCGCTCTTTCCTGACAGGTTGGCGGGTGGGGGGGGCGGGTCAGCCGGCGTACATCTCGTCGATGAGCTCGGACCAGCGGTTGGCCACGACCTGGCGCTTCACCTTGAGGGTGGGGGTCAGCTCCCCGCTCGAGATGCTCAGGTCGCGGGGCAGCAGCCTCCAGCGCTTGATGCCCTCGACCCGGGCGTGCTCGTCGTTGACCTGCTCGATGCTGGCGGCGATGGCGGCGTGCACCTCGGGGTCGCTGACCATCGCCTCGGCGTCGTTGATCGACTTGCCGTGGTGGGCGGCCCACTCCCGCACCGCGTCGGGGTCGAGGGTGAGCAGGGCGGTCAGGTACGGACGGCCGTCGCCGATCACGACCGCCTGGGAGATCAGCGGCTCGTAGCGCAGGCGGGTCTCGATCTCCTGGGGCGAGATGTTCTTGCCGGCCGCGTTGATGATGAGGTCCTTCTTGCGGCCGGTGATGCTGAGGTAGCCCTGGCGGTCGAGCGCCCCGAGGTCGCCGGTGTGCATCCAGCCGTCGGCGCCGAGGAGCTCCGCGGTGGCGGCCGGATCCTGCCAGTAGCCGGGGCCGACGTTGGCCCCCTTGACCAGGATCTCGTCGTCGGCCCCGATGCAGACCTCCACGCCCGGAGCGGCAGGGCCGACGGTGCCGATCTTGATGGCGCCCGGCGGGTTGATGGAGGTCACCGCGCCGTCCTCGGTCTGTCCGTAGACCTCGGCGATGGGGAGGCCGAGGCCCTTGAACCAGCGCAGCAGGTCGGGATGGATGGGGGCCGCCCCGGACACGAGGAAGCGGGCTCGGTCGAGCCCCAGCCCGGAGCGGACCTGGCGGCCCACGACGGCGTCGAGGAGGCGGTGCTGGGCTGTCTCGATCGTGCTGAGGGTGCCCCCGGCGCCCGTGACCCCGCCCTTGCGGGCGGCGAGGTGCAGGTAGCGCTCGCCCAGCTGGCGCTGGGGCAGCGGGGACTCCTCCACCTTCTCGCGGATGCCCTCGCGGAACTTCTCCCAGACGCGCGGCACGGCGAAGAAGATGGTGGGCCGGCAGTCGAGCAGGTCGTCGGGGACCGACACCAGGCTGCGGGCGAACCACGTCTCGCCCCCGGACAGGATCTGGCCGAAGTGGCTGACCGTCCGTTCGGCGATGTGCGACAGGGGCAGGAACGACAAGAAGCGGTCGTCGGGGCCGATGGGCACCACCGCGGTGACGTGCTCGATGTTGGCCGAGATGTTGCCGTGGGTGAGCATCGCCCCCTTGGGCGGACCGGTGGTGCCCGACGTGTAGACGATGGTGGCCAGGTCCTCGGGATGGATGGCCGCGCTGCGCTCGTCGACGACCGTGGGGTGCAGGGACAGCTCGTCGTCGCCCAGTTCGGCGAGCTCCTCGAGCTCGAGCACGAAGTCGTGGTCGAGGCCGTCGGCGTGGTCGAAGATGATCACCCGCTCGAGCTCGGGCAGGTCGTGGCGGCGCAGGAGCACCTTGGCCAGCTGATCGATGTCCTCGACGAACAGCACACGGCAGTCGGAGTGGCCGACCACGTAGGCGACCTGGCTCGAGGAGTTGGTGGGGTACACCGGCACGGTCACCGCGCCGACGCTGAGCACGGCGAGGTCGGCCAGGTGCCACTCGCGGCGGTTGCTGGACAAGATGCCCACCCGATCGCCGGCCTCGAGTCCGAGGTCGACGAGCCCGGCGCCGAGCCGGCGCACGGTGCGGGCGTACTCGTCCCAGGTGAGGGTCTCCCACCCGTCGCCCACGCGGCGGCGCAGCGCCGGGCGGGGCCCGTAGCGCGCCGCGTTGTGCCAGAAGACATCGACGATGGTGGAGCCCTGCGCATGTTCAGCCACACCCAGACCGTACCCATCCCCACTGCGTTCGACCCGGGGCGGAGGTCACGAAACAACACGGTCGATGGGCGAACTACGGTCCCCGTGGTGGCCAACCACAAGAAGACCAAGAAGCCTCGCAAGGACCGGCACCCCCTGCCCAAGGTGGGCACCCCCGCCGACGACGCCTACCGCCTCGAGCACAGCCGGCGCGACCTGGTCGACTTCGGCCTGGCCGGTCCCCGCAGCCGGGCCGTCGGTCTGATCGTCGCCGTGATCGTGGCCGTGCTGCTGGCCCTGGGCGTGCTGGGTCTGATCCTCTTCACCTGAGGCTGGGCAGGCCTCCCCTCGCCGACCGTGTCGGGTCCTCGGGGCTCCGGCGGGTCCTGTCCCGCACCAGAACCTGACGTGCTCGGTCGCTCGGAGCGGCAGCTTCGTCGACAGCCGCCGACGACCGACGAACCCTTCGTCGATCGCAGGCGGCGGTCGCCGAGCCGCACTCGCTCCCGTGCGCGCGTCAGAACCGGTGGTGCGGGCCACCCCCCGGAACCCACTCGAACCCGAAGCTGAGGGGAGCTGGTGCTGGTGACAGGCGGAGGAGCGCCAGCGACGGAGCCTCAGTCAGGTCCCGCGTTTCGGCGAAGCCGGCGGAGGGAGGCTTGCCGACCGGAGCAAAGGAATTACAGCGAGAGGCCTCCGTCGACGGGGATGATGGTGCCGGTGAGGTAGCGGCCGGCACGTGAGGCCAGGAAGATGGCCGTGCCGGCCATGTCGGAGGGCTCGCCGATGCGGCCGAGGGGGACGTTGCGGCGGATCTCGTCGCCGAACGCCTCGAGGGTGGAGGCCATCATCTTCGACTCGAAGGGGCCGGGGGCGATGGCGTTGACGGTGATGAGGTCCGGCGCGAGGCGGGCGGCGAGGACCTTGGTGAGGTGGTGCACGGCGGCCTTCGACGCCGAGTACGAGTAGGTCTCGAACAGGGGCACGTGGAGCCCGTCGACCGAGCCGATGTTGATGACACGAGCGGGGTCATCGGCAGTGGCGGCCGCGGCGAGGCCGTCGCGCAGGAAGCGGGTGAGGTGGAACACGCCCTTGACGTTGAGGTCGAGCACCCGGTCCCATGCGGCGTCGTCGAAGTCGGCCATGGGTGCGCCCCAGGTGGCGCCGGCGTTGTTGACCAGGATGTCGAGGCGCCCGTCGCCGGCCGCCAACACGTCGTCGGCCAGACGCCGGCACTCGTCCTCGGTGGAGAGGTCGGCGGGCATCGCCCGGCAGGTGCCGAGGTCCGAGAGCTCGGCGGCCACCTCGTGGCAGACGTCGGCCTTGCGGGAGGAGATGACGACCTCGACGCCGGCCTCGACGAACCCCCGGGCGATCATCAGCCCGATGCCCCGGCTGCCGCCGGTGACGAGGGCGGTCTTGCCTCGCAGGTCGAACAGATCGCTCACGACGGTGCGTCGCGGCTCGGACCGCCGGCGTCGATGAGGAGGTGACGGGACAGGTCGCCGAAGAGGGTGGGGACCATGACCCGTTCGGCGAAGGTCCAGCGCCCGTCGACGACGGCGAAGCGGTCGCGGTACCCGCCGGTGATGATCACCTGCAGCGGTACCTCGTCGGTGGCCTGCAGCACGGTGAAGCGCGACCGGCCGGTGGCGGTGGTGGCGTCGTCGGCGATCTCGATGATCGGGTTGGTGATCACGTGGTGGGTCTTGGGGGTCCCGTCGTCGTCGTAGCGCCGGGTGGTGCTCTCGTAGAGCTTGGTCACCGCCGACGCGCCGGTGGCGATGGGGCTGCCGTCGGGCCCACAGATGCGGCCATGGGCGAACAGCTCGCCGACACCGGCGAAGTCGCCGGCGTCGATGGCCTCGGCGTAGAGGTGCAGGAGGTTCTCGATCTCGCCCCGGTGATCGGTCGTCATGGCCGGACAGTACCGGTTGGACGTCGACCTCGCCTCGGAGTCGTGCGTCTGGGCCGAACGGACCGAATCGGCCCGAGCGATGGTCACGCAGCGTGGTCGCCGCCTAGTCTGTTCTCAGGAAAGGGCCGGAGACCGTCACCCAAGGTGGCGGGCACGTTCGTGCGCCGCACGTGGGGCCGGGCCCGGAGGTCGGGATGGAGCGAGACGACGGACGGGGAGCTGCACTCGGTGCGCCGCGCCGTGGTGCTCCGTCTCGCGAGGGATGGCGGCCCGGCGTGTTCGACCTGATGCCCATCGGCGTGGGCCTCTGGTCGCCCGAGGGGTTCCTGGAGCACGCCAACCCCGTCCTGTGCGACCTGCTGGGGGCGACACCCCCCGAACTGGTGGGCGGGGAGCTGCTCGACCTGGTCGACCCCGGCGAGCGGGTCTCGGCGGCGGCGGCCGTCACCGACGTCCTCGACGGCCACCGCAACGCGGCGTCGGTGGTGATCCGGGTCGCCGGTCCCGACGCCCTCGTGCCGCGGGCGGTGTCGTCCACCGGCTCCGGCCCGCGTGGTCAGTGGCCGGTCACGATGCACCTCACCGGGTACTACGGGGCCGACGGCCGGGTGGCCGGCCTGGTCGGCCAGGTCTTCGACTTCGAGGCCGCCGAGCCGTCGACACCGCTGCCCAAGGGCCTGGTCCAGGTCCTCGAGGAAGGCTCGGACTTCCTGCTGGTCGTCGAGGCCGACGGCACGGTGTCCTACGGGAACCGCTCCGCGCGCGGGGCCCTCGGGGTCGACACCTCAGTGGCTCGCACCACCACGCTCGTCGACGTGCTCGACGGCGACAGCCTCGAGTTCTTCCGCGAGGTGGTCGAGCCCGCGGTCGCGGCTGACGGAGCGTGGCAGGGAGAGCTGTTCTTCCGCGACCGCGACGACCAGGCGCTCCCGGTGTCGGCTCGCTTCGTCTCCCATCAGCCCGTCGGGACCACTCGGGAGGCCCACCCGGCGGGGGCCATCTCGATCTTCGCCCGCGACATCACCGACCTCAAGAACGCCGAACGGCGCCTGCGCCAGCTCGCCACCCACGACTACCTCACCGGGCTCCCGAACCGGCTGCTGCTCTACGACCGCCTCGAGCTCGCCCTCAACCGCTACGTGCGCTACGGCACACCGGTGGCCCTCATGTTCTGCGACCTCGACGGCTTCAAGCCGGTCAACGACCGTCACGGCCACGCGGTCGGCGACGCCGTGCTCATGGAGGTGGCCGATCGCATCCACTCGGTGGTGCGCGACACCGACACCGCGGCCCGAGTGGGCGGCGACGAGTTCGCCGTGCTGGTCGAGGGGGTCGACGACATGGACCAGCTCACCGCGGTCGCCCAGCGGCTCGTCTCGCGCGTCGCCGAACCGGTGCCGGTCGGGCCGGTGACCACCGAGATCGGGGTGAGCATCGGGCTGGCGGTCGCGTCGGCGTCGTGCCACGAGGTCGACACGTTGGTCGCCCTGGCCGACTCCGCCATGTACCGGGCCAAGGCCGCGGGGCGCGGGCGCTACGTCGTGGTCACCGACCCCGAGGACGCCTGAACGAGGCGACGCGGCCTCAGCCGGCTGCGCCGGGGTGGTTCGGTCCCCCCGGGTCGAGGATCTCGAGGGCCTCGTGGTGCAGCAGGCGCTTGTGCTCGGCGATCACGGCGCGGTCCTTGTCCGCCAGCGACCGGGCCCGTTCGAGGGCGACAGGCACCACCTGGTCCTCGGGCGCGGTGCGGTCGACGAACCCGGCGGCCACGGCCTCGGGTCCGGACCAGCGGTGGCCGGTGTTGATGGCCTCGGTCAGGGTCCGCTTGGGAAGGCGGGTGGCGAGGAGGGCGTAGATCCGAGGATCGACGGCCAGGCCGAGATCGGCCTCGGGCATGCACCAGTAGCCGCGGTCCTCGCGCATGACGGCGTGGTCGCACACCGTGCACAGCATCGCCCCGGCGCCGAAGGCGTGGCCGTTGACCGCCGCCACCGTGGGCCCGGCGAAGCGCAGGATCCGGGCCAGGCTGCGGAAGAGGACGGGGAAGAAGTCGCCGGTGCCGCCGACGTCGGCCATGACCCAGTCGAGGTCGAGGCCGTTGCTGAAGAACTTGCCGGTGCCGGTGATCACCAACCCGACCGGGCCCTTGCGGGCCTCGACCTGATCGAGGGCGGACGCCAGCTCGGTGGCGGTGTCGAGGTTCCAGCGGTTCTCGCCGCCGTCCATCGTGAGCAGGGCGATGTCGTCGTGCCATTCGAGTTCGATCATCGTCGGGGATGGTGCCAGACGGGAGCGTGGCCCGCTCGGAGCCGGGGCCGCCGGGTTGCCCGCCCGAGTGTGACCGATGTGACCCGGTTAGCCTCGGTTCGTGGCTGACTACCGACCTCCGCTCCGCGACATCCGCTTCGTGCTCGACCACCTCACCGACGTGGCGGCGCTGTGCGAGCTCCCGGCGTTCGCCCACCTGGCGCCCGACGTCATCGACGGGGTCATCGAGGAGAACGCCCGCTTCACCGCCGAGCTCATCGCGCCTCTCAACCGGTCCGGCGACGTCGAGACCAGCCGGCACGACCCGTCCGGCAACACCGTCACGACCCCCGAGGGGTTCGTCGACGCCTACCACCAGTACGTGGCGGCCGGTTGGGGCGGCGTCCCGTTCCCCGAGCCCTACGGCGGCGGTGGGTTCCCGTGGCTCATCGGCATCGTGCTCCAGGAGTTCATCTCCTCCGCCAACATGGCCTTCTCCATGGCCCCGCTGCTCACCCAGGGCGCCATCGACCTGCTCATGAACCACGGCAGCGAGGAGCAGAAGGAGACCTTCCTCACCAAGATGGTCACCGGCGAGTGGACGGGGACCATGAACCTCACCGAGCCCCAGGCCGGCTCGGACGTGGGGGCGGTGCGCACCAAGGCGGTCCCGGCCGACGACGGCACGTGGCGCATCACCGGCACCAAGATCTACATCTCCTTCGGTGAGCACGACATGGCCGACAACATCGTCCACCTGGTGCTGGCCCGCACGCCCGACGCCCCTCCGGGCACCAAGGGCATCTCGTGCTTCATCGTGCCCAAGTTCCTGGTGAACGACGACGGTTCGCTGGGGGAGCGCAACGACGTCACCTGCGTGTCCATCGAGCACAAGATGGGCATCAAGGCCAGCCCGACCTGCGTCATGAGCTACGGCGAGGGCGACGGCGCCGTGGGCTACCTCATCGGTGAAGAGAACCAGGGCATGCGCTACATGTTCACGATGATGAACAACGCCCGCCTCTCGGTCGGCCTCGAGGGCCTCTCGCTGGCCGAGCGGGCCTACCAGGACGCCCTGCAGTACGCCCAGGAGCGTCGCCAGGGCCGTGCCCCGGGCGCCCCGGCGGGCGAGACCTCCCTCATCGTCGAGCTCCCGGACGTGCGCCGGATGCTGCTCACCATGAAGGCCCTCGTCGATGCCATGCGGGCGATCATCTACACCAACGCCCAGGCCATCGACCTGGCCGAGCACCACACCGATGCCGACGTGCGCCAGCGCTACGGCGAGCTGGTCGAGCTGCTCATCCCCGTCTCCAAGGGCTTCGGCACCGACATGGGCATCGAGGTCACCTCGTTGGCCATCCAGGTGTACGGCGGCATGGGCTACATCGAGGAGTCCGGGGTGCCCCAGCACTTCCGCGACGCTCGCATCACGTCCATCTACGAGGGCACCAACGGGATCCAGGCCATGGACCTGGTGGGGCGCAAGCTGCCGATGCGCGGCGGTGGGGTGATGGCCGACTTCCTGGCCGACGTCGACGCGCTGGATGCGCGTCTGGCCGAGGCCGGCGACGAGCTGGCCCCGGTGCGCACGCAGCTGGCGGCGGCCCGGGCCACGGTCGGCGACACGGTGGCCTGGCTCATGGAGCACGGTCTGGCCGACGTCCGCGACGCGCTGGCCGGGGCCACGCCGTTCCTGCGCATGTTCGGCCTGCTGGTCGGCGGCCGCTACCTGGCGGAGGCCGCGCTGTCGGCCCGGGCCGCGCTCGACGCCGGTGGCGGCGACGAGGAGCACCTGCAGGCCCGGATCACCATCGCTCGCTTCTACGCCGAGAACCTCCTCCCGGGGGTCCAGGGGCTGGCCCCGGCCGTCACCGCCGGTCACGCCGACCTCTACGCCGTGGGCCCCGACGCCCTCGCCGGCTGAGTCGCCGTCGATGAGCACCGTCGCAGCCCTCTCCGTCACGGCCGACCTCTCGGCGCTGGCCTCCATCCCCAGCCCGAGCAGCGGCCGCCTCGGTCCGCTCAACATGTACGGCCTCATGATCGCCCTCGGCGTGCTGGCCGCCATCGAGCTCGCCCGTGTCCGCTGGCGCGACCGGGGCGGCAACCCCGACGACATCTACGCCATCGCCCTGTGGGCGGTGCCGGCAGGCCTGATCGGCGCCCGGCTCTACCACCTGGCCACCGACTGGCGCAGCTACGAGGGGCGCTGGGGCGACGCCATCAAGATCTGGGAGGGCGGCCTGGGCATCCCCGGGGGCATCGCCGCCGGGGTGGGCGTCGGGGTGTGGATCGCGTACCGGCGGGGCATGCGCCTGCCGGTCGGGCTCGACGCCGTGGCCCCGGCCCTCCCGCTGGCCCAGGCCATCGGTCGCCTCGGCAACTACTGGAACCAGGAGCTCTTCGGTCGGCCCACCGACCTGCCCTGGGGCCTCGAGATCGACGGTGGCAACCGTCCACTCGACTACGCCGAGTTCCAGACGTTCCACCCCACCTTCCTGTACGAGCTGCTGTGGAACCTGGCCCTGGTCGGGGTGTTGATCGCCGTCGACCGCCGCAAGGTCCTGCGCCCCGGCCAGCTGTTCCCGCTCTACATCGGGGGCTACTTCCTCGGTCGGCTCTGGGTCGAGGCCCTGCGCATCGACGATGCCAGCATCATCCTGGGCCTGCGGGTGAACATCTGGATGTCGATCATCGGCATCGCCGGCGCCGCCATCGTGTTCGTGGTGCGAGGGGTGCGGCGTCGCCCCGACGACAGCGACGAGCCCTACCGCGACGGACACCGGTGGGAACCGGCGGCCGTGACCGACGGAGGCACGGCGTCGGCCGACGGGCCCACCGAGCCGGCTGGTGGCGCGAGCGACGGCCGGCACGGGTCCGGGCCCGGGGTGAGCGCCGAGTCGGAGGTCAGCTCCGAGACAGGGGAGGACCGTCCACCGGGGTGAAGTCCCAGGGCAGCTCGGGGTCGAGGCCGCCGGCCAGGCGGTCGAGGTGGCCGATGCCGCGCAGGGTGCGGTCGAGGCGGTTCACGGGGTGATGCGGGGAGAGCTGGTCGGCCGGGCCCGGTGGGGGGAAGGCCAGCAGCTCTCGTACGTCGTAGGCGATGCAGTAGAGCCGCACCCGGTCGAGCTGGTGGGGGTGCTCGAAGAGGGCGGGATAGTCCTCGCACAGCCAGTAGGGCACGAGGGCGTAGTCGCGGGCCAGGGTGTCGTCCTCGTAGTCGGGTGCCACGTGCAGGTAGGGGTACGCGCAGAAGCGCAGCAGCACGTCGAGGTCGAGGTCGCACGGTCCGCCTCGGGCCCACTCGAAGTCGAGCAGGGCGGTGATGGCCCGCCCGTCCCACAGCACGTTCTCGAAGGTGAGGTCGCCATGGACCAGCCGGGAGGTGTCGAACGGCTCGAGCACCGGCGAGGTGGTGCGCACGAACCGCGACGCGTGCTCGGCGAGGAGCGGGTCGACGAACGGCATGGTGGCGACCAGGTCGATGGCACGGGCCAGCGGCTCGACCACGGCGAACTCGCGCTCGGCCAACAGCTGGGGGGCGGCGTCGATGAAGGGGAGGTCGGGCGGGCGCCGGACCTGGTGGAGCTGGCGGAGGATCTGGGCCAGCTGGCGCACGGCACTGCGCCGCTCGCCGTTGGACATCGAGGGCCAGCACCGGGCGAGGACCTCGCCGGGCTGGCGGCGCATGACCAGCCAGTCGGCGCCCAACGTGCCGCCGTAGGCGACGATCTCGGGATAGCCGATCGCAGGGGGGAGGAGGGGCCCCAGGTAGGCCTCGCGTCGGAGGCGTTGGTTGGGGCGCCGGTTCACCCGGATCACGTGCTCGGGTGCCAGCCACACCTCGTTGGTGACGCTGGAGGCCCGGGTGAGGGGCATCGTGTAGTCGAGCCCCGCCTCGGTGAGGGCTCGGCGGGCGCGAGCCTCGGCGAAGTCGCTCACCGCGTTCTCGCGGCTGAAAGAACGCGATGGGGTGCTGGTCGTCGTCGTGATCTGCGCTGCATCGACCTGCGCCCCGATCGTCTCGACCGTCGTTTCCGTGCGTCGTCGTCCGCCCACTGTCTACCTCCGCCGGGCCCGTGGGCATACGGCGGCCACCCTCGACGTTGACGTCGAGGGTCGGCACCGCGCCGACGCGCGTTCTTCCAGGAGGCTCCACCGTGTCGCTCTACGACCACGCCGTCAACAACCTCGACGGGTCCACCGCCGACCTCCACGACCTCGAGGGCAAGGCGGTCCTGATCGTCAACGTGGCCTCCAAGTGCGGGCTGACGCCCCAGTACGAGGGCCTCGAGCGGCTCCAGCAGCGCTACGGCGACCGCGGCTTCACCGTGCTGGGCGTGCCCTGCAACCAGTTCATGGGCCAGGAGCCGGGCAGCGCCGAGGAGATCCAGACGTTCTGCTCGACCACCTACGGCGTCTCGTTCCCGTTGACCGAGAAGGTCGAGGTGAACGGCGAAGGCCGCCATCCGCTCTACGAGGACCTCACCTCGGTGCCCGACGCCGCCGGCGAGGCGGGCGACATCCAGTGGAACTTCGAGAAGTTCCTGGTCGCGCCCGGTGGCGTCGTGGTCACCCGGTTCCGGCCCACCGTCGAGCCCGAGGCCGAGGAGGTGGTGGCCGCCATCGAGGCCTCCCTCCCGGCCTGATCGGCCCACCGGCCGGCCTCAGCCGGTACCCTGGAAGCTGACACAGGGCTGCCGCTCGGCTGCCCAGCGGCGCCGGAGGGCGTCGCTCCCCTCGTGCCGGCCCCACCGACGGTGGCGATCGTCGGCACCACGAACCGCTGAGGCCTGCCGACCACCATGACTTCCTTCGCCGATCTGGGCGTCTCGCCCGACTTCGTCGCCGCGCTCGCGGCCAAGGGCATCGACGCCCCGTTCCCCATCCAAGAGCTCACCATCCCCGACGCCCTCGCCGGCCGCGACGTGTGCGGCAAGGCCAAGACCGGGTCGGGCAAGACGCTCGCCTTCGGCCTTCCCGTCCTCGAGCGGGTCAAGTCGGCCGAGCCGCGCCGCCCCCGCGCCATCATCTTGGTGCCGACCCGTGAGCTGGCCGTGCAGGTCCGCGACGAGCTGGTCGCCCTGGGATCCACCCGCGACGTCACCGTCGGCGCCGTCTACGGCGGGGCCAGCATGGACACGCAGGTGAAGCAGCTGGTCAAGGGCGTCGAGCTGGTGGTGGCCACACCGGGGCGCATGATCGACCTGATCGAGCGCAAGGAGATCTTCCTCGACGACATCACCCAGGTGGTGCTCGACGAAGCCGACCGCATGGCCGACATGGGGTTCCTGCCCCAGGTCGAGTGGATCCTGCGCCACATCCCCGGCAGCCACCAGACGCTGCTGTTCTCGGCCACCCTCGACGGTGTGGTCGACACGCTCATCAAGCGGTACCAGACCGACCCGGCCATGCACGAGGTCGAGTCCACCACCGTCACGGTGGAGGAGATGCACCACCGGTTCCTCCACGTCCACGACATGGACAAGGTCAAGGTGGCGGCCGCCATCGCCCGCTCGTCGAACCGGGCCATCGTGTTCGTGCGCACCAAGCGCGCCGCCGACCGGGTGGCCTCCGACCTGCGGCGCGAGGACGTCGAGGCCGCCTCGATCCACGGCGACCTGCGTCAGAGCCACCGCGAGAAGGCCCTCGCCGACTTCGGGGCCGGCAAGCTCAGGGTGCTGGTGGCGACCGATGTCGCCGCTCGCGGCATCCACGTCGACGACGTCGACGTGGTCATCCACTACGACCCGCCCGAGGACGCCAAGGCCTATCTGCACCGTTCGGGCCGCACCGCCCGGGCCGGTGAGTCCGGCGTGGTGGTGACCCTCGCCCTCTGGAACGAGGAGCTCGAGATCAAGCGGATGCAGAAGCGCCTGAAGATCGATCAGCCCATCGTCGAGGTCTTCTCCAACGATCCCCGCCTCACCGACCTGGTGGCGTGGAACCCCGCGGACGACGCCGCCGCCGGCTGAACACCCCGTCCGCCGCCGCGGACCTGGCCGCCTTCGCCGATCGTGAGGGCCTGAGCCCGGGCGCGGTCATGGCCGCGGTGGTGGCCGAGGCCGCCTCCCGCCACGGCGTCGACCGCAGCCGGCTGGGCCCGCTCGGACGGGTCCCGGTGCCGGACGAGGCCGGGCGGGTGGTCGCCCACCTTGCCGTGTTCGATCCGCCGGGCGGCGACGACGGCCCGGAGCGCGACGCCGACCGGCTCGGATCGCTGCACCAGGTGCTGGTCGCCGCCGACGAACGCCGTCGGCGAGGTGTGCACTACACGCCTCGCGTCGCCGCCGAGACCCTGGTGTCGCTGGCGTGGGCGGAGTGGGAGTCGGGGGCACCCGATCGAGGTCGGCCGGCGATGGTCCTCGATCCAGCCTGCGGTGGCGGCGCCTTCTTGTTGGCGGCCGCCCGCACCATGCACGCGCAGGGAGTCGGCGCCGCCGAGGTGTTGGCGTCGCTGCGGGGCATCGACGTCGACCCGCTCGCAGTGGAGGTCACCATCGCCGCCCTGGCGCTGTGGGGATGGGCCGCCGGGATCGCCGACCCGCCCCTCGACGAGGGGGTCGTCCACCGGGCCGACGCCCTCGACCCGACGACCGCATGGTGGTCCTCGCCGGGTCGGGCGCCGGACCTGATCGTCGGCAACCCGCCGTTCGGGGGTCAGCTCCGGCGCCTCACGGCCCGGGCCCTCCCGGCCGCGGAACCGGGCGGTCGCCGCCACGGGTACGCCGACACCGCCGCGCTGTTCCTCCGGCGAGGGGTCGACGAGGTGGCCGCCGGCGGGGTGGTCGCCCTGGTGCAGCCGCTCTCGGTGCTGGCCACCCGCGACGCCGCCCCGGTGCGCGAGGCGGTGGGCGACGACCTGGTGGCGCTCTGGGTGCCGGACGGTCGGCTCTTCGACGCCTCCGTCCACGTCTGCGCGCCGGTGCTGCGGCGAGGGTCGGGGGACCGTCGGTCCCGCGGCACGGTGGTGGTGCGATCCGGGGCGTCGGCCGACCCGCTCGGTGAGGTGCCGCGGGAACGCCTCTCGCGTCACCGCAGCTGGGGCCCCCTGTGGGCGGAGGCCTCCGGGGTGCCGCCGGTGGAGCTGGGCCCGCAGGTGCTCGGCGACCGGTGCCGGTCCGGGGCCGGCTTCCGCGACGAGTTCTACGCGGTGGCCGACCTCGTCGTCGACGGGCTCCCGGCCGCGGAGGGGGCGGTGGCCGGTCGGCCGCCAACGGTGTCCCGAGTGGTGACGACCGGTCTGCTCGAGTGGGCGACGACGGGGTGGGGGCGTCGGTCGGCGGTGCTGGGCGGGGCCCGCTACGCGGCTCCGATGCTCGACCTCGGGGTCGTGCGGGCCTCGTCGGAACCCCGGCTCGACCGCGTGGTCGACGCCCGGACCGCCCCCAAGGTGCTGGTGGCCACCCAGACGCGGGTGGTGGAGGCCGTGGTCGATCCCGACGGCAGCCTCTGGCCCTCGGTGCCGGTGGTGTCGGTGCGGCTCGACGACCAGGCGGGCCCCGAAGGTGTCGGCGACGACGAGGCAGAGCTCGATGACGACGAGGTGGCGACCCGGCTGTGGCTGGTCGCGGCTGCGCTCATGGCCCCGCCCGTGACGGCCTGGGCGGTGCTCGAGACGGGCGGCACGGCCCGTTCGGCAGGCGCGCTCAAGCTGAGCGCTCGGCAGGTGCTGCGGGCCCCGTTGCCGGTCGATGTCGACGCGTGGGCGGAAGGGGCTGCGCTGCTGCGCTCGGCCTCGCAGGAGGGCAGCGTGGCCCCCGGACCCGAGGCGGTGGCGGCGTTCGGGCGGGTGCTCATCGCCGCCCACGGCCTCGAGAAGGCCCTGGCGGAAGAGGTCGAGCGGTGGTGGTGGGACCGCCACCCGCGGGGAGGAAGTCCACGGAATTATCGCTAACGTCTCCGGCGTGCTGGCGGGACGCGAGATCAGACGGGCCAAGGTCCGTTTCGGCCTGTTGGCGGGCGCCGTCGGGTTGCTGGTCTTCCTGATCATGTTCCAGCAGGCGTTGCTGGGGTCGTTGTTGAAGAGCTTCACCGGGGCCATCGAGAACCAGTCCGCCCAGGTGCTCGTCTACAGCGCCGAGGCCCGCAAGAACGTCGCCGGCAGCGTCATCCCGCCGCCCACCCAGGACGCCGTCGAGGCCGTCGACGGCGTCGGGTCCAGTGCCCCGCTGGGGGAGGCCACCCTCACGGTGGCCGCCGGTGGGGAGCAGGTCGACGCCTCCGTCTTCGGGTTCGAGCTCGGTGGTCCCGGCGAGCCCACCCGTCTGACCGACGGACGGCTGCCGACGGGGCCCACCGAGGTGGTGGCCAGCGGCGAGGATGCCGACGACGGGTTCGCGCTGGGCGACGAGGTCACCAGCGTCAGCGGCGACGTCGTGCTCACCGTGGTCGGGCTCACCGAGGAGAGCCGCTTCTCGGTGGCACCGACCCTGTGGGTGACCTTCGACGGCTACGAAGCCCTCCGGCGCGCCGCCAACCCGGACGCCCAGGGCGTGCTGCCCTCCCTCGTCGCCCTGATCCCCGCCGACGGGGTCTCACCCTCGGAGCTGGCGGGCCGGATCAACGCCCAGGTGCCCGACGTCGAGGCTCTCACCCGGGCCGAGGCGGTCTCCGAGGCGCCCGGGGTGTCCGCCGTCAACACCTCGTTCCAGCTGATCCTCGGGCTGGCCTTCGTGGTCGTCGCGCTCGTCATCGGCTTCTTCTTCTTGATCCTCACCGTGCAGAAGCTCGACTCGCTCACCTTGTTGCGGGCGGTGGGGGCGCCCACCGGCTACCTGGTGCGGGCCCTCCTGACCCAGATCGCCTTCGTCGTCGGTGGCGGGCTCGTGGTCGGGGTGGCCCTCACCGTGCTCGCGGTGCGGGGAGCGTCCGCCGGCCTGCCCATCTCCCTCGACCCGGTCACCCTCGGGCTGCTCGCCGTCGGCGTGCTGGTGCTGGCCGCCCTCGGCTCCGTCGTCACCCTGGTGCGGGTGGCCCGCATCGATCCGGCGGGTGTCGTGAGCCGACAGAACCTCGGTGGGCTGTCGTGAAGCTCGGTCTCGTCGAGCTCCTGCGGCGGCCGCTGCGCTTCGGCGTGGCGGGCTCGGCCCTGGTGCTGCTGGCCGTGCTGCTGTTGTTCCTCGGGGGGCTGCTCGACGGTCTGTACCTCGGGTCCACCGGTGCCCTGCGCGCCCAGGAGGCCCCCCTGATCACCTTCTCCTCCGATGCCCGCGAGTCGCTGATCCGCTCCCGTGTCTCGCCCGAGGTGCGATCCGAGGTGGAGGCGGTGCCGGGCGTGGCGTCCACGGCCGGCCTCGGGATCGCCCTCGTGGGCGGCCGGGTCCCGGACGAGGACGAGCTGGCCAACCTCGCCGTCGCCGGCTTCGAGCAGCCCGTGCGCTCCATGCCCGACGACGTGGACCTCGCCCCCGACGAAGCCCTGGCCGACCGCAGCCTCGAAGCCGCCGGCGTGGCACTGGGCGACACGGTGGCGGTGGGTAGCGGGGAGACGCCGGTCGAGGTCGTGGGGTGGGTGGAGGACACCGACTACCTCCAGCAGAGCGGCTTCTGGGTCCGCCCCGAGACCTGGCGCGGCATCCTCGCCGAGTCCCGGCCCGACGCCGTGCTCCCCGACGGCACCTTCCAGGTGCTGACCGTGACCCTCGAGTCGGGAGCCGACGTCGACGAGGTGGCCGCCGCCATCGATGCCGCCACCGATGGAGCCACCAGCACCCTGACCCGGGAGGCCGCCGTGCTGGCGCTTCCCGGCATCCAGGAGCAGAACTCCACCTTCGGCGCCATCATCTACGTCACCTTGTTCGTGGCCGGGCTGGTGATCGCCCTCTTCTTCGCCCTGCTCACCCTCGAACGCACCGGCCTCTACGGCGTGCTCAAGGCGATCGGAGCCTCGACCCGGCAGATCTTCGCCGGGGTGGTGGCCCAGTCCGTCGCCGTCGCCGTCGTGTCCTTCGCCATCGGCCTGGCCGTCATGCTGGGTCTGGCCCAGCTGCTCCCGGCCGAGGTGCCGGTCGCCATCGAGACCTCCCGTGTCGTGCAGATCGGCGTGGGTCTCGTCGTCATGTCCGCTCTCGGTGCGGCGGTCTCGCTGCGCCGCGTCGTCCGGGTCGACCCTGCGTCGGCCATCGGCTGACCCCGTCCCAGGAGCCGATCGTGCCCGCTCTGGAGCTCACCGACGTCCGCAAGACCTACCGATCCGGCGATGCCGAGATCGTGGCCCTCGACCACGCCACCCTCACCGTGGGCGACGACGAGATCGTGGCCCTGGTCGGGCCGTCCGGGTCCGGCAAGACCACGCTGCTGTCCATCGCCGGTGGCCTGCTCACGCCGTCGGAGGGCACCGTCGTGGTCGGCGGTCAGGACATCTCCGCGTACTCGGCCAAGCAGCTCACCACCTTCCGCCGCGACGCGGTGGGCTTCGTCTTCCAGGCCGTCAACCTGGTCCCCTTCCTCACCGCCCGGGAGAACCTCATGGTGGTGAACGACTTCGGGAACCGGCGCAGCCACAAGGTGGCGAGGGAGCGAGCCGAGCGCCTCCTCGACGAGTTGGGGCTCTCGGAGCGCACCGACAACGTGCCGGGGCAGCTCTCCGGTGGCGAGCGCCAGCGGGTGGCCATCGGGCGGGCGCTGATGAACGAGCCCGATCTGGTACTGATCGACGAGCCCACCTCGGCGCTCGACACCAAGCTGGGCGAGCAGGTCATGGAGCTCATCGTCAACGAGGTGAAGAGCCGCGAGACCGCCGCGGTCATCGTCACCCACGACCAGCGGATGACGCACTACGCCGATCGCAGCGTGGCCATCGTCGACGGCCACCTGACCGACTGACGCGCCGCGGCCGGCGTGGCTGTCGGTCCGGTCGATCCGCCGCCGGGTCAGCCGTGCTCCACCCGTTCGCCGTAGCGGGGGACGACGCAGACCCAGCCCAGCCGATCGGCGACGGCCTCGGCCAGGGCGGCTGACGCGGTGGGCTCACCGTGGACCACGTACACCGCCTCGGGTTCGGTGGGGGCGGTGGCCAACCAGTCGACGAGCTCGGCGGCGTCGGCGTGCACGCTGAAGGCGGGGAGGTCGACGACCTCCGCCCGCACCGGCACGTATCGGCCGAGCAGCTTCACCTGGCGGGCTCCCTCGGCCAGGGCCCGTCCCCGGGTGCCCTGGGCCTGGAACCCCACGAGGATCACGGTCGATCGATGGTCGGGCAGGTAGCGGGCCAGGTGGTGCAGCACCCGGCCCCCGCTCGCCATCCCGGAGGCCGAGATGATGATCTGGGGCCCCCGAGCGGTGTCGAGCGCCTTGGACCCCTCGACGTCGCGGACCTCGCGCAGGTCACCGGGGTCGAAGGGGTCGCCGCCGCCGTCGGCCAGCTCGGACAGGTCGGTCCGGACGTCGGGGTCGCCCCGGTCGACCGCGTCGCGGTAGACGGCCAGCGAGCGCAGCGCCATGGGGCTGTCGACCGAGATGGGCACCGCCGGGATGGCCCCGGACGCCCGCAGCCGGCGCAGGTGGTGCAACAGCACCTCGGTGCGGTCGACCGCGAAGGCCGGGATGACGACGGTGCCGCCTCGGCGGGTGGTCCGGGTGATGGCATCGGCCAGGGCGGCGACGGCGCCCTCGTCGTCGTGGCGTCGGTTGCCGTAGGTCGACTCCACCACGATGACGTCGGGGCGGACCGGGCCGAGGGTGGCCGGCGGCGAGAGCAGCGGGTGCTGGGGCCGGCCGAGGTCGCCCGAGAAGGTGAACCGGCGGGCGTGTGGCTCGTGGTCGTCGCCCCAGGTGGCCTCGAGGGTGGCCATGGCCGAACCGAGGATGTGGCCCGCTGGCCGGAAGGTCACCTCGACCCCCGGCGCCACCTCCGTCGGGGTGTCGAAGGGCGTCACCCGCAGCTGCGAGAGCAGGGCCCGGGCGTCGTCCTCGGTGTAGAGGGGCAGGGCGGGGGAGTGCTTGGAGTACCCCCGCCGGTTGGCCCAGCGGGCCTCCTCTTCCTGGAGGTGGCCCGAGTCCGGCAGCACGATGCCGACCAGGGAGGCGGTGGCCGGCGTGCAGTGCACCCGGCCCTCGAAGCCGGCGACGGCCAGCGCCGGGAGGTACCCGCAGTGGTCGACGTGGGCATGGGTGAGCACGACGGCGTCGATCGTCGACGGGTCGACGGGGAACGGCGCCCAGTTGCGCAGCCGGAGCTCCTTGAGGCCCTGGAACAGCCCGCAGTCGACGAGCACCCGCGCATCGGGGGTGTCGAGCAGGAACCGCGAGCCGGTCACGGTCCCGGTGGCACCGAGGAAGGTGAGCACCGGGGCTTCGGGGCGCGGGATCGATGGGTCCACTGGGCGTCTGCCTCCGGCTCGAGCGGGGTCGTCGCACGCCGGCGAGCGCCGTGCGGGGGTCATGGTGGCACGAACGGGTTCTCGGGCCCCCACGGCCCAGACGGTATGATCTCGCCCACGACATCAGGAGTGGCCCGCCCGGCGGGTCCGGCAACCTGGGAAGGACACCCAAGGTGCCAACCCTTCCGACACCCCCTGGGTGGCGGGCGGGGATGTGGCTCACGTGTGCGTGGGCAACGAAGTGTCCGAGGAGTGCCATGAACCAACCGACGAGTCGAGCGCCGCTCAGCGCCGACCCTCTCCCGGCCAGCGGAGCCTGGCGCCCCGGCGACCCCATCGGCGATCGCCGCTTCGCCCACCTCGCCACCGACCGGGCGTTCGTGCTCGAGGGCGGCGGCGCGCTCCACGACGTCGAGATCGCCTACGAGACCTGGGGGGAGCTCGACGCCGACGGGGCCAACGCCGTGCTCGTGTGCCACGCCCTCACCGGCGACAGCCACGCGGCCGGCCGAGCCGGGCCCGGCCACCCGACGGCGGGGTGGTGGGACGCCCTCATCGGTCCCGGTCGCCCGCTCGACACCGACCGCTGGTTCGTGGTGTGCCCCAACGTCCTCGGTGGGTGCCAGGGTTCCACCGGCCCGGCGTCGCTCGATCCCGCCACCGGCGCCCCCTACGGATCCTCGTTCCCGGTGGTCACCGTCAGGGACATGGTGCGCACCCAGGCCGCCCTCGCCGATCAGCTCGGCGTGACCCGATGGCTCTCGGTCATCGGTGGATCGATGGGCGGCATGCAGGCCCTGGAGTGGGGCGTGATGTTCCCCGATCGGGTGGCGTCGGTCGTCGCCATCGCCACCACCGTGGCGGCCAGCGCCCAGCAGATCGCCCTGTCCAGCGTGCAGCGCAGCGCGATCGCCCTCGACCCGGCCTGGCGAGGGGGCGACTACTACGACGCCGGTCCGGGGGAGGGCCCCCACCAGGGCTTGGCCGTCGCCCGGGGCATGGCCCAGATCACCTACCGCACCGAAGGGGTCTACGGCGAGCGCTTCGGCCGCAAGGAGCTCGATCCGCTCGACGACCGCTACACCCTCTGGCAGCGCTTCGACGTCGAGGGCTACCTCGACTACCACGGGGCCAAGCTGGTGCGGCGCTTCGACGCCAACTCCTACCTGGTGATCAACCGGGCCATGGATCTGCACGACATCGGGCGAGGCCGAGGGGGAGTGGAGTCGGCCCTGGCCCGGGTGCGAGCCCCGGTGATGACCATGGCCATCGGCTCCGATGCCCTGTACCCGCCCTACCAACAAGAGCTGATCTGCGACACGCTCGGCTCCATCGGGCGCGAGTGCGTCCACGTCGTGATCGACAGCCCCGACGGCCACGACGCCTTCCTGATCGAGACCGCCCAGGTGGGAGCGGCCCTCGCCCCTTTCCTCGCCGACGTGGAGAAGACCCGCTGATGACCGCCTTCGATGCCCCCGACGGGCCCCTGGCCGCGACCGAGCCGGCCGACGCGGCGGCTCCCGGCCCCGGGGCCGATGCCCGCCTGCACCCCGACACCCGGGCCATCCGTGCCGGCCGGGCCGACAACGACACCGCCCTGGCCCCGATCCTGTGGGCCACCACCACCTTCGTGACGCCCACCGTGGAGGAGGGGCGGCGCATGGCCACGGCCGTGGGCTCGCCTCGCTTCTACAGCCGCTACGGCAACCCCACCGTCGCCGGCTTCGAGGACGCCATCGCCGAGCTCGAGGGGGCCGAGCGGGCCCGCGCCTTCGCCTCGGGCATGGGGGCCATCAGCGCGGTGGTGCTCGGCCTGTGCTCCCAGGGCGACCACATCGTCGCCCAGCGCCAGCTCTACGCCGGCACCCAGCTGCTGTTGCAGACCGCCTGCCCGCGCTTCGGCATCGACGTGACCTTCGTCGACGCCACCGAGCCGGACGCCTTCGCCGCGGCCATCCGACCGGGCGTGACCACGATGGTGCTGGCCGAGACACCCGCCAACCCTCGTCTGGACCTGGTCGACCTCGATGAGATCGGCGCCATCGCCGGGCCCATCACCGTGGTCGACTCCACCTTCGCCACCCCGTTGGGCCAACAACCCCTCGCCCACGGCGTCGACCTCGTCGTGCACTCCGCCACCAAGGCCATCGCCGGCCACAACGACGCCACCCTCGGCGTGGTGGCCGGGAGCGCCGAGCTGGTGGACTGGCTGTACTCGTTCGCTGTGCTGCAGGGGGCCAACGCCTCGCCCTTCGACGCCATGAACGGATTGCGGGGCCTGCGCACCCTCGGGGTGCGGGTGCGCCAGCAGAGCGAGGGGGCGGCCGAGCTGGCCGCCTTCCTCGAATCCCACCCGTTGGTCGCCGACGTGCGGTGGCCGGGGCTGGCCTCGCACCCCCAGCACGAGCTGGCCCGGCGCCAGCTGGCCCACTTCGGCGGTCTGCTCACCTTCGACCTCACCGGTGGTCTCGAGGCCGGGTGCGTCTTCGTCGAGGCCCTGCAGATCGCGCAGCTGGCCACGTCGCTCGGCGGCCCCGAGACCCTCGTGACCCACCCGGCCTCCACCACCCACGTGAACCTCACCCCCGACGAGCTGTGCGCCAACGGCATCGGTCCCGGCACGGTGCGGGTGTCCATGGGTCTCGAGCACCCGGCCGACGTGGTGGCCGACATGGCCCAGGCTCTCGACGCCGTGGCCGCGGCCGGACACCGCTGACGCCGAGCCGACCGTGCCCGAGCTGCTGGAGGTGGAGGCCTACCGTCGCCTGGCCAGCCGCGTGGTCGGCCTCGACGTCGTCGCCGTGGCGGCCCCGGACCCGTGGTTCCTCAAGGGTGGGCTCGACGCGCTCACGGTCACCGACGCCCTGGTGGGCCGGCGGCTCACCGATGCCCGGCGGATCGGCAAGCTCCTGGTGATCGACACCGACGGGCCCACCCTGGGGCTGCGCTTCGGGATGACGGGAGTGCTCGACGTCGACGGGGTCGACGGGGTCGAGCGCCTGGAGTACGGCGGCAGCCGCCGAGAGCCGGCGTGGGATCGCTTCACCCTCGTGTTCGAGGGCGATCGGGCGCTGAAGGTGCGTGACGCCCGCCGCCTGGGCGGGGTGGAGCTCGACCCCGACGAGGCCCGCCTCGGCATCGATGCCGCCGCCCTGACCCCGGCCGGGCTCCGAGCCGTGCTGGGCACCAGCCAGGCCCCGCTCAAGGCCCGGTTGATGGACCAGGCCCGGGTCGCCGGGCTGGGGAACCTGCTCACCGACGAAGCCCTCTGGCGCGCCGGCCTCGACCCCGCCCGCCCGGCGGGGAGCCTCTCGCCCGCCGAGCAGCGGCGCCTGCTGACCCACATCCGGCGCACGCTCGACGAGCTGGGGGAGCGGGGTGGGTCCCACACCGGGGACCTGCAGGCCAGCCGTCGCCGAGGCGGTGTGTGCCCCCGCGACGGCGCCGAGCTCGAGCGCCGCACGGTGGGCGGGCGCACGACGTACTCGTGCCCGCACCACCAGCACTGATCCCTCGCCCCCGAGGCCTGTCGGCGCGACACTCGCTCCCACCGCGACCCTGGCCCCTTCCTCGGTTCCTGCATGGTTTCGGCGTGCTGGAGCACGTCCAAACCATGCAGGAAGCCAGGGTTCCGATCGGGTTGTCGGTGCCACCGATCGACGGGGGGTCGGCGGGTAGCATCGCCGGATCGTCCCGGCCCGGGTCGATCCTGGACACGACCAGTCGCCCGGACCCGATCAGAAGGCTGTCCTTGGTGTCGCCCCTCCCCACGAGCCAACCGCCCGTCCGAGGCGTCGCCGATCAGGCACGCCTGCGGACTCTGGCGAGCCTCGTGGCAGCGTTGGTGGCCGGGACGGCGTTGCTGGTCGCGCTGCTCTCGACGCCGGCGTCGGCCGCGGACGACCCGACCACCACGGCGCCGCCGACGACCGCCCCACCGACGACGCCGCCGCCGACGACGGCCCCGCCCACCACCGCCCCGCCCACCACGCAGCCGCCGCCTCCGCCCCCACCCCCCCCTCCGCCGCCGCCGACGAACCCGCCCACGACGCGCGCGCCGGCGACCACCTCGCCCCCTCGTACCACGGCCACCACCAGCCCGCCGACCACGGCCCCGACCACCACCGAGGCGCCGAGCACCACGGCCTCGACCACCACCACGACCGCCGATCCCGCGGTCGTGATCCCGGGCAACACCACCACCACCGTGGCCCCCGGCGACGACGATGGCGGTAGCGGTGGCCCCTCGACCTCCACCCAGCTGGCCCTGGTCGTGGGCGGGCTGGTCGCCGTGGCCGGCGGCCTGTCGGTCCTCACCTTCCTCTACTGGCGCCGCACCCGACCGGTGCCCTACAACGCGGCGCTCGACGCCCTGGGCGAGCTGGCCGGTCCGCCCCCCATCACCGGCTCGGGTCCGGTGGTCGCCGGGGCACCGACGGTCCTCGACGGCCCCCTCGGGGTCGACGGACCTCTCGGAGCCGAGGAGTCGCCCACCCGCGCCGGCCCCGTCGGACCCTCGGGTGAGCCCACCGTGGCCGCCGCCGTCGTGGGCAGCCCAGGACCGGCGAACGACGACGTCCCCGTGGACCCGGCGCCTTCCACCCGTGCGGTCCCGGCGCTCGAGGCGGACGCGTCGCCCATCGTCCCGGGCGGCCCGGGCTTCCGTGTCGTGGGCCCGGTCGCCGCCGGCGCGGCTGCGGCCGCCGCCGCGTCCGGTGACGACGAACCCGTCGACCAGGCCGACGACCGCCCATCGGTCGACGGGGGCGGCGCGCCGACCGCAGCTGCCGCGGCGGACGAGAGCGCCGCGGCGCCCCTGGAGGATGACGACGAGCCTGGGGCGAGCCGATCTGCAGGCTCCGCCCCGGACCACCGCACCGACGAGCCCACGGTCGACGAGACCACGATCGCCGCACCGGTGATCGAACCCACGGCGGGCGAACCGCCGGTTGCGGAGCCGACGGTGGACGAAACCGCGGTCGAGGAGCCTGCGGTCGAGGAGCCTGCGGTCGAGGAGTCTGCGGTCGAGGAGTCTGCGGTCTCCGCCGCGCCCGTGGTGAGCCCGGTCGCGGCGCCGTTCCGTTTCGTGACCCGCGAGGAGCTCGAGCCGGTGGAGCCGGTCGAGCCCGCTCGACGCGACGCGGTGACCCCGCCGGGCGATCACGACGCGCCGGCCGTCGACGCGCCGGCCATCGAAGCGCCGGCGCTGTTCCCCGACGGCGAGGGACCCCGCCCGGTCGAGCCCGCCCGCACCGACGCCGACGACGACCCCGCCGCTGCCGACGAACCGCTGACGTTGTCGCTGTGGGACGACGACGAACCGGCGCCGCAGATCGCTCCTCTCAGCCCCGAGGACCTCTTCGGACCCGACCGTCGTTGACGTCGTCGATCCGCCGGCCCGAACCCTGCCGGGGGTGGGCGGTACGGTTGGGGCATGGCCACCTTCGATCCCGACGAGATGATCACGCGGTTCCGAGAGCGGGCCACAGCGGTGAAAACCAGGCCGCTGCCGCCCGTCGCCGGAGCGGAACGGGCCAAGTTCGTGGCCCAGGCGCAGGTCGACTACCAGGACTTCGCCATCATCGGTGACGCCGAGGCCACGGTCGAGGACGGCATCCTGACGTTGCGCGTGGACCTGCGTCCACCGGAGGCCCGGCAGGGCGACGCCGGTGGGGCCTGAGGCGGAGCTGGTCCCGGTCCCGGCGCCCCCGTCGGGAGCTGACCCCCGGCGCTTCGTCGCCGCCGTCGAGGCCATCGACGCCGCCAACGCCCACGACCCCAACCAGATGGAGGTCGATGGCACCACCCTGCCCAAGGAACTGGCCCACGCCGCGGCCATGACGACCTGGGTGCGCCGGCTCGACCCGGAGGCCGACGAGGCCCAGCTGCTGGCGGCGCGAGCCCACCACTTCCGGCGCTGGACCCATCCCCGCTCGGCCTTCCCCGAGGGGCGGGCCGGGTACCTGCGGTGGCGCACCGAGGCCAAGGCCCGGCAGGCGGCCGAGGTGGCCGAGCTCCTCACCTCGGTCGGCTACGGGCCCGACGTGGTCGACCGCGTGCGTGAGCTGGTGGGCAAGGTGGGGCTGGGCCGGGGCGACCTGCCCGACGTCGACGGCCGCCCGCCGGCGGTGCAGACGCACGAGGACGCCCTCTGCCTGGTCTTCCTCACCACCCAGTTCGATCCCCTGGCCGATCAGCTGGGCGACGACAAGATGGTCGACGTCCTGGCGCGCACGTTGGCCAAGATGGGCGCCCGTGGGCGGGCCGAGGCGCTGGGTCTCGATCTCGACGAGCGGGCCCTGGTCCTCGTCGCGGCCGCGGTCGAACGTGCGGGAGGCGCCGGTGAGCGATGAGGAGGGCGGCCTCGACCCGGTCTCCGACCTCGCCGGGCTCGACGAGCTGTTGGCGTCGCCGACGGAGCCGCTGAGCGACGAAGACGACGAGATCACCGGAGCTCCGGGCCTCTACGTCACGCCATCGCGGGGGCTGGCATCAGGTGGCTCCCGGCCCCTCCCGGTCGACACGTCCCGGCTGGACGACGAACCTCCCCCGTCCGGAGGCACCGCCGCCGCCGGTCGTCCGGTCGGGCCTCCGGCCACGACGGCCACGACGAGTCCTGCGGCCGAGTCGGGACGGGCCCGGACGGAACAGATGCCGGCCGAGTCGACTGCCGAGCCGCCGCCGTTCGTCTCCCCCGACGCGGACCTCGGGCCGACCGTCGGTGCCGACGAGGCGCTTGCTGCGGCCGTGCACCGGGGACCGAGGTGGCACCCGCCGCCGGTGAAGGCCCCACCGCTCGCGACTCCACTCGACGTCGGCCCTGTTGGGCCGCCGCCGTCCCCGCCACCGCCAGCCCCGTCGGCCGGGCCTGCCGCGGCGGTGCCCGCGGGCTCACGGCCCGAGTCACGGCAGGTCCCGGAGCGCCGTGCCCATCCACGGGTGCGGCGGTGGTTCGGGCGGAACCGGGACGAGACCATCGACGACACGGAGCCGAGGGGCCAGGCGCCGGGGGCGTCCTGACGGCCACCGGCTCTCGTCGGTCGCGGCTTTGGTGTGGGCCCGAACCCGCTTGCTATGGTGACGTGCCCACGCGGACGTAGCTCAGTTGGTAGAGCATCACCTTGCCAAGGTGAGGGTCGCGAGTTCGAATCTCGTCGTCCGCTCCACGAAGCATCGCCGCAGGCGCCTCTCCGGAGGCGCCTGCGGCGCGTCGGCGGAGGGCTCGAGCGGGGTCAGGCGTCGAAGAGCTCGACCACGGCGGGTTTGGTGACCTTCCCCATCACGTTGCGGGGGAGCGACCCGACCACCAGGTAGCGGGTGGGGACCTTGGCGGGTGCCAAGCGCTCCTTGCCCCATGCCCGCAGCTCGTCGACGAGCATGGGTGCGGCGGCGTCGGCGGGCACGACCGCCATGGCCACCCGGTCGCCCCACTCCTCGTCCGGGAGCCCGACCACGGCGCAGTCGGCGATGGCCGGATGGGTGCGGTACACCTCCTCGATCTCCAGCGCCGAGACCTTCTCGCCGCCGGTCTTGAGGATGTCGACCGACGATCGGCCGAGGAGCCGGAAGCCCTCCGGGTGACGCACGGCCACGTCGCCGGTGCGGAACCACCCGTCGGTGAACGCCTCGGCCGTGGCCTCGGGTCGGTTCCAGTAGCCGGCGAAGAGCTGAGGGCCCTGCAGGAGGAGCTCGCCGGGCTCACCGTCGGGCACGTCGGCCCCGTGGTCGTCGACCAGCCGGGTGCGCACACCCGGGAACGGCACGCCCACGTGACCTGGCACCCGTCGCTCGAGGGGGTTGCCGAGCGCCATGCCCACCTCGGTCATCCCGTAGCGCTCGAGCAGCTCCTGACCGCTGATCGAGCGCCAGCGCTCGAGCACCGACACCGGGAGGGCGGCCGACCCCGACACCATCAGCCGCGCCCGAGCCGCCCCGGCGCTCCATCGGTCGCGGGTGGCCGGATCGGCGGCCTCCCACGTGGCGATCAGCCGGGCGTAGATCGTGGGCACGGCCATGAACACGGAGATCTCGCCCGAACCCAGGCGTTCCCACGTGGCCATGGCATCGAAGCCGCCGGGCGCCTCGCACACCGCCCCCACCCACAGCGGCGTGAGGGCCACGTTGACGATGCCGTGCACGTGGTGCAGCGGCAGCACCAGCAGGGTGCGGTCCTCGCCTGTCCACCCCCAGGCTTCCACCATGGCGGTGATCTGGGCCCGGAGGCTGGCGTGGGTGTGCACGGCGCCCTTGGGACGCCCCGTCGTTCCACTGGTGAAGACCATGAGCGCCGGCCGGTCGGCGCTCACCGAGGGCAGGGGTGCGTCCGCTACCCACGAGCGGGGATCGAAGGCGGGACCGGCCGCCACCACCCGCGACGAGCAGCCCGCAGCCAGCTGGTCGGCGAGGTCTCGGTGCTCCTCGGAGGACACGATGGCCACGGGATCGGCGTCGGCCACCAGGCCCGACAGCTCGGCCACGGGGTGGTCGGGATGGAGGGGGACGGCCGTGGCCCCGGCGTGCCAGCAGCCGGCCAGGGCGGCCACGAACTGGCGGCCAGGCCGGCACAGCACGATCACCCGTGACCCGTCGAGGTCCGAAGATCCCGCCAGCAGCTGGGCCGCCAGCGCACGGGCTGCGCCGTCGAGCGCGGCGTAGCTGATCGTGCCGAGCGGATCGACGATCGCGGGACGGTCGCCGCCCCGGCCGAGCTGGTCGGTGAAGAGCGGGAGGTCGTCCGTCGTGGGCGTGTCGTCGTCCATGTGCTCTCCATGCTGCCCTGCTCGTCGGGGTCCGGGTGCTGCGACGTCCTCGGGGCGGCCGAGTGTCGCCCAGCCGGCACCCGGGGGAACGGACGGTGACCGCTGTGCCACCGTTCACCCAATTCCTCGCGTTCCGGCTCGGGGTGCCCACGGCGGGGTGTGTACGTTCGCCGTCGTGATCGGTTCGATCCGCTCGGCGCCAGCCAGCGGGAGCGAACCCGCTGTCGTTCCGGGCCCGATGGTGACGGTGGTCACGGCCCCGGTTCCGGGCGACGCCGCCCGCCCGGTCCGGTCCCGAGGCCGCTGGCTGTCCCGGGGTCTCACCCTCGCCGTCGCGATCACCATGGTCGCCGGGGCCGTGCGCCTGCGAGGCACCCTCGCCGAGGCGGTGTCGTCGCTGCTCGATCTGCCTGCGCTCACCGTGGTCGGCGTGCTGACCTGTTGGGTGGTCGTGGTCGTGGCGCGAGCGTCGCTGTACCGGTGGTCCCTGCCCGGGGCGGGCACCGGACAGGGGCTGGTGCTCGATCAGGTGAACCTGGCCGTGGCCAACTCGGTGCCGGGCGGTGGCATCGTCTCGGCCACCCTGCGCTACCGCATCGGGCGCAGCCTCGGGCACCGCCCCGAGGACATGGCGCTGAGCATGCTCGCCGTCGGCGAAGCCATGTCGGTGGCCCGATGGCTGCTGATCGTCGCCGTGCTGCTGGGCTCGATCGTGACCGGAGCGGCGAGCGGCCTGGATCTGCTGGTGTTGGGCAGTGCGGTGGCCGCGGTGGGGGCCAGCGCCGTCTTCTGGTGGGTCGTGTCCTGCGACACGGCGGCGGGTCGTTGGCTGGTCCGCCAGACCCAACGGGCGGTGGACCGGATCGGCCGGCGGGTGCCCGCTCTCCGAGAGACCCTCGTGGAGCCCTTCGTCGGGCGGTTGCGGGTGGGCGCCGGTTCGCTCCTGCGTCACCGCACCGGCGCTCTCCTGGCGGGGTCGGCGGCCGTGACGATGGGCGGCGCACTGATCGTGGTGCTGGTGGTCCAGGGCGTCCAGGGTCAGGGCGCGCCCGGGGCGTGGGACGTGGTGCGGGTGTACCTGCTGGCGCGGGTCGCCGCCGGGTTCTCACCCACGCCCGGTGGGGTGGGCGTGGTGGAGGGCACCCTCGCCGTGGGTCTGGTCGCCGCCGGCGCCGACCCGGCGGCCGCCTTCGCGGCCGTGCTCGTCTACCGGGGTCTCACCTACGCGCTGCCCATCGTGACCGGCTCGGCCGTGTACCTGGGGTGGCGTCGATGGCAGCGCCTGCCCCGCCGCACACCACGCGACCCCGCCGCACTCGGGCACACTGGGAGCCATGGAGCCGTTGCTGAGCGTCGGTGAGGCCCTCGAGGACTGGTCGGGCGACGCCCGCTACTTCGAGTACAGCCGGGCCGCCAACCCGGTCGGCTCGGGCCGGGTGCCCAAGGTGCCGCTCGAGCGCTTCCCCGCGGCCCGCCACCGCGAGACGGCGACCGGCGTGGTGCCGTTCGACCTCTCCGACGAGCTCGCCGTCGGGGACGGTCCCGCCACCTCGCCGGCGCTGCTGGCATCGTTCGTGCGGGTCGCCGCCGGCGACGAGCTGATCACCGACGCCAACGCCACCTCCGAGCTCTTCCACGTGCTCGAGGGCGGCGGCTCCACCCTGGTCGGCGGCACCGAGCTGTCGTGGGCAGAGGGCGACTTCTTCGTGCTCCCGGCCGGGGGCCCGCGGCGTCACCGGGCCGACGTCGACGCCCTCCTCTACTGGGTGCACGACGAGCCGCTGCTGCGCTACCTGGGGGTGGCCCCCGTCGACGCCCGGTTCGCGGCCACCCGCTTCGCCGCCCGCGAGGTCCGCGCCGAGCTCGACCGGGTCGTGGCCTCACCCCACGCCACCGACCGCAACCGGTTGGCCGTGTTGCTCAACACCGCCCCGAACGACCGCACCCAGACCGTCACCCACGTGCTGTGGGCCATGTACGGCCTGGTGCCCGCCGGCGCAGTCCAGCGACCCCACCGCCACCAGTCGGTGGCGCTCGATCTGGTGGCCGAGTGCCCACCGGGCTGCTTCACGCTGGTCGGTCGCGAGATCGACGAGCGGGGCGAGATCGTCGACCCGGTCCGCGTCGACTGGGAGCCCCAGGGGGCGTTCGTGACCCCGCCGGGGCTCTGGCACGCCCACTACAACACCTCGGACCGTCCGGCGATCATCGTGCCCATCCAGGACGCCGGTCTGCACACGCACCTGCGGTCGCTCGACATCCGCTTCGCCCCACCGGCGCGGAGCTGACGGCCGGAGAGCCCCTCCGGGAGGGGGTTGGCGCGGGAGTGAGCGGCCACTACCATCCTCATATACCCCCAGGGGTATAAATGCCGATCCGACAACCGGCCGAGAACCGGTCCGACACCCGAGCGCGAGGCCGGGTGAGCGAGGAGTACCCCATGCGACCGACGATCCCATGTCCCGCTGCCCGCTCCGGGCCGGCCGGCGCCGCCGGCCTCCTCCGCCCCGGTACGGTCGGGCCATGAACATCTCGGCGTCCCCCCTCCCCACGGTCACCGTTCAGGAGGCCAACGAGCGCCCGCCGGGCACCCCCCTCGTCGACGTCCGCGAGGACGACGAGTGGAACGACGGCCACGCCCCCGACGCGGTCTCGGTGCCGATGAGTCGCATCAGCATCGACGACATCCCCGAGGGTCGCCCCGTGTACTGCATCTGCCGCAGCGGCAACCGCTCCGGGAAGGTGGCCGAGGCGCTCATCGGCGCCGGCGTCGACGCCGTCAACGTCGAGGGCGGCATGATCGCCTGGGCCGACGCCGGGCTCCCCGTCACCCGCTGACCCCGCGCCGGCGACGGGAGACTCGGTCGCCGGCGCCGGCGCCGTGCCAGCATCGGGCGATGCACGCCGTCACCATCGTCGACCAGCGCCCCGAGTGGCGCCAGCACCCTGACCCCCGGCCCGGCCACGGCGAGGTCCTGGTCCGGGTGCGCGCCGCCGGCCTCAACGGCGCCGACCGCATCCAGCTGGCCGGGCTCTACCCGGCGCCGGCCGGCTCTCCCCCCGACATCCTCGGGCTCGAGCTGGCCGGTGAGGTGGCCGCCGTCGGGTCGGGGGTCACCCGATGGCACGAGGGCGACCGGGTCATGGCCGTGGTCGGCGGTGGCGGTCAGGCCGAGCTGGCGGTGGTGCACGAGCGGCACCTGCTCCCCGTCCCGGACGGCCTGTCGTGGGCCGAAGCGGGCGGCTTCCCCGAGGTCTTCGCTACTGCTCACGACGCGCTGTTCACCCAGTGCCACCTGGGAATGGGTGAGCGGATGTGCGTGCACGGTGCGGCGGGAGGCGTCGGCATCGCCGGAGTCCAGCTGGCGGTGGCGGCCGGCGCCTCGGTGGTGGCGACCGTCCGCGATCCGGCCCGCCGGGCCGACGTCGCCGCGCTCGGCGCGACCGCCGTGGCCCCCGACGGCTTCGTCGACCACGGGCCCTACGACGTGGTGCTCGAGCTGGTCGGTGCCCCCAACATGGCCGCCAACCTGCGGGCGCTCGCCGGGGGTGGGCGGATCTCGGTCATCGGCATCGGCGCCGGGGCCAAGGCCGAGGTGAACCTCGGGGCCCTGATGACCCGGCGAGGACGCATCCACGGGTCCACGCTGCGCGCCCGTTCGCTGGAGGACAAGGCTCTGGCCGCCCGGCAGGTCGAGGCCCACGTGTTGCCGCTGCTGGACGCAGGGACGGTCCGGGTTCCGGTGGCGGCCACCTACCCGATGGCCGACGCCGCCGCTGCGCTCGAGCGCTTCGCAGCCGGCGGCAAGTTCGGCAAGATCGTGCTCCTGGCGCCCGACTGAGCAGGTCACGGGCCGCTTCGGCGGTCATGGGCGGATTCACACCTGGTTCTCACCTTGGCCCGGCGGAGTCCTTACCGCCGGACGAGAACGTGGGGGTGTCCCGAGAAGGACAGCACCCGTCCACCCACCAAGGGAGCAGACCCCATGCGCAAGCAACTCGCCACCATCGGCCTCGCCGCCACCCTCGTCGCCGGTGGCGCCGGCGCCCTCGCCCTGGTCGGCCCAGGCGTCTCGTTCGCCCAGGAAGCCACCGACGAGGGAACAGGCACCGTCGACGAGAGCGTCGAGCGCGACGGCCGCCTGACCGACGCCCTCCAGCCCCTGCTCGACGACGGCACCCTGACCCAGGACCAGCTCGACGCCGTGGTCGACACCCTCCGCGAGGCCCTGCCTCGTGGCGGCCACGGTCCCGGCATGCGAGGCGGCCCCGGCCTCGACGCCGCGGCCGAAGTCCTGGGGGTCTCCGTCGAGGACCTCCGCACGGCGCGGCGCGACGGCCAGTCCATCGCCGACCTCGCCGTCGCCAACGGCGTGGACGTTCAGGTCGTCGTCGACGCCCTCGTGGCCGAGGCCCGGTCCCACATGGCCGACAAGGTCGACGAGGGCGACCTGACCCAGGAAGAGGCCGACGAGCGCCTCGCCGCCGTCACCGAGCGGATCAGCGCCATGGTCAACGGAGAGCGCCCGGAGGGCGCTCCCGAGGGCGGTCCGCGCCAGCGCATGCAGGAGCGCTTCGGCTCCTGAGACCAGGGTCCGGTCGGTGCTGTCGGCCGGCCCGGACGCCTCCTTTCCACCGCTCCCGGTCGGCCCCGTCGACACCCCCGGGAGCGGTGGCGGCGCGCCGGTTCCGCCCCGGTAGGGTCACGGCCATGGCTCGACTGCTGGTGACCAACGACGACGGCATCCACGGTCCGGGGCTCCATGCCCTCGCCCGAGCGCTCGAAGCCGACGGCCACGACGTCGTCGTGGTCGCCCCCGACTACGACGCCAGCGGCACCTCGGCGTCGTTGGGGCGCTTCGATCTGCGCGGGCACCTTCCCGTGCAGCAGGCGGAGCTGCCCGGGGCCCCCGGCATCGAAGCCTGGGCCCTCGCCGGTCCGCCGGCCATGTGCGTGCTGGCCGCCGTGCTCGGCGGTTTCGGTGGCCCCGAGCCCGAGGCCATCGTGTCGGGCATCAACGCCGGGGCCAACACCGGTCGGGCCATCCTGCACTCGGGCACGGTCGGTGCCGCCCTCACCGCCCAGAACTTCGGCTACCGGGGTCTGGCCGTGAGCCTGGCCGAACGTGATGACGACGAGTGGGAGTGGGACTGTGCGTCGCACCTGGCCGTCGAGGTCACCCGCCGTCTGCTCGAGGCCCCGCTGCGCGCCACCCTCAACCTCAACGTGCCGGCGGTGCCCTCCGGGGTCACCCCGCCGCTGCGGTGGGCCCGGCTGGCGTCGTTCGGCACCGTGCGCTCGTCGATGACAGGTGCCGAGGAGGGGGCGTTGCAGTTCGAGCTCGTCGCCGTCGACCAGGAGCTGCGCCACGACACCGACACGGCGATGATCCGTGAGGGCATCGCCACGCTCACCGCACTCGGCGGCCTGGCGGAGGTGTGGGCCTCACCGCCGGACGGTCCGGCCGACGCCGCCGACGCCGACCCCGGCGGGGTCACGGGTCCCACCGGTGGACTGCACGTCGAGGCCCACGCCGCTCCCGGTGACGACCTCTCACCGGCGCACCTGTTCGCTGACCCCGAGGTCGCCGACCACCTCCATCCGCGACGCCCGGACTGAGCGCGCCCCTGCCTGGCGGGTCGGCGGCGGGGTGGGCCCGCGGGTCGGTCAGTTGCCCGAAGGGGCCGGCTCGGTGGTGGTCAGCGGTGCGGGCGCAGGGTCCTCGAAGGACTCCTCGCAGGACTGCGCCCCGACGAACACCAGCAGCAGACCCACCACCAGACCGCCCAGGGCCATGCCGATGCGGACCGGGGCGGGGACATGGGCGAGCGGCGGGCGCCGGCGGGGGGTGGCCATCAGTCGAGGACGCTACCGCCAACACGGTCGGGTGCCGCGGCCACGGGCGCTAACGTGGGTCGGCCGGGCGGCGTGGCCGAGTGGCTGAGGCAAGGGCCTGCAAAGCCCTGTACGTGGGTTCGATTCCCACCGCCGCCTCCGAGGGCCTGACCAACGCACGACGTGGTCAGGCCCTCTTCGCGCCCAGGGGTCCAGCCTCCGGGTGGCGCCAGCCCCTACCCTCGTCGCCGGGCCGAGCCGGACCTGGACCGGCGCCGAGAAGGGGATGCGAGCCATGTCGAACGTGCCACCGCCGGACGAGCCGACGCAGCCGGTGCCACCGGTCGAGGGCGGTCCGCCTCCCGAGTCGACACCGCCCGATGCGGCGTCGGCCCCCACCGAAGCCGTCCCGGCGGCCGAACCGCCTCCCACCCAGGCGATGCCCCCCGTCCCGCCACCCTCCGGTCCTCCCCCCGGGCAGCCCCCGACCGGGCCGCCGCCATCGGGCGGTGGGAGCAACACGGCGTTGTGGATCGTGGTGGGCATCCTGGCCGTGATCGTGGTGATCATCGTGGGGATCGGCATCGGCATGGCCATCTCGGGCGACGACTCGCCCACGACCACCACCACCACGTCGTCGTCGACCACGTCGTCGTCCACCACGACCACGACGACGCGTCCGACCACCACCACCAGGCCGCCGACCACCACGACCACCGCCCCCACGACCACGACCACCGCCCCCACCACGACGACCACCGAGCCCCCGACGACGACGACAGAGGCGCCATAGCGCGCGCCCGACCGGGGCGGCGACGGGGAGGGCATCCCGCCCGCCCCCGGTGCTGTGAGGGTCAGCCGCGCCCGCCGCGCCCGCCGCGCCCGCCGCGCCCGCCGCGGCGCCAGCGCGGGTCGAGGTGCAGGACGGCGTCGGCCAGCCGGGCGCCGATCACCACGTCGAACCCCTTGGCCACGCGGGCCGGCGCCGCTCGGCCGGTGATGCGGTGCGCGGCGCGGCCGATGGGGAGCCAGGCGTAGGTGCGATGCACCTCCGGGTAGCCCCACGTGAAGCAGCGGTCCGCGTCGTCGAGGTGGTGCACGTCGTTGAAGTGCCGCCGCGACGAACGGACCCAGCTCGGTGACCACCGGCCCAGGAAGAAGCTCAGGTCGCTCGGCCGGAGCCGTTCGGGGATCGGGTAGCCCACGACAGAGGCCGGCTCCAGCCAGACCGAGCCGCCGGCGTCGTGGATGCGCAGAGCCAGGTCGAGGTGCTCGCCCTGGGCGAGCATGCGCCCGTCC
Source organism: Rhabdothermincola salaria (assembly GCF_021246445.1). Lineage (NCBI taxonomy): Bacteria > Bacillati > Actinomycetota > Acidimicrobiia > Acidimicrobiales > Iamiaceae > Rhabdothermincola > Rhabdothermincola salaria. The sequence goes on from NZ_JAJQXW010000001.1 coordinate 107,914, forward strand.
GGTCCGCCCAGGTCCTCGAGGCGGGCGCGGTCGAAGAGGGCGGTGTGGAACTCGAACAGCTCGACGGGTTCGGTCTCGAGGTGGTCGACGGCCTCGAGTGGGTCACCCAGGTGGCGGTGCGACTCCTGGAGGCTGCGCCGGCCGTCGGCCTCCACTCGCACGTGGCAGTCGCCCCCGGCATCGTGGACGGTTGTGCCGTGGCGGTCCGTCTGCAGCACCAGCGGGCGCACCACCCAGGCGTCGTGCTCGACGGCGGCGTGCACGAGAGGTTCCAGCCAGCCCGGTCGGGGCAGGACGTCGTTGTCGAGGAGCACGACGAAACGGGTGGCGACCGACCTGAGGCCGATGCGCCGAGCGACGTTGGGGGCCAGGTGGCGCGCCGGCCCGACGAGCTGGAGGCGATCACCCGCGATGGCCTCCGCCTCGGCCTCGACCCGTGCCGGCATGCCGCCCCGCACGACGACGATCGAGACACTGTCGGGAGTGGTGTCGACGAGCGCCCGCAGGGTCGCCGCAGTCGATGAGTAGCGCTCGCGGGGCACGACCACCAGCGTGACGGTGGACGAGAGGTCGGTGGTGCCCGTCATCGCGGTCGCGGTCGGGGGAGGCGGCGGCGGGCCCGGCCGGCCAGGCCGTGGACTCGTCGTCGGAGGTGTCGAGCCGTGTCCTCGGCGACGCGGCGCGTCCGCCACCTCGCCGAGGCCGGCAGCTGGACGCGAGATCGTCCTCGGCCCACCACGAGCTCGGGCGGCGGCGGCGGGGGATCGCCCACGAGGGTCTCGCGGGCGACAGCGACGAATGCCGGGGTGGTCAGGGCTTCGGCCAGGCTCATCAGCTCGTCGTGGGTCCCGCGATCGTGGGTGGGGTGGGAGAGCTTGCCCGAGATGCGCAGCGCCCCGTGCAGGCTGTCGTCGACCTCGTTGGCCACGCGGACCACGATCGCCTGGCGATCGAGCCAGGTGAGGACGGCGAGCTCGGTTCGGCACCGGCGAGCGATCTCGGGGCTCCACCCCAGCGTGTGGTAGCGGTGCACGATGGCCTCGGCCCTCGCCCCGACCGTGTGGCGCAGGTCGCGGCGGTGCCGGTGGTCCGCCCCTCGGCGGCTGTCGCCGAAGTCGCCTTGGTCATAGGCGGCATGGACGAGGGCGGCGGCCACCGTGTCGGCCGGCGCCCCGGCGATCAGCGTGCCCGACGCCGTGCCGATCAGGTGGTCGAGGAAGGGCTTTCCCTCGGGTCGTTCGGCGCCGGCGAAGAGCAGGCTCGCCCGGTCGAAGGCGGCCCGGATGACGGCCAGCTGCGACGGGTCGAAGTCGGCCTCTCCCAGCTGGCAGACCATCTGGGGCCAGGTCTGGGCGATGTCAGCCATCGATGGGTTCCAGGGTCCCATGGCCGCGCCGGGGACGGGCCCAGGCTCAGATGTAGTCCTCGAGGCGGGCGATGCGCAGGCCGGCGGCGTCGGCCATGGCCGTGATGGCCTCGAGGTTGGCCCGCAGGTCGGGCTTGAAGTGGGTGAGGATGATGTCACCCGGCTCCAGCGTGGGCTTCTGGAGCGTCACCACCCCGTCGTCGATGACGCCCATCCACATCACGACGGCCTTCTGACCGCATCCCGCCGACACCTGCTTGGTCGTCTCGTTCGACGCACCGTAGGGAGGACGGACCAGGTAGCCCCGCTGGCCGTAGGTCTGGTCGAGGAGGTCGGCCATGCCGCAGATCTCGCTGCGTTGGCCGTCGGCGCCGAGGGTGGTGAGGTTGGCGTGGCTGCGGGTGTGGGTGTGGACCTTGTTGCCCAGGTCGATGAGCCGCTGGAAGTACTCGGGGTGGGTGCGCACCGGCGGATCGTTCAGGAACATCGACACGGGCATGCCGGTCTGCTCGATGTACTGGAGGGCCGGCTCGTCGGCCACGTTGCCATCGTCGATGGTGATGAAGATGACCGGATCGGTGGTGTCGACCGAGTGGATGAGCGGCACGCCTGCCGGATCGCTGGGCAAGGGTGCGACGGCCGTGGGCGGTGCCGAGGTGGTGGTGGTGGGTGGCTCGGTGACGGGCACGGTGGTGGTGGTCGTCTCGGCGACCTGCGCCGTGGTGTCGACCGGCACGGTGCCGTCGTCGGTGCGGACGTCGTTGCCGGTGGCCGCCTCGGAACGGCCGATCGCGCCGCTGGCGAGGACCACGACGCCGGCCAGGAAGACCACGGCCAAGATGATGGCGGCGCGTTGGCGAGTGGTGGAGGTGGTCACGCGGAGGTCAGTCCAGTTCTGGAGCGGCGAGGGCGCCGAGCACGGCCGCAGGGCCGGCGGTGAGTACGGTGAGCAGCACCCGGCGGGTGCCGAGCGTCGGCCAGGCCAGGGTGGCTCCGATGGCATCCGACGCATCGCCGACCGCCGACATCGCCGCCCAGGGACGCACGGACGTGCCCTGATCGAGTGCGTGAAGCGTACCGGCTGCGAGCGCCAGGTCGCGTGCACCCAGCCCGCGCAGCGCCACGCGGACCCGTCGGTCGGCCGCCACGTCGCCGAGCCAGCGCCGGCCCATGGCACCGGGGGCGATCACGAGGGCGAGCCCCACGACGGCCCGCGCTGCGGCGAGCACCCTGACGACCTGGCGATGATCCATCCCCATGTTCTAGGCGTTCGGGCCCTCCGGCGCCCATCGGGTGGGTGCGTGGTCGTGGTGTCGGCGGGCCCCCTGCCCCCTGCCGGGTTCCCTGGCCCGCCGCCCCGACTGCTATGGTCATCTGCCTGTCGGGCCCCGCGTCCGGCGCCTGAGCGGACCCGTAGCTCAGTTGGCTAGAGCGCTTCCTCGACACGGAAGAGGTCGCTGGTTCGAGTCCAGTCGGGTCCACCACCTGATCGAAGGCGCCCCTCGAGGGCGCCTTCGTCGCGTGGTCGGAGTGCGGAGCCGGGGTCAGCGCGCGCCTGGGGCCCTGGTGCGGCGGGGACGTCGGGCGGGGGACCCCTCGCCTAGGGTCGCGCTCGCACACCACGCCACCGCGCCCCTCCGGCAGCTGTCGCCGGCTGGGGGCCCGATCGTCCTTGGGGGACTTCTCAGATGCTGACGCCGTTCGACGACTTCCCGATCCACCAGACCCCGGAGCCCATCGCCCAGACGGTCAGCGCCGATCCGAACCACTACGACCGGTACTTCTTCGACGGCTTCGACCAGGACGGGCGCTTCTTCATCGGTGGCGCCATGGGCCACTACCCCAACCGGGGGGTGATCGACGCCGCCTTCAGCATCGTGATCGACGGGGTGCAGCACTCGGTGTTCGCGTCGGGGCTGATGTCCTTCGACCGGGCCACCACGGTCGGTCCCGTCACCATCGAGGTGCTCGAACCGCTGCGGGCCATCCGTTTCACCGTCGCCGCCAACGAGCACGGACCCAGCTGCGACCTGGTCTTCCGCGCCCGCACCGCAGCCATCGAGGAGCCCAAGCAGCGCATCGTGCGCAACAGCGTGCCGATCATGGACTACACCCGCCTCACGCAGTGGGGCACCTGGGAGGGCACCGTCGACGTCGACGGCACCACCGTCGACGTGGCTCCCGAGTCCACCTTCGGCGTGCGGGACCGTTCGTGGGGTGTGCGCGGCGTGGGCGACCAGGTCGCCACCAACTTCCCGGGAGGGGCCCCGCAGGTCTTCTGGCTCTGGGCCCCGCTGCACTTCGAGGACCGCTGCACCCACCTGGCCATGTTCGAACGGGCCGACGGCACCCGCTGGATGGAGTCGGCCCTCATCGTCCCCACCCTGGCCGGACCCGACGCCCCGACCTGGGGGGATGTCACCGAACCCACCGAGGTCGGCGACATCACCTACGACATCGACTGGATCCCGGGCACCCGCGAGATGGCGTCGGCCCGCCTCGGGTTCCGCGACGCCGACGGTGTCGAGCAGGCCATCGAGTTCGAACGCCTCTTCACCTTCCGGATGCGAGGCATCGGCTACATGCACCCGCACTGGTCCCACGGCTCGCTGCACGGTGAGCTCGAGGTGGGCGGCGAGTCGGTGCGCCTCGAGGACTTCGATCCCCAGGACCCCTCGTGCATCCACATCCAGACCCTCTGCAAGGTGCGCATGGGCGACGCCGAGGGCGTCGGCATCCTCGAGCAGCTGGCCTTCGGTGAGCACGGGCCCACCGGCCTCACCGGCGTCGTGGACGGCTACCGCTCCGCCGGCTGAGCACTCCTCGGCCGGGTGGGGCCACGGCGGGCGCGTCAGGCGCCCCCGGCCACCTGGTCGAGGGCGGCCTGCAGCTTGGCGCGTGCGTCGGCGGCGACCTCGGTGAAACCGGGATCGTCCATCAGCTCGCTGGGGTCGACGGCGTCGACACGGGTTCCGCCGTCGACCGCGGCGAGGGTGACGTTGCACGGCAGGAGCAGGGCCACGGACGGATCGAGCTCGAGGGCCCGGTGGGCCAGGTGGGGGTTGCACGCCCCGAGGATCTTGAGGGGTGCCCGGTCGACGTCGATCTTGGCCTTGAGCACTCCGGCCACGTCGATCTCGGTGAGGACCCCGAAGCCGTTCTGGGCCAGGGCCTCCTTCACACGAGCCTCGGTCTCGGCCATGTCGGTGGGCACGGTCACGGTGATGGCGTTCATCGGGCATCCTCCTCGATCCGTTCCAGCATACCCTCCCGGGTATTTGTCACGGGGTGGGTCACGCCGGGGCCACCGAGACAGGGATGGCGTTGAGCACGGCGTTCCCCGAGAGCGGATCGAGCTGCTCGCCGTCGGTGAGCAGGTTGCTGTTGACCCCGGGGCGCCGGCCCGCCACCTCGGCGGACGTGCCCGGCAGGTCGTGCCCCCAACCGTGGGGGAGGCTCACCACGCCCGGGAGCAGCGCATCGGTGACCTCCACGGCCGCCGTGAGCCGGCCCACCCGTGAGCTCACCGTGGCCGTGCCCCCGTCGGCCAGGCCGAGACGGTCGGCGTCGTCGGGGTGGACCTGCAGCGTGCAACGGAAGCGGCCCTTCACCAGGACCTCCACGTTGTGCATCCACGAGTTGTTGGAGCGCAGATGACGCCGCCCGACGAGCAGCAGCGATCCGTCGTCGGCTCGTCCGGCACCCGCTTCCAGGTCGGCCGCGAGCCGCTGCAGGTCGGCGAGCACCGGCTCGGGCGCCAGCTCGACGCGGCCCGACGGGGTGCGCAGGGCCGCCGGGAGGCGGGAGGTGAGCGCACCGAGGTCGACTCCGTGGGGGTTGGCCTCGAGCACGTCGAGCGACAGGCCATCCGGGACCTCCCCGAACCAGTCGCCCCGATCGCCGGTGCGGATCATGACGTCGACGACCTGGTCGACCGCCGAACGTCCCTCGGGCGCGGCGACGGTGCGCCTGAGCTCCTCGACCGTGCGATCGGCCACGGGAGAGCCGGGCCGGTCGATGGCGGCCTGGAGGGCGCCGGTGATGAGCAGGTCGTCGATGACGCCAGGGTCGTCGCCGGCCTCCGGCCCGGTGGCGATGAGCGCCAGTCGGGCGAGGATCTCGTGCTCCTGGGGGGCCTCGGTGGCGAACAGGGGCGGAGACCACTCGGCGTAGTTGCGCACCGCCATGGCGTAGAAGGCCAGGTGGTACTCGCTGCGCTCGAGCGCCGACGGCGGGGGCAGGATCACGTGGGCGTGGCGCGTCGTCTCGTTGCGGTAGGGGTCGACGCTGACCATGAACTCGAGCTCGCCCAGGGCGGCGTCGAGGCGAGCGGCGTCGGGTGTCGACAGCACCGGGTTGCCGGCCACGGTGACCATGGCGCGGACCTGGCCCTCGCCGGGGGTGAGGATCTCCTCGGCCAGCGTGGCCACCGGGAGCTCCCCGCGCACCTCGGGGTGGCCCCGCACCCGGCTGTGGCGGCGACCGACGGCGAACCCCCGGCCGGGGCCGGCGGTCCGCTCGGCGGTGTGGGCCGGCAGCGAGAACATGGCGCCGCCGGCGCGATCGAGGTTCCCGGTGACGACGTTGAGCACGTCCACCGCCCACGCGGCGATGGTGCCGAAGCGCACCGTGTGGGTGCCGACGCGCCCGTACACGGCGGCGGTGGGCGACTCGGCGACCTCGCGGGCCATGCGGCGGATCGTGTCGACCGAGACGCCCGTGCGGGGCGCCACCACCTCGGGGGTGAAGCGCTCGATCGCGGCGCGGAGCTCGTCGACCCCGACCACGTGCTCACCCAGGCGGCCGAGGTCGACGCGGTCCTCGGCGAACAGCACCTGCACCATGGCCACCAGCAGGTGGGCGTCGGTGCCCGGCCGGATGGGCACCCACTCGTCGGCGTGCTCGGCCGTGGCCGTGCGGCGTGGGTCGACGACGACGACCTTGCCGCCACGTTCGCGGATCGCTTCGAGGCGGCCCGGGAAGTCGGGGGCGGTGCACAGGCTCCCGTTGCTCTCGTAGGGGTTGGCTCCCAGGATCAGGAGGTGGTCGGTGCGGTCGAGGTCCGGCACGGCGATGAGGAGGGGGTCGCCGAAGAGGTAGCCGCTCGACACGTGCTTGGGCATCTGGTCGACGGTGGAGGCCGAGTAGACGTTGGTGGTGCCGAGGGCCTTCACCAGCGGGCGGTTGTACACGGTGGCGCCGAGCGAGTGGATGCTGGGGTTGCCGAGGTAGACGGCCACGGCGTCGCGCCCGTGGCGCTCCATCACCCCCTGGAGGCCCTCCGCCACCACCCGGAAGGCCTCCTCCCACGAGACCTCCTGCCACGTGGCGGTGGCCGGGTCGTCGCCGTGGCGCACCACCGGGTGGCGGAGCCGGTCGGGGTCGGTGTGGAGGCGTTGGAGAGCCGATCCCTTCGGGCAGATGAAGCCGTTGGAGAAGGTGTTGGCCCGGTCGCCGCGGATGCGCACCACCTGGCCCTCGCGCACGGTGAGCTCGAGCCCACAGGTCGCCTCGCACAACGGGCAGGTGCGGTGGTGCACCGAGGTCGACGCGGTCGCGTCGCCGGCCTCGGCCCCGCCGTCGGTCGTCGCATCGATCGTCATGGTGTGTCCTCCCCCCTGCAGACAGTACGCCCGCCTCGCCGCCGCAGCCCCGCGTAACCTGCGGGCATGGCGGACCCCCCTGACGCCCCAGCCACCGAGGCCGCCACGTCGGACGCCCCGGTGGAGGTCCCCGCCAACTATCCCGCCCACTGGGAGTTCGACGCCGTGCTCAGCGACGGCGGCACCGTCCACGTGCGGCCCGTACGACCCGACGACGCCGCTCGTATCGAGGCCTTTCACGGCCGCCAGTCGCGGGAGTCGATCTACTTCCGGTACTTCAGCCCCATGCCCCGACTCGGCGCCCGGGAGCTGGCCCGGGTGGTCAACGTCGACTACGTCTCGCGGCTGGCCCTCGTCGCCCTCCTGGGCGACGAGATCGTCGGTGTGGCCAGCTACGACACCTGGCACGACCGCAACGAGGCCGAGGTGGCCTTCATCGTCGACGACGCCCACCACGGGCGGGGCCTGGCCACCGTGCTGCTCGAGTACCTCTTGGTGGCGGCGCGGGAGAACGGCTTCGACGGCCTCACCGCCCAGGTCCTGCCCAGCAACCGCAAGATGCTGGGCGTCTTCCACCAGGTCGGGTTCCAGGTGTCGAGCGCCTTCGACGAGGGCGTCGTCGAGGTCCACCTCGGCCTCGAGCCCACCGACCGGTCACGTGACCTCATCGCCCAGCGCGAGCAGCGAGCCGAGGCGGCGTCGGTGGCCCGGCTGCTGTCGCCGAGGTCGATCGCGGTGATCGGCGCCGGCCGCGAGCGGGGCGGCATCGGCCACGAGGTCTTCCGTTCGCTGCTCGGGGGCGGGTTCGAAGGGCCCGTCTACCCGGTCAACCCGGCCGGCGGCCACGTGGCCAGCGTGCGGGCCCACGCGTCGATCCTCGACGTGCCCGACGAGGTCGACCTGGCCATCGTGGCCGTCCCCGCCGCCAACGTCCTCGAGGTGGTCGACGAGTGCGGGGCCAAGCGGGTGGAGGGCCTGCTCATCATCAGCGCCGGGTTCGACCAGCTCCCCGACGGCACCGAACGCCGGATCGTCGAGCGGGCCCGCTCGGTGGGCATGCGGGTGATCGGCCCGGAGTCGATGGGGGCGCTCAACACCGACGGCGCGGTCTCGCTGTTCGGCACCTTCGCCGACGTGTCGGTCCGCGCCGGGCGCGTCGGCTTCCTCACCCAGTCCGGCACCCTGGGCATCGCCGCCCTGGAGCACGCCCACCGACTGGGCGTGGGGATCTCGGCGTTCGTGGACGTGGGCGCCAAGCTCGACGTCTCGGGCAACGACCTGTTGCAGTACTGGGCGGCCGACGACCGCACCGCGGTGGTGGCGTTGTTCCTCGAGTCGTTCGGCAATCCGCGCAAGTTCACCCGCATCGCCCGCAGCGTGGCCCGCAGCAAGCCGATCGTGGCGGTCAAGAGCGGGCTCACCCGGCCGCCCCGGTTCTCCGGTGGACCCGAAGGGCTCTCGGCGGCGTGGCCGACCGACGCCACGGTGGCCGCGCTGTTGGCCCAGAGCGGCGTGATCCGAGTCGACACGGCCGGCGAGCTGTTCGACGTCGCTCGCGTCCTCGAACGTCAGCCCGTTCCCGCCGGCCGTCGGGTGGCGGTCGTGTCCAACGCCCGAGGGGCGTCGGTCCTGGCCGCCGACGCCTGCATCGGCGCCGGGCTGGCCACGCCGGAGCTGGCACCGGCGACCTTCTCGGCCTTGGAGGGCGTGGTGCCCGCCGGAGCTCGTCTGGCCAACCCGCTCGAGCTCACCTGGGAAGCGGGACCCGAGGCCTACGAGGCGGCCGTCGGAGCCGTCGTCGCCGACCCCGGCGTCGACGCCGTCATCGTGGTCTACGCGCCGCCGGTGCGCCCGGAGCGCCACGACGTGGCCCGGGCGGTGGCCCAGGCCGCGGCCGGTTCGGGCAAGCCGGTGGTGGCCACGTTCCTCGGCACCGATCCCGGCACCGACCTCGACGGCGGAGAGGTCCTGCCGCTGTTCCGGTTCCCGAGCGAAGCGGCCCAGGTGCTGGGCCGCATCGCCGGCTACGGCGAGTGGTTGGCCCGACCCGTCGGAAACCTGCCCGAGCCCGACGAGCTGGGCCTGCACATCGGCACGGTCCGCCAGATGGTGGCCGAGGCCCTCGACGGACGCCCGGAGGGACGGTGGTTGCAGCACGACGAGGCCTCGGCGCTGCTCGCCGCCGCCGGCATCGAGGTGTGCGCCACCGAGGTGGTCCACGACGCCGACGGCGCCGTGGCCGCGGCCGAGCGCCTGGGCTACCCGTTGGTGGTCAAGGCCACCGACGTCGGTCGCTACCACCGGGGCGAGGCCAGCGGGGTGGCTCTCGACCTGCGGGACCCCGAGGCGGTCCGCGCCGTGTACGAACGCATGCGGGCGTCGCTCGGTGCCGCCATGGAACCGGCGCTCGTGCAGCAGATGGCCGGCCCCGGGGCCGACGTGTTGGTGGTGGGCCACCAGCACCCGTCGTTCGGGGCGGTGCTCTCGATCGGCCTCGGCGGCTCGGTGGCCTTCGCCACCAGCGACCTGCCGGTGCGGGTCCTGCCCCTCTCGGACACCGATGCCACCGCTCTCGTCGACGCGTCACCCGTACGTGGGGTGCTCGCCGGTGAGGGCGCCGACGGCGCGGCCCGCGGGGCCATGGAGCACTTCCTCGTGCGCCTGGCGGCCCTCATGGAGCACGTGCCCGAGATCAGCGACGTGATGTTGAACCCGGTCATCGTCGGCGACGGCGGGGCCGCCGTCACCGATGCCTGGATCCGCCTGGCCCCGTATCGGGTCGACGCGCTCCAGGACGTCCGCCGTCTGAGCTGAGTGCTTCGCGGTGCCCCGGTTGCTGCGCCTGCGGCAGCCGGTGAGGTGGCGGGGCTGGAGCGCCAGCGACGCCGGCAGACCGCTGTGCTCCGCGCCGCCATCGGTGGGGTGGGGCTGGGTCCCCAGTGGGGTGGTGTCAGGTGGCGGGGCTGGAGCGCCAGCGACCCCGCCACACCGCGGCGCTCCGCGCCGCCAACAGCAGGGCCATCAGCGCGGTAGCCCGAGGATGCGCTCGGCGACGATGTTGCGCAGGATCTGGGTGGTGCCGCCCATGATGGTGTAGGCGGGGGCGTAGCAGGCGTTGCGGGAGATGCGGTTCCAGAGCATGGTCTCGGCGCCGGCGACGCGGGCGCAGAAGTCGGCCACGGCCACCTCGAACTCGGTGCCGATGGTCTTGGTGGCGGCCGAGAAGCCCTTGGGCGCCTGACCCAGCATCTCGCGGAGCACGAGGTGGCGCCCGATGCGGTAGGTCGACTCGATGCGGGCCACGTCCTGGCGGACCCGGGGGTCGGAGATGTCGGCCATGGGCAGCACGAGGTCGTAGAGCGCTCGGTTCGACACGAAGCGGTCGATGCCGCCCCGCTCGTGCTCCATCTGGCGCATGACCTGGCGGAAGCTGTCGTTCTCGACGCCCACGAGGTTCTCGACCGGCACCCGGACCTCGTCGTAGCGCACCTCGCAGAAGTGGGCGTTGCCGGTGACGTCGACGATGGGGCGGACCTCCACTCCCGGGGAGTGCAGGTCGACCAGGAACTCCGAGAGCCCCCGGTGCGGTGGCGCATCGGGGTCGGTGCGGGCGATCAGGTAGCACCAGTCGGCCTCGGCGGCTCCGCTGGTCCACACCTTGGCGCCGCTGATCACCCAGTGGTCGCCGTCGCGCACCGCTCGGGTGGAGATCGACGCCACGTCGGAGCCGGCGTCGGGTTCGCTCATGCCGATGCTCCACGCCGAGCGGCCGGCGATCATCTCGGGGAGGAACCGCCGCCGCTGCTCGGGGGTGCCGAACTGCAACAGGGTAGGGCCGATCTGGCGGTCGGCGAACCACGACGTGGCGAGCGGGGCGCCGCCGGCGATGAGCGCTTCGTAGACGACGAAGCGCTCCATGGTGCTACGGCCCTGGCCGCCTTCGTCGACCGGCCAGGTCATGCCGATCCAGCCTCGCTGGGCCAACTCGAGCGAGAAGGCCTTGGAGGTCCCGATCAGCCATGAGTCCTCGGGCACCCCGAAGGTGGTGCCCATGGGGTCGGGGGTGGGGTTCGGGTCGGTCCGGCCGGCCCATTCGGTGGCGAGAGCGCGGGCTTCGTCGCGCAGGTCGCGCAGCTCTTCGGGCTCGGCGAAGTCCATGCAGGCGGGTCAGCGGGCCTCGACGGGGACGTAGTCGCGCACCGCGGGCCCGGCGTAGAGCTGGCGGGGTCGGGCGATGCGGCTGTTCTGGTCGAGCATCTCCTGCCAGTGCGCCAGCCAGCCCGACACGCGGGGGATGGCGAACAGCACCGTGAACATCTCCATGGGGAAGTCCATGGCCTGGTAGATCAGCCCCGAGTAGAAGTCGACGTTGGGGTAGAGCTTGCGGCTGACGAAGTAGTCGTCGTTGAGCGCGACCTCTTCGAGCTTGAGGGCGATGTCGAGCAGCGGGCTCTTGCCGGTGACCTCGAACACGTCGTACGCGGTCTGCTTGATGATCTTGGCCCGGGGGTCGTAGTTCTTGTACACCCGGTGGCCGAAGCCCTGCAGGCGGCCCTTGCCCGCCTTCACGTCGGAGATGAAGGCCTCGACGTTGTCGATGGAGCCGATCTCGGTGAGCATGCGGATGACGGCCTCGTTGGCGCCACCGTGGCGGGGACCGTAGAGGGCGGCCGCAGCGGCGGCGGTGGCCGAGTACGGGTCGGCGTGCGACGAGCCCACCACCCGCATGGCGGTGGTGGAGCAGTTCTGCTCGTGGTCGGCGTGAAGGATGAACAGCACGTCGAGGGCCCGCGAGAGCACCGGATCGGCCTCGTAGTGAGGCTCGGCCACCTTCCACATCATGGACAGGAAGTTGGAGCAGAAGTCGAGGTTGTTGTCCGGGTAGACGAACGGCATGCCCACGCTGTGGCGGTGGGCGCCGGCGGCGATGGTGGGCATCTTGGCGATGAGCCGGATGATCTGCTTGTAGCGGACCTCGGGATCGTCGATGTCCTTGGCGTTCGGGTAGAAGGTGCTCAGCGCAGCCAGCGTGGAGACCATGATCCCCATGGGGTGGGCGTCGTGGTGGAAGCCCTCCATGAAGCGCTTGCGCACGTTCTCGTGGATGAACGTGTGGTACGTGATGTCGTGTTCCCAGACCTCGAACTCGGCGGCGGTGGGCAGCTCGCCGTGGAGCAGGAGGTAGGCGACCTCGAGGTAGCTGGAGTTCTCGGCCAGCTGCTCGATCGGGTAGCCGCCGTAGCGCAGGATGCCGTTCTCGCCGTCGAGCTCGGTGATGGAGCTGGAGGCCGCCGCCGTGGTCGAGAACGACGGATCGAAGAACCACACGCCCGGCAGCAGCTTCGACCACTGCGCGGCGTCGACCCCACCGTTGGTGATGGGGATCTCTACCGATTCCCCTGTGCGGTTGTCGGTGATGGTCACGCTCTCAGCCACAGCAGCTCCAAGGTCTCTGTTCGGGGGGAGGAGGTCCGGGACGCGCTGGGTCCCGCGAACGGGGCGATCCTAGTGGGCGGGGGCGGGGCGCCGTACCGTCGAGAGCCGGGCCGAGACGGTGCTCGGTGGGGGCGGTGTCGCCTAGAGCGGGGTGTTGTCGTGGTTGCGGGGTTGGAGGCGCTCGCGCTTGTCGGCCAGCACGTCGAGGGCGGCGGCGACCTCGCGGCGGGTCTCCCCGGGGTCGATCACGGCGTCGATGAACCCCCGCTCGGCGGCGATGTAGGGGTTGAGAAGCCGTTCCTCGTAGGCCTGCTCGAGGGCGTGGCGCTGCTCGGGCGTCTCACGGCGGTGGAGGATCTCGACGGCCCCCTTGGCGCCCATCACCGCGATCTCGGCCATGGGCCAGGCCAGAGCGACGTCGTTGCCCATACGCTTGGAGTCCATGACGATGTAGGCCCCGCCGTAGCTCTTGCGCAGGGTGACGTTGACCCGTGGCACGGTGGCCCGGGCGTACGCGAAGGCCATCTGGGCTCCGTGGCGGATCATGCCGCGCCACTCGAGGTCCTTGCCCGGATAGAAGCCGGGGGTGTCGACCAGGGTGATCAGCGGGATGTTGAAGGCATCGCAGAAGGCCACGAAGCGAGCTCCCTTCTGCGATCCCGGGATGTCGAGGGTGCCGGCCAGGGCGCACGGCTGGTTGGCGACGAACCCCACGGGGCGGCCGCCGATGGAGCCGAAGGCGGTGACCAGGTTCTGGGCCCAGCCGCCCCGCAGCTCGAGCACCTCGCCGTCGTCGGCCAGCGCTCGCATGACGGTGCGCACGTCGTAGGAGCCGGTGGCGCTCTCGGGGATCACCGCGCCGGCCTCGGGCACCGCCCGGTCGGCCGGGTCGTCGGTGGCGATGGTGGGCGGGAGTTCGCCGTTGTGGGCGGGCAGGAAGTCGAGCAGCGCGGCCACTGCGGCACGGGCGGCGTCGATGTCGGCCACGACCAGGGAGGCCACCCCGCTGGAACGGGCGTGGGCGCCGGAGCCCCCGAGGGCCTCGGTGCCGATGGGGACCCCGGTGAACTGGCGCACCATGTGGGGGCCGCTCACGAAGGCGTAGGAGTCGGAGGTCATGACCACGTGGTCGACCAGGCCCAGGAGCAGCGCCGGCCCCGACACCGCCGGGCCGTTGACGATGGCGATGGTGGGGACCTGGCCCGAGCAGGCGGTGAGGACCGACGCCGCCCGACCCCAGCCGTGCAGGGCGGCCAGGCCTTCGTCGATGGCGGCGCCGCTGGAGGCGATCTCGAGCACCAGGGGCAGGCGCTCGGCGAGCGCGGTGCGGGCGGCCACCTCGATGGTGGCGCCGTCCGCCGGCGACAGCGCGCCGGCGCGGTCGTCGCCGTCGATGGCGACGGTGATGACGGGCCGGTCGCCGCTCAGCGTCTCGACGGGGGTCACCGCGGCGCGGGCCACGCCCGGCACCTGGCTCCGCAGCGGGAGGAAGCCGGGTGGCTGGGAACGTTCGGCCCATCGGTCGGACGGGGTGGGGCGGGGGAGGGGGCTGGAGACCATCGGCGGTGCGACTCACGAGGAGGGGAGCCGGTTACCTGCCCTTCGGGATCGGGGCCCGGGCGCAGGAGGCGCGGCGGGCGGGGCTGCATCGGGAGTGGTGGGGTGGACGCCCGGCTGGTCGGGGCCGGTCTCGGCCACGACCCGGTGGAGGACCTCGCGCAGGGCTCGACCCGGCGACGACAGTAGGCCCCGGCGACGGGTGCCGAGACCGACCGACCTCCCGGGGAGGTCGTCGACCGGGATCCGCCGCCAGTCGCCGCCCAGCCACGTGGGTGCCGCGCTGGCGGGCAGGATGGCGGGGCCGAAGCCCTGGAAGGCCAGGGACGCCATGAGGCGGGTGCCGTCGACCTCGACCTGGGGGACCAGGGTCACGTCGCGGTCGCGGGCCAGGGCTTCGAGCTGGTCACGGAACGGCGAGCCCGGTGGCTCGAGGAGGATGGGCACGCCGTCGAGCGATTCGAGCGAGAGCCGGTCGTGCTCGGCGAGGGGGTGGTCGGTCGGGGTGACCAGCATGCGGTCCTCGTGGAAGAGGGGCTCGGCCTGCACGTCGGGGTCGGCGACGGGCAGCGACAGCACGGCCAGGTCGATCGTGCCGCTCGCCAGCTGCAGCAGCAGCGACGACGTGGTGGCGTCGTGGATCACCACCTGCACCCGGGGATGGCGGGCGGCCATGGCCTCGACGAGCTCGGGGACCAACCAGCGGGCAGTCGTGCCGATGACCCCGAGGCGACCGGGGCCGGCGACCTGGTCGTGCACCGAGGCGACGTCGGCCGCGAGGGCGTCGAGCTCGCCCTGGACCCGCCGGGCCCGGGCCACCACGGCCGCGCCCTCGTCGGTGGCCTGGCCGGTGCTGCGGTCGATGAGGATCACGCCGAGCTCCTGCTCGAGGCGGGCCACGTGGGTGGAGACGTTGGACTGCACCGTGTGCAGGGCCCGGGCCGCGGCCGAGAAGCTGCCGTGCTCGGCCACGGCCAACACCGCGTTCAGCTGCCGGAGGTCCATCGCTTCCGATGATGGCACATATCAGAAGTAACCATTGGACAGATCACGTGCGTGCGATCACAATGTGGTTCAACAACGCCGAGCCACATGAAGTCGGATCCCCCCTCCGACGTGAGCTCGACAGAGGCGCGGCACCGATCCCCCCTCGGGCCGCCCTCTTTGCGAAGCCGGCCTCCCCCCGGGCCGGCTTCGCCCGTTTTGCTCTGCCCATGGCGCCCTCCTCGCCCCCCTGTCGGGTCCTCGGGGTCCCGGCGGGTCCTGTCCCGCACCAGAACCTGACGTGCTCGGTCGCTCAGAGCGGCAACTTCGTCGACGATCGCCATGGGCCGACGAACTCTTCGTCGATCACAGGGGACGTTCGCCGAGCCGCACTCGCTCCCGTGCGCGCGTCAGAACCGGTGGTGCGGACTGAGTGTGACGGCCCTCGCATAGGGTCGGAGGATGAACCGGGGGCCAGTCATCATCGAGGCGGCGATCAACGGATCGACCACCACCGAGCAGAACCCGAACGTGCCGCGTTCACCCGACGACATCGCGGCCGACGCGCTGGCCTGCTTCGCCGCCGGCGCGGCGATCGTGCACAACCACGCCGACGTGCAGGGCAAGCCCGACGACGTCGCCGAGAGCTACCTGGCCGGCTGGCGACCGGTGCTGCGCGAACGGCCCGACGCGCTGATCTACCCGACCCTGGCCTTCGGCGACGGCAAGGTGAGCGTCGACCACCTGGCCGTGCTGGCCCGGGCCGAGGCCCTGCGCATCGGCATCTGCGACCCCGGCTCGGTGAACCTCGGGCGCAGCGAGGACGGCATCCCCGTCGGCGCCTTCGTCTACGCCAACAGCTTCGACGACATCGCCCACATCATGGACATCCACCACGAGCACGACCTCGGTCCGAGCTTTGCCATCTACGAGCCCGGCTTCCTGCGCACGGCCCTGGCGTGGTGGAAGGCCGGCCGGCTGCCCGCCGGGTCGATGTTCAAGTTCTACCTGTCCACCGAACGCGGCCTGATCGGGGCGCCTTTCGGCTTGCCCCCCACCCGCCAGGCGCTCGACATGTACGTGGCCATGCTCGGCGACTGCCCGGTGCCGTGGGCGGTGTCGGTGGCCGGCGGCGACGTCGTGGCGTCGGGCCTGGCCGAGCACGCCATCGAGCTGGGTGGGCACGTCCACCTGGGCCTCGAGTTCCACCACGGTGACCGCACCCCCGGCAACGTGGAGCTGGTCACCGAGGCGGTGGCTGTCTGCGAGCGGCTCGGCGTCGAGGTCGCCACATGCGACCAGACCGCCGAGATCCTCGGGCTGCCCCGCCGGGAGCACCTGACGATCTGACCGTCGGCTCGGGCCCCGGCTGCGAGTGGAGGCGCGGGTACGGCCCGTCACCGGGGCGAGGCGGGGCGGTACCGTGCGCCCATGGGTGACGTCGAGGAGCAGGGCGCGGCGATCTTCGATCTCGATCGCACGTTGTTGCGCGGCGCCAGCGGCCCCGTCATCTCGGCGTCGCTGCGGGCCGCGGGGCTGCTGCCCGATCGCTCGGTGCCGGGCGAGGGGCTGCTCTTCGGGTTGTTCGACCTGGTCGGTGAGATCCGTCCGTCGATGATGCTCACCCGCCAGGCGGTCAAGGCGGCCAAGGGGTGGGACCGCGAGGTCGTGCGGGAGGCGGGACGGCAGGCGGCGGAGCGCCTGGCCGACGAGGTCCAACCGTGGGCCCGCGTCATCATCGACGACCACCAGCGCGACGGTCGCCCGGTGGTGCTGGCCACCACCACGCCCTACGACCTCGTGGAGCCCCTGGCCACCATGTTGGGGTTCGACGCCATCGTCGCCACCCGGTACCGGGTCGACGAGACGGGGTGCTACGACGGGACCTTCGACGGCGAGTTCGTGTGGGGGAAGGGCAAGTTGGCGGCGGTCACCGCTTGGGCCGGCGAGAACGGCATCGCCCTGCGCGAGTGCTGGGCCTACTCCGACAGCTTCTACGACCGGCCCCTGCTCGACGCGGTGGGCCAGCCCGTCGCCGTCAACCCCGACCCTCGCCTGGCCGCCTACGCGGTGCTACGTCGCTGGCCGGTGCAGTTCCTCGACGCCCCACCGGGCGTGCCCAAGGTGCTGGGCATCGAGCCACAGACCGCCGCCTTCCCCTTCCTGCGCAACGAGCTCATGCCCTGGGTGCGCTTCGAGGTGATGGGCACCGAGCACATCCCCGAGCACGGGCCGGCGCTGCTGTGCTCCAACCACCGCAGCTACTTCGACCCTCTGGCGGTGGGGTACGCGGCTGCCCGCCGCGGCCGCCCCATCCGCTTCCTGGGCAAGAAGGAGGTGTTCGACGCGCCGGTGGTGGGTGATCTGGCCCGGGCGATGGGGGGCATCCGGGTCGAACGGGGGACGGGTTCCGACGAGCCGCTGCTCGAGGCCGCCGACTGCCTGCGGGCGGGCGAGATCGTGGCCATCCTCCCGCAGGGGACCATCCCCCGGGGCCTCAACTTCTTCGACCCGGTGCTGCGGGGCAAGTGGGGCGCCGCCCGCCTGGCGGCGGAGATGGCGGAGGAGGGGCGACCCGTGGCGGTCGTCCCCATGGGGCTGTGGGGCACCGAGAAGGTCTGGCCCCGCAACGCCCGGCTGCCCAACCTGCTCAACGTCTTCGACCCGCCGACCGTGCGGGTGCAGCTCGGCCCGCCGGTCGAGCTGGGCCTCCACGACCCGGCAGCGGACACCGAGGCGATCATGGCGGCCATCGTCGACCTCCTGCCCCCCGAGGCCCGGGAGCGCCACGAGCCCACGCCGGGCGAGCTGGCCCGCTCTCTGCCCCCGGCCTGAGCCGGAGCGCGACGAGGGCGCCCGCAGAGGGGCGCCCTCGTGAGTGGTGCCTCGCCGTGGACGGCGTGGATCAGCTGTTCTGGCGGGCCCGGATGATGTTGAGGGCGCCGCCGGCGCGGAACCACTCGATCTGCTCATCGTTCATGGTGTGGTTGGCCTCGAAGTCGACGGTGGTGCCGTCGGGCTTCACGATCTGGCACCGCACCGGGGTGTCGGGGGCCAGATCGGCCAGACCGAGCACGCTGATGCGGTCGTCCTGGTCGACGGCGTCGTAGGTGGCCGGGTCGGCGAAGGTCAGCGGCAGCACGCCCTGCTTCTTGAGGTTGGTCTCGTGGATGCGGGCGAAGCTGCGGGTGAACACGACCCGGGCGCCCCGGAAGCGGGGCTCCATGGCGGCGTGCTCGCGTGACGAGCCCTCGCCGTAGTTCTCGTCGCCGATGGCCACCCAGGGCTGACCGGCCTCGTGGTAGTGCCGGGCGATGTCGGGGTAGCTCTTGGTCTGGCCGTCGAGGTGGTCCTTGCCCATGCCGACCTCGTCGGTGAAGGCGTTGACCGCGCCGATGAAGAGGTTGCCGGAGATGTTCTCGAGGTGGCCGCGGTACTTCAGCCACGGGCCGGCCGCCGAGATGTGGTCGGTGGTGCACTTGCCCTTGGCCTTCATGAGCACGGGCAGGGCCACGAAGTCCTGGCCGTCCCACGCCTCGAAGGGCTCGAGGAGCTGGAGGCGATCGGACTCCGGCGACACCTTGACGTCGACGCCGCTGCGGTCGGCGGGCGGGGCCAGGAACCCGCTGTCGCCGCCGGTGAAGCCCTTGGCGGGCAGCTCCTCGCCGACCGGTACCTCGAGGCGGACCTCGGAGCCGTCGCGGGCGGTGAGGGTGTCGCTCACCGGGTCGAAGTCGACCCGCCCGGCGAGGGCAAGGGCGATGACGGTCTCTGGCGAGGTCACGAACGACAGGGTGGAGGCCAGCCCGTCGTTGCGCTTCGGGAAGTTGCGGTTGTAGGAGTTGACGATGACGTTGGCGTCGCCCTCCTCGACGTCGCTGCGCGACCACTGGCCGATGCACGGGCCGCAGGCGTTGGCCAGCACGGTGGCGCCCAGCGCCTCCAGGTCGGCGAGCAGGCCGTCGCGCTCGATGGTGGCGCGCACCTGCTCGGAGCCCGGGGTGACGAGCAGCGAGGTCTTGAGCTCGAGGCCCTTGTCGGCGGCGAAGCGGGCGATGCTGGCCGCCCGGCTGATGTCCTCGTAGGAGGAGTTGGTGCACGACCCGACCAGGGCGGCTGAGATCTCCATGGGCCAGCCCTCGGTGGCGGCCTCGGCGCCGAGCTCGCTGACCGGGCGCGCCCGGTCCGGCGTGTGGGGGCCGTTGATGAGGGGGCGCAGCTCGGAGAGGTCGATCTCGATGACCTCGTCGAAGTACTGCTGGGGGTCGGCGTAGACCTCGTCGTCGGCGCGCAGGTCGCCGGCCACGGCATCGGCGGCGCTGGCGATGGCCTCGCGGCCGGTGCTCTTGAGGTACCGCGACATGGCTTCGTCGTAGGCGAACAGCGAGGTGGTGGCGCCGATCTCGGCGCCCATGTTGCAGATGGTGGCCTTGCCGGTGCACGAGAGGGACTCGGCGCCCGGGCCGAAGTACTCGACGATGGCGCCGGTGCCGCCCTTCACGGTGAGGATCTCGGCCACCTTCAGGATGACGTCCTTGGGGGCGGACCAGCCGCTGAGGGTGCCGGTGAGCTTGACGCCGATGAGCTTGGGCCAGCGCACGTTGAACGGGTAGCCGGTCATGACGTCGACGGCGTCGGCGCCGCCGACGCCGATGGCCACCATGCCGAGACCGCCGGCGTTGGGGGTGTGGCTGTCGGTGCCGATCATCATGCCGCCCGGGAAGGCGTACTGCTCGAGCACGACCTGGTGGATGATGCCCGATCCCGGTCGCCAGAAGCCGATGCCGTACTTGGCCGACACCGACTCGAGGAAGTCGTAGACCTCGGCGTTGACGTCGATGGCGGTGGCCAGGTCCTGCTTGCCCTCGACCTTGGCCTGGATCAGGTGGTCGCAGTGCACCGTGGAGGGCACGGCGACCTCGGGGAGCCCAGCGGTCATGAACTGCAGCAGGGCCATCTGGGCGGTGGCGTCCTGCATGGCGACGCGGTCGGGATCGAGGTCGGTGTAGCTGCGACCCCGCTCGAGCCCCCCGGTCTCGGGGTCGCGCAGGTGGTTGACGAGCACCTTCTCGGCGAAGGTGAGCCCTCGTCCGAGCCGGCGGCGGCCGATCTCCATGCGCTCGGGGAGCTGTCCGTAGATGGACTCGATGAGGTCGATCGGGGTGTTGGCAGCGACGGCCATGGCGTCTCGGTCTTTCGGTCGGGCCGCCCGGAGCGGCGTGACGGGTGCGGTGAGGAGGAGGGGCCGGCGCGATGCGGCTTGCCGAGCCCAACGATGTAGACAAGTATAGGACAAGTGAGGGAGACCCGGTACCAGACCATCGCCGACGACCTGCGTCGCCGCCTCGAGTCGGGTGACCTCGGGACGTCCCGCCTCCTCCCCAGCGAGTCGGAGCTCTCCGAAGCGTACGCGGCGTCGCGGGTGACCGTCCGCCGAGCCCTCGAGGTGCTGCGCGAGGCAGGCCTCGTCGACTCCCGCCAGGGCTTCGGCTGGTTCGTGGCCACCGACCCGCTGCGCCAGAGCCTGGGCCGGCTCGGCACCATCGAACGTCAGCTCACCGACGAGGGGGTCGAGTCCACCCGCCAGGTGCTCGACTTCCGGTTCGTCGACGCCCCGGCCCGGGCCCGCCAGGTCCTCGGGTGCGACACCGTCCTACGGGTGCGAAGGCTCAACCTGGCCGACGGCGAGCCCTTCGCCCTGGTCACGGTGTGGTGCCCGGAGGAGTACGGTGCCGAGCTCAGCCGAGCCGACGTCGAGCGAACACCCTTCTACGAGCTGCTCGGCATCGCGCTGGGAGGCGCGGTGCAGACCATCGGCGCGGCCGCGGCCACCGCCGCCGACGCCGATCAGTTGCGGGTGCCGGTCGGATCGCCGGTGCTGCGCTGCGAGCGGATCACCCGCTCCGTCGACGACGAGCCGGTGCTGCTCTCCGAGCACGTGTTCCCGGCCCACCTCACGGTGTTCGTCGTGGACCTGCCCCACGCCGAGGCCTCCATGGCCCCGAGCGGGCTCCGCCTGGTCGAGTAGCCACCGCGACGGCCCTGTCGCCCTGCGCGGCGCGCTCGGCGCCCGAGGCGTGCCCGTCGATCAGTTCGCCGAGTCGGCGGGCACCGTGGTCGTCGTGGTGTTCAGCTGATCCATGATGTCGGTGAGGATGTCGGGGTTGCGGATGAAGATGATGAGGTAGACGATCGACACGGTCGTGCCGATCACCCCCATCGCGATGGCGGCGGTCCCCAGCCCCTCACCCCGGACCCGGCCACCCGACGCCGCCACCCGCCGACGGGCGAGGACGCCCATGGTGATGGCCGTGGGCCCCAGGACCACGCCGAGGATCCCGGCGATCCCGCACAGCAACGAGGCGATGCCGGCGATGAGCGCTCCCACGGCCAGGCCGTCGTTCTTGGCCGGGGCCCAGGGCTCGCCCTGACCCCACCCCTGCGAGGGGACGCCGGGGGGTGGTGGCGTGGGGCCGTCCGCCGAGGGGGGCCAGGCCGGGTTGTAGCCGGGCGGCACCGCCCCGGGCGTGCCCGGCGCCTCGCCGGGGAAGGGGGGCGGGAAGTCCTCGGGGCGGGGATCGGCGGGTGGGCGGTCCTCGGGCGGCAGCGGGTTGCCCCACGGGTCTCGGGGTGCGTCGTCGCCGCTGCGGGGGTCGTCACTCATGGCGGGGGCGAGGCTACCGGCTCGTCCCGCGGTGATCGGAGGCGGTCGCCGCGGACCCGCGACGGTGCCGTCGGACCGCACCGATCGCCAGCGCGGCGACCCCCACGGGCACCAGCACGACCGCCAGGTCGACCAGGCTCGGTCGCACCGGCCGATCGGTGGCGAGGGCGACGGCGGAGAGGACCATGAGGCCGAGGTTCCGCACGATCTCCACCACGGAGAGAGGGTCACGTCGCGCCGATCCGAAGCAGGCGCAGGGGGCCACCACCCCGGCCCGCAGCCGTCCGACGAGGAAGGTGGTGAAGAAGGCGAGCGTGACGAGCGCACCGATGGCGCCGGCGGCCGGCACGATCAACAACAAGGCGACGACCGACAGCTCGGCGACCGGCACGAACACGGCGAGGACCCGGGCCCGCGGCAGGCCGAGCGCCTCGAAGTCCCGGGCCGTGCCGGCCGGATCGCGCAGCTTCGTCGCCCCGGCCACGGCGAACACGGCAGCCACCACCACTGCTGCCACGTAGCCGATGCCGCTCGCCGTCATGGGGCCAGTCTGGCCCGCCCCGACGACGATCAGGCGGTGGTGACCCGACGGGCGGCGGTGTCGGCGAGGGCCTCGGCGCGATCGCGCGGCATCAGGTGCCAGAGGTGCTCGGTCTCGGCCTCCCACCGCTCCAGCAGCTCGCGGGCGCGGCCCGAGCCGGTCAGCTCGGCGTGGCGTTCGACGAGGTAGCGCAACTCGGCCGCCGCGTCGTGATCGGGCCGGAGCACCTCCACCAGGTCGGCGTTGACCCGACTCAGGACCCGTTCGGGGAGCGGGTCCCAGAGGAAGGCCTGGCCGCCGGTCATGCCGGCCCCGAGGTTGTAGCCGATGCGGCCGAGCACGACGATCGTGCCGCCGGTCATGTACTCGCAGCAGTGATCCCCGGCGGCCTCGACGACGGCGAGGGCCCCGGAGTTGCGCACCCCGAAGCGCTCGCCGGCCGCGCCGGCCACGAAGAGCTCGCCGCCGGTGGCGCCGTAGAGGCAGGTGTTGCCCACCAGCACGGTGGACGATCCGGCGTGGCGTTGGTCGAGCAGGGTGGCGTCGTTGGCCGCCGGGCGGATGACGATGCGGCCCCCGCCCATGCCCTTGCCCACGTAGTCGTTGGCCTCGCCGACGAGGTCGACCTCCACCCCGTGGCCCAGGAACACGCCGAAGCTCTGACCGGCCGATCCTTCGAGGTGCACTCGGGCCGTGCCCCGTGGCGGCAGGGCGCCGTACTCGAGGGCCAGCGCCCCCGACAGGGCGGCGCCGAACGACCGGTCGGCGTTGGTGATGCGATAGGAGAGATCGACGTCGTCGCCGTCCCACACCGGGCGGAAGGCATCGGCGAGCAGCTGGTCGCCCAGCTCGGCCCGAGGGTCCTGGAGGTCGACGCGCTCGGTGAAGTGGCGGGGCTCGTCGACGTGGACGGGGGCTTCGATCAGGTAGGAGATGTCGAAGGCGTCGGACCGCTCGTCGCCGGTGACCCGACGCTCGAGCAGGTCGACCCGACCGATGACCTCGTCGAGGGACCGAGCTCCGATCGCCGCGAGGTGGTGGCGGACCTCCTCGGCCATGAACAAGAAGTAGGCGGCCACCCCCTCGGGGGTGCCCGTGAAGTTGGCTCGCAGGTGGGGCCGTTGGGTGGCCACACCGGGCTTGCACGTGTCTCGATGGCAGGCCCGCAGCATGATGCACCCCTCGGCGATCATGGCCGCGGTGCCGAAGCTGTACTCGTCGGCACCGAGGAGGGCGGCGAGCACGACGTGGCGGCCGGTCTTGAAGCCCCCGTCGACTCGCAGCCGGACGCGTCCTCGCAGCCCGTTGTCGACCAGAGCTCGCTGGGTGTCGGCCAGGCCGAGCTCCCACGGCATGCCGGCGTGCTTGATCGACGACAGCGGGCTGGCACCCGTGCCCCCGTTCCCCCCGGAGATGTGCACGACGTCGGCCAGGGCCTTCACCACCCCGGCGGCGATGGTGCCCACGTTGTCGGTCGACACCAGCTTCACCGAGACCTGGGCGGCGTTGACCTGCTTGAGGTCGTAGATGAGCTGGGCCAGGTCCTCGATCGAGTAGATGTCGTGGTGCGGTGGCGGGGAGATGAGCCCCACCCCGGGCTGGGTGTGGCGCAGCCGGGCGATCTCGGCGGAGACCTTGTGGCCCGGGAGCTGGCCGCCCTCGCCCGGCTTGGAGCCCTGGGCCATCTTGATCTGCAGCTCGTCGGCGTGGGCCAGGTACTCCGGCGTCACCCCGAACCGGCCCGACGCGACCTGCTTGATCCGCGAGTTCTTGTCGTCGCGACCCTGACCTCTGGTGTGGTAGCGGTACGGGTCCTCGCCGCCCTCGCCGCAGTTGGACTGGCCGCCGATGATGTTCATGGCCTGGGCGAGGGTCTCGTGGGCCTCCTTGGAGAGCGCACCGTGCGACATGGCCCCGGTGGAGAACCGCCGGGCGATGTCGCGGGTGGACTCGACCTCCTCGACCGGCACGGGCGGGCCGAGGGTGCGCCACTGCAGCAGGTCGTTCAGCTCGGTCGGGGGCCGGGCGGTGACGAGGTCCACGAAGTCGGTGTACTTCTCGTAGCTGTCGCCGGCGATGGCCCGCTGCAGGAGGTGGGCCGCGGCCTGGTCGACGGCCTGGGGGTCCCGATCGGACAGCTTCGGAGTGTCGGCGCTCAGCGTCAGCACGTTCAGCGCCTGAGTCACCTCCTTGTCGTGCGCGTGGTACTCGCCCCCCTTGCGATCGCGGAAGTAGCCCGGGGAGCCGAGGTCGGGCTCGCCGTCACCGAAGGCCTCGGCGTGCAGTGCGAGGGTGTCCTCGCCCAGGCGAAGCCACCCGATGCCCCCCACGTGGTTGGCGGTGCCCGTGAAGCACAGGTCGACCACCTCGGGCGCCAGGCCGAGCACCTCGAACACCTGGGCGCCGCGATAGGACTCGATCGTGGAGATGCCCATCTTGGACAGGATCTTGAGCACGCCGGCCTCGATGGCGGCGCGGTAGCGCTCCTGGGCCTCGGAGCTCACGATGTCGCCGGTGTCGGTGGCGTCGGCCTCGGCGGCCACGCTCTGCAGGGCCAGCCGAGGGCAGACGAGATCGGCACCGAACCCGACCAGGGCGGCGATGGCGTGGGTGTCGCGAACGTCGTCGGCGACGACGACCAGGCTGGTGTCGGAGCGGCGTTGGCCGGCAGTGAGGCGCTGGTGCACCGCGCCGAGGGCCAACAACGACGGGATCGGGGCTCGCTGCGGGGCCACGCCCCCGTTGTCGATCACGACGACGCCGGCGCCGTCGGCCACCGCCAGGTCGGCGTCGTCGGCGAGCCGGCGAACGGCGGTCTCGAGGCCGTCGGCGCCCTCGGCCGTGTCGAACGTGGCGTCGAGGCGGACCGTGAAGTACGGGTTCACGTCGCGACGGGTGAGCGACTCGATGCGCGACGGGTACACGAAGAACGAGTCGAGGGCGAGCAGTCGGGCGGCGTCGGCATGCTCGCTGAGCAGGTGGGCACGAGGCCCGATCAGCGTGCGCAGGCTCATCACCAGGCGCTCGCGCAGCGGGTCGATGGGCGGGTTGGTGACCTGGGCGAACCGCTGCTTGAGGTAGTGGCTCACCGGGCGGGGACGGCCGGCCATGGGGGGCAGCGGCGAGTCGTCGCCCATGGCGAAGGTGGGCTCCTTCGCGTCGGTGGACATGGGCTTGAGGACCATGGACAGGTCCTCCTTGGTGAAGCCCTGGGCGAGCTGGAGGGCGACGAGGTCCTCGGGCGGTTCCTCGATGGGATCTCCGGCGCCGAGCTGGTAGAAGCCGTCGCCGGCCCAGGCGGCGTAGGGCGCGGCGCGCACGGCGAGGTGCTCCTTGACGCCGTGGTTGCGCACCACGCCGAATCGGGGGCTGACCACCAGCATGTGGCCGGGCCCGAGGCGGCCCCGGTCGACGGCGCCGTGGTCGGCAGTGGGCACGGCGCCCATCTCGGAGGCGCACACGACGAGGCCGTCCTCGCACACGGCGTAGCGCAGCGGACGCAGGCCGTTGCGGTCGAGGGTGGCACCCACCCGGATGCCATCGGTGAAGATGACCCCCGCCGGGCCGTCCCACGGCTCCATGAGCGCCGAGTGGTACTCGTAGAACCCCCGGACCTCGGGGTCGAGGTCGCGGGTCTCCTCCCACGCCTCCGGCACGAGCATGGCCATGGCGTGGCTGAGCCGACGGCCGGCGCGCACCAACAGCTCGGCGGCCTCGTCGAGGAGGCCCGAATCGCTGCCGTCGGGGTCGAGCACCGGCCGGAAGAGCTCCTCCGGTCCGAGGCCGGCCTCCGCGGTGCCGAGACGGCTGCGGGCCCGCATGCGGTTGTGGTTGCCCTGGATGGTGTTGATCTCGCCGTTGTGGCAGAGCATCCGGAAGGGCTGGGCCCGCTCCCACGTCGGCAGGGTGTTGGTGCTGAAGCGCTGGTGGAAGATGGCCAGCGGCGCCATGAAGCGCTCGTCGGCGAGGTCGAGGTAGAAGTCGGCGAGCGCGTCGGCCGCGACGAGGCCCTTGTGGACCACGGTCCGAAACGAGCAGGAGACCACGTAGGTGTCCGACGTGGTCCGGTCGATGCGGCGTCGGAGGCGGAACGCCTTGCGCTCGAGCTCCTCGGAGGCGGCATCGAACAAGGGGTCGTCGTCGTCCCGAGGAGCCAGCGCGTCGACCTGGGCGGCGGTGGCAGGGGTCGGTCGGAACACGGCCTGCAGGATCTCGGGCCGGGTGCGGGCGGCCAGCTCACCCAGGGCCTCGCCGTCCGTCGGTGGGGTGCGCCAGGTGACGACCTCGAGGCCTTCCTCGGCGGCCGCGGCCTCGACCGCGGCACGGGGGTCGGCGCCCCGGACGAAGAGCATGGCCACGCCGTTGCCGTCGCCGAAGATCTCGGCGGGGATGGTCGTCAACAGCCCGGTGCCGTCGGACGTGCGGGCGTCGGCCGCCACCGCCCCACGGTGCTTGACGTTGGCCAGGCCGGTCAGGGCGGCGGTGACGATGGAACGGGACGGGCGGCCCTCGGCATCGGCGACGAAGCCGATGCCGCAGGCGTCGAGCTCACGCACGCGTGTCTCCTCTGCAGCGGATGGTCGGATCGATTCGTTGGCGCCGACCCGTCATCGCCGGCCCGCCGGCGATGGGTCGTCGCCCAGACGATCGGGGACGTCAACGTCATTGGTGAACGTGGCGCCGTTGCCCATCAGCCCCGACCGGGCTGACCGCTACCTTACCCACCCGCCCGTGGGGTAGTCCGGTCGCCATCGGGTCGTGGTTCAGCCGGTGAAGGCTGGGACGAGCGGTGCCGTCGCGGGAGTGGCACCCGCCCCGACGGCGAGGACCACCGTGGTGACCTCACCAGTGCCGTAGTGGTCGGCCGCCACGTAGGTGAAGCGGTCGTCGCCGACGAAGCCGTCGGCCGGGCGGTAGGTGAAGCTCCCGTCGGAACGCAGCTCGAGGGTTCCGTGGGCCGGCGGGTCGACCATGCGGGCGGTGATGCCGTCGGCGGGTACGACGAGGCGGAGGTCGTCGCCCTCGGCCACGGCGTGGGGCCCGTCGGCGGCGCCGGCCGCCCCCAGCAGGACAGGGTCGGTGCCGGTGTCGTTGGCCAACACCCCTGGGGCGGGCACGTCGGTGGCGCCGACCACGTCGAAGCGGTCGGCGCTGCTCTGCGGGCGCACCGTCACCAACTGGTCCTGGAGGATCACGTTGGGCTCGCCGTCGGCGTTCTTGCCGGTGCCCCGCACACAGGTGCCGCTCCTGGGATCCCCGTCGTTCCACACCTGGGTCAGGCAGTTGCGCAGGGCCAGCTGAGCCCAGTAGTCGGGATGCAGCGACTCCTGCTGGAAGTGGGAGGTGCCGGCGGTGTTGATGTAGATCATGTTGACCCACTCGGTCCGGTCGACGGCGTCCGCTTGCGTCCACGACGTCACCCCTCCGGCCTGGAGCTGGTCGACGCCCGTCTCGCACAGCCGCCGACCCGTGAGCAGGGGGCTCAGCTCCAGCGTGACGATGTCACCACCGGCCTCGGCCACGGCCGCGCGCACGGTGCTGTTGACCACGCCGAGCACGTCGTTGACCATCCAGTTGGCGTCGGTGTCCCAGAACCCGCAGCCACCGGTGGTCTGACGGGTGTAGCCGGACTCGGAGTAGCGGAAGTTGCTCCCGTAGGGGAGAGGCTGGGGGTAGGTCTGCACCACGAGTGTGTAGTCGCCCTCGGCGTGACCGGCGGCGTCCATGGCGGTGCGGATGTTGGCGATGGCACCGACGATCTTGCCCTGCACCTCCTCGGCCGCGGTCGCGGAGACCTTGGCCCGCTGGGCGGCGTCGGTGTGGCAGGTGTAGGTGGCGAAGACGTTGGAGGAGAGGAAGTCCTCGACACAGGCGGTGGCGATGCCGGACACGTCGAAGTCGTTGCCGCCGATGGACAGCACGATCAGCCCCACGTCCTCGCCGGCGGCGAACTCCTGGAGCATGAGGGCCTGGCCCTTGTTCCCCTTACCGTCGTCGTAGAAGTCGATGCCGGGCTTGAAGGCGTCGGTCAGGTACCCGTTGGACCAGTAGGTGTTGGTCTGGGCGCCGCTGCAGGCCAGGTTGAGGGTGTTGAGCCCGGTGGCGGCGCCGTCGTCGCGGATGTGGACCTCGGCGGACTTGGAGCGGTGGCAGAGGGGGATCAGCTCGCCGGTGTCGGTGGGGTTGTCGAAGTAGGCGGTGGGTCCGAGGGCATCGTTGGCGCTCTCGGGCAGGGTGGAGGTGTTGCCGGCCCAGCGGCCGGCTTCGCCCGAGATGTAGGAGTCACCCAGCGAGATGATCCACGGCTCTCCGTTCGCCGGCGCCGCCGACCCGTCCGGTGACGGGCTCGAGGTCGAGGTCGTGGCGCTCTCGGAGCGCGGGTCGTCCGTCGACGTCTGGGCGGCGGCCACCCCGGCGAAGGGTGCCGTCACGACGGCGATCAGCGCCGCTGCCACCGCGACGACGCCGAGTCGTCGGCGGGTGGGTGCGGAGGGCGGCAGGGTTCGAGGCATCGATGGCTCCCGGGACGTGGACCCGTCGATCTTGTCAGCTCGCCCGGTGGGGCGGACGGCAAGGTCTGGCTTGGCGCGGGGTGGGTCAGACCTCGGGCCAGGCGCGACGGGGCCGGCGCCGGCCGCCTCGTCGGTCGCCGAGGGCCCACGTGCGGCGCCATGCCCCGACACCCGGACCCTGCAGCGACGGGGTCTCCCCGGCCGCGGCCCGCTTGCGGGCCTGCCACCAGTCGCTGCCGGCCTCGTCGGCCAGAGCGGCCACGGCTCGTTCGATGCGCACCGCCATGTTGCGGGAGTCGTCGTCGGGCCCGGGCACGATGGGGTCGCCGAAGGTGACGGTGGTGGGGGTGGGGCGGGGCACGTTCTTGCCCTTGCGCAGGATGCGCCCGGTGCCTTCGAGGTGGACGGGCACCACGGGCACCCGGCAGCGGATGGCCAGGTAGGCGGCGCCGCCGCGGAAGGCCTGGCCCCACCCGTCGGGGGAGCGTCCGCCCTCCGGGAAGATGAGCATGCTCCACCCGTCGTCGATCAGCTCGGCCGCCTGGTCGGCGGACGTGCGGGTCACCTTGGTGCGCTCGATCGGGATGGCGCCGATGACCAGGGCCGACAGGGTGGAGGTGACCCGGTTGCCGAAGAAGTAGTCGGCGGCCGCGCCGATGAAGAGGTGGTGCCGCCACGGTTCGGGGATGACCGACAGCATCAGGGGGGTGTCGACGTGGCTGTGGTGGTTGGCGGCGAAGACCACCGGTCCGTCGAGGTCGGCGAGGCGGTCGGTGCCCTTGACGGTGGGGGTGGCCAGCAGGTCCATGGTGGGACGCACGACGCCCTCGACCAGCAGGACCCGGGCGGCGCGGGCCGGATAGGACCGGGCCCACTCGGTGTCGTAGGCGGCGCCCACCTTGCTCTCGGCCGGAGGCACCTCGACCCCTGCCGGCACCGTGGGAGCGCGGAGGGGCGCCGGCAGGGCGCGTCCCAGGGCGGCTGCGCCGGCGCGCCCGGCCGTGCCCGCCGCAGTGCGGTTCACCGGGAGGCGCTTGACGAGCTCGACGGCCTGGGACCGCGTGATCGGCATGCGCCGACCGGTCCAGTCTCCGAGGCCACCGTTGCCGGTGCTGTGACGGCTCATGATCTCGCCGGCCTCAGGTGACGTCGGCCATGAGGATGGGCGGGTTGTGCAGGTGGGTGATGGAGGCGTCGGGACCGACGACGTCGCTCGCCATCTCCAGAGCGTCCTGCAGAGTGCTGGCCGGCTTGAACCCCAACCGGCGCACGGCCCGGACATCGCCGCCGACGATGATCACCTGCCCCACGTGCTGGAGTGCGTGCGCGCACCAGTACCACATGTAGAAGGGGTGCACGCCGTGGTAGGCGTAGCTGGTGCGGTAGAGGTGGCGGTACCACTCGTCCTCCGCGAAGCCCTTCTCGAACTCGGCCTCGATGCGCACCGGGTCGGTGGTCTCGGCCAGCACCTGCTCGAAGAAGTCGATGTAGCTCGGGTGGTGCACCGGGTGGAACTCCCACGGCGTCGGGTGGCTCATGACGACCACGCCACCCTCTCGCACCGGAGGCTTGCCCCGGTAGAGGTTGAAGAAGTACCCGAGCCCGAGGCACGCCACCAGGATCGGGTTGAGGATGGAGTTCACGTTGTAGGGGCTGATGTAGGGCAGCCCCATGGTGAGGATGTCGGTCTGGCCCTCCACCGGCACCAGGTGCTGCTTGTAGACGTTCTCGGTGGTGAGCTCGTGGACGGCCTCGACCTCGCCGGCCTGCACCGACGTCATGGCGTGGGGAGCCTGCCAGCTCTGGAAGACCGAACGGCGGGTGCGCTGGGGCATGCGGTCGAGGCCGGCCTTCATGGCGGCGAAGGAGATGCGGTCCTTGGCGTTCCACTCCCATTCGCGCTTCTGCAGCACGCTCATGGGCCCCTCGGTGCCGAAGACGTTGTTGTTCATGGTCGTCTCGACCTGGAAGACCTTGACGCCGGAGTCCTTGAGCACCTTGCCCATGCGCCAGTTCGAGGAGTGCAGCTCGGAGGCGTGGCGGTCCATGAAGGACTTGGAGTGCCGCATGGTCTTGACGTTGTGGTGGTGGCGCAGGCTGCGGTAGCTGGCCAGGCCGGTGGCAGTGGACTTCCAGCCGCCGTCCATGGAGACGAGGTTGATGTTGACGTAGACGATGAGGTCGCTGGTGGCGGCCCGCTTGTTGATCTCGACCTCTTCGCCCTGGTCGGTGGTGCCGAGGTACTCGAGGTTGTCGGGGTCCTCGGCGTCGTGGTTGACGAGCAGGCCGTGAGGGGCGAAGGCGTCGTAGACCCGGTCGCCCACGGCGTGGCGCAGCTCGGCTTCGGTCATGCGCCGGTGCAGGGCCAGGGCGGCGATCAGCATGACGTCGTCGACGCCGGCCTCCGCGGCCAGGTCGAGCACCGCCTCGATGACCCGCTGGCGGATGTCGGGCCGCTTCATGGGCGGCAGCGGCAAGGAGATGTCGTCGAAGGCGATGGTGAGCTTCATGCCCGGCGTGAGCAGGGCGGGAAGCGGCTCGCTGTCGCCGAGGGGGTTGAGCAGGGCGTGCCGGATGGCGGCGTCGGGGTGCTCGAGCGCCTCGATGGGCTCGGCCGGGTAGAGCACCCGGCTGCGCCCGGCGGGCAGCTTCTCGAGCCGGAACCCCTCGCCGTGGTGGAAGAGGATCGGCGGCGTCGAACGATCGACGTCGAGCACGAAGCCTGGTCTAGGCACGGTTGCGTTCCTTCTCGTTGCGGAGGTCGAAGGCGATGCGCACGGCCCCTCGGGGGCCGGCGGACGCGGCGTGGGCGATGGCGTCGGTGAAGCGGGCCAACGGGTACGTGGCGCTGACCAGCCGACCGAGGTCGGCGGCGTCGACCAGGTCGAAGGCCAGGTCGAAGGTGCGGTGGCGGGCGCCGTCGGCGAGGACCTCGGTGCCGTAGGCGTAGGCCCCGGCCAGGGTGATCTCGCGCTGCCACAGGCCGGTGAGGTCGACCTGGGTGTGGCCGGGCATGCCCACCATGGTGATGCGGCCCCGGGGGCGCACCACGGCGAGGGCTTGGGCGAGGGAGGTGTCGTTGCCCACGCAGTCGATGACCACGTCGGCGCCCCCGGTGAGGCGCACGATGTCGCCGTCACCGATCGCCATGGTGCCGGTGGCCCGCCGCACGGCCCGGGCGATCTCTCCGGGAGCCACGACGGTGTGGGCGCCGAGCTGGGCGGCCAGGTCGCGCTGCACGGGGTGCTTGGCCACGGCCAGCACCGTGCAGGCGGGGGCGAAGCGGGTCAGGGCGGCGATGGTCAGCAGGCCGAGGGCTCCGGCGCCGAGGACCACCACGAGATCTCCTTCGCGGACCTGGGCGGCCAGGGCACCGTGCACCGCACAGGCCGTGGGCTCGACCATGACCGCGGCTTCGTCGCTCCAGTGCGCGGGTACGGCGTGCAGCTGGCTGGCGTGGGCGACCATGCGGGTGGACCAGCCACCCCCGGTGTCGCAGCAGAACCCGGTCTGCAACCCGGGTTCGATGGCCCCGAAGGCGATGCGCTCGCAGTTGCCGAGGTCGCCGCGGGCGCAGGCGTCGCAGACGGGGTCGATGCCGCGGGTGACGCAGCCGAGGACGGGCTCCACCACGACGCGGCCGGCGGGCACCTCGCCCACGGCCTCGTCGAGGTCGGCGACGACCTCGTGGCCGGGCACGAACGGGAACGAGACGATGGGCTCGAAGTAGCGCGAGCTGTGACCGTCGATGGTGGCCAGGTCGGATCCGCAGATGCCGGCCAGTCGGGGCTTGATCTCGGTCCAGTCGGAGCCGGGCGGCTCGGGCGGGTCGACGGAGCGCAACCGCAGGGGTCCGACCTTGGCGCCGGCGCCTCCGGCCAGCCGTCCGGCGACGGCCGCCGCCGCGAAGCGGGGCACGTTGCGTTCGAAGCGGAGGGCCTTCACGCCGTGCCTCCGGGGACCAGTGGGTTGGCCAGCCCGCCGTGTCGGGTGCGACGGGGGCCGATGGGCACGAGGCGTCGGGGAGCGCCCGGGGCCTTGGCGAAGTGCTCGACCAGCCAGCCCCGCTTGCGGGCCAGGGCGGCCAGGCGGGTCTCGGGGTTGACGGCGACCGGGAAGCCCGCCGCCTCGAGCATGGGCAGGTCGCTGGTGGAATCGGCGTAGGCGACGGTCTCGGACAGGTCGAGGCCGTGGGCGGCGGCGTAGTCCATGAGCACCTGCGCCCGGCTCTCGCCGGTGGGGGGCACGTCGGTCAGCTCACCGTCGTAGGCGCCGTGGCGCACGCCCATCTCGGCGGCCACGATGTCGTCGAAGAGAGGGGTCAGCGGCTTGACCACGAAGTCGAGGGCGCCGGTGATCAACACCGTGCGGTGGCCCGCCGCCCGGTGCTCACGCACCCGCCGGATGGCTGCGGGGAACGACTTGGCGATGATGAGTCGACTGAACATCTCGGCGGCGTCCTCGTCGATCTGCTGCACCGGGGC
Organism: Rhabdothermincola salaria; assembly: GCF_021246445.1. Classification (NCBI taxonomy): domain Bacteria; kingdom Bacillati; phylum Actinomycetota; class Acidimicrobiia; order Acidimicrobiales; family Iamiaceae; genus Rhabdothermincola; species Rhabdothermincola salaria. The sequence goes on from NZ_JAJQXW010000001.1 coordinate 141,061, forward strand.
GCCGTCGTAGCGCCGGTAGAAGAAGCGCAGGAAGTCGCTGCGGTCGGCTCGGTCGAGGCTGAGCAGCGACGGCCCCTCGGCGAGCAGGGATGCGGCGAAGCGCAGGCGCTCGTCGCGAGGCATGCGGCGGGTGGCGAGGTAGGCGTAGCTGGCCACCACGTTGGAGGCGATGAGGGTGTTCTCGAGGTCGAAGGCGGCCAGCTGGCGCTCGGGGGCCAGCACCTGGGCGCGCAGGCGCTCGGAGCGGCTGGGGCCGGTGCGGCCGCCGGGGGTGGTGCGCACCCGGGCCTGTTGGACGACCGAGGGGAGGAAGATGTCGGTGGTGAAGGAGTCCCACTCGATGACGCGAGGGTCGAAGCAGAAGTCGCGTCGGTCGTCGTCGGTCTGGTCGTCCCACAGGGCGAGGAGCCGGTCGAGGCCGTAGACCGCCTCGCACTCGGCGTAGGCGCCGTAGAGCTCGACGTAGCCGAGGGCCTGCTCGGCCTCCTCGCGCTTGGACTCGAGCGAGGCGCTCCACTCGGCCTGCTTGCCTCGCAGGGGGAGCTGGGCCAGCACGCTCTCGGCTCGTTCGAGGGTCTTCTGGGCCCGTTGGAGCTGGCCCTGCACCCGACCCCGCCCCGGGAACGACCACTTGGCGACCACGATGGGCTGGCCCTTGGGGTCGTAGAGGGGGTGCTCGAGGAACCAGTCCGAGACCAGGTCGACGAGGCGGCGGTAGTGCAAGGGGTTCTGCGAGCCCGAGGCGACCTGGACGACCTCGATGTCGGGCTCGGGCCCCTTGGCGGCGACCGCGATGATGGCGGCGCTGACCAGGTCGACGGGGATGACGTCGACGATGCCCTCGGGAACGCCGGGGAACTCCTTGAGCAGGCCGCGGGCGTAGCTGATGATGACCGGGTCGGCCATGCGGAAGCCGCGGATCCAGCCCGGGCGGGGTTCGGCCAGGGCGGTCTCGATGATGGAGGGCCGCACGATGCTGACGGGCACGTCGCCGCGGTTCTCGTTGAGGGCCAGCTCGCCGAGGGCCTTGGTGTAGGCGTAGGCGTCGGGCCAGCCGAGCGACGCAGCGCGGGCCCGCCCGGCTTCGACCATGCGGTCGCCGACCCACCGGCTGCGCAGCTGCTCGGTCTTGTCGGACAGCAGGGGGCTGCCGGCGGCACCGAGCTCGCGGCGGGCCCGGGCCCGGAACTCGGCGAGCTTCTCGGGGGTGCGGCTCTGGGCCTCGGCGTCGCTGCGGGCCCGGCGGGCCCCCTCGACCTCCTTGCGCCAGTCGACGTCGACGAAGAAGGGGCTCTCGTCGACGAGCTGCTCGGGGGCCGAGCCCCGTCGGTTGCCGGCCACGTAGCAGGTGGACACCGCCACCAGGTGAGGTGCCACCCCCATCTCGTTGAGCACGGCGGCGATGCGGCTGGGGCCGAGCAGGTTCACCTCGACGGCGCTGTCGAGGGGGGAGTCGAAGCTGACGGTGGCGGCCGAGTGGATGACGACGTCGCAGCCGGCGAGCAGGGCGCGTCCGGCCTCGTCGAGCCCGAGGCCGTCGCGGCCGACGTCGCCGGCGACGGCGGTGATGCGCCGAGCGGTCATCTCGGCGAAGCCGTCCTTGCCGAGCTCGCCCCGGAGGCGGTCGAAGGCGTCGTTCTTCAGGATCTCGCGGGCCACACGCTGCTCGATCGAGGAGCGCTTGCCCGGTCGCACCAGCAGCACGAGCTCGCAGTCCGGCACGCTGCGCAGGAGCCGCTCGAGCAGGTTGGTGCCGAGGAACCCGGTGGTACCGGTGATGAAGAGGCGCTTTCCGGCCAGGGCCGCAGGAATCACCGTCATTGTCTACCACTTGGTAAGTGAGGGGGTCTACCATCGCCCTCGTGGCGACCACGGTGGAGCCGGCCCGCGCCGGTGGGACTCGAGCGGAGAGGGCCCGCCTCACCGATGATCGCATCCTCGCGGCGGCGCTGCAGTCGTTCGGCACCAAGGGCTACGACGCCACCTCCCTCGACCAGCTGGCGGCCGAGCTCGGTGTCACCAAGCAGACGATCCTCTACCACCACCCGTCGAAGGCGGCCCTCCTCGACGCCGTGATCGACCGGGCGTCGGCCGACCTCGTCGCCACCTTCGACGCCGCTCTGGCCGCCGCCGGTCCCGGGTGGGAACGCGTCGAGACCGTGGTGCGGTCCGTGTTCCGGCTGGCCCTGCGCCGCCCCGAGCTCCTGGGCCTGCTGCGCGAGGTGAGCCGGCTCGGCCCTCCGGCCGCCACCCGGGTCGCCGCCAACCTCGACGTCCTGGTGCACCGGGCCCGGGCGTTCCTCGAATCCGAGATGGACGCCGGCCACGTGCGCCGCAGCGACCCGAACCTGCTGTTGGTGTCGGCCTACTCCACCGTGATCGGCGTGGCCACCGAGGTCGAGGTGCTGCGGGCAGTGGGCATCGAGCCCACCCTGCGCACCACCGTCAAGCGCCGCCAGGAGCTGCTCGCCTTCCTCCGCTCGGCGCTGGTGCCGTGACCGACGAGCCTCGCCTGTCGCTCGCCGCGCTGGCCCCGGCGGTGCCCTTCATCGGTCTGGGCCTGGTGCTGCTCGGCGTGCGCACCCTGGTCTACGGCATCTCCGAGTCGGCGTGGCCGGTCACCGTCGCCGGCGCCATCGCCGTCCTGCTCGGCGCCGGGCTGGCCTGGTTCGGCTTCCGTCGGGGGGCCGGTCGAGGGCGCGGGGAGGGATCGCAGCCTCCCCGGGGCTGACCCCACCCGGACGGCGTCGGCCGGTCGGGTCGCCTCAGGATCGAGTGACGCCAGGTACCTCGACGCGGAGCGCTTCGACCCGACCCCGGCGCTCGGTGATGGTGCGGGCCGGGTTGGTCGAGGCGCCGGTGCACACGTAGAGGGTGTGCCCGTCGGATCCGCCGAGGGCGCAGCCGTAGGGGGAACGGCCCGGGAACGGGACCCAGGCCACCGCCCCCACGCTCTCCACGACGCGCATCACCCCCTCGTTCACCGGGTCCGCCACCCAGAGCGCGCCCTCGACGTCGAGGCACATGCCGTCGGGCACGTTGGGGCGCAGGTCGGCCCACACCCGGGGGCGGGCGAGGGAGCCGTCGGCCTGCACGTCGTAGGCGGAGATGCGCTGTCCGAACGTCTCGGCCACGAGCAGGGTGACGCCGTCTGCGCGTTCGAGCACCGCCGCGCCGTTGGGGAACAGCAGGTCCTCGGCCACCACCCAGGCCTCACCGTCGGGCTCGACGCACACCAGGCGGGCGCCGTCGGGTGCACCGTCGCCGAGAGGGTCGTGGCCGAACTCCCCGATGTAGGCGCGACCGTCGGTGGTGACCGCCATGTCGTTCCACGGGTGCGCGGCGAAGGCGTCGAGCGCGGCGATCGGCGTGGTGGTGCCGGTGCGGTCGGCGGCCACCAGCGTCCGGTCGTTCATGGACACCACGATCAACGTGCCGTCGGGCCACCAGCCCAGTCCGGCCGGCCACCCCTCGACCGCCGTGACGGGCTCGCCCTGCCCCTGTTCGGTCATGGCCCACACCCGACCGTCGTGGACGTCGGAGAACCAGAGCCGGTCGGCGTGCCACCGGGGGAACTTGGGAAAGGCCAGCTGGTCGAGCAAGACCGTCGATCCCGTCATCGTCGGCGCCGCACCGCCTCGTGGCGCTCCAGAGCCAGCGCCACCAGCTCGTCGAGCAGCGCCCGGTAGGTGAGCCCGGAGGCGTGCCACAGCCGGGGGAACATCGAGATGGGGGTGAACCCGGGGATGGTGTTGACCTCGTTGAGCAACAGGCCCCGCCCCTCGGCCTCGTAGAAGAAGTCGACGCGCGCCATGCCCTCGGCGCGCAGCGCCGTGAACGCCCGACAGGCGAGGCCGCGGACCTCGTCGGCCACGTCGTCGGGCAGCGGGGCCGGGATCAAGAGCTCGGCGGTGCCGTCGGCGTACTTGTCGTCGTAGTCGTAGAAGTCGGCGCCGGGCACGATCTCGCCGGGCACGGAAGCCCGAGGCGACACCGTGTGGCCGAGGACGGCCACCTCGACCTCGCGGCCGTCGACCCCTTCCTCGACGACCAGCCACTCGTCGTGCTCGAGGGCAGCCACCAGCCCGGCGCGCAGCGACTCGACATCGGTGGCCCGGGACACCCCGATGGAGGAGCCCATGTTCGCCGGCTTCACGAACATCGGGAAGCCGAGGTCCTCGACCAGATCGGCCACCACGTCCGCGCCCACGAGATCCGGGAGCGGGATGGGGGACCCCGGTTCGAGCACCTCGGTGAGGTGCAGGCCCCGCCACCGGGCCTGGGGCAGACCGGCGGCGGTGGCCATCTGCTTGGCGGCGATCTTGTCCATGGCGACGGCCGAGCCGAGGACACCCGAGCCGACGTAGGGCACCCCCGCGATCTCGAGCAGCCCCTGCACCGTGCCGTCCTCGCCCATGGGACCGTGCAGGAGGGGGAACACCACCACGCCCGGGCTCGGCCCGCCCGGACCACCCGACGGGCCGTCGGTGGGGGCCGGGGCCAGCATCGGCAAGGGGTCGACGGTGGGACCGTCGATGACCAAGGCGTCGGGCAGCCGCTCGGCGAGGGTCTCGGCTCCGGCCAGCAGGGCCGAGACCGCGGCCTCGGCCAGCACCCACTCGCCCCCCCGGGTGATGCCGACGGGCACGACGTCGAAGCGCTCGTGGTCGAGCGCGGCCAGGACGTGGCGAGCGGTGACGCGAGAGACGTCGTGCTCGGCCGACTGCCCTCCGAACAGCACCACCAGCCGAGGGCGGGCACCGGGCGAGGAGCGAGCGGGCATGGCGCCGAACGTAGTCCTCCCCGGTGCCGACGGGGGCCGGTCCGGCGCCTCGTGCCGTCTCGGTACGGTGGCGAGGTGGAGTTCACCGCATCCGAGATCGCTCGCGTCGTCGGCGGCACCCTGGTCGGACCCGACGTCGAGGTCGACGGGGCCGGCATCGACACGCGCACCCTCGGCGCCGGGCAGCTCTTCGTCCCGGTGGTGGGGGACCGCGACGGACACGACTTCATCCCCGCCGCCGTCGAGCGAGGTGCTGCGGCCGTCCTCACCTCGAGGGCGCCCCAGCCCGGCGTGGCCAGCATCGTCGTCGCCGATGCCGTCGAGGCCCTCACCGCGCTCGGTGGCCATGCCCGCGGGCGTCTGCCGGACCGGGTGGTGGGCATCACCGGGTCGGTCGGCAAGACCTCCACCAAGGACCTCGCGGCGGCCGCTCTCGGTCGCCGCTACGTGGTGGCGGCCAGCGAGAAGAGCTTCAACAACGAGCTGGGGGTGCCCCTCACGCTGATCAACGCCCCGAACGACACCGAGGTGGCGGTGATCGAGATGGGGGCGCGGGGGCACGGCCACATCGAAGCCCTCTGCCGGGTCGCCCGTCCCACCATCGCCGTGGTCACCGCGGTGGAGCTGGTGCACGCCGAAGGGATGGGGGGTCTCGACGAGATCGCCCGGGCCAAGGGCGAGCTGCCGGCTTCCCTGCCTGCCGACGGGGTGGCGGTGCTGAACGCGGCCTACGACCGGGTGACGGCCATGGCGGCGCGCACCACGGCTCGGGTGGTCCGCTACGGGATCGGTACCGGTGAGGTGCGGGCGAGCGACGTCGCCGTCGACGACGAGCTGCGGGCCTCGTTCCTCCTCGAGTCCGAGTGGGGATCGGCGCGGGTGCGCCTCGGCGTGCGCGGCGAGCACCACGTGGGCAACGCCCTGGCGGCCGCGGCCGTGGCCCTGGTGAGCGACGTGCCCGTGGACGAGGTGGCCGAGGGCCTGGCCGAGGGGGCCCTGTCGCCGTGGCGCATGGAGCTGTCCACCGCACCCGGCGGCGCCCGCGTCCTCAACGACGCCTACAACGCCGGGCCGGCGTCGGTGGCTGCCGCGCTGCGGGCCCTGGCCCGCCTGGCCGCCGAGCGCCGCCACGCCGTGCTCGGTCCCATGGCCGAGCTCGGTGCCGAGGGCCCCGAGGAGCACCGCCGCATCGCCGCCCTGGCCGACGACCTCGGCATCGAGGTGGTGGCCTTCCAGACCGACGCCTACGGCCGGCCCCCGGTGTCCGACGTCCCCCAGGCCCTGGCCGCCCTGGGGGAGCTGGGACCCGGCGACGCCGTGCTGGTCAAGGGCAGCCGCGTCGCCGGGCTCGAGAAGGTGGCCGAGGCCATCCTGGGCTGAGGGGCGACGGCCAGAGCGGCTCCCGGTGCTCGTCGCCGTCGGCCACACTGGTGGCCGGCGAGAGGCGGTGGGGGTTCCGTGGTGATGGAACGCAGAGGCATGATCTGGCTGGTGGCGGTGGCCACCGGAGTGGTGGCGGCGGTCGTGGTGGGGCTGCTGGTCGTCGTCGTGGCCGGGGGCGACGACCCCATGGACGGCGCCCAGGAGGCGGCCGACGCGCTGGCCGTGGCGGTCCGGTCCGGTGACTTCACCTCGGTGCCCCTCCCCGTGGAGACACCGGCCGCCGATGTCGCCGGGTCCTACGAGGCCATCACCGCCGGGTTGGGCGCCGGACCGTTGCGTCCCACGGCGGTCACCACGACGCCGGTGGTGGCCGACGAGGACGAGACCACGGCCACCTTCGAGCTCGACTACCGCTGGTCCCTCGCCGACGGGGTCGAGTGGTCCTACGTCGCCCCGGCGGCGATCACCCGCGCCGACGGGGTGTGGACGGCCTCATGGACGCCGTCGACGGTGCACCCCGACATCGGCCCAGGGCAGGGCCTGCAGGCCGAGCGGGTGCCGGCCCCGCGCGGCAACGTCCTGGGCGCCGGCGGGACGCCCCTGTTCAGCGAACAAGAGGTGGTGCGGGTGGGCATCGAGCCCCGTGCCACCGGTGGGACCCCCGAGCTGGGCGCCACCGACGAGCAGAAGGCGGCCATCTCCGACCAGGTGGCTGCGGCCGTCGGCGTGGACCCCGACACGCTGCGCCAGCGGGTGCTCACCGCCCCCGACGACCAGTTGGTGGAGGCCATCCGCCTGCGACGCCCCGACTTCGAAGCCGTCCGCGCCGCCATCTTCGACCTGCCCGGGACCCGCTTCCCGGTGACCACGATGCTGCTGGCGCCCACCCCCGACTTCGCCCGGGGGGTGGTCGGCAGCGTCGGCCCCGCGACCGCGGAGGAGATCGAGCAGTCCGACGGTCGCATCCAGCCCGGCGACCTGGTCGGCAAGGGCGGGGTGCAGGCCGCCTACGACGAGCGCCTGGCCGGCAGCCCGGGCATCAGGGTGTCGGTGGTGCCCCTCCCGGGGGGCGACGAGGCCTCCGCCGAGGAAGCCGCCGAGGACCCCGCCGCCTCGCCGGCGGGCGAGACCGGCACGACCGCGCCGGCAGGGGAGCCCGTCGAGGTCTTCTCGTCGCCCCCGGCGTCCGGAGCCGACGTCACCGTCACCCTCGACGAGTACGTCCAGCTCGCCGCCGACGCCGCCGTCGACGGGGCACCCCGGCCCACCTCCCTGGTGGCCATCCGACCCAGCACCGGCGAGGTCCTGGCCGCCAGCAACGGGGGCGAAGGCTCCGCCGGGCTCAACCAGGCCTTCCTCGGCCAGTTCCCGCCGGGCTCCACCTTCAAGGTGGTGTCCACCACCGCTCTGCTCGGCGCCGGGCTGTCGCCCGACGAGATCGTGCCCTGCCCGCCGCAGCTGAACGTCGGGGGCCGGGAGTTCGTCAACGCCGAGGGCGGTGCGCTCGGCGACGTCGCCTTCCGGGTCGACTTCGCCCAGTCCTGCAACACCGCGTTCGTGAGCCTCGCCGACCGGATCACCCAGGCCCAGCTGGCCGACGCCGCCGGTGCCCTCGGGCTGGCCGCGGAGTACCCGCTGGGCGTGCCCAACCGGGGCGGTGAGGTCCCTGAGGCCTCCGATGTGGTGGAGCAGGCGGCGTCCATGATCGGCCAGGGTCGGGTGGTCACCAGCCCCCTGGGCATGGCGGTGGTGGCCGCCAGCCTGGGCCAGGGCGCCACGGTCACGCCGTCGTTCGTGGTCGAGCCCGCGGTCGCCTCCGGGTCGGTGCCCCTCCCCCCGCTCGATCCCACCGTGGCCGCCACCGTGAAGGCCCTGATGGGTGACGTGGTCACGGGTGGCACCGCCACCGTGCTCGCCGACGTGCCCGGTGAAGCGGTGCACGCCAAGACCGGCACGGCCGAGTTCGGCACCGAGGTGCCGCCTCGCACCCACGCGTGGGTCATCGCCGTCCAGGGCGACCTCGCCGTCGCCGTGGTGGTGGAGGACGGTGGCTTCGGCGCCCAGGCGGCCGGCCCGATCGTGCGCGACTTCCTGACCGCGCTCAGCTGAGCGCCGTGGCCCGCTCCCGGTCGGCCGGGTCGCGCAGGTCGGCGAACCACACCAGGAAGGCGGCCACCACGGCCCCGACCATGACGATCACGGTGACGTCGGTGCGCTCGACCACCCAGCCGGCCACCAGACCGCCGATCGGCACGGTGCCGCCGAAGGCCATCATCCACACGGCCAGCACCCGGCCCCGGACCCGATCGTCGAGGCGGTGCTGCAGCAGCGTGGACAACGAGGTGACGGCCGCGAAGTAGAAGAACCCGAGCACGAGACCGATGGGGTAGGCGAGGGGGGCGGCGCGCACCAGGCCGTAAGCGGCGAGGAAGACGGCGAAGCCGGCGAGCGACCAGCGCAGCACCCGTTCCATCGGGCGGTTGGCGAAGACCGAGCCGATGGAGAGGGCCCCGGCCAGGGCCCCCACCCCGAACACGGCGTAGAGCACCCCGTAGGCCGTGCTCTTGGCCGGGATGGCGAAGTTCTCCTCGGCGATCACCGGCATCTGGGTGAGGAAGGTGAGGGAGAAGAAGGAGAACAAGGTGACGGTGGCGACGGCCCGTCGGATGACCGGGTCGCGGCGCACGACGGCGAAGCCCTCGAGCACCCGCCGCAGCCCGGTGGCCTCGTCGGACCCACGGTGCAGGCGGGGCACCCGGATGCGCAGCATGGCCACGATGATGAAGACGTAGGTGACGGCGTTGAGCAGGAACACCCACTGGGCCCCCACCCCGGCGTAGAGCAGGCCGCCGATCGCGGGACCGATGATCCGCGAGACGTTCATGTTGGCCGAGTTGAGGGCGATGGCCCCGCTGAGGTCACGACGCGGCACCAGGTTGGGCAGCAGCGAGGCGAAGGTCGGGTTCTGCAGGGCGTGGCCCGACCCGACGAGGAACACGGCGATCAGCAGGCCGACCCGCGACGGGTCGTCGCGGCCGGCGAGCACCGCCAGCACCACGGAGAAGGCCATCTGCCACACGGCCATGACGACGATCACCTTGCGACGGTCGAACGTGTCGGCCAGCGCCCCGCCGACGAGCGAGAACAACAGCTGCGGTCCGAGCTGGGCGAAGGTGACCAGGCCCACGTAGCCGGCGCTGCCGGTGAGGTTGTAGGCGAACGCCGCCATGACGACGTTCTGCATCCAGTTGCCCGTGTTGCTCAGGATCGAGCCGACGTAGACGATCCGGAACTGGCGGTTGCGCAGGGCCGAACGGATGGGGCTGCCGGTGACGGTGCGATCGCCGTCGACCAGGGCGTCCTCGACGTCCTCGGCGGTGTACCCCGGCTGGTGTTCGGGCGCGCCGTCGCCGGAGGCGTCGTCGGGCGGCAGGCGGCGGTCGAGCATGGCCCGGCTCAGGCTAGGGGTGGCCCCGACGGCGGGGACAACCGGCACCCGCCGGACCGCTCACGAGGAGCGGGTGCCCCGACGCGGGACCGCCACCCCCTCGACCTCGCCCTGGTGCGGCCGAACCCGGTGTCGAACCGGCGTCCCTTGCGGCGACGACATCGGTGCGCATCCGTTGGTTCGCAACTGGCGGGGAAGGAGTGGCGGTCACGGCCACGACCTCTTGTGCCCCTCACTCTCCGCCCACTCCGCGAGGGTGTCAAGGGTCACACGGGCGGAGCAGCAGCCCGAGGCGATCAGACGCTGACGCAGTTGCTCTCGCCGAGGAGGCGCTGGGACACGACCTCGCTGTTGACGAGCAACTCGACCGCCACCTCGGGGTCCTCCGTGCCCGCCTCGACGATGGCGGCGACGGCGTCGCACAGTGCCACGCCGTCGACGTCGTCGCTGGTGTTGACCTCGAAGCTGACGAGCACCGATTCCTCACCGTTCAACATGCTGACCCCGACGCCGTTCTCGCTCACGTCCGACTCCTCGAGGGCATCCCGGAACGCCTCCGCCAACTCGGTGGTGTCGAGATCGCTCATGGCCGTGCCGGCGCCGGACGAGTCGCCGCCGTCGGCGGCACCGGCTGGGGTGCCGTCATCGTTCGATGTCGACTCGTCGGCGGTGAAAGACGCCTCGAAGCCGCAGTTCTCGACCCCGTAGTCATCGATGGTCTCCGTCGCTGCCACGACATCGGGCGAGAAGGCGAGCTCGAGCATGGCGGCCATCGCGTCGGGGTCGTTCTCGTCGACGCCGGACACCTCTTCGGCAATCTGTTCCATCTGTTGGAGTGCCGTCCGCAGGTCCTCGTCGGGGGCGTCATCGGCCAGAGCGGCGAACTCCGCCATGGTCTCGGGGTCGGCTTCCTCGTTCGCGAACGTGTCCTGGAACTGCTGGAGCCGGCTGCAGAACTCCTCGGGTGACGAAGCGGCGTCGCCACCCTCGTCGCTACCGCCACAGGACACGGCGAGAAGAGCCAGTAGAGCGACCGGAGCCACCAGAGCACGTTGTTTCGAACGTCGTTGCATCGATGCAACGTAGATGACATTTTGCCAGCTATCGCTATCGGGGTTCCGTAGCGAGGCGCGTTGAACTCGTGCGAGGACGACGATGGGACGTGTCGCTGCCGCGCAGCGTTTCAGCGCATGCCGCCATCGAACGGGCGGCGAGTGTTTGTGCTTCCTACCCAGCCACCACGGCTGCACCCGCAGGTCGTCCTGGCCGAAGAGACCTCGGACCGAGCTCGGTACGGGTGGCACCCAGGGACAGGCCAGCAGGGGATCCTCGTTACATGGGCATGGGGTCGGGTGTCGGGTCTGGTGGCGGCGTCGGCTCCGGGTTGTCGGGGACCGGGGGCTCGGGCGGGTTCGGGGGATGGGGTACCGGGGTGGGATCGGTCATGCCTGCTTCCTACCCGGGCATTCCGCAGCGCAGCCGGGCGTGGGACCGGCCGCTGCACCGGTTCTCCTTGCCGCATCAGTCGACGACGAGCCGGGCTGCACCGGTACCTCGCACGACCACGGCGTCGTCGAGGCCGGGCAGTGCCTTGGCGAAGATGTAGGGCACTCGCCGGATCAGGCGGACCTCGACGGTGCCGTCGGGCGTCAACGTGACCGACGGTGGTGCTGCGAGGTCGTCGAGCAGGCCCTTGGCGTCGAGCGAGGCGATGACGGCGTGCTCGGCCCGGGAGGCGTCGATGACGGTGCCGCCGCCGGCGCGCAGGACCCCTTGGTCGATGCCGAGCGTGGCGGCGTCGTTGGCGGCGTCACCGGCGGCCGCGATCAGCTCGCGCTGGCCCAGGCGCACCGCGGTGAGGTCGACGGTGATGGCCCCGAGGAGCAGCATGATCAGCACCGCGGCCGGCATCAACATGAGCACGCTGCCGCGATCGGCGTGGCCGGCCGGGTCGTCGGCACCGCTCCGGGGTCCGGCCCGAGCTGTCGCGTCACGGCGTGAGGAGCGGGGGGCTCCCCGGAGGTTCAACACGATGCCTCGCCCGGCAGCCCCGACCGGTAGGGGTCGACGACCTCGCTCTGGCGGGCGACGACGTCGAACGCCGCGCCGTAGCCGCCGATCCATGGGAGGGCGAGGGCGGGCACCGGGTAGTGCACAGTCACGACGGCCCGGGTGCAGCGTCCGTAGGGCCGTCCGTCGGGGTGCTCGATGTGCACTGTGGCCCGGGCCCCGTTGCGCCCGTGGCCCTCGATGCTGGCGCGGGCGGCGGCGTCGGCGGCGGCCAGGGCGCTCGCCGCGTCGGGCGCCTCGACGTACGCGCGCACCGCTTCGCGAGCGGCACTGGTGACCGCCAGCTTGGCGTCGACGACGCCCCACGCGTTGGCCACCAGCAGCGATCCGATGACGAACACGAGGATCCCGAAGGGCAGGACCTCGATGCCGCCGACCTGACCCCGGTCGTCCCGCCAGTCGACCCGTCGGCCGGCTCGGTCGGGGCCGGTCGGGCACCGGCTCATCGCAGGGCCTCCACCCGGACGTGCACGGTGCGTTCGACGAGGGCGGAACCGGGGCCGCGCAGGGCGGCCCAGAGGAACCCGGGCGGGTGGGCGCGGACGCGCAGGGCGACCGTCTCGGCGGTCGATCCGGACCAGTCGAGTTCGACGGTGTCGCCGAAACGCCCCAACAGCCGGCGCACCTCCGCCTCGGCCCGAACCCGGGCGTCGGCGACGGCGCCGGGGCTCGAGTGGTCGACCCGGGCTCCAGCGACCATCCGGGCTCCCTCGTGGGCGGCTTCGGTCACCACCGATCGCGTGTACAGGCCCACGAGGGTCTGCACCGCGAACAAGAGCAGGGCGAGGAAGACCAGCAGCCCGCTGATGGCCCCGATCAAGCCCGCCCCCCGATCGGTGGTGCCCCCCACCGGGATGGCCCGGCCAGGTGGGGAGGCACCGATCGTCCAGCGGCGGCGGGTCACTCCGAGCCGATCTGCTCGATTTTGGTGTTGGTGGTCGACTCCGTGGACTTCCACATCTGTTGGAAGCCGATCCACATGGCTGCACCGAGGAACGCCATGATCAACACGGCGATGGCCGCAGAGATCACGCCCTCCCCGAGGTCGCCTCGGGCCCGGCCGCGTGGGCGCGGGGCCAGACCGACGGCACGCGGTGGGGCGCTGTGCCGGGCGAGCAGGGCCCCATGGGCCCACTGCAGGGTTGTCAGCGGAGTGATGGACATGACGGGACTGCCTTTCTGTCGGTACTGCTGGAGGAAGGACCGGTCTCAGCCGGAGGTGAACAGCTGCATGGCTTCGATGAAGGGGACGGCGAGGAACAGCACGCCGGGCAGCAAGGTGGCGACGGTGACCGGGATCCAGACCTGCTGGCCCCGGCGTTCGATCGCCTCGATGAGCTCGCGATGGACGTCCGCTCGCAGCGATCGGGCCTCCTCGGAGATCAGGTGCCCGAGGTCGGACGCCTCCCGGTTGAGGGCGAGCACGGCGACGAGGCGGTCCACCGCGGGGAGGCGGGCGACGGTCGCCCATTCGCGCAGCGCCGCCACGTCGTCGAGTCCCTGCTGGACCCGGCCGACGACGCCGCGGAGATCGTGAGCGACCGCCCCGCTGCTGCGTTGCGACAGCCGGGTGAGGGCAGCACCGAGCGAGTAGCCGGCGGACAGCAACATGCCGAGCTGTTCGCTGACGACGGGGAGCTCGAGGAAGAGGCGGTGCTGCCACGCCGCGGACGCACGGGCGAGTTGCTGCTCGACGACGAGGAAGGCGAGCAGCGGTGCACCGAGGACGGCCAGCACGACGAGTGCGACCGGTGGGCGGACCGCGGCGACGAGCACCACGACGAGGCCGAAGGCCCCGACGACCCAGCCCAGCTGTCGGAGGCGGAAGGCGGTGGGATCGAGGGGGGAGTGGACGCGTCGGAGTCGCAGGCTCAGCTCCTCGGACACCCCGAAGAGGCGAGCCAGCGTGGCGCCACCCGAACGAGCCAGAGGCCCGAGCACGTCGACGACGGAGTGGGCCCAGCCGCCCGGCGAGCGAAGTGCCCGGTTCGGTCCCGCCGCGCCGGGCACGTAGGGCCGCAGTCGCTCGGCGAGGGAGACGCGGCGGAACCAGCGGTGGTTCGACAGCAGCAGCGCCGTGCCGATCCATGTGGCGAGGGCGGCGGGGACGACGAGCCGCGTCATCGGGCGAACACCCGGTCCTGTTCGGGCAGTCGCAGGATGCGACCAGCCCATGCCCAGCAGGCGGCGACCATGCCGATGGCCACCAGCACCGCCACCTGGCCGAGCGGCGTCTGGTAGGCCGACCGGCCGTTGCCCACCGAGAGGCCCGCCGCGGCCATGCCCAGCGGGACGAGGAGCACGAAGCGACGAGCGAAGCGGACCCCGGCCTGGCGCGCCCGGGCGTCCTTGCGGAAGCGGGCGTCCTGGCGGCGGTCCTCGGCGAGGTCGGCCAGGCGCCGGTCGACGTCGGTGCCACCGAGCTCGTGGGCGATGAGGAGGGTCTCGCAGGTGGCGTCGCAGGTGGGATCGGCGAGCTGGTCGCGGAGCACGTGCAGGGTGCGCTCGAAGTCGGTGGTCAACAGCCACTCGCGGTGGGCGGCGGCGAAGGCAGGACGGAGCTCGACCGGTCCCGCGGCGCCGACGTCGAACAGCGCCTGGGGGATGGAACGCCCTGCCGACGACGTCATGATGCGCAGCTCCTCGATGAGGCGAGGCCACGCGTCCTGGGCCACGGCCCGGGCGGCCTGACGGCGCTGCCGGTAGGCGGCGACGGGGAACGAGGCGGCGAAGGTGCCGAACACCAGAGCAGGAAGGGGGGCTCCGAAGAGCACCAGGGCCAGCGCCGATCCCAGGACGAAGACGACGCCGATGACGGCGGCGAACTCGCCGAGCGCGACGTGGCCGAGACCGGCCTGGGTCAGCCACTCTCGGCCGCGATGCCCGAGCGGAGGTCGCTCCCGGCGTGGCCCCCGGGGTCCGGGGCCGACGCCGTTCCAACCGAGGATGACGGCGGTGTAGAGCAGGTAGGCGCCGTAGGCGGCGGCGACCGCGAGGACGGCGGCGGTCATCGATCCCTGCCCGATGGGCTGGTGCCGGTGGCGGCGAGGGTGGCGCGCAGGTCTCGGCCGATGGCGTCGAAGGCGGCCGTGGCTCGTACGGGGACGTTGCCCGACCAGTGCAGGGAGCTGTCGTGGCCGTGTCGGCTGAACACGTCGGTGGTGGTGAAGGCCACGGCGTCGACACCGGCAGCATGGTCCTCGACGGCGACGACCTCACGCACGCGCGGTCCGTCAGGTCCCCTCTCGCTGAACACGACGAGGTCGACGGCTTCGGAGACGAGGGCGGTGAGCGCGCTGTGGGGGAGGTTCCTCGAGGCGTCCGACAGCTGTGCGAGGAATCGGAGACGAGAGAGGGCCTGGCGGGCGTTGCCGGCGTGGATGGTGGTGAAGCCCTTCACGCCGGACGAGAGGGTGAGCAACAGCGGGAGGGCCTCCCGGTCCCGCACTTCGCCGACGATGGCGACGTCGGGTGCCATGCGGAGGAACCCCGAGACCAGCCGGCGGAGGTCGATCTCCGGACGGTCGGCCCGACCCGGTCTGGTCTGCATCTGCGCCACGTTCGGCAGGGGCGCGTCGACCTCGAAGACCTCCTCCGCGATGACCACCCGTCGAGAGGGGTCGAGCTCCCCGATGCAGCACGACAGCAGCGTGGTCTTGCCCGAGCCGGGCGCCCCGGCGAACACGATGGAGAGCCCGGCGCGGACGGACGTGGCCAGGAAGTCAGCCACCTCGGCGTCGAGGGTGTCGTTCTCCACCAGCTCGGCGAGCGTCGTGAACGGCACGCCGGTGAAGCGACGGATGTTGACCATGACGTGGCCGCCACGGCTGAGGTCGCCGTGGACGATGTGGAGGCGGGACCCGTCGTCGAGCTGTGCGTCCTGGAGGCCCTCGGTCGGATCGAGCTTGCGGTGGCTGGACGAAGACTCGTCGAGCAACTTGGTGAGGGTGCGGACCACGTGGTCGTCGTCGTGGAACGACTCGTGGTGGTAGCCGGAGGTCCCGCCGTGGCGCTTGACGAAGATCGAGTCCGGGGAGTTGATCTCGATCTCCCACACCTCTGGATCCCCGAGGAGCTCGGTGAGGGGTCCCTGGAGGGCGAGGTTGCGCCAGGCCCGCTCGGCCACCAGCTCGGGGTTGGCCAGCCCATGGGAGCGTCGGCCGCGCCGCACGTCGTCGTCCCACCGGGCCAGCTCTTCGTCGATCAGGCGGCGCAGCCCCGCTCGCCCGGCCTCGCTCGACATGTCCAGATCGGCCTCCTTGGCTCGTTCCTGGACCGCTTGCTCGATGGCGACGAGGGGTGGCTCGGTGTCGTCGGCGGTCTGCCTCGGCGTCCTCGTGGTGGTGCTCATGCCGTCATCCCTTCGCCGAGCGATCCGGGTCGGATGGGCACGGGGACCTCGAGGCCGCCTTCGGCGCCCGCCGGTTCCATGCTCCGCAGCAGGGCGCTCACTGCGGCCCCCAGCGGGTCGACGAGCGGGCCGGGCAAGGGCGCGCCATCTCGCTGCAGGGAGTCCAGGTCCTTGCGGTGGGCGACGAAGAGCGGCGACGTGGTCAGGGCGGACCCGGCCGGTCCGGCGAGCTCGGCGACGGCCCGGCTCACGTCGGCTCGGCTGCGCGCCGATCGGGGCGCCTGGGTGATGACGGGCACGAGTCGCGGCGCCTCCACGCCGTGCTCGAGGAGGTGGCCGACCGTACGCACCAGTCGGTGGAGGCCGGTCACGGAGGCCCTGGCCGACACCAGGACGAGGTCTGCGATCCTCGTCAGGTGACGAGCCAGCACGTTGCGGTCCTCGACATCGGTGGAGCCGGTGAGCGCCAACCCTTCGACGTCGTCGTCGACATCGGCGACCGTCACCGAGTAGCTGCGCCGCAGGGCGGTGAACGCAGCCTCGACGGCTCGGGGCCGCAGGACTGTCCAGTCGCGGTGTCGACGCAGGCCCAGGACGAGGTCGTACCCGTGCTCGGCGCAGTGCCAGGTCAAGGCACGGACCTGTTCGGGGTCGAGCTCACCGGTGCGGTGGGCCTCGACCAACTCCTGGAGGCCGGGCACGACGTCGCCGGTGTCGTGCAGCAACGCCTGGGAGGCGTCGAGCGCGGCGTCGACGAGGGCCACCCGCCCGCCGTGGGCGGGGTCGGCGGCCAGCGCCTGGCTCACCGCGGCGGCGACGGTGGAGGCGCCGGTCCCGCCGCCGCCGGTCACGGCCACCAGCCGGCCCTCCCACGCGCCGCCGAGGGTCGGTCCGACGAGGTCTGATCCCGACGTCGCCGGCCGGTCGAGCGACGGCGCGGCGGCTCGGAGCACGTCGAGCAGGGCATCGCGGTGGACGGGCTCGTCGAGCACGGCGGCGGCGCCCAGCTCGATCCAGTCGCGACGGGCGTAGCCGTCGGTGATGACGATCGTGGCGCACCCGATCTGTCGGGCCTCGTCGATGAGATCTCGCTCGAGTCCGGGGACGGACTGGTCGAGGAGGAGCGCCGACCACGCTCGGCCCGTCGTCAGCCGGGCACGGACCTCCTCGACGGAGACGCACCTGACGAAGTCGGCGGGGAGCGCAGCCGAGTTCGCCCAGCGGCCCACCTCCGTGAACCACCCGGCTCGGGGCCGGGCCACGCCCAGGAGGACATAGTGCTCGGACGTCATCGCCCACCGCCGTCGCCGACCGCCCCAGAGGGTGTGGCGGCCCGGGTGGGAGACTCGGTTCGGTCCCGGGATCCTTCGACCCCGGTGACGCCTGTCGATCGCACCACCGTGAGCTCGGCGACCTGCGCCGCATGGGCGGCCTCGAGGACCTGATCGGGGGTGTCCAGGGCGATGGTGAGGACGAGCCCGCCACCAGCGAGGGCGCTGCGGCCGGCATCCTGCACGCCGATGACCGGCGCCCCCCGGGCCAGGACCGTGGTGTAGGCGCCGGGTCCCGACCCGTGGGTGGCGAAGAGGTCGACCGTCTCACCGGCGCGCAACCCCCCGCCGACGGCTCGATCCGGGGCGATCGGGAACGAGAACTCGTGGGCCGGTGGCCGATCGGCATCGCCGGCCAGCACGGCGCTGCGTTGCACGAGGTCGTCGCTCTCGAGCGGGGTGAGCGTGACCGAACCGACCACGTCGTCGACGGTGGCGAAGGAACCGGTCGCCGTGCCCTCCGGGAGGTCGATCTCGACGATGGCGAGGTCGGATGCGGTGAGCACGTGGCCCGAGGGGACCGAGCTGGTCACCTTGACGGCATGGCCGCTGGGTCCGGTGCTGGCGCCGGCGTAGGCCGTGAAGACGGCCAGCGCCGAGGCGGTGACGAGGAGGGCTCCGATCACCGCTCGACCGCTCGGGAGGCCTCGGTTCGCACGCGTCGGGCGGCGTGGGCTCGTGTCGTCGTCGTGGGGCTCGGACTGCCGCGAGGGCGTGCGAGGTCCGAGCCCCGGGAAGGGGCTTCTTGCCATGTCGTCGTCTCCAGGTCTCGCCGTCGGGCGACGCTCGTGGCGTCCGCCGATCGCTGCACCGTACGAAGTCGTTCGCCGCGACACAAGGGAGCCCCCACCACCGTGGGTGGTCGAATGGGACCCTGAAGAGCACGGAAGCTCAACGAAATGCACTCAGATCCGGAGTGGTCTGGCTAAAATGAGCCATATGGCCCCCACCCCGATCGAGTGGATGAAGAGCGGCGAGGCAGCCGACTACCTCGGCATCACCACTCGCACCCTCTACAAGTTCATCGACGAGGGAAAGTTGCCCGGCTATCGGGTTGGCCGCGTCATCCGACTCAAGGCCTCCGACGTCGAGGCGTTCGTGGAGACGCTGCGCATCGAGCCAGGAACGCTGGAACACCTCCATCCCGAGGTCTGATCCCTATGCTGCGCCCATGACACGGGAGAACTGGCTCACCCATCTCGCCAAGGTTCCGATGTTCTCGCGCTGCTCCAAGAAGGAGCTGCAGGAGATCGCCGGGGCCACCACGCCGGTCACCCTGCCCCCGGGTCGAGTGCTCGTCCGCGAGGGAGACCCCGGCAGCGAGGCCTACGTGATCACCGCGGGCACCGCCTTCGTGGAGCGCAATGGTGAGCGGTTGGCCATGCTCGGACCGGGCGACGTGATCGGCGAGATGTCGCTGCTCATCCCCGGACCTCGCACCGCCACCGTCACCGCCGACACCGAACTGCAGGTGCTGGTGATGGATCGCCGCGAGTTCGGCCAGCTCGTCGAGGACATCCCCGGCTTCACCATCCAGCTGCTGCACAACCTGGCCGAGCGCATGTCCCGGCTCGACCAGCACGCCTTCGGCTGAGCTTCAGCCTCCGGGGCGCAGCGAGATCTCGTCGGTCGACGCCAGGCCGACGTAGGCGTGGTCTCCGTTGTCGAGGCGCAGCACCATGACGTCGGCGCCCACCTGTTGCAGCGCGCCACCGAAGGTGGCCGTGCCCGATGCCACGAGCGCCCAGTCGCCCGGCTCGGCGAGAGCCGACGCCAGCCGGACGAACCGGCTCGCCGTCGACGGCTCCGACTCGCCGGCCACGGCCGGTCCCTGCACGGTGCGGGTGGCGGCGATGGCCCCGATGCGGGCCACCAGCCACTGGCGTGTCTCCAGCGCCAGCACCACGGCGTCGGGTCCCACGAGGCGCACGTGCCCCCGGTGCTGTCGACCGGAGCGCATCACCAGGCCGACCAGCTCACCGCGCACCGCCAGCTCGGACAGCACGCCCGAGAGCGTGGCGTCCTCACCGCGTCGGGTCCGCAGGTCAGCGGCAGCTGAGCGGCTGCGAGCGGCCTCGTCCACCCGCACCTCGGCCAGCCACCGCGCCATGGCGGGGTCATCAGGTTCGGGCGATCGGACGTCGCTCACGGGGCTCTCCTCATGGGGTGAGCATTCCACGACCGTTCACCGTCGTGGCGCCTCTACGCTGGTGGATCCCATGGCCGACACGCAGGTCAAGATCAACGTCCCCGGCAACCACCTGATGGTCGGCCTCCTCGGCGAGCGCGACGAACTGTTGCGCCTGGTGGAAGCCGCCTTCCCCGGCGCGGTCGTCCACGTGCGAGGCAACGAGATCACCGTCGACGGCCAGGGGGCCGAGCAAGTGGGCCGCCTCTTCGGGGAGCTCGTCGTACTCCTCCAGCAGGGCCACGTGCTCGAGGAGGCCGGGGTCCGCCGCAGCATCGACATGGTGAAGGCCGACGAACGGCCCTCCGAGGTGCTCTCGGCCGACGTCATGCGCGGGGCCAAGGGCCGCATGGTCCGCCCCAAGACCAGCGGGCAGAAGCGCTACATCGAGGCCATCCGCGACAACATCGTGACCTTCGGCGTGGGTCCGGCCGGCACCGGCAAGAGCTGGCTGGCGGTCGCCATGGCTGTGCAGGCCCTGCAGTCCAAGCAGGTCGACCGCATCATCCTCACCCGTCCCGCGGTGGAGGCCGGCGAGCGCCTCGGCTTCCTGCCGGGCGACCTCATGGCCAAGGTCGACCCCTACCTCCGCCCGCTCTACGACGCCCTGTACGACATGGTCGAACCCGAAGGTGCCCAGCGGCTCCTCGACCGGGGCACCGTCGAGGTGGCGCCGCTGGCCTTCATGCGCGGGCGCACGCTCAACGGCAGCTTCATCATCCTCGACGAGGCCCAGAACACCACGCCCGAGCAGATGAAGATGTTCCTCACCCGCATCGGTTTCGGCTCCAAGGCCGTCATCACCGGCGACACCACCCAGGTCGACGTGCCAGGGGGCCGCAGCGGCCTGCTCGGCCTCGAGTCGGTGCTCTCGGGCATCGACGGGCTCGGCTGGGTGCGCCTCGGTGCCGCCGACGTGGTCCGCCACCGCATCGTGCAGGACATCGTCAACGCCTACGAGGCCCATGCCGCCGGCACGGCCGGAGGTGAGGGGTGAGCGACCGCCCCCCGAGTCGGCGCCGGCGACGCCGGGGCCCCGAGGACGGAGAGGTCACGGTGTTCGTGGCCGACGAACAGGCGCGCCACCCGGTCGACACCGTCCGGTGGCAGCGCCTGGCCGAGCAGGTGCTGCTCGACGAGGGCGTCGAGGGCGAGTGCGAGCTCTCGGTGCTTTTCGTGAGCCACGACACCATCGCGTCACTCAACCAGCGCTTCATGGGCCATGCCGGACCCACCGACGTCCTGTCGTTCCCCATCGACGGGGAGGGCAACACCCCGGGGCGGTGGCCCGACGGGGGCGCGGCCGGCCCGGACCGCGAGGACGACCCCGACGATCTGCCCCTCCTGCTCGGCGACGTGGTCATCTGCCCCGAGGTGGCGGTTGCCAACGCACCGAGCCATGCCGGCCGCGACGACGACGAGCTGGCGTTGTTGGTGGTGCACGGCATCTTGCACCTCCTCGGCATGGACCACGCCGACGACGTCGGACGTGAGGCGATGCAGGCGCGCGAACGAGAGCTGCTGGCGGCCCACCACGGGCCCCTCGCCGCCGATCCGTGGGCCGCGCTGGCCGCGGAAGCGAGCGACGCGGGTGACCACGAGCCCGCCCCCGTCACCGATGCTCCCGGTCCGGCGGGGGAGCGCTGACCTCGATGCCCTCGACCGTGCTGGCCTTGACGACCACCCAGACCTGGATGGTCGTGGTCATCGTCGTGGCCTTCCTGGCCTCGATCCTCCTGGCGCTGGCCGAGACCGCCCTCACCCGCATGACCCGGGCCAAGGCCCAGGGCATGGTCGACGAGGGCCGTCGTGGCGCCGCTCGCCTCGTGCTCCTCGTCACCCACCCCGAGCGCTTCCTGAACGTCGTGCTGCTGGTCGTGCTGGTCTGCCAGCTGGTGCAGGCCACCCTCGTGGGCATCTTGGCCAGCCAGCTGGTCGGGGGCTGGGGGGTGGTCGTGGCCACCGTCGTCAACATCGTGGTGGTCTTCGTGCTGGCGGAGGCCGCGCCCAAGACGTGGGCCATCGAGCACCCCGAGCGGGCCGCCTTGGTGGCAGCACCGCCGGTGTGGGCCCTCGCCCACTTCTGGCCCCTGCGGGTGTTGTCGCGCGGCCTCATCGGCCTGGCCAACGTCATCCTGCCGGGCAAGGGCCTCAAGGAGGGCCCCTTCGTCTCCGAGGAGGAGCTCCTCGCCATCGTCGACGCCGCCGTCGAGGAGGACGTGATCGAGCTCGAGGAGCGTCACCTCATCAGCCAGATCATCGAGTTCGGCGACACCATCGTGCGCGAGGTCATGGTCCCTCGGCCCGACATGGTCACCGTCGACGCCGAGTTCCGGGTGGCCGACGTCATGGAGATCGTGCTGCTCAACGGCCGCAGCCGCATCCCGGTGTGCGGCGAGGGGATCGACGACGTCGTCGGCGTCGTCTACGCCAAGGACCTGATGCGGGCCGAGCGCGACGGCCGCGACCACGAGCCGGTCGGCGGGTTCGTCCGTGAACCCCACTTCGTGCCCGAGACCAAGCGAGTCGCCACCTTGTTGCCCGAGATGCAGGCCGAGCAGTTCCACATGGCCATCGTGGTCGACGAGTACGGGGGCACCGCCGGGCTGGTCACCATGGAGGACCTCATCGAGGAGCTGGTGGGCGAGATCGTCGACGAGTTCGACCGGGAAGAGCCCATGGTCGAGCCCCTCCCCGACGGCAGCTGTCGGGTGCAGGCCCGCATGGCCATCGACGAGGTCAACGACCTGTTGCACCTCGAGCTCCCGGAGGGCGACTGGGACACCCTCGGCGGCCTGGTGTTCCACCTCGCCGGCCACGTGCCCGCCGAGGGCGAGGTCGTCGAGTGTGACGGTCGGCTGCTGGTGGTCGAGCGGGTGCAGGGTCGCCGCATCGCCCGCATCCGCATCGCCGCCAACCGCGACGCCGACACCGATCACGACGAACGGGTCGGTCGCGGCGAGGCACGGGCCACGTCCCCCGACATGGGTGGCGATGCGAGCGGCGAGCGTCCCGAGGAGGTGGGTCGATGAGGTCAGGCTTCGCGTCGCTGGTGGGGCGTCCCAACGTGGGCAAGTCCACCTTGTTGAACGCCATCCTGGGGACCAAGGTGGCCATCACCTCCGACAAGCCCCAGACCACGAGGGCCCAGATCCGCGGGGTCCTCGAACGGCCCGACGTGCAGGTCGTCTTCGTCGACACCCCCGGCATCCACAAGCCCCGGACGCTGCTCGGCGAACGGCTCAACCGCACGGCCACCGAGGCGACGGGTGGGGTCGATGTGGTGTGCCTGATCGTCGACGCCACTGCGCCCATCGGCCCGGGCGACCGCTTCGTCGCCGAGCGGGTGCCGTCCGACGCCATCGTGGTGGTCAACAAGACCGACATCGCCTCGCCCGACGAGGTCATGGCCCAGTTGGTCCGGGCGGCCGAGCAACTCGACCGGTCCGCCTACTTCCCCGTCTCGGCCCTCACCGGCCAGGGCGTGCCCGAACTGGTCGAAGAGATCGTGAGCCGGCTGCCTGAAGGTCCGGCCTGGTATCCGCCGGGCACGGTGACCGACGTGCCGGAGGCCTTCTGGGTGGCCGAGCTCGTGCGCGAGCAGTTGCTCGCCGTCACCCACGACGAGCTCCCGCACTCGATCGCCACCCGGGTGGTCGAGTGGGAGTGGCCTCGGATCCGCGTCGAGATCCTCGTGGAGCGCGACTCCCAGAAGGGCATCGTCATCGGCAAGAAGGGCTCGGTGCTCAAGCAGGTCGGTACCGAGGTGCGCAAGCAGCTTCCCGAGGGCGCGTTCCTCGAGCTCTTCGTGAAGGTCGACAAGGACTGGCAACGTCAGGCCCGCGCGCTCGACCGCCTCGGTTTCTGACCGCCGGCTTCCTGAACCGCGGCCTTGGGTCGTGGCCCCGCTGCGCTTCTTGCATCGATTCGGCGCGCTCCGCCGCGACGAAACCATGCAAGAACGGGTTGGGGGGGGTCAGTCGCGTAGGTCGCGCAGGAAGGCCTCCGCCTCGGCGCGCTGGCGGGTGCGGCGCATCGGCGGCAGGGCGTTGACGATGTCCCAGCGGTAGCTGGCGTTGGTGGCCATGCGGGGGTCGAACACGGCCACCACCCCGCGATCGGTGGCCCCCCGGATGAGGCGGCCCGCCCCCTGGGCCAACAAGGTGGCGGCCCGGGGGAGGTCGACGACGCGGAAGGCGTCGGCTCTGGCCCGCTCGCGCCGGGCCTGGAGGAGGGGGTCGTCGGGGCGGGGGAAGGGGAGGCGGTCGATGGTGACCAGGCTCAACGTCTCCCCGGGGACGTCGACCCCCTGCCAGAAGCCCATGGTGGCGAACAGGCAGGCCTCGGGTTCAGCGGTGAACCGGGCCACGAGGGCCGCCTTGGGCAGGTCGTCCTGGGCGAGGATCTCGACGTCGAGGCGGGGGCGCAGCGCCTCGACCGCGGCGTGCAGGGCCCGGTAGCTGGTGAACAGGGCCATGGTGCGGCCACCGGCGGCCTCGATGAGCGCCTCGAGCTCGTCGTGCACCCGGTCGTCGAACGTCGCCGAACGGGGGTCGGGCAGGTGGGCCGAGCAGTACAGCAGCGCCTGGTGCTCGTAGTCGAAGGGGCTGCCCACGTCGACGACGGTGAAGCCGGCGTCGGGCAGGCCCACCCGCTCCGGGAGGGTGGCGGGCAGGGTGGCGCTGGTGAGCACGGCCGTGGTGGTGGACCACAGCGACTCGCGCAGCAGCTCGGCGACGTCGACGGGTGCGACCCGCAGGACGGGGTTCTCGGGCGGGCCCTCCACCCAGGCCACCTCGCCCGGACGGACCTCGGCCACCGCATCGAGGTCGTCGACCAGCCCGGTGGCCGCCTTCATCGCCCGCTGCTTGCGCGCCCCCACGTCGCCGGGGCCGTCCTCGGCCACGCCGCGCAGCGCGGCCATCACCAGGTCCATGCGGTTCCGGGCGAGATCGCGAACCACGGCCGCGTCGCCGTCCAGGCGCCCCCGGAGCCGGCGCCCTCGCTCCTCGACGAGGGCGCTCTTCCAGCGATCGCCCAGCTCGTCGAGGCCGTCGACCATCTCGCGGTCGTCGATGATGGCCCCCACCGATCGGGCCAGGGCGACGAAGCGGCCGCCGGTGATCTCGAGGCCGGCGGTGGCCGCCACCGTGTCCTCGAGCTGGTGGGCCTCGTCGACCACGAGCACGTCGTGCTCGGGCAGCACCGCCCCGCCCGTGGCCAGGTGCAGCCCGTAGAGGTGGGTGTTCACCACCACCACGTCGGCGGCGGCCGCCGCCCGCCGGGCTCGCTCGGCGAAGCACTCGTCGCCCTTGGGGCAGTGGCCCGCGCCCGGGCACTCGCGCGGACCGACGCTCACCGCCGACCAGGCCCGCACCGAGGGTTCACGGTCGAGCTCGGCCCGATCGCCGGATTCGGTGGCGGCGGCCCACGCCACCAGCGCCGCCAGCTCCTCGCGCGGCGGGCGCGGGCCGACGTCGAGGGCCAGCTGGTCCTCCGAGGCGAGCTCCCGGATGCGCTGGAGGCACACGTAGTTGGAGCGCCCCTTGAGCACCGCCCACTCGACCGGTCGGTCGAGGTGCTCACCGAGGAAGGGCAGGTCCTTGTCGGCCAGCTGGTCCTGGAGCGCCTTGGTGGCGGTGGTGACCACGACCTTGCGGCCCGAGAGGACCGCCGGAACGAGGTAGGCGAACGTCTTGCCGGTGCCGGTGCCGGCCTGGACCACCAAGTGGCGCTCGTCGGCGATGGCGGCGGCCACCGCTTCGGCCATGGCGACCTGCCCGGGTCGGGGCTCGCCGGCGGGGAGGGCGTCGGTGATCGAGGCCAACGCCGCTCTCGTGGCGCGGGAGAGGCGGTCTGCGGGGGCCATGAGGCGATGCAGCGTACCGCCCGGCCGAGCGGGTGCCGGGAGGTGGCGGGGGGCAGCGGTAACCTCCGGCCGTGTCCGTCGCCGACCTCGACCCCTCTCGCATCCCGCGCCACATCGCCGCGGTGATGGACGGCAACGGGCGCTGGGCCCAACGTCGAGGGCTCAAGCGCACCGAGGGCCACGCCGCCGGCGAGGAGGCCCTGTTCGACACCGTCGAGGGGGCTCTGGAGCTCGGCATCGACTGGCTCACGGTCTACGCCTTCTCCACCGAGAACTGGCGCCGCCCCCGCGACGAGGTCCGCTACCTCATGGGCTTCAACGAGTCGCTGCTGGTGCGCCGGCGCGACGAGCTGAACGAGCGAGGGGTTCGCATCCGCTTCGTCGGACGGCGCGACTGGCGGGTGCCGAAGCGGCTCCTGCGGCGCATGGACGAGTCCATCGAGCTCACCCGTGACAACCGCACCCTCACGTTGACGATCGCCTTCAACTACGGCGGGCGAGCCGAGATCGTCGACGCGGTGCGAGCGCTCGTCGCCGAGGGGGTCCCCGCCGACAAGATCGACGAGCGGGCCATCGCCCGACGCCTCTACGACCCCGAGATGCCCGACCCCGATCTGGTGGTGCGCACGTCGGGGGAGTACCGGCTGTCCAACTTCTTGTTGTGGGAGGCGGCCTACAGCGAGCTCGTCTTCACCGACGTGCTGTGGCCCGACTTCCGACGCGAGCACCTCTTCGCCGCAGTTCGCCAGTTCCAGGAGCGCGACCGCCGCTTCGGCGGCCTCAACGAGTGATGGCGGGGGTGCCACGACCGTGAGCAAGGGCACCCTGCACCGCGACGAGGGCATCGTGCTGCGCACCTACAAGTTGGGTGAGGCCGATCGCATCGTGGTGCTGCTCACCCGGGGGCGAGGCAAGGTCCGGGCGGTGGCCAAGGGCGTGCGCAAGACGCGATCGAAGTTCGGGGCCCGCCTCGAGCCCACCAGCCACATCGCCGTGCAGCTCTACGAGGGACGTGAGCTCGACATCGTCACCCAGGCCGACAGCCTCGACCACTTCCGCGCCATCCGTGACGACCTCGACCGCATCACCCGGGCGGTGTCGATGCTCGAGACCACCGACCAGCTGGCCCAGGAGGGGGAGGTGAACCCCCGGCTCTTCCAGATGCTGCTCGGAGCGCTGCGCACCCTCGCTGCCTCGGACTCCCCCCTGGTGGTGCCCGCCTTCTTCTGGAAGGTGCTCGCCCTCGAGGGCTACCGCCCGGAGGTCGACACGTGTGCGATCTGCGGCGACGACGCGGCCCTGGTCGCCTTCGACCTCGAGAGCGGGGGCACGCTGTGCCGCGGCTGTCGGCGGGGCACCGCGTTGTCGGGCGACGCCGTGGACCTCATGCAACAGATCCTGGGCGGTCGGCTCAACGAGGCCCTGGCCGAGGCGCCGTCGGCCGCCACCAACGAGGTGGACCATCTGGCGACGCGCGCGGTCGAGCACCACCTCGAGCGGCGGCTGCGTTCGGTCACGGTGCTCGACCGCCACTGAACCGCCGGCCGGCAGTTCAGTGGCGGTCGGTCGTTGGCGACTGCGCTACTGCAGGAGGCTGCGCAGCATCCAGGCCGCCTTCTCGTGCACCTGCATGCGCTGGGTGAGCAGGTCGGCGGTGGGCTGGTCGCCGGCGGCGTCGGCCACCAGGAACACCTCGCGGGCGGTGCGGGCCACGGTCTCCTGGCCCTCCACGAGGCGTCGGATCATGGTGGTGGCATCGGGGCTGTCGGTCTCCTCGGTGATGCTCGAGAGCTCCGAGAAGGCGTGGTAGCTGCCTGGTGCGGCGGCGCCGAGGGCCCGGATGCGCTCGGCGATGAGATCCACGGCCAGCGCCAGCTCGTTGTACTGCGTCTCGAACATGAGGTGCAGCGTCTGGAACATGGGACCGGTGACGTTCCAGTGGTAGTTGTGGGTCTTCAGGTACAGCGTGTAGGTGTCGGCCAGCAGGCGCGACAGCCCCTGGGCGATCTCCTCGCGCTGAGCGGCGGGGATGCCGATGTCGATGTTCGGGTCAACGGTCGTCACGGTGGTCTTCCTCTGCTTCGGGGATGGGGTCGGTGCCGGTTCCCGGTGGCGGGGCGGCGAGTGTCGGCGAGAGGGCCGCCCCAGACGGACGGGCAGTCCCCGAGCGGGCCGGCGGGAGGAGAGGGAACCCTTGAAGTCTCCTCCGGTCGCGGATCAGTGTCCAAGCAATCATGACGCGGCCACCGATAGTCGTCGCCTATCGGTGCCGGTCAGGGGAAGCCCGGCCCGGTCGGTGTGGGTGGCTCGGGCGCCGGGGGACGCTCAGTCCTCGAGCGCGCTCCAGGTGCCGGCCGACTCGTCGAAGACCTGGCGTCGGCCGGAGGCGGGGTCGGTTCGCACATAGGCCTGGCGGTCGTCGTCCCACACCGGCTCCGGGTCGGCCGTCTCGGTCGGCGCGCCGGGAGGCCGTCCCACCTCGTCGGCGGTGACCACCCAGGTGCCCGCCCACCGATCGCCGAGGCGACGTTGGTCGGCGTTGGTGAAGATCATGATGAAACCGACCAGGGGCAGGCAGTAGGGGAAGCCGTCGACCAACCAGGCCACCCACCGCACGGCGGCCTTTCCGGTGCCGCACGGTTGGCCGGTGGCGTCGACCACCCGGAGCCCGACCATCTGCTTGCCCGGCGAGGCCCCCGTGCGACCCTGCCACCAGACCCAGGCCGCCAGCTCGTAGGCCAGCACGACGAGGCCGGCCAGCCCGGCCACCCTGCGCAGCACGAGGCCGGCCACGATGGCGATCACCACCACGATGGCGACGTCGATGATGGCGGCACCCACGCGGCGCCACAACAGGTCCGGGGTGTCGGCGGGGGCGATCGACTCGGTCATCGGGGTCCTCCTCGAGCAGGAGGTCCCATCTTGGCCGCTCCCCCTGCCCGGCGGTGCGGATCGCGTCGGGTCACCGGGGTCCGACCGGCCGCCAACGACGCTGTACGAGGTCGTACTGCAACCAGCGCTGGGTGGCCTGGTCGAACTGCAGCCACTCACGGCGACGGGCGTCCCAGGCCATGTAGGCGCGGCGCTCGGGGTTCCACACCGCAGTGGGCGACGGAGCCGCCGGCGGCGAGATGGGGGCCTCCGGCACGACGGGTGCCGCCGCCGGTGGGGGAGTGGGCGGCACCTGGCGGGTCGGGGGGCCGGACGGGGCCGGACAGCCCGCGGTCGCCGGGGCTGCGGGACGCGGTGGCGTCGGCGGGCCAGGAGCCGGGCTTCGGGCCGGGGTCGATCCCGGCGGCGACCAGCCGGTCGGTGTCGGGGCCGGCCATCCCGCCGGCGGGGGCGGGGCGACCGGACGGCCCGGTGGGTCCGGTGGGGCCGGCGCAGTGGGCGGCGCGGTTGCGGTGCGGGTGCCGGGGACGAGGACGGGGTGGCCCATCCGGCCGGCGTCGATGGCGTAGCTGCGCGCGGCCATGTCGCCCACCCGTCGGTGGTCCCTGGTGACGAACATGGTGATCAGCCCGACCAGGGGGAGGCAGCACGGGAAGTAGTCGACCACCCCGGCCACCGAGCGCACGAGGGCGTTGGCCGGCCCCAACGGGCGCCCGTCGGCCCCGACCACGGCCACGCCGAGCAGCAACGTCCCCACGGTGCGCCCCGTGAACCCCCGCTGGAGCACGAAGACACCGACGGCGTAGGCCAGCAACCAGCTGTAGAAGGCGACCGCTCCGAGCCCGTCGAGCTGCTGAGAGACCACGAGCTCGCGGGTGACGGTGTCGAAGCGGTAGACCTCCTCGCTCAGCACCGCGAAGAGCGGGATCGAGATGACCGCTGCGATGCCGACGTCGATGAC
The DNA here is from genome assembly GCF_021246445.1 of Rhabdothermincola salaria. Lineage (NCBI taxonomy): Bacteria > Bacillati > Actinomycetota > Acidimicrobiia > Acidimicrobiales > Iamiaceae > Rhabdothermincola > Rhabdothermincola salaria. The sequence continues at coordinate 170,337 of NZ_JAJQXW010000001.1, forward strand.
GGCGGCGATGGCCCGCTTCCATGACACGTCGGTGGGGTCGGGGGCCTCGGGGCCGGTGTCCGGAGGGGTCGGCAGGGCGCTCACCGCGCCATCATCGCCCAACGCCGCAGTGCCTCGTCGACGAGAACCCGGTCGGGGGTCCCGGGGGCCACCACTAGGCTCTGCCGCCATGTCCGAGCCCGCCGAAACGACCTCCGACGACGCCCCCCGCCCCATCGAGGTCCTCAACGATCCCACCCTCATGGAGAAGATCGTCAACCTCTCCAAGCGCCGCGGGTTCGTCTTCCCCTCGGCGGAGATCTACGGCGGCTTCCGGTCCACCTACGACTACGGGCCCATCGGCGTGCTGCTGCTGCGCAACGTCAAGGACGCGTGGTGGCGGTCGATGGTGCAGATGCGCGACGACGTGGTCGGCCTCGACGCCGCCATCCTGTCGCCGCCGGCGATCTGGGAGGCCTCGGGCCACCTCAAGAACTTCACCGACCCCCTCGTCGACTGCAAGGAGTGCCACGAGCGCTTCCGCGAGGACCAGCTCGAGGACCCCAACACCTGCCCCAACTGCGGCGCCACCGGCAGCTTCACCGAGGCCCGCCAGTTCAACCTGATGTTCAAGACCAACGCCGGGCCGGTGGAGTCCGACTCGGCCGTGGCCTACCTGCGCCCGGAGACGGCCCAGGGCATGTTCATCAACTTCGCCAACGTGTTGAACGCCAGCCGCAAGAAGCCGCCGTTCGGCATCGCCCAGATCGGCAAGTCCTTCCGCAACGAGATCACGCCCGGCAACTTCGTGTTCCGCACCCGCGAGTTCGAGCAGATGGAGCTCGAGTTCTTCGTGCCGCCCGAGGAGGCCGACCAGTGGTACGAGTACTGGTGCCAGCAGCGCTACCAGTGGTACGTCGACCTCGGCATCCCCGAGGACAAGCTGCGGATGCGGCCCCACGACCCCGACGAGCTGAGCCACTACTCCTCGGGCACCTCCGACGTGGAGTTCCTGTTCCCGTGGGGCTGGGGCGAGCTCGAAGGCGTCGCCAACCGGGGTGACTACGACCTCACCCAGCACGCCACCCACTCGGGCGAGAAGCTCGACTTCTTCGACCAGGCCACCAACACCCGCTACACCCCCCACGTCATCGAGCCCGCCGCCGGCGCGACCCGCACGATGATGGCCTTCCTCCTCTCTGCCTACGACGAGGAAGAGGTTCGGGGCGAGGTGCGCACCGTGCTGCGCCTGCACCACCGTCTGGCCCCCTACAAGGTCGCGGTGCTGCCGTTGTCCAAGAAGGACACCCTCACCCCGCTCGCCCGCGAGGTGCTCGGTCTGCTGCAGCCGTCGTTCATGTGCGACTACGACGAGACCCAGGCCATCGGGCGCCGCTACCGCCGCCAGGACGAGTTGGGCACCCCCTACTGCGTGACCGTCGACTTCGACAGCCTCGACGACCGCGCCGTCACCGTCCGCGAGCGCGACACCATGGCCCAGGAGCGTGTCGCCGTCGACGAACTGGTCGGCTACCTCGCCACCCGCCTGGCCTGATCCGGTCGGCGCCGCCGGGGTCTCGGTCCCATAGGGTGCCTGCCGTGACGAGCGAGACGACCGACACCGACGACCTGGCCGGGATGATCGACCGTGGTGGCTACACCGCCGTGCTGTTCGACCTCGACGGCGTGCTCACCGAGACCGCAGCCGTCCACGCCAAGGCGTGGCGGCAGATGTTCGACGAGTTCCTCCGCTCGTGGTCCGCCGACCACGGCGAGGACTTCGTGCCCTTCGACCTCGAACGCGACTACCCGACCTACCTCGACGGCAAGCCTCGCTACGACGGCGTGCGCAGCTTCCTCGCCTCACGTGGCATCACCCTCCCCGACGGCGACCCCACCGACCCACCCGACGCCCTCACCGTCTCCGGGCTCGGCAACCGCAAGAACGACCTGGTGCAGGACATCCTCTCCAGTGAAGGCGCCTCCGCCTTCCCCGGATCGGTCCGGCTGCTGCACCACGTACGCCAGATCGGCCTCAAGACGGCCGTGGTGTCGTCGTCGAAGAACTGCGAGGCAGTCATCGAGGCGGCCGGCATCGCCGACCAGTTCGACGCCCGCGTCGACGGCATCGATGTCGAGGAGGGTGGCATCGCCGGGAAGCCGGCACCCGACACGTTCCTGGAGGCCGCCCGGCGGCTCGGCGTCGACGCCGCCACCTCGGTGGTGTTCGAGGACGCCCTGGCCGGTGTCGCGGCCGGCCGGGCCGGGCACTTCGGCCTCGTCGTCGGAGTCGATCGCGCCGACCAGGCCGACGCCCTGCGCGACCACGGCGCCGACGTCGTGGTGGAGGACCTGGCGGAGCTCCTGCCGCGATGAGCACCGACGAGCCTTCCGAGCGCGCCCCCTCACCACGAGGTGGCGCCACCCGCAGCACCTTCGGTGAGCCGGCCGGAGCGTCCACCGTCGGGGCCCCTCCGGAGTACCCGGTCGAGGGCTGGCACATCCGTGAGACCGACTTCGATCTCGACGCCCTGCCCCAGAGCGAGACCATCTTCTCGGTCTCCAACGGCTTCCTTGGGCTGCGCGGCAACCTCGAGGAGGGTGCCCCGGCCTTCGAGCGGGGCACCTACGTCAACGGCTTCTACGAGTCGCGGCCCATCGTCTATCCGGAGGCGGCCTACGGCTACGCCACCGACGACCAGGCCATGCTCAACGTCACCGACGGCAAGATGATCACCCTCACCGTCGACGGTGAGCCCTTCGACGTCACCACCGGCGAGCTCATCGAGCACAACCGGGTGCTCGACCTGCGCCGTGGCTTCGTCGGGCGCGAGGTGGTCTGGGAGTCACCCTCGGGCCGCCGGGTCTCGGTGCGCACCCGTCGCCTGGTCTCGCTCACCCAGGCCCACCTGGCCTGCATGGAGTACGAGGTGGAGGCGCTCGGTCCCGAGGCCGACGGGCCCATGACCATCGAGATCACCTCCCAGCTCGTGGCCAACGAGAGCGATCGGCGCCACTCCGACGATCCTCGCGAGATGGCCGCCTACTGGGGGCAGGTGCTCCTGCCCGTGTGGGGCCACGCCGAGGGCGAGCGCATCGGCCTGGGCCACCGGGTCGAGCGCGCCGAGCTCGCCGTGTTCTGCCTCACCGACCACGTGGTGACGGCTCACGTCGACCACGAGGCCGCCACCACCCGCGACGACGACTCGCGCATCGACCGCACCTACACGTTCCGGCTCTCGTCGGGCCAGACCGCCCACCTGCGCAAGTACCTCGTGTACGCCACGGGGCCGGCGTCGGACAGCGACGCCATGCCGGCGCGGGTCGCCACGCTCATGGACGACGCGGTCGAGCACACCTTCGACGACCTGCTCGACACCCAGGTCAACCGCCTCGACGCGTTCTGGCGCGAGTGCCACATCGACATCGTGGGCGACGACTCGCTGCGCCAGGCCGTGCGGTTTGCGCTGTTCCAGGTCCTGCAGTCGTCCGCCCTCACGTCGTCCAACGGCATCCCGGCCAAGGGCCTCACCGGGCAGGGCTATGGGGGGCACTACTTCTGGGACATGGAGGTCTACGTCCTCCACGTCCTCACCTACCTCTCGCCCGGCCAGGCACGCGAATCGCTCCTGTTCCGGCACGCCACCCTCGACCGGGCCCGGGCGCGAGCGCGCGAGCTGTCCAAGCCGGGCGCCATGTTCCCGTGGCGCACCATCAACGGCGACGAGGCGTCGTCGTTCTTCCCGGCCGGCACCGCCGAGTACCACATCAACGCCGACGTGGCCTACGCCGTGCGCCACTACGCCGAGGTCACCGGCGACGACGAGTTCCTCTTCGCCGAGGGCGCCGAGCTGTTGGCCGAGACGGCCCGCCTGTGGATCGGCCTCGGCTTCTACAACCCCAGCCGGGGCGGAGCCTTCTGCATCGACGCGGTCACCGGCCCCGACGAGTACACGGCGCTGGTCGACAACAACACGTTCACCAACCTCATGGCCCAGTCGAACCTGGCCTCCGCCGCCGACGTCGTCGAGCGCATGGCGGTCGAGGCGCCCGCAGCGCTCGAGGCCCTACGCCAGTCGATCGGCCTCGGCGAGGACGAACCGGGGGCGTGGCGAGCGGCGGCCGAGGCCATGTACGTGCACTTCGACGAGGAGCGGGGCCTGCACGGACAGGACGACTCTTTCCTCGACAAGCAGCCGTGGGACTTCGAGAACACCCCGGCGGAGAACTTCCCGCTGCTGTTGCACTACCACCCGCTCGACCTCTACCGGTCCCAGGTGATCAAGCAGGCGGATCTGGTGATGGCGATGTTCCTGCGCGGCGATGCCTTCACCGACGAGCAGAAGGCGGCGAACTTCGCCTACTACGACCCCATCACCACGGCCGACTCGTCCTTGTCGATGTGCATCCAGGCCATCCTGGCGGCCGAGGTCGGCGACCTCGACAAGGCCTGGGCCTACACCCAGCGCACCGCCCTGACCGATCTGCACAACGTGCAGCACAACGTGCACGACGGCGTGCACATCGCGTCGCAGGCCGGCACCTGGATGGCCCTGGCCTGTGGCTTCGGTGGGCTGCGCAACGTCGGCGGGGTGCTGCACTTCCGGCCCCGGATGCCGCCGGACCTCGAGGCGCTCGGCTTTCGGTGTCGAGCCGACGGCGCGGTCGTGGAGCTGTCGATGACCACCCACTGGGTCACCTACACGCTCGTGTCGGGCACCCGTCTCGAGATCCTCCACGACGGCCAGCCGTTCACCCTCCTGCCCGGGGAGCCGCTGCACCTCAACTGGGACGAGGCGGCCCGCTCCGGCTCGTGACGTTTCAGGGAGGTCCGATCACCAGGAGGTCGGACGGGCGGGGCGCCTCCACCTCGACGGGAGGGACGCGCTGGGCTCGGGCAGGGGCCTAGATCGAGTGGATCAGTCCGGGGTCGTCCGACTCATCTCGGCGACGATCTGATCGAGCACCACCTGGTCGGGTTGGGGTGGGGCAACGGTGCCGGCGAGTGAGCGCATCATGGTGAACGCCTGCTCCACCCGCCCTGGCGGGACGGTCGGCCCGTGGGTCGTGGCGATGGTGGTGGGCGCGAGGTCCTCCACCCGACGGCACGCGGCATCGAAGTGGGTGGGGTCGACCATCGACAGCCACGGGCTGTTCCACGTCTGGAAGGTGCTGAACCCGTCGGCCCAGGCGGACGGGTCGAGCTGGTCGACGAACTCCGTGCCGGCCTCGACCGGGGTGGCGTAGGCGTCCGAGGCCCAGTACACGCCCGTCGTGGGGTCGTAGAGACCTCGGGTGGTGGGGGAGTCGTAGCTGGGTGGCCGGACCAGGGAGAGGACGCGATCCCCGACGTCGAGGGTGTCGCCGTCGCCGAGCCACCGCCACCGGTGGGGAGGTACCCCGGACAGCTCGCCACCCATCCGTTCACACATGAACCAGCTGGCGACGAGGGTGGCGTCGGGACAGGCCTGCATGACGGCGACGGCGTTGCCGTAGTGATCGATGTCGTCGTGGCTGACGAACACCCACCGCACGTCGTCCGGTTCGACCAGGGCAAAGAGGTCTTCCAGGTACCGCTCGCGGTTGTCGGGCACCCCGGTGTCGACGACGATCGGTTCCTCCGAGCGGATGACCATGGAGTTCAGGTGCACGGTCATCGGAGCAGTGCCCTCTCCGAGGGTGTCCTGGATGACCCAGGTCTCCGGGGCGATCAGCACCGGGTGGTGGCGGGGCTTGGGGTGGGCTGCGGGTCCGGATGGGGTCGACGTGGTCATGGGTGCCTCCGGGGACGTCGGATTCGTCGGCTCAACAGTCCGGCACCCGGGCGGAGGAGACCATCCCCGCCGTCCGGGCTTCTCCAGGGGCGACGACCCTGGGCCACCCCGACCCCCCAGAAGGGTGGGATGGCCAAGCGCCAGCCGATGGCGGATGATCGTCGCCATGGGGAGTGCGTTGACCCTTCGTCGGGTGAAGAGCGACATCGAGGTCCTCGCTCGCGCTGGTCTCGACACATCGACGTTCCTGGCCGAGGCCGATGCCTCGCTGCAGCGAGCGGTGCCGCATGTGGCGGCCTGCATCCCCATCCTCGACCCGGCCACCAACCTCTTGACCGGCACGTACAAGTTCGGTGACCTCTTCGGCCGGGACGACCACGACGACGAGTGGGGGACGATCGAGTTCGGGGGCTCCGATCCGACGTCCTTCGCCGAGCTCCTGCGGCGGGAGCAGCCCGCCGTCGGGGTGCACCTCGCCACGAACGGCGACGTGGCCTGCTCCGACCGGCTCCGGGACCTGATCATCCCGCACTACGGCTATGCCGACGAGGCGCGGCTGCTCGCGTGCGAAGGGGCGCGGGCGTGGGGCGCGATGGCGTTGTTCAGAGGGGCCGAGGAGGGACCCTTCGCCGCCGAAGAGGTGGCGTTCCTCGCGACGTTGTCCGATGCCCTGGCCGCCGGGATGCGCGCCGGCTTGCTGGCCCGGGCCGGTCGGACACCGTCAGCCTCGCTGTCCGGGCCGGCGGTGCTGATCGTCGGTGCGGACGGACAGTACCGGCAGCTCAGCGTGGGGGCGGAGGAGGCACTCGCCGAGCTGGGCTCGGAGGAGCACTCGGCTGCCGCCAGCGGAACCATCGCCGCGCTGGTCGCCGGAGCTCGACGCTACGCGGCGGGGAGCACCACCGTGCTGCCCAGATGCCGGGTGCGGGTGGGCAGCGGTCGCTGGTTGGTGTTGCACGCCTCCCCCCTGGCGTCGCTCGACGGGACGAGCGGCGACGTGGTCGTCACCGTGGAGGAAGCCCGGCCACCCGAGATCGTGCCGCTGGTCGTCGCCGCCTTCGAGTTGACCCCGCGGGAGCGCGACGTCACCCAGATGGTGCTCCAGGGTGTGGAGACCAAGGAGATCGCCGCCACGCTGCACATGTCGCCCTACACCGTGCAGGACCACCTGAAGTCGGTGTTCGAGAAGGCCGCCGTCCGCAGCCGGCGAGAGCTGATCGCCCGGGTCTTCTTCGACCAGTACGTGCCCCGCATGGGGTCGGAGCTGGCGCCCTCGGGGTGGTTCGCCGAGCCCTGAGGCCGCCACGCCGGTGCTCCGGCGCTGCGGCATGCGGCCCGGTGTCCGCCGAGGTCGGGACCAACGGACCTTGTTGCCGGCCGCGAGGTCGGTAGCGTCCGGGGGGTGAGGCGGCGCCGGCCCCTCGCGAGGGGAAGGACGGGTCATGACCTGGGTCTACGGTTTCGCTCACCGCCACAGTCGGGCCCCGAGGGACCTGAAGGCGTTGCTCGGGGGAAAGGGAGCGAACCTGGCCGAGATGACCTCGGTGCTGGCCCTCCCGGTGCCGCCGGGGTTCACCATCACCACCGAGGCGTGCCGGGCCTACATGCTCGGCGGCTGGCCGGGCGACCTCACCGCCGAGATCGACGGACACGTCCGCAGCCTCGAGCGCTTCATGGGCCGCCGCCTCGGTGCCACCGAGGACCCGCTGCTGGTCAGCGTCCGATCCGGTGCGGCCTTCTCCATGCCCGGAATGATGGACACGGTGTTGGACCTCGGGCTCAACGACGACTCCGTGATGGGCCTGGCCGCCGGGACCGACGAGCGCTTCGCCCTCGACTCCTACCGGCGCTTCCTCGCCATGTACGGCCGCATCGTCCTCGACGTGCCCGGCGAGCCGTTCGACGACCTGCTCGAGCAAGCCCGCATCGACGAAGGGGTGCGCACCGACGCCGAGGTCCCGGCGGAGCGTCTCGACGAACTGGTCGGGCGGTACAAGGAGCTGATCGAGGCCCACACCGGGTCCCCGTTCCCCCAGGACCCCCACGTCCAGCTGCGGGGAGCCATCGAGGCGGTGTTCCGCTCGTGGGACTCGCCGCGCGCCCGGGCCTACCGCCGGCGAGAGGGCATCGCCGACGACCTCGGCACGGCCGTCAACGTGCAGTCCATGGTCTTCGGCAACCGCGACGACCAGTCCGGCACCGGCGTGGCCTTCACCCGCGACCCCTCCACCGGGGCTTCGGGTGCCTACGGCGACTTCCTGGTGAACGCCCAGGGCGAGGACGTGGTGGCCGGGATCCGGACCACGTTGCCCCTCGACTCCATGGCCGATCTCTTCCCGGCCGTGCACACCGAGCTGACGTTCATCCTCGAGCGGCTCGAGCGCCACTACCGCGACATGCTCGACTGCGAGTTCACCATCGAGCACGGCCGGTTGTGGATGCTGCAGACCCGGGTCGGCAAGCGCACCGGGGCCGCCGCGCTGCGCATCGCGGTGGCGCTCACCGAGGATCCCACCATCCGCATCTCGAGGGCCGAAGCGGTGCAGCGGGTCCGGCCCGAGCACCTGGACCAGGTGCTGCACCCTCAGCTGGGCGACGTGAAGGCCCCGCTGCTGGCCACCGGCCTCCCCGCGTCGCCGGGGGCCGCCGTGGGCCACGCCTACTTCGACGCCGACCGGGCGGTCGAGGCCGCCGAGCGCGGTGAGCGGGTCGTGCTGGTGCGCCAGGAGACCTCCCCCGAGGACGTCCATGGCATGGCTGTCGCCCAGGGTGTGCTGACGTCTCGAGGTGGTCTCGTGAGCCACGCCGCGGTGGTCGCCCGAGGGTGGGGCAAACCGGCGGTGTGCGGTGCGGAGAGCCTGAACATCGGCCCGACCTCGATGACTGCTGCGGACGGGACCGTCGTGGCCGAGGGCGACTGGATCTCCCTCGACGGCGCCCGGGGCACCGTGTTCCTCGGCGAGCTGAGCCTCAAGGAGGGCAACGTCCCCGGGGAGTTCGGCATCGTCCTCGGGTGGGCCGATGAGATCCGCGCCGGGCGCCTGGGCGTTCGGGCCAACGCCGACACCGGTCCCGACGCCGCCCGGGCCCGGGAGCTGGGGGCCGAGGGCATCGGTCTGTGCCGCACCGAGCACATGTTCCTCCAGGAGGACCGCCTTCCGGTGGTGCGCCGGATGATCCTCGCCGACGACCCGGACGAGGAGCTCGCCGCCCTCGCCGAGCTGCTCGACGTGCAGCGGGCCGACTTCGAGGAGGTCCTCGAGGCCATGGACGGCCTGCCGGTGACCGTGCGCCTGCTCGATCCGCCGCTGCACGAGTTCCTGCCGTCGGTGGAGGAGCTGATCGTGCTCGACGCCCGAGGCGAGCTCCCGCCCGAGGGTCAAGCCATGCTCACCGCCGCCCGCCACTGGCAGGAGCAGAACCCCATGCTCGGCCTGCGGGGTGTGCGCCTGGGCATCGCGAAGGCCGGTCTCTATCGCATGCAGGTCCGCGCCCTCGTGGAGGCCGCGCTCCGCCGCCAGGCCGTCGGTGGTCGACCGGTGATCGAGATCATGATCCCGCTGGTCATCAACCTCCCCGAGCTGGACCTCACGCGGCGGTGGGTCGAGGAGGAGGTCGCCACCGTGCTGGCGGAGCACGACGGGCGCCTCGACGTGATCATCGGATCGATGATCGAGACGCCGCGGGCGGCGATCCGGGCCGACGACATCGCCCAGGCCGCCGACTTCTTCTCCTTCGGCACCAACGACCTCACCCAGATGACGTTGGGCTTCAGTCGGGACGACGTGGCCCCCATCCTCGAGAGCTACCTCGAGCAGGGACTCCTCGGGGTGGACCCCTTCAAGTCGGTCGACCAGCGGGGGGTCGGCGAGCTCGTCGCCACCGCCGTCGAGCGGGGCCGCACCACCAAGCCGGGGCTCAAGATGGGTGTGTGCGGAGAGCACGGCGGCGACCCCGAGTCGATCGCCTTCTTCTTCGGGCTGGGTCTCGACTACGTGTCGTGCTCGCCGTTCCGGGTGCCCGTGGCCCGCCTGGCCGCCGCTCACGCCGTGCTGGGCGCCGGCGGGGGCGTCGCCGCCGACGCCTGATCCGCGGACCTCGCCCCGGCCGGTCCGATGGGCTGGTCGCGCTGCTACCGTCCCGCCACGGACGGCACCGCGGTCCGCCGGAGGGGCTGGGTTGGGCATCGAGGACGACGACATCGCGAGGGTGCGGGCGGCCACCGACATCGTCGCGGTCGTCAGCGAGCACCTGGCCCTCAAGCGCGTGGGTCGTCGCTGGCAGGGGCTGTGCCCGTTCCACTCCGAGAAGAGCGGCTCGTTCTCGGTCAACGCCGAGGAGAAGCTCTACTACTGCTTCGGTTGTGGCGCCAAGGGCGACGTCATCACCTTCGTCCGCGAGGTCGAGCACCTCGACTTCGTCAGCGCCGTCGAGAAGCTGGCCGGCAAGGCCGGCATCGCCCTGCGCTACACCGACGAGGGCCAGAACGAGGGACGCAAGCGTCGGGCCCGGCTCCTCGACGCCGTGGCCCGGGCCGTCGAGTGGTACCACCAGCGCCTGCTGTCCGCGCCCGACGCTGCGCCGGCGCGCAGCTACCTGCGGTCCCGTGGGCTCACGGGTGACGACGTGCGGGCCTACCGCATCGGGTGGGCCCCCGAAGGGTGGGACGAGCTGGCGCGGGGCCTCGGGGTCCCGACCGACGTGTTCGTCGAAGCCGGTCTGGGCTTCCTCAACAGCCGGGGCCGACCCACCGACGCCTTCCGGGGCCGGATCCTGTTCCCCATCTACGAGGTGAACGGCGATGCCGTCGGGTTCGGCGGGCGCATCATGCCCGGCGTCGAGGGAGCCAAGTACAAGAACTCCGTCGACAGCGCCATCTACGGCAAGTCCCGCCTGCTCTACGGGTTGAACTGGACCAAGGGCGACATCGTGCGCTCCGACGAGGCGATCGTGTGCGAGGGGTACACCGACGTCATCGGCTTCGCCAAGGCGGGCATCCCCCGAGCGGTGGCGACCTGCGGCACCGCCCTCACCGAGGACCACGTGCGTCTCCTGCGCAGCTTCGCGCGCCGCCTGGTGCTGGCCTTCGATGCCGACGCCGCCGGCCAGAACGCCGCCGAGCGGGTGTACGCGTGGGAGCGGGCCCACGACCTCGACGTCGCCGTGGCCGACCTCCCCGCCGGCGTCGACCCGGCGGAGCTGGCCCTGTCGGACCCGGCCGAGCTGTCCCGGGCCGTGGCCGACGCCCGTCCCTTCCTGAAGTTCCGCCTCGACCGGGTGTTGGACGCGGCGGCGCTCGACACCCCCGAGCACCGGGTGCGGGCGGCGGAGGCGGCCATGGGGGTGGTGGGCGAGCATCCCAGCGAGATGGTCCGCGACCAGTACCTCCTGGAGGTCGCCGCCCGCTGTCGGGTCGACCCCGAACGTCTGCGGGGCCGCACGTTCCCTCCGCCCCGTCGGACCGATCGGCGCGACCGACGGGGCCCGGATGACGCCCGTGGTCCCGAACGTCCGCCCCCGGCGCGCGTGGCTCCCGTCCGGCGCGACACGGCCGAGACCGAGGCGTTGCTGGTCCTGCTCCAGCGGCCCGACGACATCGCCCCGTGGCTCGACGAGGCCCTGTTCGGCGACCCCACGGTGGTGGCGGCCTACCGTGCCGTCGTGGCCGGCCCGACCCTGGCCGATGCGGTGGCTGCGCTCGGCGCAGACGGAGAGCACGACGCGGCCGACCTCCTCCAGCGCCTCGCAGTGGAGGACACCGATGCCGATGCCGGCGACGTGCTCCTCCGCCTGGTGGAGGAAGGTGCCTCGCGGGCCATCTCGGCGCTGCAGGCCGAGGCCCGGGTGGCCGACGACCCGCTGACGGTCGCCGGGGACATCGCCTGGGTGAAGCACCGGATGCTCGAGCTCCGCGAGGCGGACACCGCGGAGAGCGCCACGGAGCAGTTGCTAGGGTGGCTCACCGGTCAGACGGAGGAGGACGATGGGTGAAGCTGGCGGCGTGCCATCTCCCGTGATGGGCATCCCCGACCCCGTCCTCCGAGCGCTCGTCGACCGGGCGGCCGGGCGCGACGAGCCGGTGCTCACGGTCGACGAGGTCATGGGCGACCTGGCCGCGTACGGCCCCACACCCGAGCTTCTCGAGTCGGTTCGCGCCGCGCTGGGCGAGCGTGGTGTGACGGTCGACGACAGCGTGCCCGACGTCGAGGCCCTCACCGACGAGGCCCTCTTGGGCGCGCCGCTGGTGCCCTGCGCCGACGAGAAGGTGGAGGTCATCGTCGCAGCCGACGCCCACGACGACGACACCGATGACGAGGACGACCTGGTCGCGCGGCGGACCAAGGCCCGCTACCGCTCGGTCGGGTCGCGCGACGCGGTGCGCATGGGGGCCCAGCTCGGTGTCGGAGGCTCCTCGGACCCGGTGCGCATGTACCTCAAGGAGATCGGGCGGGTCTCGCTGCTCACGGGCCAGGAAGAGGTCGAACTGGCCCAGATCATCGAGCGGGGGACGGCGGCCGCCGAACGGCTGGCCGACCTCAGCGCATCGGGGGAGCTGGCGGCGGTCGATCCGCTCGAGAAGCGCCGGCTCACCCGTCTCGTCCGCAAAGGCGAGGATGCCAAGGCGGAGCTCACCCAGGCCAACCTGCGCCTGGTCGTCTCCATCGCCAAGCGCTATGTGGGGCGGGGCATGTTGATGCTCGACCTCATCCAGGAGGGCAACCTCGGCCTCATGCGGGCCGTCGAGAAGTTCGACTGGACCAAGGGGTTCAAGTTCTCGACCTATGCGACATGGTGGATCCGCCAGGCCATCACCAGGGCGATCGCCGATCAGGCCCGCACTATCCGCATCCCGGTCCACATGGTCGAGTCGATCAACAAGGTGCACCGTGTGCAGCGCCAGATGGTCCAGGACCTCGAGCGGGAGCCGACCATCGAAGAGCTCGCCGCCAAGGTCGACATGACTCCCGCCCGGGTGCGCGAGATCATGCGCATCTCCCAGGACCCGCTCTCGCTCGACTCGCCGGTCGGCGAAGAGGACGACTCCAACCTGGCCGACTTCATCGAGGACCAGAGCGCCGAGGCCCCGGCCGAGATGGCCGCCCGCATGATGCTGAACACCGCGGTCGAGGAGGCGCTGAGCGACCTCAACGACCGAGAGAAGGCGGTCGTGCGCATGCGCTTCGGTCTCGACGACGGCCAGGCGCGCACGCTCGAGGAGGTCGGTCGCGAGTTCGGGGTCACCCGTGAACGCATCCGCCAGATCGAGTCCAAGACGCTGGCCAAGCTGCGCCACCCCCAGCACAGCCAGAAGCTCCGCGACTACCTCGACGGCGAGTAGGGCTGCGTCCCACGCCGGGCTGGTGCGGCTTGGTTCCGGGCTCGTCCAGGTCGTCCCGGTATCCGCGCACACAAGTCGTCGCGAGCGGGTAGACCTGCGTCATGAGCTTCAAGACCGGATTCATCGTCGGGGCGGCCGTCGGCTATTACTTCGGGGCCAAGGCCGGCCGCGATCGCTACGAGCAGATCGATCGCCAGCTGGAGAAGGTGCGGTCGCACCCGAAGTACCAGGTGGCCACCGAGAAGGTGGGCGAGGGCCTCGACCAGGTCAAGGGTCTGGCTCGCGACAAGGCCTCGGGGGCCTTCAACGGTGGTGACGAGCCCAGCTGGGAGCCGGGCCTCGAGTTCAACCCCGACTACCGCCCGACCGAGGAGGAGATCCGCGAGGACGTCTTCGGTCGCGAGCCCCAAGCCGGACCGACCTGATCCGGGGGCCGGCCCCGGGTCGGTGAACTGGGCCGATCTCTCCTGCCGACCGGGCCCACCGGCGACCAGAGCCCCGATTCCGGGCTCTCCGCAGCCGCAGACGGTGGATGTCCCACCCCCTCGCCAGACTCGGCTGATGGGGTATCGAGGCAAGGTCGTCGAACGGGAGCGTGCCCGCGAGCTGCGGGCCCAGGCGTGGACGCTGCAGGAGATCGCCGATGAGCTCGGGGTGGGCAAGGGCTCCGTGTCGGTGTGGGTGCGCGACGTCGAGTTCGTACCGAAGCCCCGATCAACGGCCCGCAAGCGGGGACCGAACGCCCTGCAACGACGCAAGGCCGCCGAGATCGAGGAGTTGTCGGACGAGGGCCGCCGCCGCATCGGCACCCTGAGCGAGCGCGACCTCCTGATCGCCGGTGCCGCGCTCTACGCGGGGGAGGGCGCCAAGACCGACGGCGCCGTGAAGTTGGCCAACAGCGATCCCCGGATGATCGGCATCTTCTGCCAGTGGCTGCGGACCTTCTTCGAGGTCGACGAGTCCCGCCTCCGCGTGAGCCTCTATCTGCATCGAGGACTCGACCTCGAAGAGGCCATCACCTTCTGGTCGTCGCTGACCTCGATCCCGGCCAGCCAGTTCACAAAGCCGTATCGGGCGGTTCCCGATCCCTCCATCCGCCGGTCGAAGCACCCCATGGGGTGCCCAGCGATCGTCTACTCCTGCTCGAGGACACACCGGGCCGTGATGGGCCTGGTCGAGGCACTGCTATCGTGAAGGCTCCCTTCCGGGGTAGCTCAGTTGGCAGAGCGCTCGGCTGTTAACCGAATTGTCGTGGGTTCGAGCCCCACCCCCGGAGCACCAGATGCCCCGTGGCCAGCGGCCTCGGGGCATCGTCGCGTCCGGGGTCGAGCGGCCCGGCAGTCGTCGGGTGCCACGTGTGCGCGACCGTCGGTTCCGCGCCGAGTCCCTAGTGTGTGCCGTCTCCGGGGCGGTAGCTCAGTGGTCAGAGCGCGGGACTCATAATCCCTTGGTCGTGGGTTCGATCCCCACCCGCCCCACCGCCAGGACGCGTCGCTCGCTCCGCTCCGTGAGTCCCGCAGGTCCCTGGGCTCAGCGACCGGGGACGGCGACCGTGACCGTCTCGCCACCCCACCCGTTGACCAGATCTCGCGCCTGCACCGTCACCGAGGCCACCCCGTCGGGGATCTCCAACCCGCTGAGGCTGCGGGTGAAGGGCTGCTCGTCGGCGTGGTGGTGGGTGAGCTCGCGCACCCCCAGCTCCTCGTCGTCGGGGCTCAGCACCCGAAAAGCGTCGGCGTAGCGCTCCTCGCTGTCGTAGGGCGACGAGATGGTGGCCGCCACGCTGAAGCGGTCACCAGCGGCCGTGACCTCGGCCTCGATCACGTCGGGGTGGACCTGCTCGGCAGGGGACAGCATCGTCGTCCGCTCGGCGTCGTCGCCGCTCGAACACCCCAGCGCCATCAGGGTGACGATGATCATGGGCACCGCTCGTCGTGGTCGCAGTCGTCGTCGCACCGCGGAGTTCTACCCGGCGGTCGTGGTGTCCTGTCGTCGTACCGGATCAGCGCGGCGGTCGAGGACGTCGTCCCTCAGCGGCGGTGGACGATGGCGACCCAGGTGTCGGGCAGGGGAGCGCCGGCCAGGATGTTCATGGCGGGGAAGGCCCACTCGAGCACCGTGGTCGGGGCCACGCCGTCGGGCAGTTCCATCACCAGACCCCGGCGCGGGTGGTCGGCGACCCGGCGCCAGGTCGGCGGGACGGGGAGGCCGGCCTCGGCCAGGGTCCCGGCCGCGCGCGGGCCGGCCGCGTGCTGGAGGCCGAGGGAGTCGGGCTCGTGGCCGCCCTTGCGCGTCGTCGGGCCCGGCACCCACGAGGCCACCGGCACCGCCGGCCCGCTCGACGACAGCCAGGCGAACACGCCGGCCCGACCGGGTGGGGCGTCGGGAGCCGGGGCCTCATCATCGCCGACCACTGCCTGCAGGTTGACCCAGCCGCTGCGATCCGTCGCCAGCTCCTCCATGACGGCGAGCAGATCGGCCGTGTCGGTCGGGCGGAAGCGCAGGACCTCCGTCGTGCGGCTCACCCGTCGGCCCTGGCTCGGGCGAGGGGGCTCAGTCGCCGAGCCATCGAGGCGCCCGGTCGAGGAGGTAGGTGCTCACCTCGTGGCACGTGTCGAGCACCTCGCAGAGCTGCTCCTGGCCGAGGTAGATGCGGTCGAGGGCGACCTCGACCCGGGCGACGATCGTGAGGCTGCGTTCGGCGGCGTCGGTCACGCTGGCGAAGGAGTCGATGGCAGAGACCTCGAGGGGCAGGTCGGGTCCGCCGAGGCCGGCGAGGTCGGTGGCCAGCACCAACAGGTCCGGACCTTGGGGGAGGGGCGGGAGCACCCACGTGAAGACGAGCGGGAAGTGGAAGCCCTCGATGGGTTCGCTGGTCTCGGGGAGCTCGAGCATGCGGTCCTCGAACGCCAACATCACCCGTGGATCGACCTCGAGCGAGAGATGCAGGTCGAGGGGGCCACCGCAGGCCTCCTCCGGGTGCAGGTCGACCTCCCACGCCTGACGCAGCGAGTAGGTCTCGACGAAGTGGCGTTCGTCGTGCACGTGGAAGGCGTGGTCCACGGCGTGGTCCTTGAGGTCGGCCACGAAGCCGGGGACGTCGATGATGGCCAAGGCGCTGTTGGCTCCTCTGCTGGGTCGCGGGAGGGAGGGGAGGGGATCCAGCCTGCCACGGGCCCCTGCTCCACGGCTACCGTCGCCTGCGTGGACGACCAGTCGCTGCTCGAGGTCCTCGACGAGACCGCCGAGGCCATCCGCCTGGCCCTGGGCGATCTCGACGACTGGGGCCTGGCCGGCACCAGGGCGGGCCAGTACCACTCGGACCTCGCCGCCGACGCCGCCGCCCTCGAGGTGCTCGAGCAGGCCGGGGTCGGCGTGCTGTCCGAGGAGTCCGGTCGGCACCGCCCCGATGCCTCGCTCACCGTCGTGCTCGACCCCCTCGACGGCTCCACCAACGCCAGTCGGGGCATCCCCTGGTACGCCACCAGCCTCTGCGCCGTCGACGCCGACGGGCCCCGTGCCGCTCTCGTGGTCAACCTGGCCACGGGTGACCGCTTCCAGGCCCGCCGGGGTGGCGGTGCCACCCGCAACGGGGTGCCCATCGTGCCGAGCGGGGCCGAGGACCTGTCCCGCTCGGTGGTGCTGCTGTCGGGTTTCCCCGGCCGGTGGCTCGGGTGGAAGCAGTTCCGAGCGCTCGGCGCCTGTGCCCTCGACCTGTGCGCGGTGGCCATGGGCACCGCGGATGGCTACATCGACTGCAGCCACAACGCGCACGGCTCGTGGGACTACCTCGGGGGCATGCTGGTCTGCCAGGAAGCCGGCGCCGTCGTGGTCGACGCGGACGGGCGCGATCTCGTCAGCCTGGACCACGCCGCCCGCCTCACGCCCCTGGCCGCGGCGAGCCCGGCGCTGTTGGATCAACTGGTCACGGCCCGGCGCTCCGTAGGCTGACGGCGTGTCCCCCACCCGCGCCCGACTCGAACGCCGGGTCCTCGGCGGCTATCGGCACCTGCCGGCGATCGTCCGCCGCTGGCTGGTACGGCGGGTGGCGCCCTCGTACACGGTGGGCGGGTTGTGCGTCATCGAGCGCGCCGACGGGCACGTGCTGCTCGTGCGCCACGCCTATCGGCCCCGCTGGGGGCTTCCCGGGGGTTTCCTGAAGCGGGGGGAGCATCCCCTCGACGGTGCTCGGCGCGAGGTGCGCGAGGAGGTCGGCCTCGACGTGGATCTCGTCGGCGAACCCGCGGTCGTGGTCGCCCCCGAGTGGCGACGCGTGGACGTGGTGTTCCGTGCCCGTCCGGCCCCGGGTGCCGACCCCGATGCGGTTCGAGCCCACTCCTCGGAGATCGACGAGGCCCGATGGTTCGCCCGCGATGAGCTGCCCGAGCTCCAGGAAGAGGCCGCCGAGGCCCTGGTCGCCCTGGCTCGGGTGGCCAACCTGGGCCTGGCCGCGCCCCGTCCCGCCGACGAGCGCGGCGAGCGTCCGTGACGCTCGCCGGGAGACGGGTTCGCCTCGAGTGGTCCGAGCCCGACTCGAACGGGCGACCTTTGCCTTGTAAGGGCACTGCTCTGACCAACTGAGCTACCGGACCGGGGAATCCAGTCTCGCACCTCGGGCGCTCCCGAACGCCACGGCCCTCATCACCACAGTCCGAACTGGCGGTCCCCCGCGTCGCCGAGACCGGGCACGATGTAGGCCCTCTCGTCCAGGCAGTCGTCGACAGCGGCGGTGATCACCCGGATGGCCAGGCCGGTCTCCTCGAGCAGGGCGAGGCCCTCGGGTGCCGCGACCACGCACACGGCCACCACCGGTTCGGCGGCACCCCGGGCGAGCAGCATCCGACACGTGTAGGCGAGCGTCCCGCCGGTGGCCAGCATCGGATCGAGCACGATCACGCGCCGCTGGTCGAGTCGATCGGGGAGCTTGGCCAGGTAGGGGTGGGGCTCGAAGGTGGTCTCGTCGCGAGCGAGGCCCACGAAACCCACGTCGGCGTCGGGCACGAGATCGAGCGCGGGGCCCAGCAGCCCGGTCCCGGCGCGCAGGACCGGCACGAACACGGGCGCCGCGGCCAGGCGGACGCTCGGGGCGACGCCCAGGGGCGTGACGACTTCGGCGGGCTCCGTGGGCAGGTCGCGGGTGGCCTCGTGCAACAGGATGACGCCGAGCTGGTGGAGGGCCTGGCGGAAGGCGGCGTTCGACGTCTCGCCCGAGCGCAGCGTGGCCAGGTGAACCCCGGCCAGGGGGTGATCGATCACGGTGACGTCCACGGGGGACATCGTGGCATCTGCCTGCCCAGCGACCGTGCGTGCCAACCTGCACCCAACGCTGGACGATCTGGAGGCAGTGATGGCGCACGACGATGGCGACGAGCAGCTGATCGAGCGGGCGGTGCTCAACGACAGCGCGGAGGGGCAGGTCCTGGCGACCCGGCTGATCGAGCTCTTCGGGGCCTTCATGTCCGAAGAGGTGCGCCCCGTGCTGCGCCGGATCTCCGAGGAGGGCGGCGAACCCCAGCTGACGGTGAACGCGCTCGCCGAGCTGTTGCGTCAGATCGCGGATGCGACCGAGAAGCCTGTCGAGCGCTGATCGGGGCGGTTCACGAGGCCGTCCACAGCTGCCACGGGGTCTGGTCTCGCGGCCCGGCGAAGGGCAGCGCGACCGTGGCGCCGCCCTGGTTGGCCGACTGGTGGGCGGCCATCACGATGTCGAGCACCTGTCGTCCGAAGCGGGCTCCGAACACCGACGGACCGCCCCGCAGCGCCTCGGAGAGGACGCCGAGCTGGGCGACGTAGCCCAGCCCCTCGAGGCGCGGATCGGCCCCTTCTGCGGTGGCCGCGGTGGGAACCGGGTCGCCGTTGTGCTCCAGCAGCAGGCCGGGCTGCAGCTCGGCGCGCACGACCCCCGTGTCGGCGGCCGCCTGCAGGTCCCAGACGGTCGTCGGGTGTCGCCAGCTGGCCTCCACGGTGATGGGCAGCGAGGACGCCAGGTGCACCTCCACCACCGCGTGGTCGTCGACGTCGATGCCCTCGCCGCGTTCGAGGCGGGCGTTCACGGCCACGGCGGGGTCCTCGCCGGCGATCAGGAGGGCGACGGCGAGCGGATGGACGCCCAGGTCGAAGAGCACGCCCCCGCCCCAGGACGGATCGAGGAAGCCGCCCCAGTCGGGCCGGGGCTGCAGGGCCCGGACGCTCAGGTGGTGGAGGGGGCCGAGGGTGCGAGCCAGCGCCGCGGCCTGCTGCACGACGGGGGCGAACACCAGGTTCTCGGCGTAGACGAAGGGTCGCCCGGTGCGCTCGGCCACCTCGACGACCCGATCGGCGTCGGCGAGGGTCGTGGCCAAGGGCTTCTCGACCAGCACACCCGCCCCCGCCTCCATGGCGGCGATGGCATCGTCGACGTGACAGGAGGGCGGCGTGGCCACGACCACGGCGTCGGCGCCTGCGGGCAAGTCCTGGTAGCGGCACGCTCGGGCGCCGACCTGGTCGGCCCGCTCTCGGGCCCGTTCCTCGGAACGGGAGGCCACGGCGACGATGTCGAAGCCGGCCAGCGAGGCGGACATGGCGTGGACCACGCTGATCATCCCCGCGCCGGCCAAGGCGAGGGTGGGGCGACGGCGAGCCATGGCCTCACCCTACGGTCCCACCCGGCACACCCCAGGCGACGACTGGTCCCGCGGACCCCCGGGTAGGCTCGGATCGGTGAAGAAGCTGATCGTCTTCGTCGTCACCGTCTTCGCGGCGGGTGGGCTCCTGGCGGGAGCCGTGGTGGCCGTCGGGCCCCAGCTGGCGATGGTGGCGTCGGCGGGATCGGGTGAGCCCGAGCCGATCGATCTGAACGCCTTCGGCGACTACGCCGTGCGCAGCCAGGTCTTCGCCATGGACGGCACCCCCATCGCCACCCTGCACGGCGAGGAGAACCGGTCACCGGTTCCGCTCGATCGGGTGCCCGAGCCGGTGCTCGAGTCCATCCTGGCGGTCGAGGACGCCGAGTTCTTCGAGCACAACGGCATCAACGTGCGCTCCATCGCCCGAGCCCTGGTGGAGAACGTCTCGGCCGGCGGGGTCGCCCAGGGTGGGTCCACGATCACCCAGCAGCTGGTGAAGAACGCGCTGCTCAGCGACGAGCGCACCTTCGAGCGCAAGATCGAAGAGGCCGTCCTCGCCCTGCGCCTCGAGGAGCAGATGTCGAAGGACGAGATCCTCGAGACCTACCTCAACACCGTGTACTTCGGGTCGGGCGCCTACGGCGTGCAGGCGGCGGCCGAGACCTACTGGGGCAAGAACGTCGAGGACCTGGGCTGGGCCGAAGGGGCCATGCTGGCCGCGCTGATCTCCAACCCGTCGGCGTACGACCCGACGGTGGCGCCCGAGCGGGCCCGGCAGCAACGTCAGATCGCGCTCGAGCGGCTCGTCTCGCTCGACGTGATCACCCGCGACGAGGCCACCCTGCTGGGGCTGGTGCCCCTGCCCACCGCCCGGTGCACCGGCGGGGTGGGCGAGCGCCCCGAGTGGTGCGGTGAGGTCGACACACCACCGGCCGACAACTACTTCGTCGAGTACGTGAAGAACCAGCTCCTCGACGATCCGAAGTTCTCCGGGGCACTGGGGGACACCGACGAAGAGCGCTTCGCCGCCGTGTTCGGTGGTGGCCTGCGGGTGCACACCACCGTCGACATCGTGGCCCAGTTCGCCGCCCAGGTGGCCCACGCCGAGGAGACCCCGCCGAACGACGTCGGTGTCACCTCGGCCTTCGTGGCCCTCGAGCCGGCCACCGGTGCGGTGCGGGCCCTGGTGGGGGGCCCTCCCTTCGGTGAAGAGATCGGCGAGAACAAGTACGACATCGCCACCACCACCCCGGGCCGCCAGACCGGCTCCACCTTCAAGACCTTCGTCCTGCTCGAAGCCCTCGAGCAGGGCGCCCTGCCCTTCGACACGGTCAGAGGCACGGTGTCGATGGTCGATCCGGGCACCTTCGAGGACTACGAGGTCGAGGGCCGGGGCGGCACGCTGAACTCCATCACCTCGGCCTCCTCCAACGGCGCCTTCGTCCGGCTCAACCAGGTGCTCGGTCCCCAGAACGTGGTCAACCTGGCCACCCGGATGGGCCTCGACAACCTTCCGTCCAACGCCGCCGGCATCCCCTCGCTCCCCCTCGGCGTCTCCGACCAGACCCCGTTGCAGATGGCCAGCGCCTACAGCGCCATCCCCAACGGCGGCGTCCAGAACCCGCCGTACTTCATCGAGCGCATCGAGGACAGGTCCGGCAACGTGCTGTGGGAGCACGAGGGCGTGAGCCGTCGCGTCCTCAGCCCCCGCACCGCCTGCCTGGCCAGCGAGATCCTGGCCGCCAACGTCACCGGGGGCACGGGTCGCAACGCGGCGCTGCCCGGTCAGCCCGCGGCCGGCAAGACCGGCACCACCACGGGCCCGAGCGACGTGTGGTTCATCGGCTTCACCCCGTACCTCTCCACCGCGGTGTGGGTGGGGCACCCCGAGCAGGGCGCGGCCCGGGTCGACGGGGAGGGCGAACCCATCTCGGGCTCGACCTACCTGTCGCAGCTCCCCGGCCGGCAGGCCTGGGGTAGCACCTTCCCGGCCGCCATCTGGCAGCGCTTCAACGAGCTCTACCACAACGACAAGGAGGAGCGCGGCTTCCCGGGCTGCGAGCCTCCGAGCCGCAGCGGCCGTCCGCTGCAGGGCAAGAACGACCCGTACGGCTCGCTCAACGGCGGGTACGACCCCACCGGCGTCGGGGTCGTCGCCGGCCCGCTGAAGGGGTACGACGGGCCAGTCCGACCGCCCTCACCTCCCCGCCGAGCCGAGTCGCAGGAGGCCCCCGACGGCGGTGGCGACGACCCGCCCGCCGAGGACGGCGGCGCCCCGGCGCCACCCGCGCCCGCCCCGCCGCCTGCGCCGCAGACCCCTGTCCCCACGCCGCCGCCGGCACCGGCCCCCGGGTGAGCGCCTCGCGGGCCATGGATGGCGCGCCGGGAGTCGCCTCGGCCGGGCGCTCTGGGTGAAGCTGTCGCCATGACCTCTCTGACCGCGCTGCTCGACCTGCAGGGCTGCGACACCGGCATCGATCAGCTCCGCCATCGCCAGCGGACCCTGCCGGAGCGAGCCACGCTCGAACACCTGGGCATCGAGCGCCGCTCCGTGATCGAGGGCGTCGTCGACACGCGGGCCCAGCGCGACGAGCTCGGCCGGGAGCAGAAGCGGCTCGAGGACGAGGTCGCCGGTGTCGAGGACAAGGTCGCCACGGTCGACCGTCAGCTCTACGGCGGCGGGGTCACCTCCCCCAAGGAAGCACAGGCCCTCCAGGCCGAGATGGAGTCGCTCAAGCGGCGTCAGGGCGAGCTCGAGGACCAGGTGCTCGAGCTCATGGAGGCCATCGAGCCGCTCGACGAGGAGCTGGCGCGCAACGATGTCGCCGTGGCCGCTCTCGATGTCGACATCGCCGCCGCCGAGGCCGCGCTGGCCGAGGCCGAGGCCTCGATCAGCGCCGAACTGGACGACGCCGTCACCCGGCGAGCCGAGCTGACCTCCGGTGTGCCCGCCGACCTCCTCACCACCTACGAGGAGCTGCGGCCCCAGTTCGACGGCGTTGCGGTGGCTCGCCTGCAAGGGCCCACCTGCCAGGGCTGCCACCTCTCCCTCTCGGCCACGGAGGTCGATCGGCTCCGCCACGAGCCGCCCGATGCCATCGTGCGCTGCCCGGAGTGCCAGCGGATCCTGGTGCGATGATCCTCTGGTTCGCCGGGGTCAGCTTCGTCTTCGTCTGGTGGGTCTTCAAGAGCCCGGCGCTCGACTACCGCCTCGTCATGCTCGGATCCGTCCTGCCCGTCGGCGAGGTGGTGCTCGGCGGCCCCCGACTCCTGCACACCTTGCTCGCCGCGGTGGCGTTGCTGGCCATCGTCATGTTGGCCACCCAGAAGCGGCGCCTCGTCCGGCGTCGGTGGATCGGGCTGCCGATCGGTCTGTTGATGCACATCGCCCTCGACGGCATCTGGGCCCGGGCCGAGGTCTTCTGGTGGCCCTTCCTCGGTACCTCGTTCGGCGACGGAGGCCTGCCCGAGCTCGACCGTCCGGTGGCCGTCATCGTCCTGCTCGAGCTCGTGGGCGTGGCCTGCCTGGCGTGGGCGTGGCGCTCCTTCGGCTTCGACCAGCGCGCCACCCGGGACCTCTTCTGGCGCACCGGGCACCTCGACCGGGTGGTCGAGCGACCCCCGACGTGCTGAGGCAGAGGCGTCGCCGCCACCGGAGAGGACCTCGATGATCGTCGTCGTGCGCCACGGCCGCACCGCCCACAACGCATCGGGCCGCCTGCTCGGCCGCCTCGATCCGCCGCTCGACGCCACCGGCGAGCGCCAGGCCGCCGCGCTGGCCGAGGCCGTGGGGCCGGTGGACCGGGTGGTGTCCAGCCCCCTGCTGCGCACCCGTCAGACGGCAGAGGCGTTCGGTCTGCCGGTCGAGGTCGACGAGCGCTGGATCGAGCTCGACTACGGGTCGCTCGACGGCACCCCCCTCGCCGAGGTCCCCTCCGAGCTGTGGCAGCGCTGGCGCCGAGACGCGGAGTTCGCCCCGCCGGGAGGGGAGAGCCTCGCCGCACTCGGGGTGCGGGTGCGGGCCGCGCTCGACGACCTCGCCGAGGCCAGCGGTCCCGGGACGGGGACCACCGTGGTCGTCACCCACGTGTCGCCGGTGAAGGCCGCCGTCACCTGGGCCCTCGGAACGGACGACCTCACGACCTGGAAGCTGTGGGTGGCGCCGGCCTCGATCACCCGCCTCCAGGTCACCGACCGGGGGGCCGTGCTGCACACCTTCAACGAGATCGCCCATCTCGCCCGCCACTGACGAGGCCGTCAGCGGTACGGTGGGCACCTGAACGCCGTCGAGCAGATGCGCGAGGGGGAAGGCATGACGACCACCGACAAGGCTCCCGTTGCCGATTGGGCCACCGACTTCGACCACACCCACCCGGAGTACGCCGCCCACGCCCCCGAGATCTGGGACGACCTGCGCGAGCGCTGTCCGGTGGCGCACTCCGATCGCTTCGGCGGCATCTGGCTGCCCACCCGCCACGCCGACGTGGAGGCCGTCGCCCGCGACACCGACCACTACAGCTCCGAGGGGGTGATCGCCAGCCCCTTCAAGCCCGAAGGCATCGCGCCGAGGGGCTACGCGCCGCCCATCACCTCCGATCCACCGTTCCACGCCGAGGCGCGCCGGTTACTGCTGCCCGCCTTCGCACCCAAGGCCATCGCCCGCTGGGAGGGGGCCACCCGCGAGGCCTGCCGTGAGCTCGTCGACGACGTACTGGCCGGCGACGCCCGAGTGGTCGACGCGGCGGCGGACTACGCCCAGCACATCCCCGTGCGGGTGATCGCCGAGATGCTCGGCGTCCCCCGCGAGGACGGCGACCGCTTCCGGGTGTTCATCCACCGCATCATGGAGACCCCGGGCGAAGGGCTCGAGGGTCTCAGCTACGAGGACACGCTCGACTACTACCTCAACCAGATCATCGAGTCGCGCCGCGCCGCGCCGCCGCAGGACGACCTCATCGGCTACCTGCTCGAGGCCGAGATGGAGGGCCAGCGCCTCGACAACGAGCACATCCGGGGCACCATCGCCCTGCTCATCATCGCCGGCATCGACACCACCTGGTCGGCCATCGGCGCCAGCCTCTGGCACCTGGCCCAGCACCCCGAGCACCGTGCTCGCCTCCGGGCCGAGCCCGAGCTCGTCCCCTTCGCAGTCGAGGAGCTCCTGCGGTTCTACGCCCCGGTCACCATGGCCCGCATCGCCGCCTCGGAGGTCGACCTGGGCGACGAGCACGTGCGCGCCCGCGACTGGGTCCTGTTGCCCTTTCCGGCTGCCAACCGCGACCCCGAGGTGTTCGAGGACGCCGACCGGTTCGTGATCGATCGTCAGCGCAACCGCCACGTGGCCTTCGGGGTCGGCATCCACCGCTGCCTCGGGTCCAACCTGGCCCGCATGGAGCTGACCGTGGCCCTCGAGGAGTGGCTGGCCCGCATCCCCGAGTTCGAGCTCGCCGATCCCGACCCGACCGCGGTCACCTGGTCCACCGGTCAGGTGCGTGGGCCCCGCCAGCTCCCGATCCGGATCCTCGACCACGGAGACCCCGTCTGATGCGCATCGTCTACGACCGCGACGCCTGCCAGGGCCACGGCCGCTGCTACTCGTTGGCCCCGGCGCTGTTCGACTCCGACGACGAGGGCTACGCGGTCGTGCTCGTCGACGGGGACGTGCCGGTCGAGCACGAGCAGGCGGCGCGCCTGGCGGCCGACAACTGCCCCGAGTTCGCCATCGGCATCGTGGAGTAGCGGCCGCGTCGCCGGCCGCCCACCCTCTCGAGCACGACGCCGCCCCGGGCGGGCTCCACCGAGGTCAGGCCGGCGCGGCAAGGGCGGCCCGGGCGGCGGCCTGGTCATCGAAGTAGCCGATCGCCCGCCCTTGGGCGAGGGCGTTGCCGAGGGTGGTCGCTTCGGCCGGGCCAGCCCGGACGGGGAGGCCGGTCCGCTCGGCGAGCTGGTCGAGGAGCACCTGGGCCCGGGTGGCGCCACCGATCACGAGGAGCTCGTCGATCGGGTCGAGGTCGTCGAGGACGGACACGGAGGCTGCCACTGCCTCGGCGAGGCTTTCCACGATGCACCACACGATGGTGCGAGGATCGGCATCGGCGGGCAGCCCCGACCGTCGCCGGACCTCGGCGGGCATGTCGGACGGTGCCACGAACGCGGGATCGTGGACGTCCACGAGTGGCAGTGAGCCCGGTCGCGGCGGCAAATCGGTGAGCAGCTGAGCCACCGAGCTCACATCCCAGCGCCGTCGGCACTCCTCGAGCAGCCACATGCCGGGGAGGTTGCCGAGGAGGCGGACCCCGCCCATGGCACCCGGCTCGTTGGAGAGGTTCCGCTCGAAGCACGCATCGTCGGTGCGCACCTGAGCCTGCTCTCGCCCCACCAGGAAGAGGGTTCCGGCCGAGAGGAAGGCGGCTGCGGGGGAGGGATCCGGGGCCATGGCCAACACCGCGCAGGCCGTGTCGTGGCCCGAGACGAGGTGCACCGGCACGCCCTCGTGGAACCCGACGCGCTCGCCGAAGGGATGGATCTCGGGGAACCAGCCCGGGTCGGCGTCGATCGCGGTGAGCAGCTCATCGCTCCAGGTTCCCGTGCGGTGGTCGACGAGGGCGGTGGTTCCGGCGGTGGTGCGTTCGGCGACCACGACGCCGCAGAGCTCGTGGAGGAGCAGCTCCGGGAGCATCAGGACGTGACGGGCCTGGGCCAGCTCACGCCGGTCGTGGGCCGCGAGCTGGAAGATCGTGTTGCCGGCCATGAGCTGGATGCCCGTGGTGTCGTAGAGCCGGCGCCGCCCGATGCGCTCCGCCACTTGTTCCCAACCGGTGAGTCGGTCGTCCCGGTACGAGTGGGGAGGGGCGACCAGGGCGCCCCGGCGGTCCAACAGGCCGTAGTCGAGACCCCACCCATCGACGCCGATCGAGGTGATGGGGCCGTGCTCCCTGGCCCGGGCCAGCCCGAGACGGACCTCCTCCACGAGCCGCGACCAGTCCCACCGCAGGGAGCCGTCCGAGTGGCGGATCGGCGCATGGGTGTGTCGGTGCACGAGGATGGCGTCGAGAGGTCGTCGGCTCAGGTCCACCACCGAGACACGGACGGAGGAAGCCCCGAGGTCGACGGCCGCGACCAGCAACGTCTCCAAGCTGCGGTGCGCAGCCCGGGGTCGGGTCACAGCCCGGTCGCCACCCGGTTGAAGCCTCGCTCCTGGGCCACCGCTCGCCGGTAGCCCAGTCGGCGGAAGGTCCGGATCGGGTCCATGGCCGCCCCGCCGAGCCGTCTGGCCTCGGCGACGAGCGGGCGGACATCCGTGCGGTAGGCCCGCTGCAGGATCTCCGCGGCGGCGACAGGGTCGTCGGCGTCCTGGGCCTCGGTGAGCGCACCACGGTCGACCAGGAGGGCCTGGGCCAGGCTCACCTGGATCTGGTCGGTCGCCTGGATGAGGTCCTCGATCGGGTCCTTCACGTTGTGGCTCTCGTCGATCATGTACGCCAGATCGGGCAGCGACCCTCCTCCGTGGAGGAGGAGCTCGAGCATGATCAGGAAGAGCTGGTACGGCTGGATCGACCCGACGGTGAGGTCGTCATCGCCGTACTTGGAGTCGTTGAAGTGGAACCCTCCGAGCCGGCCGGTCATCGCGAGGCGGCTCACCACCTGTTCCACGTTGCAGTTGGGCAGGTGGTGGCCCAGGTCCACCAGGCATCGGGCTCGGGAGCCGGCCGCTTGGGCCAGCAGGAGCGACGAGCCCCAGTCGGCGTTCACCGAGGAGTAGAAGGCCGGCTCGAACGGCTTGTGCTCGGTGTACAGGGTCCACTCCTCTGGGAGGGCGTCGTGGACCTGTCGCAGGCACGTCGCCACCCGGTCGAACTGGGTGCGGAAGTCCGCCTGGCCCGGATGGTTCGTCCCGTCACCCAGCCACACGGTCAGCCCGGTCGAGCCGAGCGCGTCGCCGAGGGCGATCACCTCGAGGTTGTGCTCGACGGCAGCGGCCCGCACCGACTCCGACGAGGCCGACATCGACCCGTACTTGTAGGTGATCGCGCCTTCCCGGGTGGTGGACGGATTGTCCTGGAAGGTGTTGGAGTTCATGGCATCGAAGCGCAGTCCGAGGCTGGCTGCGTGCTCGCGCAGGGCCACGGGTTCGGCGGGGCGGTCCCACGGGACGTGCAGGCTGATGCTGGCGTTGGCGCCGGTCAGGGCATGCAGCGCGGCCACGTCGTCGACCTTCTCCTCCACGGTGCGTGGCTCACCTGGGATCGGGAAGCGTCCGAACCGGGTGCTCCCCGTGCCCAGTGCCCAGGAAGGTGCCGCGACCGAGAAGCCCCTGAGGGCGGCGACCACGTCGTGGGCCGAGGCCCCCGAGCGGGCGACGACCTCGCTGGCGTGGTCGAGGTCGGCGTCGTGGTGGTCTCTCAGCCCCGCCTCAGCCTCGGCGATGCTCGCAGTCTCGATCCGGATGGCCATGGCGACGGACCTTTCGTGGGTGGTCGTGGACCGACCGACGGTCTCTCCGTGTCGCCGGCGGTCGACCCGATCGCCGGCGGCGTGCGTGACGCCACCCTATCCACCCAGCCGTCTTCGCGCCCGAGGATCGGTGAGTGATCAGACGTGTCTGAACATCCGCATCCGAAGTCCAAGGGGTGTAAAAGTAAGGATTTCCGGCTTGCATGATGCCTCGTCACCGTACAGGATCTGAGGTATCGAACAAGTTCGCACACACTCTCACCATGGGAGCCCGGGCGGTTGAGCAACGGTGCCGAGAGCTCCTCTCGCCAGGTCCTCCTCGTCCGCCACGGAGAGACCGAGGACAACGTCCGGGGTCGCTTCCTCGGACGGGGAGACCCCCCGCTCAACGGGCGCGGGCGGTGCCAGGCGCGTCAGCTGGCGCCGGTGCTGGCCTCCTTCGCGCCCGAGGTGCTCGTGACCAGCCCGGCTCGCCGCGCCGCCGAGACCCTCGTCGAGGCCGCCGGTGGGCACCACCCGGTGCTGGACGACGCCTTCCGGGAGGTCGACTTCGGTCGGTGGGAGGGCCGTACCCGCGACGAGGTCGCCGCGCTGGATCCCTCTGACCACGAACGCTTCGCCAGCGGGGCGGTCTCCGGGTTCCCCGGGGGCGACCGGGTCGCCGACATCGCCGATCGAGCGGGCGGCGCCCTCGACCGGTACCCGGGCGACCGCCTGGTGATCGTCACCCACGCCACCACGATCAGGATCCTGGTCGCGTCGCTGCTGGGCATCCCGGTGGAGCACTACCGCCTCCGGCTGGCGCGGCCGGGCAACGGTTCCTGGTCCCGGCTGGAGCACGCCGCTGGCGGATGGCGCCTCGTCGCCTACGGCGTGGTGCCCGGCACCGGCCGGGACGCAGGAGAGGGGGGTGAGCCATGACGAGCGCCGAGCCCCTCTACCTCGGTATCGACGTCGGGACCCAAGGCGTGCGCACCGTGGCGGTCGACGTGGCCGGACGGGTGTTGGCGCGAGGCCACCACCCGCTTGAGCCGGTCCCCGGCGCCGGTCCCCAGGAACAGGATCCGGAGACGTGGTGGCACGCGGTGGTGCAGGCCCTCGAGGCACTCGGTGGTGCCCGCCGCCGCGTCCGTGCCCTGGCCGTCGCCTGCACCTCGGGCACCGTGTGCGTCCTCGATGGCGACGGAGCCCCGGTCCGACCCGCCCTCCTGTACTCGGACCCCAGAGCCGTTCCCACCCCGGGCGCCGACGCCAGTTGGGCGGTGTCGAAGCTGGCCTGGTTGGCGGCGGAGACTCCAGCGGTGCTCGAGGTCGCACGGGAGATCACCAGCCCGGGCGGGTACCTCGCCGGCCGGTTCCTCGGTCGATCGGCGCCGATCGACCAGACACAGGCCCTGAAGTTCGGGTTCGAGCCCGAGTCGTGGACGTGGGGTCTGATGCCCGTCGCCGCCGACCTCCTGCCCGACGTGGTCCCGACGGGCAGCTCACTCGGTTCGATCGATCCTGCCGTCGCCACGGCCACCGGTCTCGATCCCGACGTCGAGATCGTGGTCGGTCTCACCGATGGCGTGGCCGGGCAGTTGGCCTGCGGCGCCGGGCCCGGTCGCTGGGTGACCGTGATCGGTTCGACGATGGTCTGGAAGACGGTGGCCGAGCACCCGGTGACGGCGATGGACCACGGTGTCTACAGCCATCGGGGACCGGGGTCCTGGTGGCTCCCGGGTGCCGCGGCCAACGCCGGCGCCCGGATCCTGTCGACGTGGGCCACCCCGGAGCAGCTCGACGACCTGGCGGCGAGCGTCAGGATCACGCCGTCCACCCCGGCTGCCTATCCGAGCGTCGTCGTCGGCGAGCGGTTCCCGTTCGCCGATCCGTGCTTCGAGCCCTTCGGGGTCGAGGCCGCCACCCCGGACGACCGCTACGCGGCCGAGGTGCTCGGCGCCGCGTTCGTGGAGCGCTGGGGCTGCGAGCAACTGGTCGCCGACGGCTGTGCGCCGCCCTCGGCGATCGCCGCCGCCGGTGGGGCCGTCCGCTCCGAGGTGTGGACGCAACTGCGAGCAGACGTCCTCCAGCTGCCGCTCGACCTGCCGGTCGAGCCGAGCTCTGCCTTCGGTGCGGCGATCGTCGCGGCGGGTTCGGCCCATGGAGGAGTGGTCGGTGCGGTCGGCGAGATGGTCCGCCACCGCGCCCGCGTCGATCCCGATCCCAGGTGGGCCGACGCCTGGACGGTGGCGTACGAGCGATTCAGAGAACGATGCCACGAACGTCGAAGGAGCCTGCGTGAACGTCCGCGATGAGTTGGTCGAGATGTGTCGTCGCCTGGGCGAGGTGCCCCGCGACCTGGCCGTCCTGGCCGAGGGGAACGCCTCGGCACGGCTGGGTGCGGACGACTTCCTCGTCACCACGAGCGGCTCGCACCTGGCCACGCTGGCACCGACCGAACTCGTGACCGTCGACCTGGCCGGGGCACTGCAGGCCGCGAGGGCGCCCGGGACGCTGGCGACCCGCGAGGTCCTCGCCCGGGCCGTCGTGACCGATGCGGGCACCCACGGTGGTGCGCCGTCGATCGAAGCGGCGCTGCACGCGGTGGTCCTGGACCGGACCGGGGCGGGGTTCGTGGGCCACACCCACCCCACCACGATCGTGGGGCTGGCCTCCAGCACCGCGTTCGACGTGGCCTTCGAGGGCTCGGTCTTCCCTGACGAGGTGGTGGTGTGCGGGCCGGCCTACCTGGTCGTGCCCTACGCCTCCCCGGGCCCGGAGCTGGCCGGGAGGTTGGCGGCGTCGTTGGACGAGTACCGGGCCGCGTGGGACGAGTGGCCGCGGGCGGTGGTGCTGGGCAACCACGGGCTGTTGGCGATCGGTGAGTCCACCGCAGAGGTGCTGGCCATCACCACGATGGCCGAGAAGGCGGCCCGCGTCCGTGCGGTCGCCCTCGCCGCCGGGGGGCTCAGAGCGCTGCCGCGGGACGAGGTCGAGGCGCTGCTCGGACGGACCGACGAGCAGCGCCGCCGTCGTCGACTGGTCGAGGGCGGCCGATGAACCCGCCGCGCCGGGCCCAGGCCGGTGGCCAGGCTCGGGAGTCCCGCCTCGCGTGGCTCCGCGCCCGACTCGACGCCGACGGATCGGTCTCCGTCGCCGACGCCAGCGCCAGCCTCGGTGCCAGCGCCATGACCATCCGGCGCGACCTCGGGACGCTCGAGGCGCTCGGGGAGGTGCGGCGGACCCGAGGCGGCGCCCAGGCGGTGGGTGGGGCGCTCTTCAAGAATCGATCACCTCGCAACACCCGCGCCAAGATCACCATCGCCGAGAAGCTGCTCGCCATGGTGCCCACGGTGGGGGCCATCGCCATCGACTCGTCGTCGACGATGGCCTACCTGGCCAACCTCCTGCCGGCCGCTCGCGACCTGTTGGTGGTGACCAACGGCCTGGAGGCCTTCGAGTCGCTCCAGGATCGTCCGGGTGTCCGTGCGGTGCTCACCGGCGGCGAGCGTGACCCCCGCACGGGGAGCCTCATCGGCTCGGCCGCCGCCGCCGTCGGTCGCTCCTATCGCTACGACGTGGCCTTCGTCTCCTCCGCGGCCGTCGATCCGGTGCACGGGGCGTGCGAGGTGACCCTCGAGGAGGCGGCGATGGTCCAGGCCTTCGCCGGGCAGGCGCGCCGGGTCGTGCTCGGCGCGGACGTGTCCAAACTCGAAGCATCGGCGGCGGTCATCAGCCTGCGGTGGGGCGACATCGACACCGTCGTGACGGAACTGGGCCCCGACAGCGCTCGGGTGGCCCCGCTACGCGCCGTCACGGAGGTCCGATGAGCACGTCGCCGAGCGCTCGGCGCCGCGACCCCGCCATCCGCCGCGCCCTCTGCCGTCCGTCCCTCGAGGAGAGCTCCTGATGCAGCCACGACACCCTGAACCGTTCGCCGGACGCTGGCGGGCCAAGTGGATATGGGACGGCGCCCCGGCGCTGACGATGGAGACCGCGACGCGACCCGCCCTGGCCGACCCCACCGACAAGGTCGTGCTGTTCCGACGCGTCGTCGAGGTCGCCGCCGTCCCCGAATCCGTGCCCTGCCGGATCTGGGTCGACGGGCGCTACGTCCTGCGGGTGAACGGTAAGGAGGTGGCGCGAGGGCCGGTGCGGTCCGACCCCCGCCAAGCCCGCTACGACACCGTCGACCTGGCCCCCGAGCTGCGCGTCGGCGACAACGTGATCGGCATCACCGGCCGTCACTTCGGCCAGGCCACCTCCTGGTGGATGCCCGTACCACCGAGCTACTCCCTCGGGGCGGGCTCGCTGCTCTTCGAAGCCCTCCTCGGCGACGAGTGGATCGTCAGCGATCGCACGTGGCGTTGCCGGCGGGGCGAGGCGTGGACCCCCGTCCCGGTCCCCGGCGACGTCGCCTGCCTGCCGCTCGAGTCGTTCGACGCCCGGGAGCACCCCCACGGGTGGGAGTCGCCGTCCTTCGACGACTCCGACTGGTCCAAGGCCTGGGAGATCACGCCGATGCACACGGGCGCACACGGCGACCCGTCACCTCCGAGCGAGCCGTTCGGGATGCTGCGGCCGCCGGTGCGGCGATCCTTCCCGGTCGGCCGGCGAAACCCGGCCGAACTGGTGGGCCGACGGGCCCTCGCCGGTGAGACCGAGGTGCTCGACCCCGTCCGTCAGGTCCTCGACGACGAAGCGCGGGTCCGGGCGGGCGGCAGCGGCGACCACGGTGACCTGCTCTCGTTCGACCTCGGGCACATCGCCGCCGGCACCGTGCACCTGGTGGTCACCGGCGCGGCCGAGGGGACGATCGTCGACGTCGCCGCCGCTGAGCACCTCGACGATGACGGGCTGTTGGTCCCGTTGGGGCAGCACGCGGGGTTCCGCTACGTCACGGCAGGCCGTTCCGAAGAGGTGTTCGACACCCTCGACATCATCGGCACCCGGTACCTGCACGTGTCGGTCCGCCCCCCGAGCGGCGAGCCGGTGCCCGCCATCGGGCTCTCCGTGGACGACCTCCACCGGCCCCGCCCCGAGGGGGCGTCCTTCGAGTGCTCCGATGCGCTGCTCAACCGCATCTACGAGGTCGGGCTCCGTACCGTCGATCTCTGCGCGCTCGACGCCTACGTGGACTGCCCCACCCGCGAACAGCGGGCGTGGACCGGCGACTCGGTGGTGCACCAGATGGTGGACCTCGTCGCCAACCCGGACTGGTCGATGGCGGCGTGGCATCCGCAGCTGGCATCGATGTCGCGCTCCGACGGCATGCTCGCCATGGCCGTGGCGTCGGACTTCGCGGCCGACGACCGCATGTTCGTGCCCGACTGGTCCCTTCACTGGGTGCGATCCGTGCTCAACCTCCACCGCTACCTCGGCGACACCGAGCTCGTCGCCGACCTGTTGCCCGTCGCGGAGCGCACGCTCCGGTGGTTCGAGGGCTACCTCGACGACTCGGGCCTCCTGTCCGACGTGACCGGCTGGGTGCTGATCGACTGGGCCAGTGTGTACTCGTCGGGCTGCTCGTCCACGGTCAACGCGCTGTGGGCGCGGGCGCTCGAGGACTTCGCCGAGATGGCGCGTGCCCTCGGCAACGAGGCGTCGGCCCGATGGGCCATGTCCCGATGGGCCGGGGTGCGTGACGGGTTCGAGGTGTTCTGGGACGAGGCGAGGGGCGTGTACATCGACCACGTGGTCGACGGCGTGCCCCAGCGACCCGCCGCGCAGCACGGGGGCGCGGCGGCGCTGGCGGCCGGCCTGGTGCCGGCGGAGCGGGTGGCGCGCGTGGTCGAGCGCCTCGTCGACCGTGAGCACCTGTTGCGCCACTCCTGGGTGATGGACCCGGTGACCCCGACCGGTGGGTCCACCGGCTACGTGCACCTGATGATGGGCTACCCGCCCCCGGAGTGGGATGCCGAGACGATGATGGTCGAGGCCGAGCCGTTCTTCCGCTACGTGGTGCACGAGGGACTCGCCCGAGCGGGACGTGCCGACCTCATCGCCGATCTCTGCCGTGACTGGAAGGTGTTCCTCGACGTCGGGGAGACGACCTGGCCCGAGTGCTGGACCGGGGGGACGCGGTGCCACGGCTGGTCGTCGACGCCCACATGGGACCTCGTCACCCACACCCTGGGGGTGACGCCCGCCGAGCCCGGCTACGCGTCCGTTCGGGTGGCCCCCCGTCTGGGCGACCTCGCCTGGGCTCGTGGGGTCGTGCCGACACCGCACGGGCCGATCACCGTCGAGGCCCACGCCGACGGGTCCGTCCACGTCGACAGCCCGGTGCCCGTCGTGCGGGCCTGAGGACCCGCACGGGCCACCGGCCCACGATCGCACAGGGAGGAGGAAGCGTCACCGCGCCGAGCGCGAGCAGACCCACCGACCGGCAGCTCCGGTCGATGGACCGTGTCACACACCGAGTTTTCGGCATCGTCGAACGATGCCTCAGGGGGACAGATGACGACAGACCACCACCGACGAACAGCGACCGAGAGAGCAGGGGATCACGGTCGTGCACGGCCCAGGCGACGGGCGGTGCTCGCGCTCGCGGTCGCGCTCGCCCTCACCGCAGGCGCGTGCGGCGGGGGGCGCGAGGACGCCGACCCCGGCGAGCCCGGGGCCACCGACACGACCACCTCGGCTCCCGAGGCGCCGACGACGGGGTTCGGGGACCTGGCCTCGCCCTGCGGTCCCGGTGATGCGTCCGGGGCCACCGACCAGGGTGTGACCGACACCTCGATCACCATCGGCTACGGCGACGACGCCGGCTTCAGCGGCGCCCCCGGCCTCAACCAAGAGCAGTCCGCGGCGGTCGCCGCCATGATCGACTGGTGCAACGAGCAGGGAGGCATCAACGGTCGCGAGGTCGTGGGTCGCTACTACGACGCCAAGGTCACCGAGGTCAACAACGTCATGACCGAGGCCTGTGCCCAGGTCTTCATGCTGGTCGGGCAGGGGTTCTCGCTCGATTCCGGCCAGGAGCAGACGCGCGTCGGCTGCGGCTTGGCCTCGGTTCCCGCGTGGTCCGTCAGTCCGGCCTTCGCCAATGGGCCCCTGATGGTCCAGCCGGCCCCCAACCCGGTGGACGTGGTGAGCATCCAGAACGCTTTCGCCCTGGCCGAGCTCTTCCCCGAGAAGATCACCAAGGCGGCCGTGATGACGGCCAACTACGCCGCCACCAAGGACACGACGGACAAGGCGCAGTTGGCCTTCCCCGCCGCCGGGTGGGAGTTCCTCGACTGCGAACAGACCTACAACATCGCCGGCGAGGCCGACTGGCGGCCGTTCGTCCAGCGCCTCAAGGACTGCGGTGCGGAGATCGTGCTGTTCTCCGGTTCACCGGCACCGAACTTCCAGAACGTCCTCGACGCCGCCGCCCAGCTGGACTTCGAGCCCGTCTGGAGCATGGACGCCAACTTCTACGAAGAGTCGTTCGCGGCATGGAACCAGAACGGCTTCGCCGACAACGTCTACGTGCGGATGACCTTCACGCCCTTCGAGCAGGCGGCGAACAACCCGGCGACCCAGCAGTACCTCGACCTGCTCGAGGAGGCAGGCAGTCGGGTGAGCCTGCTCGGTGCCCAGGCCATCTCGGCGTTCTTGCTGTGGGCCACGGGTGCCCAGGCGTGCGGGTCGGAGCTCACCAGGGCCTGTGTCATCGACACGCTGCTCGAGGTCGATGACTGGACCGGTGGCGGCCTGCAGGCCACCACCGACCCTGGTGCCAACCTGCCGTCCACGTGCGGGATGATCGTGAAGCTCGAGGGCACCACCTACGAGCAGGCCTATCCGGAGACGCTCGGCGAGTTCGACTGCGACCCTCGCTACAACGTCACCATCACCGGACCGGTCGTCGACCAGGCCCAACTCGACGACGACCGGGTGTCACGCGCCTTCGGGTGACACCAACTCGCCGGACGCTCGAGCGATCCGTGTGAGAGGGGCCGCGGGCTCACCCGCGGCCCCTCTCACGGGGTCCGGACCCCGTCCCCGTGGCTCGCATCGCCGCCTCGGAGGCCGACCGTCGCCGCTGCGCTGCGGCCCCGGGTGCTGGACGCGGCCGGGTGGGGGCTCTAGCGTGACGGGCGTCACACAAGGTGCCCAGGAGGCTCCATGGAGACCACGCCCGAACGTCGTCCGCTCTGGGAGCGTTGCATGGCAGCCGTCGCCGCTGCCGATCCCGAAGGGGTCTCGCTGTGGACGCTCGCGGCCATGTCCGAGGACCTGGGTGTGACCTCGCTCCGCCCCACGGAGGTGAGTCCGCGGCGGCCGTCGAACTCGTCGCCCGGCGACGCCTGACCCACCGAGAGGGCCACGTCGCTGGTTGGCGATGGTGAGTCGGCCTGTAAGCGGGATTCTGTCCAGCGCCTCCCGGCGCCTGGGTGACCATCCATCTGTGCGGCCTACCAGCGGGTTGCCCCCGAGGGGGCGGACGGGCCGCCCGTACCCGACATTCGGCCTTGCTCCGGGTGGGGTTTACCGAGCCGCCCGGGTCACCCCGGGCGCTGGTGCGCTCTTACCGCACCGTTTCACCCTTGCCTGTGCCGCCCGGTCTCCCGGTCGGCCATCGGCGGTCTGTTCTCTGTGGCACTGTCCTGCGGGTCGCCCCGACTGACATCTCGCCAGCACCCTGCCCTGCGGAGTCCCGACTTTCCTCGAGCCGGTCGTCGCTGCGAGCAGCGGCGCCGGACCGCGGTCACCCGGCCGACTCACCATCGCCCTCCAGTGTGCCGCGTCTCGCCCCCGGATGGGCACGGAGACCCGGCCCGCCGGGGCCCGAACGCGCCGGAGGGGTGCGCCGGGCACCCCTCCGAGGTTCGTGCTGCGGTCTGTCGTCGCCCCGGGTCGGGACGGGCGACGGGTCAGTCGACGTAGGCCAACTCGGGCGCGGCCGCCCCGGTGCGCAAGAACGGCGTGGGCACCTGGGACGTGCCGAGCACGCCGTAGAGCACCGACAGGTGGCGGGCCTCCACCCCTCCGATCGACATGATCGTCTGGCGCAGCTCGGGGGTGGTGAGCACCCCGGCCGCCTTGACGTAGGTGGCGGCGGCCAGGCTCTCGAGCGACACCGCCAGCTGGACCACCATGGTCTCGTCGGCGGCGGCCTCGAGGCCGGGCTGGACGACGTTCTCGAGGAGGAACTGGTTGGGTCCGGAGACCTCGGTGGCGCCGAGGTTGCGCAGCGTCTCGCCCAGCGCCTCGCCGTGCTCTCGGTGCTGGCCCTGGAACAGACGAGCGGTGGCGGCGATGGCCGAGGAGGTCACCAGGTCCGAGTCGAGCGCGGCCTGGTAGGCGTCGACGGCCAGCAGCTCGATGGACTGCCCCGTCTTGAGCAGCACGATGTTCTCGGCGGGCGAGCCCGGCGCAGTGGTGGTCGTGCTCTCCGGCACGGTCGGTCCCGCACCCGTGACCGGGATCTGGTCGGTGGAGTCCGAGCCGCACGCGGCCAGGACGGCACCGGCGGCGAGGGTGGCGCCTCCGGCGAGGAAGGTGCGGCGGGCCGGGAGACCGAGGAGCTGGGCCTGATCATCGGTGCTGGCCCCCGAGGCGGGGTCGAACACCCGGCTCAGGGCGCGGCGCCAGGCCGGGAGGACAGCGTCGTGCTCGCGCTGGGAGGCCCGGAGCTGACGGCGGATCTCGTCGTTGGGAAGATCGGCAGGCATGGT
The DNA here is from genome assembly GCF_021246445.1 of Rhabdothermincola salaria. Lineage (NCBI taxonomy): Bacteria > Bacillati > Actinomycetota > Acidimicrobiia > Acidimicrobiales > Iamiaceae > Rhabdothermincola > Rhabdothermincola salaria. The sequence goes on from NZ_JAJQXW010000001.1 coordinate 208,138, forward strand.
TGGTCCTCTCGGGATCAGCCGGCGAAGTCGGCGGGGTTGAAGGCGGCCTCGGTGGTGCCGAAGGCCGGCATCCAGTCCGACTCGGGCAGCTCGAGCATCTGGCCGAGCACGACCGCGTGCTGGGACTCGATGGGGAGGATCGTGGCCGCCGGCCCCGCGGCGAGCCAGGACTGCAGGGACCCGAGGGCCAGCAGGTAGGTCGCGGCCGCGCCTTCCTCCACGCCGTACATGACCTGCAGGAGCGCGTCCTGGTCGCCGGCCCCCTCGATCTGGGGGACGACTGCGTCGACGACGGCCCCGTTGGGGTCGGCGACCACGTCGGCGGACGGCAGCAGCGAACCGAGGGCGGTGGCGTGCTCGCGATGGTGTCGGGCGAACGTGCGGCAGGTCTCGACGGCCATGGGGTCGAGCAGGTTGGTGTCGACGGCGAGGCCGTAGGCCGCCACGGCGGCCAGCTCGATGCCCTGGGCGAAGGAGACCAGCTCGATGTCGGCGGCCGGGAGGTCGGCGCCGTCCTCCTCGCCGTCGCTGCTGCTGCCGGCACCGCTGCCGCTGTCCTCGGCGGCGGAGGCGGCCTGGGCGAGGGCCAGCCCGGAGATGCCGACGGCGCCGAAGGCCACGGCGCCGGCGCCGAGGTTGCGGACGAAGCGACGGCGGGAGGCGACCAGGTCGGGGTCGCTGTCGTCCAGGTGGACCGCGGCCAGATCGTCGCCGATCGTGCGCATCGCGTCGCGGTGCTGGTCGTCAACCTCGTCCACCAGGCGGCGGATCCTCATCGACATGGTGTGTCCTCTTCGTACGGTGGGTGCAGTCGGTGCAGGTGGTGGGCGTCGAGAGCGCTGGCCCCGTGGCCCGTCCCGGGGCCGAGGCTCCGGATGTTGCGGTCGGTGGCGGCCGGAGGGGACGCCGGATACCGAGCAGCTTTGCGCAAAGCAGGTCGGCTGATCACATCGGCCCGGCGCGCCGCAGGTGCTGCCGTGGGCGAGTCTCGCACTGCCTCGTGGCTCCCGGGCGGACCGGCGGCGATGTCGCCGGCCTCAGAAGTCCAGGCCCGAGAGCTCCGGGTACCACTCACGGGCCCGGGCGACGGCGCGCTGCCAGCGGTCGCGGTCGGGCTCGGACGCCGGGTCCACGACGACCCGGGGGCTCCAGGTGGCGGCCACGTCGTCCCACCCGCCCCAGGTGCCGATCGCCAGCCCGGCGAGGTAGGCCGCCCCCAGGGTGGTGGCCTCGGTGACGGGGGAGACCTCGACACGGCGGCCGGTGGCGTCGGCGAGGGCCTGGACGAAGGTGGGGTTGTCGCTCATCCCGCCGTCGACGCGCAAGGCGTCGATGTCCTGGCCGGCGTCGGCGGCGGCCGCCTCCACCAGGTCGGCCCCCCGGTGGGCCACCCCCTCCAGCACGGCGCGCACCACGTGGGCCCGGCCCGTGCCCCGGGTGACCCCCAGCAGCGTGCCCCGCGCCCCGTAGTCCCAGTGGGGCGTGCCCAACCCGAGCAGGGCCGGCACGTAGACCACGCCCTCGGTGTCGGTGCAGCCCTGAGCCACGTCGTGGGACTCGGCGACGGTGGGGATGAGCCCCATGTCGTCGCGCAGCCACTCGACGTTGGTGCCGGCCGACAACATGATCGCCTCGAGGCCCCACACGAGCTCGTCGCCCCGGCGCCACGTGACGATGGGGAAGGTGCCGCCTTCGGAGCGGGCGGCGGCGACGGGACGCTCGGGGCCGGTCACCAGATCGAGCATGCCGCCGGTGCCGAAGGTGATCTTGGCCGGTCCGGGTGCCACGCACCCCTGCCCGATCAACGACGCCTGCTGGTCGCCGGCCAGCCCACAGATCGGTGGGGCGCCCGGGAGGGCCGACGCCTCGGCGATGGGCCCCGAGGAGTCGACGAGGCGCGGCAGCGTGCCCGCCGGGATCCGGAGGCGGTCGAGCACGGCCGCGTCCCAGCCGGTGGCCGGCCCGTCGAGGAGGCCGGTGACGGCGGCATTGGTCAGGTCGGTGACGTGGGTCGTGCCGCCGGTCAGGTGCCAGGTGATCCAGGCGTCGACCGTGCCCGCGCACAGGTCCCGGGTCCGGTCGGGGTCGGCGGCGTCCAGCAGGTGGGCGATCTTGGTGGCGGACTGGTTGGGGGCCAGGCGCAGGCCGTCGGCCTGCAGCGTCAGGCAGTCGCCCACGGTGCGCAGGTCCTGCCAGCCCAGCGCGGGAGCCACCGGCTCACCGGTGGCCCGGTCCCACACGACCACAGAGGCCCGCTGGTTGGCGATGCCGACGGCCTCCACCGGCCCGCCCTCGGCCAGCACCCGCCGGGCCACGTCGAGGGCGGCGTCGGCCATGGCCGCGGCGTCGAACTCGACGAGGCCGGGTGCCGGACTGTCGGGCAGCACCTCAATGCGCGCCTCGACCGCGACGGTCGCGTCGGGTCGCACCACCGCGGCGCGCACACCCGACGTCCCCACGTCGATCACCAGGATGCTCATCTGGTTCCCCCTCGTCAGTCGTTGCGGGCGTTGGTGTTGGCCGCTCTCCACAGGGCCACGTAGGCGCCGATGGACCCGAGCGAGGCGAAGGCCAACACCCAGAAGGCCAGCGCGATCGGGTTCGGCAGGGTGCGGGTCCACACGGTGTAGACGAGCTGGGCGCCGAGGAAGGTGATGGCGCCGGCGATGGCTCCGTGCATGAAGGCGCGGTCGGGGAGCGAGCGGGCGGCGGCGAAGCCGGCGAGCGCCCCGCTGAACAGCACGATGCCGAACATGGCGGAGGCGACGAGGCCGGGCCCGACGGCTTGCCTGACGACGGCGGCCGGGAGGGCGAAGAAGAGCCCGTTGAGGATGCCGGCGAGCAGCACGCGGCGATCGAGCACGCTCATGGTGTCTCCGTGCCGATGCTCGAGGGCGGGAAGTGGGCCGGGCCGAACGGCGAGGGGATCCCCAGCTTGCCGGGGTTCAGGATGCCGTGGGGGTCGAGGGCGTGCTTGACGGCGGCCAGCACCTCCAGCCCGCCGCTCCCGAGCGCCCGCGACACGAACCGGGCCCGGTTGACACCGACGCCGTGGTGGTGGCTGAGCGACCCGCCGCGGTCGAGCACCGCGGTGGTGCCGGCGTCCCAGCAGCGCTCGTAGAACGTCAGCTTCTCGGTGGCGGAGGGATCGTCTGACGGTTTGCCGGCGAAGGTGAAGTAGAGGCACGCCCCGTCGGCGTAGCTGTGCGACATGTGGGCCGAGGCGGCCAGCACCCCGGGGACGGCGGCGATGGCGTCGCGGGCGGCCTCGTAGATGTCCGGCAGGGCGCCCCAGCGTCCGGTGACCTCCATGGTGTCGACCACGTAGCCCCGAGAGATCAGCGCCTCGAGAGCGCTGACGTCGTTGCGGTGGGCGTGCCAGCGCTCGACGAGGTCGTCGTCGAGGCGGTCGGCGGTATGGCACTCCTGGGCGGTGACGGCCATGGCGGCCTCCACGAGGAGGGGGTCGCCCTCGTCGAGGACCAACAGCACGGTCGTGTCGCCCGTCGACCAGCTGCGATCGGCCTCGACGGCGTCGTAGAGGCGCAGAGCGGCCGGCGTCGCCCCCCGACGCAGGATGCGGCGGCAGGCCTCGAGCCCGTCGGCGAACGACGCGAACCCGTAGGCAGCGCGCTGCTCGGTGTCCGGGGCGGGGTGGACGCGCAGCCGGGCCCCCGTGATCACCCCGAGCGTGCCCTCGGACCCGACGAAGAGCTGGTTCAGGTCCGGTCCCACCGCCTGGCGGGCGTGGCCGCCGGTGGTCAGCGTGCGGCCGTCGGCGAGCACCACGTCGAGGCCGAGCACCATGTCCTCGACCTTGCCGTAGCGGTTCGAGAGCTGTCCGGCCCCACGGCACGCCAGCCAGCCGCCCACCGTCGACAGCGAGATCGATTGTGGCCAGTGCCCGACCGTCAGGGCGTGGTCGCGACGCAGGTCGGCTTCGAGGCGGTCGCCGAAGGTGCCGGCCGCGACGTCGAGGACCAGTGACGTCTCGTCGACGGCTCGGATCCCGGCCAGGCCGCAGAGGTCGAGCACCACCCCGCCGTGGAGGGGGATCGAGCCGCCGACCACACCGCTGCGGCCCGCCGCCGGGGTGACCGGTACCGACGCCTCGTGGCAGAGGCGCAGCACGGCCGCCACCTGCGCCGGGCTGGTGGGCCGGGCCACCGCGGCCGCCAGGCCGCCGACCTGGTTCTCGAGGGCCCAGGTCATGGCGAGAGGCCACCAGTCGCGGCTGGCCTCCGTGCGCTCGGCCGTATCGACGGTGACGTCGGCGCACACGCTCCTCAGGCGGGCCAGCAGCGCGTCGTCGACGGCCACGTGGGCGGCCTCGACCCGTGCCGTGGTCGCCGCGGGATCTCCGGCCAGGGCGATGGGCGCCGTGGGTCGACCCGGACCGACGGGTTCGGTGGTGGGTTCGGTGGCCACCTCAGGCTCCCACGGCGGCGTCGAGAGCCACCTCGGGCAGGTCCGGGGCTCGGCGCTCGTCGGCCACTGCGGCCCGATACCGCTCGACCTGCCGAGCGGTCTCGGCCGCGTCCCACCCCAGCTCCGGTGCGATCAGGGCCGCGACGTCGGCGGCTGCGGCCGCCGAGTCGTCGCGAGCCAGGAGGCGGGCCCGGGTGCGGCGGCTGAGCACGTCGTCGAGGGTGCGGGCCATCTCGTAGCGCACCGCGTAGACGGCCTCGGCCCGCAGATAGGGGAGACCGTCGACGAGCGGGCGGGCCAGGTCCGGGTCGCGTTCGGCGATGGCCAGCACGGTGCGGGCCTCCCCGCCGTGGCGGTCGGCCAGGTGGACCACGATCTCGGCGCCGAGCGGCGAGACCCCGTCGGCGTCCTCGACCAGCTCCTCGTAGCCCGCCGCGCCGTGGAGGCGCAGGCGGCGGGTGCGGCTGTGGCGCTGGGCCCGTTCGAGGACCCGGGCCTCGAGCACGTGCTCGAGGACCTCGTCCACCGTGTCCGCAGCCATCTCCCGGTAGGTGGTGAGCTTGCCGCCGGTGATGGTGACGACGCCGCTGGGGGATCGCTGCACCTTGTGGCGCCGGGACAGGTCGGCGGTGCGCCCCGGTGAGGCCGAGGCCACCAGAGGTCGCAAACCGGCCCACGTGGCGACCACGTCGTCGACCGTGAGCGCGGCGGTGGTGGAGCCGTTGACGGCGTCGAGGAGGTACTGCACGTCCTGCGGGGTGCACTGGGGGTCGTCGAGGGGGCCGTCGTAGTCGGTGTCGGTCGTGCCGACGAACGAGAAGTCCCCCCAGGGGACGACGAAGACCGACCGCTTGTCGGCGGGTACGGGGATGACTGCGGCGATGTCGTTGCGCAGCCGGTGCCACGGAACGGTGATGTGGATGCCCTTGGCCGGTCGGATCGTGGCGTCGGCGGTCGGGTCGTCGAGGGCCCGGATGTCGTCGGCCCACACGCCGGTGGCGTTGATCACCGAGTCGGTGCGCACGGTGAGGGTCTGGCCGTCGGCCTCCACCTCGACGGCCACCACCCGATCCTGGTCGTCCTTGGTCAGCCCGCTGACCTCGACGCGGTTGGCGACGACCGCGCCGAACTCGAGGGCGGCGGTCCGGGCCACGGCGAGCGACAGCCGGGCATCGTCGGCCCGAGCGTCGTAGTAGAGGTAGGACGGTAGGAGGCGCTCCTCGGGCAGGACGGGGAAGTGGGCTCGTGCCTCGCGGGGTGAGATCCGCTTGTGGAGCTTGCCGATGCGGACGCCCCCGGTGAGGTCGTACATCCACATGGCCGACCCCATGGCCCGGGCCAGCTTCTTGTTCACCACCCCCCGCGAACCGAAGATGGGGATCAGGAACGGGAGGGTCTTGACCAGGTGGGGAGCGTTGTGGCGCAGCCGCTGGCGTTCGAGCAGGGCCTCGTAGACGAGGCGGATGTCGCCCTGTTGCAGGTAGCGCAGCCCCCCGTGCACCAGCTTGGACGACTTCGACGACGTGCCCGAGGCGAAGTCGTCGCGCTCCACCAGAGCCGTGCGCAGGCCACGTGAGGCGGCGTCGAGCGCGCAGCCGACTCCGGTGATGCCACCCCCGACGACCACCACGTCGAAGCGGGTGTCGGCGAGGCGACGGAGAGCATCGGATCGGTCGAACGCGCCGGGGAGCATGCAGGGAGCTTACGAACCTTCGCCGCCGGGACCACGAGCGGCGCCGGCGGGGAGGTCGCCGTCGGCGCTCGCGGTCGAGCCAGCGCTTTCTAGATAACAATCGTTGACGACAAGTGCTACGGTAGGTGGCACATGAAGACGCCTGACCAGCTGACCGACCTTTTCCGGGCCCATGGCCTGCGGGTCACGCCCCAGCGTCAGAGCGTCTTTCGGGCCCTGCACGGCAACCACGGGCACCCCACGGCCGAGGCCGTGCACGCCCTGGTCGTGCAGGAGATGCCCACCGTGTCGTTGCGCACCGTGTACGCCACGCTCCACGACCTGGCGGCGATGGGCGAGATCGGAGAGCTCGAGCTGGGCACCGGCTCGGCCCGCTTCGACCCCAACACCAGCCTTCACCACCATCTGGTCTGCGACCGTTGTGGGAAGGTGCACGATGTGGAGGCGACCTTCGCCTCTGTCCGATTGCCGGACGACCTCGAGGGTGGCTTCGAGGTCTCGGGCACCGAGATCGTCTTCCGCGGAAGGTGCGGCCCGTGCCGCGCCGCGAAGGACGTGCAGCACCCCGGGCCGAGCCCGGACCCCGCCGCCCGGCTCTCGCCGGCCGGCTCCCAAACCCCATCAGGAGACGCACCACATGGCTGACTTCAAGGGCTCCCAGACCCAGGAAAACCTCAAGGAGGCGTTCGCCGGCGAGAGCCAGGCCAACCGCCGCTACCTCTACTTCGCCCAGAAGGCCGACGTCGAGGGCTACCCCGACGTGGCTGCCCTGTTCCGCTCCGTCGCCGAGGGCGAGACCGGTCACGCCTTCGGTCACTTTGACTTCCTCGCCCAGGTCGGCGACCCCGTCACCGACGAGCCCGTCGGCCCCACCGCCGACAACCTCAAGTCGGCCATCGCCGGCGAGACCTACGAGTACACGGAGATGTACCCCGGCTTCGCCAAGACCGCCCGCGAGGAGGGCTTCACCGAGGTCGCCGAATGGCTCGAGACGCTCGCCCGCGCCGAGAAGAGCCACGCCGGCCGCTTCACCGAGGGCCTGTCCGCCATCTCCTGATCGGACGTCTCGGTACCGAACACCTGGTGGCCGCCCCTCGGGGCGGCCACCCGCCGTTTCGGGGGTGCCCCATGGCACTGCCGATCCCCGGCTCCGATGCCCGTCCCGAGCCGGGCCGCCCCTACGCTGCGACCGGTGCCTGCGTGGCTGTCCCAGGAGGATCCCATGTCCAAGCTCACCCTCGACGACATCTCCGACCTGCGTGCCTACGAGCGCGAGCGCGCCGAGTTCCGGGCTCGCGTCATAGAGCTCAAGGCCAAGCGGCGCGTGCACGTCGGGCCGTTCGTCACCTTCGTCTTCGAGAACCGCGACACCATCCGCTTCCAGATCCAGGAGATGGCACGCGTCGAGAAGATCATCTCCGACACCGGCATCGAGGGCGAGCTGCGGGCCTACAACCCGCTCATCCCCGACCCCGGGCACCTGTCGGCCACCATGTTCATCGAGCTCACCACCGAGGCCGAGCTGAGGGAGTGGCTGCCCAAGCTGGTGGGGGTCGAGCGCTCCGTCGAGCTGCGCATCGGACCTGACGCCGAAGCGATCCCATGCCTGCTCGATCCCGCCCACGAGGCTCAGCTCACCCGGGACGAGATCACCGCGTCGGTGCACTACGTGGGCTGGGAGCTCGACCCGTCCCAGATCGAGGCGTTCACCGCCGGGCCGGTCGTGCTCGCCGTCACGCATCCCGAGTACCACCACGAACTGGAGCTCTCCGAGGTGACCCGGGCCGAGCTGCTCGCCGACCTGCGGGGCTGAGGGGCCATTTGGACTTCGGCGTCCGGGGCGGGTGATACTCGAACGTCCTGTCGTCGACCACCGCTCCAGCGGAGGAGCCGAGCTCTCCCGATGAACCCCCTCTGGCGCTCAAAGGCCGCCTGCAAGGGTCTCGAACCCGAGATCTTCTACCCCTCGTCGGAAGACGAGGACGACGCCGTACCCGCCAAAGCGGTCTGTGCGGAGTGCGTCGTGCGGGAGGCCTGTCTCGAGCATGCGTTGGCCATCAGGGAGAAGGACGGCATCTGGGGTGGCGCCACCGAACGTGAGCGCCGGCGCATCATCCGGCAGCGCCGCCGGACGGCCTGACGCCCGCCGGTAGGGTCGCTTCGCACCCGACCGCCCCCGGATCAGGAGACCCGTCGTGACGACCGAACCCGCCGACCTGCTCGTAGCGCACGGTGGGTGGCCGGGCATCCTCGGCACCTTGACCGCCGGCGGCGACCTGAGCGCCGAGGCCGCGGGGGCCGCGCTCGGTGAGATCCTGGCCGGCCGGGCGACCGATGCCCAGATCGCGGCGTTCATCGTGGCGTTGCGCATGAAGGGCGAGACCGTCGACGAGGTGGCGGGCCTGGTCGACGCCATGTTGGCCGCCGCCGCGCCGATCGAGCTGCCCCCGGGGCCGGATCCCGTCGACATCGTGGGCACGGGCGGCGGGCCCAGCCGCCGGGCGCACGCCCTCAACGTGTCCACCATGGCCAGCTTCGTGGCCGGCGGCGCAGGGGCGCGCGTCGTCAAGCACGGGAACCGCAAGGCGTCGTCCACCTCCGGCTCGGTCGACCTGCTCGAAGCCCTCGACGTGGTCGTCGACCTCGACGGCGTGGGCGTGGCCCACTGCGTGGAGCAGGCCGGGGTGGGCTTCTGCTTCGCCCGCAGCTTCCATCCGGCCATGCGCCACGCCGGACCGGTGCGCAGCGAGCTCGGCGTGCCGACCGTGTTCAACTTCCTCGGGCCCTTGTCGCACCCGGCCGGCGTCACCCGCCAGGTGGTCGGGGTGGCCGACGGTCGGCTGGCGCCGCTCGTCGCCGGGGTCCTGCTCGAGCGAGGTGCACCCCGGGCGATGGTGGTGGCCGGGGCCGACGGCACCGACGAGCTCACCACCACCGGTCCGAGCGAGGTCCACGAGATCCGCGACGGCCAGCTGGGCACCTTCCTCGTGGAACCAGCCGACCTGGGCTTGACGGTGGTGGACGTGGCGGCCGTGGCCGGCGGCGACCCGGTCGCCAACGCCGGCATCACCCGGCGGGTGCTCGCCGGGGAGGAAGGTCCCTACCGCGACATCGTGGTGCTCAACGCCGCGGCCGCGCTGGTGGTGGCCGAGGTGGTCGACGACCTGCCCGCCGGACTCGACGCCGCTCGGGGATCGATCGATTCGGGCGCGGCCGCCGAGGTGCTCGCTCGCCTGGTCACCGCCTCGCACGAGGCCGCCCGCTCCTGACGGCACCTCCCGGATGGGCGGCCGCGGGCCGCTGAGAGGACCCGCGCCGGGGATGTCAGCCGGCGGCGGCAGGCGGCGAGGACGAGGCTTCGGGGGCCGGCGCCAGCGGCGAGACCGGTGCGTGGGCCTTGCGCTCGAGCGGGGCCAGGACCACCTCGACGTCGCCCAGGCCGGAGGCCCGTTCGATGGCGTCGAGCTCGTCGCCGGCGGCGTCGAGCAGGTCGAGTTGCTCGTTGAGGCGGGCCAGCACCTCCGGGGGCTGCTGGCTCAGCTCCCAGCCCGTGGCCACCGCTCCGGCCGGGCGGCTCAGACGCGACAGGCGGATGGACAGCTGCTCGACCTCGTCGACCTGGGACTGCAGCGTGGCCATGAGCGCTCGACGGCTGCGGCGTGGGTGACGCGACGCCACGACGAGGTGGTGGTCGATCTCCACCGCCTGGTACTCGAGCTCGCGGCGCATGTCGTCGACCGAGCCGGTGGACTGGGCGCGCCGGCTGGGGGCCAGGTGGATCTCGGTGACCGCGCCCTGCAGGCGGCGGTGCAGACGGGCGGGTTGGGTGGGTGACCACAGCCACAGCAGCGGCGCCGGGCTCTTGACCGCCGGGCTGACGCGGTTGCGTCGCTGCAGCTTCCAGCGGGCCACCACGACGGCCAGCGTGAGCAGCACGATCCAGGTGGTGACGAAGGCGAGGAGGAAGACGGCCAGGTTGCGCATCGCAGGGCTCAGGGTACCGGCGCCACCTCACGATGACGTCGCGGGGCGGCACCCTTGGCCGGTTGGAACGTGGGCAGCGACGGGAGCGGTGAGGCCAGCTCGCCTTCGCAGAGGGACAGGGCCACGCGATCGGCGCTGCGGTCGAGCCAGGCGGCGACGCACAGCGCCTCGTCGACCCGGTCGCGGGGCAGGGGTGCCGACGTGTCGGTGGAGGCGAGGAGGTCGAGGGGCCGCTCGAGCGGGGGTTCGGCGTCCGGAGGCCACACCCGGAGCAGGCGGCCGTGCTCGAGATCGGCACCGCTGCCGTCGGCGAGGTGCAGGCGCACGAACCCCGACCGGCGGAGGCTGTCGAGGCGGCGTTGGCGGCGTAGCGCGGCGGCCAGCGCGGCCGCCCGGTCACGAGCGTCCGCCGCTTCCTCGAAGCGCTCGGACGCGGCCAGCTCCTCGATGCGCCGGCGCAGTGGGTCGAGCAACAGATCGGGGTCGTGGCGCAGACCTCGCACCACTCGATCGACGACGGGCTGGTAGTCGACGGCCGACAGCCCGCCCGCGCACGGGCACAGGGTGACCCCGAGCTGGGCCGAGGCGCAGGCGGCCTGGCGGCTGGGGGTGCGGCCCACCCGGGCGGTGCAGCGTCGCAGGCGGCTGGCGGTGTGGATGGCATCGACGACGAGCTGGGCGGACCGGCGCGACGTGAGGGGGCCGAGGTAGACGGCGCCGTCGTCCCTGGCCTCCTTGACGATCGAGAGTCGGGGGAAGGCCTCGTTCAAGGTGAGCTTGACGTAGACGTAGCGCCCCCACTCCCGAGCCTGCCGGTTGTAGCGGGGGCTGAAGCGCTGGATCAGCCGTACTTCGTGCACCGCGGCCGCCAGCGTGTGGGGGTGGGCCACGTGGTCGATGCGGACGGTCTCGCGCAGCAGCGCGCCGATCTTGCGGCGCTCGTCGCCGGAGAAGTACGACCGCACCCGGGCGCGGAGGTCGGTGGCCTTGCCCACGTAGAGCACATCGCCTCGGGCGTCGCGGAAGAGGTACACCCCAGGGGAGCGAGGGAGCCCCTCGGTGAGGCGGAGCTTGGCGGCCTGGGCGTGGCCGGCCATGGTGGGCAGGGTCAGGAGGTCGTCGAGGCCCGTCACCCCGAGGCGACCGGCCCGCTCGAGCAGCAGGTGCAGCAGGTCGCCGGTGGCGAGGGCGTCGTCGAGGGCGCGGTGCGACGGGCGATGGGGGAGTCGGAAGCGGTCGGCCAGGGTGCCGAGCTTGCAGTTGGGCACCTCCTCACGCACCAGGCGGCGGGCCAGGGCGACGGTGTCGACGCTGCGGTTGGTGAGGCGGGGTCGGTCGTCTGCCTCGAGGGCGGCCTGGAGGAACGACAGGTCGAAGCGGACGTTGTGGCCGACGATCACCGCGTCGCCGACGAACTCGAGCAGGCTCGGGAGGACGTCCTCGATGCGCGGCGCCGGCAGCACCATGGCCTCGGTGATCCCGGTGAGCACCGTGATGGTCGGTGGGATGGCCCGGCCCGGGTTGACGAGGGTCTGGAAGGTGCCGAGGCATTCACCGCCTCGGAGCTTCACGGCGCCGATCTCGGTGATGCCGCACGTCGTGGGCGAACCGCCGGTGGTCTCGAGGTCGACGACGCAGAACGTGACGTCGCGCAACGGTGTGCCGAGATCGTCGAGGGAGAGCTGTCCGGCGCGAGGCACCCCACCAGTCTGGCGAACGCCCGTTCGGCGCACAAGTGTTCGTCGGCGCCGGTGGCTCGCCAGCGGCTGGGTAGGCTCCGGGCGTGACGAGCTCGCGCTACCGCTGCACGGCCTGTGGCAACCTGACCCGCTTCGACGTCACCAGCACGCGGACGACCCGGGCCTACCACCACTACTCGGTCGGTGGAGAGCTGCGGGTCGAGCACGAGGACGTCCTGGCCGAGGCGGTCGAGGACGTGTCGTGCCGGTGGTGCGGCACGGGGACGTCGGTGGTGGAGCTGAGCGCGGCGGAGGCCGCCGCCCGGGCCCACGACGACACCGAGGGGTCGGCCCGCTGACCCCTGCCGAGGCGGCCCTGCTGCGGCCGGTCCTCGAGACGGCGGTCGCCGTGGCCCGCGACGGCCGACGGGCCAGCCCGGCGGTGCCCCCACCGGTGAGCCTGCGGCCCTATCTCGGTTTCCGGCGCCTGACCGGCCCGGCCCTGGACGCGGCGCTGAAGGCGCTCGAGGTCGACGAGGCGTTCCGGGCCCGTGTGCGCGCCGCGTCCGACTGGTCGGCGGCGGGGGAGCGCGATGGAGGCGATGACGAGCCGGACCCGTCTGCGACGGCCGCGGTGCTCGTCCTCGAGCAGGGCGAGGGCTGGCGGGCCGAGGTACAGGCCATGGCCTCGGTGCTCGAGGCCGAGGCCGAGGAGGTCGATGCCGTGTCTCGGGCTCGGCGCCTCGACCGCGACCGGGAGCGGTTGCGCACCGAGCGCGACGAGGCCCTCACCGCCGCCCGAGCGGCCCGAGCTCAGCTCTCCGCGGCAGGGCGCGAGCTCTCCGAGCTCCAGGACGTGGTGGCCCAGCTGCGCCGGCGCCTGGACGAGGCCTCGCGAGCGAAGGCCGAGCTGACCGACGAACGCCAACGGGCGGTGCGCGACCTCAAGGCCACCGAGACCCGGCTGACCGCTCGTCACGAGGAGCTCCGTCTCGCCCAGGCCGACAACCGGCGCCAGGCTGCCGAGCTGGACGATGCTCGCCAGCGGCTCCGGGAGCTCGAGGAGGCCGCCGAGGCATCCGGGGGTGACGACCCCGGTCCGTCGGGATCGTCACCCCCGGAGTCCGGACCCGACGAACGCCGAGGGGACGACCTGCACCGTGGGCGCGCCGATCGAGCGAGGGTCGTCGCCGCGCTGGCGCGGGTGACCGACGCCGCCGCCGCGCTCACCGCGGCTCTGGGCTCGGTGTCGGAGGCCGTGGCGGGGGACCCGGCCGAACCCACCCCGGTTCCGTCTCTCCATCCGACCGGGGCTCCCATCGTCGAACCTTCCTCGTCGGCACCGGACCCCGAGCGCGGCGGCGGTGCCCGGCGAGCGCCTCGCCTCCCCGTCGGGATGTTCGACGACTCGGTCGACGCCGCCGACCACCTGGCGCGGCTGCCGGGCGCAGTGGTGCTGGTCGACGGCTACAACGTGAGCCTCGAGGGATGGCCGTCGCTGGCGTTGCACGCGCAGCGGGACCGTCTGGTCGACGCCCTCGCCGGTCTCGCCGCCCGGACGGGCTGTCAGCCGCTGGTCGTCTTCGACGGCGCCGAGGAGGGTCGTGGCCTTCCGGGCGAATCGCGGCCCCGTGGCGTGCAGGTGCGCTTCACCGTGCCCGGCGTCGAGGCCGACGACGCTCTGTTGTCCCTGGTCGGGGAGTTTCCACTCGACCGGCCCGTGACGGTGGTGTCGAGCGACCGGCGGGTCGTGGCCGGCAGCGCGCGCCGGGGCGCGGCCTCGCTCTCCGCGTCGCAGCTGCTCGACCTGCTGGCCGGCTGATCAGCGGTCGGCGGCTCAGCTGGTCATGCCGCCGAGGCCGACGAGGCCCCGGGCCAGCTCGATCTCGCCCATGTGGCGCAGGCCGTGCTGGTAGAGCCAGCACTCGAGGCCGTCGAGCACGGTGATGCCCTCGGGCCCGGCCACCCGGGCGCTGTAGGTGCTGGCCACCTGCTCGGGGAAGGGTCGGGTGATCACGACCCGGCCGAACTCGGACGGATCCAGCCCGTCGAGGTAGGCCTCGGTGCGGTCGAAGACCGCCCGTTGGTAGGCCTTGAAGGCCTCGTAGTCGCCGATGCGCTGGTGCACCATCTCGTCGACGGTGCGGTGCTTGCCGTGGTCGTCGATCGCCATCTGCACCCGGTCCTGCCATTCGGGGCCCCACAGCGGCTCGCTCCCGGTGATCAGGAAGAACCCCACCTCTTCCATGTTCGTGTAGTGGAACAGGGAGAAGGCGATGGGGAGGACCCCGGCGCGTTCGAAGTGGTTCACGTGGTCGATGTCCATGGTGGACACGGCCTGGTAGTAGAGCCCGTGCATCGCCGCCATCCGCCGCTGCAGCGAATCGAGGGTGAGGTCGGTGGTCACGGAGGCCTCCCGGTCGGCCCACCCGGCCTCGTGCATGGCGGGCGTCACTCGGCTACCGTAGATATTTGCACTTGTACTGTCAATACTTCCGGGCCGCCGCCACCGGCGAAGGCGCTTGCCGCCGGCAGGCCATCGGCGAGGGCGATCGGCCCGACGAGGGGAGCCGGTGATGGTCCGACCACGGACGGGACCGCGTCCCGATGAGGGCTTCGACGGCGTGATCGGGAGGACGGTCGCCGACTCGACTCCCTCGTGGCCCGTGCCGGCCCACCCCGGTGCGGACGCCCCGGATGTCGTCGTGGTGCTCCTCGACGATCTCGGCTTCGCCCACCTCGGTTGCTTCGGCTCCGACCTCGAGACCCCCCGCATCGACGCCTTGGCCGCGGGCGGCCTGCGCTTCACCGACTTCCACGTCACCCCGGTGTGCTCGCCCACCCGGGCGTCGCTGCTCACCGGACGGAACCACCACACCGTCGGCATGCGCGCCGTGTCCAACTTCAACACCGGCTTCCCCAACATGCGGGGCAAGGTCACCGACCGGGCCACGACCATGGCCGAGGTGCTCCGCGACGCCGGCTACGCCACCTTCGCGGTGGGCAAGTGGCACCTCACGCCCATGCACGAGGCGTCGGCCGCCGGGCCCTTCGACAGCTGGCCGCTGCAGCGGGGATTCGACCGCTTCTACGGCTTCCTCGACGGCGAGACCGACCAGTTCAGCCCCGATCTCGTCTGCGACAACCATCGCATCGACCCGCCCTCGACGCCGGAGGACGGCTACCACCTGTCCGAGGACCTGGTCGACCAGGCCATCGCCATGATCCACGACACCGTGTCGATCCGCCCCGACCGGCCGTTCTTCACCTACCTGTCCTTCGGTGCCACCCACGCCCCCCACCAGGCCCCCGAGGAGTACCTCGCCCGCCAGCGCGGCCGGCACGACCACGGCTGGGACGTGGCCCGCGACCGCTGGTTCGCCCGCCAGAAGGATCTCGGCGTGATCGGTGCCGACACGCAGCTGGCGCCCCGGAACCCGGGGGTGGAGCCATGGGACTCCCTGCCCGACGACGACCGACGGCTGGCCATCCGTCTCCAGGAGGCCTTCGCCGCCTTCCTCGAGCACACCGACACCCAGATCGGGCGACTGGTCGATGCCCTGCACCGTCTCGGTCGCCTCGACAACACCCTGCTCGTGGTCCTCTCCGACAACGGCGCCAGCCAGGAAGGGGGGCCCTTCGGCGTGCTGCACGAGATGAAGTTCTTCAACGGCGTGCTCGAGACCCCGGACCGGGCGGTACGCCACCTCGACGAGATCGGTGGTCCCCGCAGCCACGCCAACTACCCGTGGGGTTGGGCCCAGGCCGGCAACACCCCCTTCAAGTGGTACAAGCAGAACACCCACGAAGGTGGGGTCCACGTCCCGCTCGTGGTGCACTGGCCGAAGGGCGTGGCCGACCCCGGCGGTCTCCGCGACGGCTTCACCTATGTCACCGACCTGGCCCCCACCGTCTTCGACGCCGCCGGGGTGACCGCCCCCGACACCTACCGGGGCGTTCCCCAGCTGCCCATCACCGGGCGGTCGCTGGCCCCGTCGTTGTCGGGCCGGGCCACGGGCGACACCGGTCGGGTGCAGTACTTCGAGATGATGGGCCACAGGGGCCTCTACCTCGACGGGTGGAAGGCCGTCACCCGCCACCAGCCCGGCGTGCCCTTCGACGACGACGTGTGGGAGCTCTACCACCTCGACGTCGACCGCTCCGAGTGCGACGACCGCGCCGCCTCGGAGCCCCAGCGGTTGGCCGCCATGGTGGACCGGTGGTGGATCGAGGCGGCCGAGCACGGCGTCCTGCCCCTCGACGACCGCACCGTGGAGCTGTTCGGCATCACGTTCGCCGAGCACACCCCGCACCCACCCAGCCGGCGCTACACCTACCGCCCGCCCATGACCACGCTGCCGGCGCAGGTGGCCGCCGCCATCGCCGGCCGGAGCTGGGACCTCGCGGCCACCGTCGAGCGGTCGTCACGCCAGGACGGCGTCCTGTACGCCCTCGGCAACGGCAACGCCGGGCTGTCGCTGTTCGTCGAGGGGGACCAGCTCGTCTTCGACTACAACGCCTTCGGCGAGCACACCGTGGTGGAGTCGACCGACCGCGTCCCGGTCGGCCGATCCGTCCTGGGGGTGCGGTTCCGGCGTACCGGGAGTGAGGGCGAGGTCACCCTCGTCGTCGACGGGCACGACTGCGGGACGGGCCGGGTCCCCTTCGTGATGCGCATCGTGTCGAGCGTCGGGGCCTCGGTGGGCCACGACCAGCGCCTCGCGGTGAGCGATCGCCACGACGGGCCCTTCCCCTTCGCCGGGACCCTCCACCGCGTCGACATCGCCCTCGTCGACGTTCGCACCCCACCCGACCCGGCACAGGCCGAGGCCGAGGCCCGCACCGCCATGGGGCGCCAGTGAGCGCCGGCTACCACGCCGGTCGGTGGCCGGCCGAGGACGGTGGGCCCACGCGGCCCCAGGCCTGCGCCGGCGCCTTCGCCGGCTGGTCGCCGAGCACGGCATCGGTGAGCTCACGGGAGGTGGCCGGCGCCACGATGGTCGTGTGGCGTGACCCCGACGAGCTCTACCTGCTCGGTCACACGGCAGGCGACGACGCCGTGGCCTGGGTCGAACGCCTCGACCCGTTGACCCTCGCGCCTCGCGCTCGTTCCGTCGAGCTGCTCGGGGGGCCCGCCTGGCCGGGGGGCATCGCCGCCCACGCCGACGGAGGCCTCCACGTCGTGTTCGGTCGCCACGCGCACCGGCTGCGTCCCGACCTCTCCGTCGCGGCCTCCGCCGAGCTGCCGCGGGAGCGCGCCTACAACAGCTTCGTGGTCCTGCCGGACGGCCACCTCGTCACCAAGGACTTCGGTGGGCTGCGGCCGGGCGAGTCCGCGATCGAGCCGGCACCCCCGGCTCAGCTCTGCGTGCTCGACCCGGTCTCGCTCGAGATCGTGGCCCGGGCCGAGGTGCCCGAGCCGTCCATCGCCCGCCTCTCGGCCGACGGCGCGCTCGTCTACGTGGTGGGGGACACCTCGCTGTTCCGCCTGGCGTGGGACGGAATCGACCTGGCCCTCGACGAGGGCTTCGCCCCCCGCTACCGCACCCTTGCCGGACAGACGCACGGCTGGGACGCCGTGCTGTCGATGGGAGCGGCGTGGTTCCTCGACGACGGTGCCGGCAGCGAGCGCTACGCAGGCACCTTCCGCGGGCAGGGGGTGTCGACCTCCCCGCTGCACCTGGTCCGCGTCGGCCTCGTGGACGGTTCGGTGTCGCTCACCGAGGTCTCCGGGCTGAGCGGCGGCCTGGTGGCCAACCCGCCTCTGATCGACCCGGTCCGTCGCCTCGCGGTGGCCTACGACAGCGGCAACGGGGTGATGGCGGCGTTCGACATCGGTGCCGACGGCGAGACCACGCCGAGGTGGCGCGTCGATCAGGACCACGGCTCGCACCTGCTCCTCGACCCCGACCGCGGCCTGGTCCTCACCGCCGACCACGACGGGGAGCGGTGGATGGAGCAGCTCGTCGTCCGAGAGATCGAGACCGGGGTCGAGCAGGCCCGCCTCGACTCGGGCAGCGCACTGCAATCGGTGCTGTTCCCCGCCCCGGGTGACCGGTGCGTCTACCTCTGCTCGTTCAGCACGGTGAGCCGCCTGGCGTGGTGAGCGGCCTCGGCGGTCAGGCCGGCGCCAGCTCCACCGGGATGCCGTTCACCGCCGCGTTGCCGGACAGCTCGTCGACGAACGTTCCCGGCGCCAGCAGGTTGTTGTTGACGCCCGCGTGCTCGCGGGCCACCGAGAGTCGGGTGCCGGGCCGGTCGTGTCCCCATCCGTGGGGGAGGCACACCACGCCGGGCATCATCTCGTCGGAGACCTCCACCGGCACCTCGAGCTGGCCGGCCTCGCTGCTCACGAGCGCCCGGCCGCCATCGGCCAGCCCGTGGCGCGCCGCGTCGTCGGGATGCACCAGAAGGGTGCAGCGGTCCTTGCCCTTCACCAGGACGTCGACGTTGTGCATCCACGAGTTCTTCGAGCGCAGGTGGCGCCGACTGACCAACACCATCCCGTCGGGCTCGTCGGCCATGGCCCGGCGAAGCCGGGGCAGGTCACCGACGACGTACTCCGGGGCCAGTTGGATCCGCCCGGAGGGCGTGCCCACCAACTCATGGGCCTGGGGGACCATCGGCCCCAGGTCGATGCCGTCGACCTGGTCGCGGATGCGGGCGAGGGTCAAGCCGTCGGGCACCTCTCCGTAGCGGTCACCGAAGGGGCCCATGCGCACCATGAGGTCGATCATGCGCTCGGGCCCGCCCTCGCCGTAGAGGGCCAGGGTCGCCTCGGGATCGCGGCCCGTCATCTGGCACAGGACCGAGAACCAGCCGTCGTCGATGGCGGCGAGATCGAAGGTCTCCTCGGTGCCTCCGGCGCAGTACCAGCCCAACCGGCACAGGGTCTCCCACTCGGGCACCGCGCCTTCGGGCGGGGCGTAGAGGGCGTCGCTCCACTTGACGGCGGAGCCCACCGCCCAGGCCGGAATGAGCTCGTCGAAATGCGGTGTCTCGAGAGGAGACGGACCGGGGAGGATGACGTGGGCGAAGCGGGTGGTCTCGTTGAGGTAGCTGTCGACCGAGATCATGCAGTCGAGGAGGGGGAGGGCCTCCTCCAACCGGTCGGACTCGGGCACGCTGATCACCGGGTTCCCGGCGATGGTGATGAGGCCCTTGATCTGCCCCTCGCCCGGCGTGGCGATCTCCTCGGCCAGGCACGAGCAGGGGACCTGCCCCAGGACCTCGGGCGCGCCCCGCACCCTGCTCGTCCATCGACCGAACGTGGGCTCACCGGTCGCCGCGGTGTCGGCGAACCAGGCGATCGGGGCGTTGACCGGTCGGCCCCACATCAGACCGCCCTCGGTGTCGAAGTGCCCGGTGACGATGTTGACCACATCGACCAGCCACGACGCCAGCGTGCCGAACTCCTGGTTGCACAGGCCGATGCGTCCGTACACGGCGCCCCGCTCGGCCGCTGCGAAGCGCCGGGCCAGGTCACGGATGGTCTCTGCCGGCACCGCGCACCAGTCGGCCACCGCGTCGGGGGTGAACCCCTCGACGGCGGCCACCAGGTCGTCGACACCGTCGACCATGTCGGCCACCGAGCCCAGGTCCAGCAGACCTTCCTCGACGATCACCTGCACCATGGCCAGCAGCAGGGCGGCATCGGTACCGGGTCGGATCGGCACCCACTGGTCGGCTCGATCGGCGGTGCCCGTGCGGCGGGGGTCGACGACGACGACCGTGCCGCCCCGCTCCCGGATGGCGTCGAGCTCGCCGAGCACGTCGGGGCAGGCCATGAGCGAGCCGCCCGAGGCCTGGGGGTTGCCGCCCATGACGACGAGGAAGTCGGTGCGGCGGATGTCGACCGTCGGGATCTTCCACTGGTTGCCGTACATGAGGGCACAGGTGACGTTCTTGGGCCACTGGTCGATGGTGCCGGCCGAGTAGATCATCTCGAAGCCGGCCTGCCCGATGAGCATGGCCATGTAGCGGCCGAGGGTGAAGGAGTGGCCGACCGGGTTGCCCACGAAGGCGGTCATCGCAGTGGGGCCGTACGTCTGGCGGACGCCGTCGATCAGCTCGTGGCAGCGTGCGAAGGCCTCGTCCCACGTGGCTTCGCGCCAGGTCTCACCGTCTCGGATCATGGGGTGACGGAGGCGGTCGGGGTCGTCGTGGAGCCGTCCCAGCACGGTGCCCTTGGGGCAGAGGTAGCCCTTGGACCAGACGTCGTCGGCGTTGGCCCGGATCACCTTCACGCCGTCGTCGTCGTCGAGGTGGACCTCGAGCCCGCACATGCACTCGCACAGCGGACAGGTGCGCTTGTGCACCCGGGTGCCGTCCTCGCGCAACTCGTGAATCGGTCCGATCAGCCGTCGCGTGCTGGGCGCATCCGTGGTCGTCATGGTTGGTCCCCCCCCCGGGTGGTGTCTCGCTCCGGACCCTAATTCGCAACACCTTGCTCCGGTCGGCAAGCCTCCCTCCGCCGCCTTCGGCGAAACGCGTGGCCTGTCTGAGGCTCCGTCGCTGGCGCTCCTCCGCCTGTTGCAGGTCGGCACAGACCTGGCATCTGTCTTCGGGGCCGAGTGGGTTCCGGGGGGTGGCCCGTACCACTGGTTCTGACGCGCGCACAGGAGCGAGTGCGGCTCGGCGGCCGTCGCCGGTGATCGACGAAGGGTTCGTCGGCCGAAGCCCGAGCTCGACGAAGCTGCCGCTCTGAGCGACTGAGCACGTCAGGTTCTGGTGCGGGACAGGACCCGCCGGAGCCCCGAGGACCCGACACCGGGAGAGCGACCCGCCCACACTGCGTCCCGACGAGCTCGCGAGGAGCGCCATGGACACCGTTCTGGGGCGGGACAGGACCCGCCGGGACCCCGAGGACCCGAAACCCCGCGCGAGGAGGGCGCCATGGTCACTGTCGCAGGGGCTGGGGAGACTCTGGGCATGACTCTTCCCCTCGTCATCGACTGCGGTGAGTGCGCCATGCAGCACACGGAGGCCTGCGCCGACTGCATGGTGACCTACGTGTGCTCCCGAGAGCCCGACGACGCCCTCGTCATCGACGTGGCCGAGGTGCGGGCCTTCAAGCTCCTGACCGAGAGCGGGCTGGTGCCCGAGCTGCGTCACCGACGACGCAGCGGCTGACGTCCGAGCCCCTGGCGAGGAGGTGGGGGTCGGCACCGGCCACACTGGAGCCATGTCGGTCCCGACCCTCCAAGCGCTGCGTGACGTCGGCGTGGCCAACGGCCTGGTCGCAGTGGGCGTCACCGACGCGGGGCCGTTGGTCGAGGCCCGCGCAGCTATCGAGGAGCGCCGCCGCGTCGGTCTGCACGGCGGGATGCAGTTCACCTATCGGAACCCGGCGAGGTCCACCGAGCCTGCCCGGATCCTCGATGGGGCCCGCTCGCTGGTGGTGGGAGCCCACCCCTACGCCGGGGGGCCCGTCGACCACGGCGGGACGGATGGCCCGCGGTTGCGGGGTCGCGTCGCCCGCTACGCCACCGACGACCACTACGGCGCGCTGCGAGCGGCGCTGTCGGAGATGGCCGGCGTGCTCGAGCGGGCGGGCTGGCGGGCCCGGGTGGTCGCCGACGACAACGCCCTGGTGGACCGAGCGGCGGCCCAACGGGCCGGGGTGGGGTGGTTCGGGCGCAACGCCAACATCCTCGTGCCGGGGCACGGCAGCTGGGTGGTGCTCGGAGCGGTCGTCACCGACGCCGAGCTGGGCACCAGCGAGGCGGTCCCGGACGGGTGCGGCTCGTGCCGGCGGTGCCTCGACGGTTGCCCCACCGGAGCCATCGTCGCCCCGGGCGTGGTCGATGCCCGACGTTGCCTGGCCTGGCTCGTGCAGGCCGATGGTCCGTTCCCGGAGGAGCACCGCGTCGCCCTGGGCGACCGCATCTACGGCTGCGACGACTGCCAGGAGGTCTGCCCGCCGAGCCGGCGCAGCCCTGAGGGACGGGCCGAGGTGGCCTCGTCGGGGGCCTGGGTCGACCTGCTGGAGATGCTGGAGAGCTCCGACGAGCACCTGCTGGACACCCACGGTCGCTGGTACATCCCTCGGCGCGACCCGAGGTATCTGCGGCGCAACGCCCTGGTCGCCCTCGGCAACGTGGCCGAGCCCGGGCACGCGGAGGTGGCCGCGGTCCTCGAGCGCTACGCGGCCGGCGACGACGAGCTGCTCGCGGAGCACGCTCGTTGGGCCCGAGGACGGGTGCAGGAGAGGGCCTCGGCATGAGGCACCTGCTCGTCACCAACGACTTCCCACCGAAGGTGGGGGGCATCCAGTCCTATCTGTGGGAGCTGTGGCGGCGGCTGCCCCCGGACGAGACCACGGTGCTCACGACCCCGCACCGCGGCGCCGCCCGCTTCGACGCCGAGCAGCCCATCCGGGTCGAGCGTGATCGCGCCCGGGTCCTGCTCCCCACACGCGCCCTGGTGCGCCGCATCGACCGGTTGGCCGCCGAGGTCGAGGCCGACCTGGTCCTGCTCGACCCTGCGGTTCCGCTCGGCCTCGTGGGCCCTCGCCTCGAACGGCCCTACGGGGTGGTGCTCCATGGCGCCGAGGTCACGGTGCCGGGCCGGATCCCGGGTCCGCGCTCGGCGCTGCGGCGCGTGTTGCGGGGCGCCGAGCTGGTCGTCGCCGCCGGGGGATATCCCGCCGACGAAGCGGTGCGGGCGGCCGGCGTCGAGCTCCCGACGGTCGTGGTCCCGCCGGGGGTCGACGTCGAACGGTTCTCCGTGCTCTCCCCGGACCAGCGGCGCCAGGCCCGCGTTCGTCTGGGTCTCGATCCCGATGCACTCGTGGTCGTGGGCGTCAGCCGCTTGGTCCCGCGCAAGGGCTTCGACGTCCTCGTCGAGGCCGGTGCTGTGCTCGCCGATCGCTACCCCGACCTGCAGGTGGTCGTCGCCGGTACCGGCCGCGACCGCCGTCGTCTCGATCGGGTCGCCGCCACCCACCACAGCCCCACCGTCATGCTGGGGCGGGTCGACGATGCCGAGCTCCCCGCCCTGTACGGCTGCGCCGATGTGTTCGCCATGCTGTGCCGCAACCGCTGGCGAGGGCTCGAGCAGGAAGGGTTCGGGATCGTCTTCCTCGAAGCGGCGGCCACGGGCGTGGCGTCGGTGGCCGGGCGCAGCGGGGGATCGGCCGAGGCCGTCCGCGACGGCGTCACGGGTCTCGTCGTCGATCGCCCGCGCGACGTCGCCGGTGTGGCGCTCGCGCTCGATCGGCTGTTGGGCGACCCGGCCCGACGGGCGGCCATGGGCCGCGAGGCTCGGGCCCGGGCGGAAGGGGAGTTCACCTACGACCTGTTGGCCGAACGGTTGCGCGCCGCCATCGAGGCCACGGTGCGATCCAGGCCCCCACGGCCCACCGACGAGGTTCCACGCCTGGCCGACGACGAGGACGACGTATGAACGACGTGCCGGCACCCCCTGAGCGGCCCGGCCCCGCCGACCCCACCGCCGGGAGGGCCATCCTCCGGGCGTCGGCGGGCGGCACCGTGGTGTTCACCCTCCTGGCCGTGCTCGCCCTCTTCGTCGACGGGGTGGTCCCGGCGTTCGTGGTGGTGTCGTTGCTGCTCTTCGCCGGGGGCACCCTGGCCTTCGTCGTCGCCTTCCTCCGGGCGGTCGACCGGAGCCGCACCGAGTCCATCGGGGTCGGAGGCCTCTTCTTCGGTGCCGGTGCCGCCCCGGCGCGGGTGCAGGCGCTGCTGCTCGGATCGCTGGGTCTCGAGGTGGTCGTGGCGATCACCGCGGCGGCTCTGCGTCCCTACACCGCCGTCGCCTTCGGCACCCTCGCCCCCATGTGGGGCCTGGGCCTGGCCGGGCTCTGGGTGGCCCGTCACGGCTGGTTCCCTCCCCGCCCACCCGAGCTGACCCGGGCCGGCCGGCGCGATGCCGAGCGGGCCGCGCACCGGCGCGTCACCGGCTCCCGACCGGCGACGCCCGACCGCCCCGGCCCTTCCACCGAGCCACCGGTCGAGAGGGGCTCCGACGACGCGGGCCAGGCCCCCGGGGGCGGCGAGTAACGTCGCCACCGGTGACGGGCGACGGGCCCCACCGGGAGGCATCGGATGGTCGAACAGGCGAAAGAGCAGATCCGCATCGAGGCGCCGGTTGCGCGCTGCTTCGAGGTGCTCACCGACTTCGCGGCGTACCCGGAGTGGGCGGGCGACCTCAAAGAGGTCGAGGTCGTCGAGCGCGATGACGACGGGCGCGCCGTCGTGGTCGAGTTCCGAGCGGCCGCCATGGGGCGCAGCACCACCTACCAGCTGAGCTACGACTACGCCGGGGCACCCGGGCGCCTGGCCTGGGGGCTCGTCACCGGCGATCTGCCCCGCGAGCTCGACGGCGCCTACCTGCTCACCCCGGCCTCCGACGACCCGGAGGCCACCGACGTCGCCTACGAGCTGGCCGTCGACCTCGTCTATCCGATCCCCGGCTTCGTCAAGCGGCGGGCCGAGGCCAAGATCATCAAGACCGCCCTGATCGAGCTGAAGGCTCGTGTCGAGGGCGCCCCGCGGCCCGACCTCGACGACGACTGACGCCTGGCGCGCCCTGGTGCGGATCCTGCTGTTCACCGGCAAGGGCGGGGTCGGCAAGACGACCGCCGCCGCGGCCACCGCTCTGCGCTGCGCCGACGAGGGCCACCGCACCCTCGTGGTGTCCACGGACCCGGCCCACAGCCTGGCTGACGCCTACGGCCTCGCGCTCGGTGACCAGCCCGCCGCCCTCACCGGTTCGCTGTGGGGGCAACAGCTCGACGCCCGGGCGCGGATGGAGGACTCCTGGTCCGAGATCCGAGACTGGTTGCTCGAGGTGTTCGCCTGGGCGGGGGTGCAGGGGATCGAGGCCGAGGAGCTCGCCGTGGTCCCCGGACTCGACGAGGTGTTCGCGCTCGCCGACCTCGCCGACCACGCCGAGAGCGGTCGCTGGGACGTCATCGTCGTCGACTGCGCGCCGACGGCCGAGACCCTTCGCCTCCTCTCGTTGCCCGATGTGGCGGCCTGGTACATGGCCCGCCTGTTCCCGGTGAGCCGTCGGTTGAACCGGATGGTCGCGCCGGTGCTCGGACGGGTCACGGCCCTGCCCGTCGCCGGCGACGAGGTCTTCGGGGCCACCAACCGGGTCTACGAGCGCCTCCAGACCGTGCGGGGGCTGCTCGGCGATCCCGACGCCGCCAGCATCCGGTTGGTGGTGAACCCGGAGCGGATGGTCATCGCCGAGGCCCGCCGCACGGCCACCTACCTGGCGCTCTTCGGCTACGGCGTGGATGCGGTCATCGCCAACCGGCTCCTTCCCGAGGCCATCACCGATCCGTGGTTCGACCGATGGAAGGCCGCCCACGCGGAGCACCTGGCCGCCATCCACGAGGGCTTCGCCCCCGTGCCGGTGTTCACGGTGGAACTGGCCCCCGAGGAGCCGGTGGGCCTCGAGGGGCTGCGGCGCTTCGCGGCCGAGCTCTACGGTGACGGCCGGGCCGCCGACGTCCACCATCGGGGCCATCCGATGCGGGTCGAGACGGTCGACGGCGTCCACTCCCTCGTGCTGAGCCTGCCCTTCGGCGAGCGGGGCGAGCTCGACCTCGGCCGCCGCGACGATGAGTTGATGGTGCGGGTGGGCCCCTATCGTCGAGCCGTGGTGCTGCCCGATTCCCTGCGCGTGCGCACCGTCGTGGGGGCGAGGCTGCGAGACGGAGAGCTGGTGGTGGACTTCACATGAGCGACACCGGATCGGCTGATCACCGGGAGGAGCCGTCGGAGACCCCGCCGGACCCCACTGCGGACGAGACGCTGGCGTCGCTGCAGGGCGCAGCCCGACAGCTCATCGCGGCAGCCCGGGGGCTGCTCGACGCCGCCGAGGTGGCTCTCGAGGACCCCGCTCTGGTGCGCGATGCCGTGGGCACCCTCGGCGGCCTGGCCCGGGACGCGGCGCGCCTGGCGTCCGACGCCGGCCGCTCGGCCGCCCGGGGGAGCTCCGGACCCGACCGGCCCGACGACGCCGACCAGGGCGACGAGGGCGACGAGGGCGACGGGGGTGCGGTGCAGCGCATCCCGGTCGAGTGAATCAACGCTCAACCCGAGCCATCCGGACGCCGATTGAGTGAGGACACCATGCGCCTTCTCCAGCTGACCCTCGATCCCGAACGGGATGCCGTGCTCGAGCTCCACGGCGCCATGACCGTCATCACGGGCATGAGCGACCGCGAGCGCCAGCGCCTCATCCGCATCGTGACCGCCGTGGCCAAGGGCGAGGACCCGGGAACCCCGGGCCTCGTCGAGGCCCACGGGGTGGTCCTGGACCTCACGTCCGAGGTCCTCGCGCTGTTGGACACCGGGGCGGACGTGGATCCGCTCGTTCGCCGACGCGACCTTCCCGGCGCCGCGCCTTCGCCCGCCGAGGACGGCGCCGACGACGCGTTCGGCTCGTCGGTCGATCCGGCGGAGGTGTTGTTGTCCTCGGCCCCGAAGGGGGCACATCCCGAGCTCGACCGGCACCGGCGCCGTCTCCACGACGCCGTCCAGACCCGTGAGGTGCTCCAGGAGGCGGCGGCCCAGGCGGCCCGCGACCTCGATGCCGCCGGGCGCGACCGGCGCCGCGCCGTCGAGCACCTCGATGGGGCCCACCAACGGGCTGCCGAACCGCTCGGTCCGGAGCACCGCACCGGGCCGGCGGGGGTCGAGGTGGCCGAGCTGGAAGCGGAGATCGCCCACATCGAAGCCGGTGTCGCCGAGCTCGAGAGCCTCGACATCCGTCCCATCGCCGTCCTGCTCGATGCCATCGAGAACCCGGGTCCGGTGGAGGAGGTGCCGTCGCCGCGTGCGCAGGCCCTGGCCGATCGCTTCGTCGCCCTGCAAGGGCAGGTCGCAGCGTTGGAGGAGGGGCTGGAGGCCGAGGGACGGGGGCCGGTGTCGGCCATGCGCCGACTCGACGAAGCCCGGGCCGAGGTCGCCGCGGCCGAGCGCATGCGGGACCGCGCCGAGGTCACCCCCGACGACGAAGCCGAGCTGCGCCGGGCCCACGAACGGGTCCTGGAGTCCGAGCGCAAGGCGTCGGGGCTGCGGTCACGTTCCGGCCAACGCAAGCTGGCCGACGCCCTCGCCCGCCAACAGGAGATCCTCGATCGGGTCGGCTACCCGACCTGGAGCGCGTTCATCATGGGCGCCAGCCTCATGGGGGCCGACCCTGCCGGTGAGGAGCGGTTGGCCGCCGCCCAGGCCGACCTCGAGGCGGCCGAGGCCCACTGGGTCGAGATCAGTGCCGCGTTGGAGGCCGACCCCGATCACCACGCGCTGCTCGACGAGCTCGAGCAGGTCGAGCTGGACGCGGTCGGACTGTTGCTGGAACGGGGCATCGGGGTGCCCGACGAGCGCAACGGCCTGGAAGAGACGCTGCGTGCCCTGCGCGAGCCGAAGCACGAGGTCGACCCCACCGAGCTGGTCGACGCCCTCGCCTTCCACCTCACCAGCATCGGCATGGACCTCGGGGAGATGGCCACCGACCCCGAGCACGTCCGGCGGGTCGCAGGCGCCTTCCTCGAAGAAGCGGCCGGCATCAGGGATCGGATCGATGAGCTCGGTGTCGAGCGTCGTCGCCTCGAGGCCCGGCTGGCCGACGCCCGGTCGCGGGCCGAAGCCGAGGCCTGGGCCGCGCTCGAGGCCTCCGTCGAGATGGCCGATCCCGGTGAGGCCACGCTGGCCGAGCTCGAAGAGGCGCTCGCCGAGGCCCGGCGTCGCGAGGACGACCTGGCCGAGGTGCTCGAGGCTCGTGAGGCCCTGCTCGAGACCGCGGTGGACTCCGAACGGCAGGCCCGCGAGCAGGCCCTGTCCGTGGCCCGGTCGCTGCGCAACGCGTCCCCGGCTGCCGGCGAGGGTGGGTCCGACGGGTCGTCCGACCCGGGCACCGTGCGCCCCGGCTGGTCCGAGATCGACCCCGAGGCCATCGAGTTCTATCTGCTGGCCCGCCTGGCGGCCCAGCGCCAGGTCTCCTACTCGGGCTCGGTGCCGGCGCTCGTCGACGACGCCCTGGCCGGGGTGCCGCAGGACTCGGTGCGGCGGGTGCTCGACGGGCTCGCCCGGATGTCCGCCGCCGTGCAGGTGGTGTACCTCACCGATGATCCGTCGGTGCTGGCCTGGGCCCGGGAACACCCCGACACCGCGGCCGTGGTGTCGTGGTCGTCGGCGGTGGCCGAGACACGCGCCTGACACCGTCTCGGTCGAGCGGGTCCCGGGGCCGACCTACGATCGGGGCAACACCACCCCCAGGAGGCAGCGTGGCCCCCATCACCGAAGCCGCAGTCAAGGATCTGGCCGCGATCCGCAGCACCGCCAGCCCGGTCGTGTCCGTGTACCTCGACGTCGACGGACGCCGGCAGATCCTGCGTCAGGACGTCGAGCGGCAGTTCGAGCGCCTCGTCCGCGAGAGCGCCGGTCATCGCGACCAGGAGCCGGCGCCGGCCGACCTGGCTCGGGTCGAGGACTTCCTGACCACCGACTTCGACCGCTCGGGGGTTCGTGGGCTGGCCATCTTCGTCTGCGGTGAGCTCGACCTGTGGGAGGTGCAACCCCTCCCGATGGCGGTGGCCCCTCAGCTCCACGTCAACCAGAGCCCGGCCGTGGCCCAGCTCGAGGCCGTGGTGCAGGAGCTCGAGCCGCTCGGCTTGTTGCTCGTCGACCGCCAGCGGGCCCGGATGTTCGTGTACCACCTCGGTGAGCTCGTCGACCGCACGGAGCTCTTCGAGCAGCTGCCGCGCAACGACTTCGACCGCCACGACGACGCCTCTCGCGGGGCCGACCGGTACGACCACCACGTCGACGAAGCGGCGCTGCAACACCTGCGCCACGCCGCCGAGGTGGCCTTCAGTCTGTTCCAGGACCACGGCTTCACCCATCTGGCCATCGGTGGCCCCGACGACCTGATGAACACCGTCGAGGGCCTTCTGCACCCGTACCTGCGCGAAGGCCTCTGCGGGCGGGTGGGCCTGTCGGCCGCGGCATCCGACTCAGAGGTGCTGGCCGCCGCGCTCGAGGTCGAGCACGCGGTCGAGCGCGCTCGGGAGGAGGCGCTCGTGCAACGCCTCCGCGACGCGGTGGGCGCCGACAACCGAGGCACCGCCGGCCTCGTGCCGGTCATGGCCGCGCTGGCCGAGCGACGCGTCGCCCACCTGCTGGTCTCGCAGGGCTACCACGAGGTGGGCTGGCGCTGCCCCTCGTGCGACGGGCTCTTCGCCAAGGGCCCCACCTGCCCGGTCGACGCCGCCGAGATGTCCCACCTCGACGACGTCGTCGAGGAGGCGGTGCAGCACGCCCTCACCCACGGCGCCAAGGTCGAAGTGTGCGTGGGCAACGCCGACCTCGACGTCATGGGCCGCATCGGTGCGCTGTTGCGCTACTGATCGGCGCCCGCCGCCTCTCGACGTCGTCACCACCCGCCGGCCGGGACCGGTCGGAGGGGACCCGCCGGCAGGCGGTGGGACCTGATGGCCGCGGTGGTCGTGGGCCTCGACGTCGGCGGTACCAAGATCCTCGGCCGGGCGGTCAGCACCGCCGCACCGACCGCGGTGCTGGCCGAGGAGCGCGTCCAGACGCCGTTGGGTCCCGCCGCGCTGCTGGAGGCCCTCGCCGGTGTCGTCCGTGATCTGCAGGTCCGTCTGGACGAGGCGGGCCACGAGCCAGCGGTGGCCGTGGGGATGGGCGTGCCCGCGCTGGTCGATCGCGATGGGGTGATCCGCTTCGCCACCCATCTGGCCGGCGTGACCGACCTGGCCGTGGGACGGGAGCTGTCGAGCGAGCTCGCGCTGCCGGTCGTGGTGGACAACGATGCCAACTGCGCCGCTCTCGCCGAAGCACGGGTCGGTGCCGGAGCGGGGTCCGACGACGTCGCGGTGGTGACCCTCGGCACCGGCATCGGCGCCGGGTTCATCGTCGGAGGGCGCCTTCTGCGGGGAGCCAGGGGCTTCGCCGGCGAGCCCGGCCACATGCAGGTCGCCGACGACGGCCTGCCCTGCCCGTGCGGTCGCCGGGGCTGCTGGGAGCGGTACGCCTCGGGCGGCGGTCTCGCCCACCTCGCCCGCCGCGCGGTGCGCGAAGGCCGGGCGCCCGGGTTGGAGGCCTTGCCCGGTGCCCCTGAGGGGATCCGGGGCGAAGCGGTGGTGGCCCTCGCCCGACAGGGCGACCCCGACGCGTCGGCCGTGCTCGACGAGCTGGCCCGCTGGGTGGCGGTCGGTCTCGCCGACCTGGTGGACCTGCTCGACCCGGAGCTCGTGGTGGTGGGGGGCGGGCTCGTCGACGCGGGCGACCTGCTCCTGGAACCGGTGCGGCGCCACTACGCCCCGATGGTCCTGGGCCACGGGCACCGGGAGGTCCCAGCGGTGGAGCCGGCCCGGCTGGGCTCCGGCGCCGGGGCCATCGGCGCGGCCTTGTTGGCCGGCGAACTCGTGACCTGATCTGATTCGGGCGCTCCGGCCGGTGCCGGTACGCTCGCCCCATGGAGTTCCGCCGGATCACGTCGCTGCCGCCGTACGTCTTCACGATCATCGATTCGCTGAAGGTCGAGGCCCGGCGCGCCGGCGAGGACGTCATCGATCTGGGGTTCGGCAACCCGGACCTGCCCTCGCCCGACATCGCCGTCGACAAGCTCACCGAAGCCGCCCACAACGCCCGCAACCACCGCTACTCGGCGAGCCGGGGCATCCCCAAGCTGCGAGAGGCGATCGCCGGCTACTACCTGCGGCGCTTCGGTGTCGAGATCGACCCCGACACCGAGGTCATCAACACCATCGGGGCCAAAGAGGGCTTCTCGCACCTCATGTGGACGCTGCTGCAGCCGGGCGACGCCGCCTTGGTGCCGTCGCCCTCGTACCCCATCCACATCTACGGTCCGCTGTTCGCCGGGGCCGACATCCGCGAAGTGCCCCTCGGCACCGACACCGACTTCTTCGACAACCTGAGTGAGGCGTGGGAGTACTCCTGGCCCAAGCCACGGGTCATCGTGATGTCGTTCCCCCACAACCCGACCACGACCTGCGTCGACCTCGAGTTCATGCAGCGCATCGTCGACTTCGCCCGCGAGCGCGACGTGGTGATCGTGCACGACAACGCCTACGCCGACCTGGGCTTCGACGGGTACCGCCCGCCGAGCATCCTGCAGGCCGAAGGGGCCAAGGAGGTGGCCGTCGAGCTCTACTCCATGACCAAGTCGTTCTCGATGGCGGGCTGGCGGGTCGCCTTCATGCTCGGACGGCCCGATGTCATCGCCGCCCTGGCCAAGCTCAAGAGCTACCTCGACTACGGCACCTTCCAGCCCATCCAGATCGCGGCCACCGTGACGTTGAACGAGGCCTACGACTTCCCTCGGGAGGTCAACCAGATCTACCAGGCGCGGCGCGACACGCTGTGCAACGGGTTGAACCGGATCGGATGGGAGCTCACGCCCCCCAAGGGCACCATGTTCACCTGGGCTCCCATCCCGGAGCCGTACCGGGAGATGGGGTCGGTCGAGTTCGCATCGTTCCTGGTGCGCGAGGCCCACGTCGCGGTGTCGCCCGGGGTGGGCTTCGGACCGGGGGGCGACGGCCACGTGCGCTTCGCCCTCATCGAGAACGAGCAGCGCACCCTGCAGGCGGTGCGCAACCTGCGCCGGGTGCTCACCAAGCTGGGCTGAGCTCTTGGTTCTTGCATGGTTTCGACGTGCTCCAGCACGTCGAAACCATGCAAGAAGGCGCGGTGGGTCAGGCCACCGTGCCCCGGTCGGCCTCCGGTGTTCCCACGACACGGGCGAGGGGGCCGTTCAGCCCGCCGAGGCAGAAGGCGACGGCTTCGTCGGCCACGGCGTCGATGGGCCGGTCGGCCTCGCGCAGGAAGCGGCGGGCCAGGTGCCGGGTGACGCCCAGGATGGCGTTTGCCTGCAGCTCGAGGTCGCCGTCGCGCACTGCTTCCCGGGCCACCGCCTCACGGAGGTGGCGCATCGTGTCGCTCACCGCCACCTCGGTGCCCTGGCGCAGGACGTCGGCGAAACGGGCCTCGGAGCGGGCGAATGAGCTGACCTGGTCGACCGCCCGGTTGGCGGCGTACCAGCGCACGGATGCCCTGATCCCGAGCTCGATCCGGCGCACCGGGTCCTGGACCCCCTCGATGGCGTCCTGCTGAGCCCGACGCAGGTCTCGCTGGGCTTCCTGCAGGATGGCGGTGAGCAGGGCGTCCTTGGACTCGAAGTACCAGTAGAACACCCCCTTGCCCACCCCGATGCCGTCGACGATCTCGGCCACCGAGGTCGTGTGGTAGCCCTGGGCCGCGAAGCGCTCGGTCGCGTAGCGCATCAGCTGTCGACGGCGCTCGAGGCCACGAGGGGTCAAGCGGCGCGCCATGGCCCGACCGTATCCCAGCGGCTTCGGCGGCCACGACCGTCGTCGACCGCCGCACCGAGAGGTGGCGAGGGGTGCCGGGGGCGGCCGGGGCGTTGCGGCCGGGGCGTTGCGGCCGGCGAGCCTTCGCATGGTCGTCGCGAGCACGAAACACGGCGTTCACCACCCGCCCGTAGCGTCGTCGACATGAGCTTGACCTACATCGTCCGAGTCTGGATGCCCGATCGACCCGGTGCCCTGGGTGCTCTCACCAGTCGCATCGGGGCTGTGGGGGGTGACGTCGTGGGCATCGACATCCTCGAGCGCGGCGCCGAACGGGCCATCGACGAGCTCGTGGTCCAGATCCCCGACGCCGGGCTCGTGGACCTCCTGATCAGCGAGATGCAAGAGGTCGACGGCGTCGACGTGGAGGACGTGCGACCGGCGGCGCAGGCCCTGCACGATCCCCGTCTCGATGCCCTGGAGACGGCGGCGGTCCTGGTCGGGGCGCCGACCCCCGAAGACGCCATCGCCGAGCTGTGCACCCACGCGGTGCGCACCGTCGGAGCCTCCTGGGGAGCGATCGTGGACCTCGACCTCGAGGAGGTCGTCGTCGCCGAGGGCGAGCCCCCGTCGCCAGCGTGGTTGGCGGCGTTCGTGGCCGGGAGCCAGAGCTCGGCCAGGGTGGCGGGAGGACGCGCCGGCCCCGTCGACGTGGCCTGGGCGCCGTTGCCCGCCGCGTCGTTGGTACTGGTGCTGGGACGTGATGGTCAGGCCTTCAGGGCCCGGGAACGGAGGCAGGCGGCGGCGTTGGCCCGCATCGTCGACACTCGGTTTCGTGAGCTGAGGGCGATGCGCTCGAGGATCTCCCACCCGTCGGTGAGCCGCTGAGAGCGGTCGCTGGTTCTCAGCCGACCGAGCACGAGAGGCGGGCGCCGCGGCGTCGGCGTCGGACTCCGGTCACCTCGTGTTCCCACTCCGGCCGGGGACAGTTCTCGACCGCCTGGGTAGGGTGACCGGGTCCGCTCGGCACCGACGAAAGCAGGGATCTCGATGCGCGTAGCCATGCTCACCGGCGGGGGCGACTGCCCCGGCCTGAACGCCGTGATGCGAGCCGTCGTCCGCAAGGGCGAGCGCCACTACGGCGACGAGCTCGTCGGCTTCCTCGACGGATGGCGAGGCGTCATCGACGGCGCCGTGCGACCCCTCGACGTGGAAGCGCTGCGGGGGACGCTGCCCCGTGGGGGCACCATCCTCGGCTCCTCGCGCACCAACCCGTTCAAGATCGAGGGTGGCGTGGATGCCTGCAAGGCCAGCATGGAGGCCCTCGGCATCGATGCCCTCATCGCCATCGGCGGCGAGGACACCCTCGGGGTGGCCGAGAAGCTGCACCAGCTCGGCGTGCACGTCATCGGCGTGCCCAAGACCATCGACAACGATCTGTCGGGCACCGAGCTGACCTTCGGCTTCGACACCGCCGTGCAGATCGCCACTGAGGCGATCGACCGTCTCCACACCACCGCCGAGTCCCACCACCGGGTGATGGTGGTCGAGGTCATGGGCCGCCACGCTGGCCACATCGCCGTGTGGTCGGGCATCGCCGGTGGCGCCACCATGATCCTCATCCCCGAAGAGCCCTTCGACATCGACTCGGTGTGCGACGCCCTGCGTCGCCGCCACGAGAAGGGCAACTACGCCTCCATCGTGGTGGTGGCCGAGGGTGCCGTCCCAGAGGAGGGCACCATGGAGCTGCAGACCGGCGAGGTCGACCAGTTCGGCCACGTCCGCCTGGGTGGCATCGGCAACAGCCTCGCGGAGGCCATCGAGGACCGCACCGGCTTCGAGACCCGCCAGACGGTGCTCGGCCACGTGCAACGCGGTGGTACCCCCACGGCGTTCGACCGCGTGCTGGCGACCCGGTTCGGGGTGGCCGCCATCGACGCCGTCCACGACGGTGCGTTCGGTCAGATGGTGGCGCTGCAGAGCGGCGACATCGTGCGGGTCCCGCTCACCGAAGCGGTGGGGACCCTCAAGACCGTCGACCCCGACCTGTACCACGGCGTGGCCGAGGTCTTCTTCGCCGGTTGACCGATGCCGGCCCGGCACCAGCCGGGTCGGCGGCGCCGGGTGCCGGGCCTTGGTGGATCAGCCGGTCTCGGATCGACGCAGAGAGGCGAGCAGAGACGGGTCGTCGATACGGCGCACCGGCGTGCCTGCCGGGGCGGTGCCGCTCTCGATGGGCACGGCCACCGGTTCACCGTCGTCGAAGAAGCGCACCGCATCGATGTCTGCGAGCTCGGTGAGCGTGAACACGATCTGGGCCACGGCGAGGCGCTGCCCGCTGCCCTCGACCGAGTCGAGCTCGCTGACATCGAGGTCGAGGACCCCGTCGGCGCCGAGGTCGGTGCGGAGCACCTCGAGCCCGGGCGGCACGGAGTTGGTGAGCGACGGGAAGCCGAGCTCGGTCGGGCGCGCGTCGGCCAGCGCCTGGACCAGGGCCGCGGGAAGGCCCGAGGGCCCCTCGGGGACCTCGATCTCCACCGGGATCTCCGCCAGCTGCTCGGTGGCCCCGTCGCTGCTGGCCTCGACGAGGAAGAGCCTCTCGATGCTCGTCCGCCCCGGCTCGTCGGACACGGTGGTGGTGGTCGTCTCGTTCTGAAGGGCCTCGGGCAGCGCGTTGTCCGGGATGTCGCGGGCGCTGTCGTCGGAGGCGATGCCGCAGCCCACCAGGAGCACGATCGCGGCGAGCACGGCCAGGCCCACCTTGACGAGGCGACGCAAGGGCTTCATGCCTCTTCCTCCTCGTCCTCGTCCTCGTCCCGGGTGGGGCTCGTGGCCGGTTCGACGACGGGGAGCTCCACCACGAAGCGGGACCCCGGCTCGCCGTCGACGCGGCGGTCCACCCACACCCGCCCGCCGTGGAGGCGAACGTGCTCGTCGACCAGCGACAGGCCGAGCCCGACGCCGCTGTCGGTCGATCGCTTGCCGCTCTCGCCGCCGCGGGCGAAGCGATCGAAGATGGCGGTGCGGTCCTCCGGCGGTACGCCGGGGCCTCGATCCTCGACGGCGATCTGCACGCGGTGGTCGACCAGGGTGAGGGTGGTGGCGGTGGCGCCGCCCGCGTACTTGGTGGCGTTGTCGAGCAGGTTGGCGATGACCCGGCCGAACCGGCGCTTGTCGACCCGCACCACGACGTCGCTGACCTCGGGGTCGTAGCGCACAGGAACCCCGCCGCCCCCCAGGACGGACACGGCCTGGATCACCATCTCGACCGCGACCACCTCCTCGAGGTGCAACTTGATGGCGCCCACGTCGAAGCGGGAGATCTCGAGGAGGTCCTCGACGAGCTGCTGGAGCCGATCGACGTCGGCCGACAGCAACACGAGGGCGGTACGGGCCCGATCGGGCATCTCCTCGCGAGAGTTCTCGAGCACCTCGACGGTGGCGGAGAGGGTCATGAGCGGGGAGCGCAGCTCGTGGCTGACCTCGGACGCGAAACGAGCGTCACGGTCGATGCGGTCCTCGAGCGCCTGGGCCATCTCGTTGAACGGGGAGGCGATGAGGTCGAGATCGGGGTCGCCGCCCACGTCGAGGCGGGTGTCGAGACGTCCGCCGGCGATGGCCTCGGCGGCTCGGCCCACGTCGAGCAGGGGGGAGAAGACCCGTCGGCTGGCCCAGAAGCCGACCAGTCCACCGGCGATGGTGGTCAGCGCCGAGGCCCCCAGCAAGGAGATGGCCAACCCGTTGAGGGTCTCGCTGAGGTCCAGCAGCGACACGCCCTCGTAGTACTGCGCGTCGAGGGACGGGACGGGGACCCCGATCGCCAGGAAGGGCTCGCCGCGGTTGTCGAAGCGCATCCGGGCCGCCCGGCCGGCGTCGACGCGCTCCTGGAGCGACGCGGGGATGTCCTCGCGGCCGAACTCGAGGTTGTTGCGGGCGAACCACTCGCCCCGGTAGCGCAGTACCGGCTGGGCCCCGGCCGGGGCGGGCAGCGAGACGATCACCTGCTCGACCGCGGTGCCGTCGGCGTCGGTGCCGAGGCGGTTGCCCACCCGCTCGGCGTTGGCGAGGGCCTGGGTCACCGAGGACTCCTCGCGCTGGGTGAGCAGGTTCTCGCGGGTGAGTCCGAAGGTCACGATGGACAGCACGGCGGACAGCACCCCGGCGCCGAGCGCGAAGGTGAGGGTGAGACGGGTGCGCAGGCCCAGGCCGTGGCCGATGGGGATGAACCGTGGTCGGCGGCGCGTCGATCGCGTGGCGGCGGTCCGCGCGTCGGTGGCGGCGTTGCGGGCCTCGGCGGGGCTGGTCGCGGTCACAGGGCCCGAGGCGCTCAGGGCTGGAGCTTGTAGCCGAGACCGCGGACCGTCACCACATGGCGCGGGTTGGCCGGATCGGTCTCGACCTTCATGCGCAGCCGCCGGACGTGGACGTCGACCAGGCGACCGTCGCCGAAGTACCCGTAGCCCCAGACCCGTTCGAGGAGGACCTCTCGGCTGAACACCCGTCCTGGGCTCGACGCCAGTTCGACGAGCAGACGGAACTCGGTCTTGGTGAGGTGGACCTCGTCGCCGTCGCGCAGCACGACCCCTTCGTCGGGGACGATCTCGAGGTCGCCGAAGCGCAGGTGGGTGACGGCAGGGTCGGAGGTCCGGGCCCGGCGCAGCAGGGCCCGGATGCGAGCGGAGAGCTCCTTGGGGGCGAAGGGCTTGGTGAGGTAGTCGTCGGCGCCCGCCTCGAGCCCGGCGACCACGTCGTGGGTGTCGGCTCGGGCCGTCACCATGACGATGGGCACGTCGCTGACGCGGCGGATGGAGCGGCACACGTCGAACCCGTCGATGCCCGGCAACATGATGTCGATGAGCACCACGTCACACGGGTGGCGCGTGAACGATTCGAGCGCGTCCTCGCCCGTGTCGGCCTCCTCGACGACCCAGCCCTCGTCCTCGAGGGCCATCTTCACCGCCGTTCGGATGCGCTCGTCGTCTTCCACCGTGAGGATGCGGGTGCCCATAGCCATCCCCATCGTGCCCGATGTGGCGGGCGTTCGCGGTCATTTCGACCGAGAAATCCCACGTCGGAGGGAATCGAGGTGGGACGACGGCGTCGGGGAGGCGGCCCGAGGGTCCCCCTCTCGGCTCGTTCGGGCCACGAGGATGGACGCCGTGCCGACCGAACGGGAGGCACCTCCAGGAGCAGGTGATCCGCCATGACGCCTCCCCCCGCCCTCGGTGTCCGTGAGACGGTGGCCGCGATCGACGACGTCGTGGTCCGTGCCGTCGACCTGGTGATCGATGCCAGTGGCGAGTTCGGAGCGTGGTTCTCCACCATGGCCGCCGGCTTGGAAGGCGATCCCGGCGCCGTGCAGCGGCTGGTGCAGGCCGGAGGGCAGCGAGACGCCCAGCTCACCGAGGGCAACGGAGCCCTGGTGCGGATGCGCCTCGACGACACCCTGCGCGTGGTGCAGGGGATCGCCCGCAGGCACCCTCGTCGGGTCGAGGCCCACCTCCGGGTCGACGAGCGGCGGGTGGCCGCGGGCGGGGCGGTCCCGGGAGGCGTGGAGCGGGCGGCCGCCGCCCGGCAGCTCGTACGGGGATGGATGGACGTCGACGACTGACCCCGGCGACAGGGGACCTCCCGGTGTGGGGGGCGAGCTCAGGCCTGGCCGGCCCCGGCACGGCGCAGCAGCGACGCGAGCGGCTCGAAGAGGCCCGGCCCGGCGGCCAGGCAGAACTCGCCGGATGGCGGGCCTCCCTCGAGGTCGCCGACGAGGGCACCCGCCTCGGCGGCCACCAGTGCCCCGGCCGCATGGTCCCAGGGCTGCAGGCCGCGCTCGTAGAAGGCGTCGACGCGCCCACAGGCCACCGAGCACAGGTCGACGGCGGCCGCGCCCATGCGGCGGATGTCGCGGACCGCCGGGAGGACGGAGGTGAGCACCCGAGCCTGGCGCTCGCGCCGCTCGGGATCGTAGGAGAAGCCGGTGGCGACCAGGGCATGGGCCAGGTCGTGGGCGCCCGACACGGCGATCCGCTCGCCGTTGCGGAAGGCTCCGTGGTCGACGCGGGCACTGAACACGTCGCCGTGGAGCGGATCGTGGACGACACCCGCCACCACCCGGCCATCGAACCGGGCGGCGATCGACACGGCGAACCCGGCATGGCCGTAGAGGTAGTTGGTGGTCCCGTCGAGGGGGTCGACGATCCACTCGACGCCAGAGGTGCCCGTGCGGGAGGTGCCCTCTTCGCCGCGCATGGCGTCGTCGGGGCGGGCGCCGAGCAGGCGCCGCTCGATGAGCCGCTCGGCCTCGCGGTCCATCTCGGTGACCATGTCGGTGCTGGTGGACTTGGTGGCCACCGACGTGCGCACCCGGCCGACACCCTCGCTCAGCACGGTGGCGGCCTCGGCGGCCGCGGTGAGGGCCAGCTCGAGCAGGGCTCGGTGGTCGACGGGGGCGGCGGGCGCAGAGGTCTCGGTGACGGGCTCCTCGGGTCGGGCCACGGTCGTCGTCTCAGCGCACCCGCGGGGGCGGGTTGTCGGGCCCCGGCGGAGGTCGGCGGCCGCCCCGTGGGGCCGGAGTGGGAGCCGGGCCCCCGCGGGCCTGGATGGTGTGCCACTCGCCCATGGCCCGCAGGGTGAGCACCGCCACCACGGCCGTGCCGCCGGCGGCCACGACGGCGCCGACGAGCCCACCCAGAC
This sequence comes from Rhabdothermincola salaria, assembly GCF_021246445.1. Classification (NCBI taxonomy): domain Bacteria; kingdom Bacillati; phylum Actinomycetota; class Acidimicrobiia; order Acidimicrobiales; family Iamiaceae; genus Rhabdothermincola; species Rhabdothermincola salaria. Next base: position 246,947 of record NZ_JAJQXW010000001.1, read on the forward strand.
CGGTCTGCAGCCCGCAGTCGTCGCCTTCGCACTGCAGGTCGACGAAGGCGAAGCCGATGAAGCCGCCGGCGGCGCCGGCCAACACGATGGCGGCGAAGGCCAGCACCCTCGCGCCGACCGAGGGCAGGGCGGTGCGGGGCGCGCCCGGTCCGCTCGGTGTCCGGTCGGTGTCCTCGGGGGTGCTCACGGCCACCGATCCTACCGATCGGGCGTCGGGCCCCCTCCGCCGGGGCCAGCGCGGCGGGCCGTAGCATGACGCTCGTGAAGCCCCTGGTCATCCTCCCGACCTTCAACGAGGCCGAGAACATCGTCGAGGTTCTCGATCGACTCCGCGATGCCGTGCCCGAAGCCGACGTGCTGGTCGTCGACGACGCCAGTCCCGATGGCACCGCCGGCCTCGCCGAGCGATGGGGCGCCGAGCACGGTGGCGGGCTCTCGGTGCTGCGCCGGGCGGGAAAGCAGGGACTCGGCTCGGCGTATCGCGCCGGTTTCGCCGAGGGACTGGCCCAGGGCTACGACGCTCTCGTCGAGATGGACTCGGACCTCTCCCACGATCCGGCGGCGCTGCCGTCGCTGCTCAGCGCGGTCGACGCCGGCGCCGATCTGGCCATCGGTTCGCGCTACGTGCCGGGAGGCAGCATCCCGGAGTGGCCCAAGCACCGCGAGTACCTGTCACGGGGCGGGAACCGCTACGCCTCTCTGCTGCTCGGCTTGCAGGTCCGCGACGCGACCGCCGGCTTCCGCTGCTATGCGGCGCCGATGCTGTCCCAGATCGCCCTCGACGAGATCACGGCCGACGGCTACGGCTTCCAGATCGAGATGGCCTACGCGGTCGCCGGGAGAGGCGGCCGCATCGTGGAGGTGCCCATCAGCTTCACCGATCGCGTCCGCGGCACCTCCAAGATGTCCGGCCGCATCGTCGTGGAGGCGCTGGTGCTGGTGACCTGGTGGGCGATCCGCGACCGGCTGCTGCGCCGTCGCCGCCACGATGCCTCACCCGCCGACCCCGCGCGCTGATGCCTGCTCGCTCAAGTCGCTCCTCCCTCGTGCCGATTCCATGAACGTGACCACTGCGACCCTCACCCTGCTCCCGCCTCAGCGGCTCGGTGTCCTCCTCTCGGAGGGGCGACACGCCCGCGGTCGTTCGCTGACCGACGTGGCGTCGGCGTGCTCCTTCGACGAGGAGGAGCTGGACGCCCTCGAGCGCGGCGACCTGCGTCTCGCCGACGATCAGGTCCAGCCCGTCCTCGACGCCTACGGCGTCCCCGTCGAAGAGCTGATCCCCGCCCGCAGCCAGGTGGTGGTCGACCTCGACCAGGGGCAGCTCCTCGTCGCCGAGGAAGCGGCCGCCATCGACACGTCGGCCCCCACCGCCGACGAGGTCCTCTCGGCCTATCTCTCGCTCGTCTACACGCTGCGCCACGCCGATCCGGGCACGCCGCTCGTGCTGCGCCAGTACGACGTTGCCGTGCTGTCGCGTGCCCTGCGCCTCGCCGAGCCGGACGTCGAGGCCCGCCTCACCGGCCTCATGCGCCAGCCGAGCACCGACCTGAGCCTGTTCCACCGGCTGCTGCGCTCGAAGCTCGTCTTCCCCGTGGTGGGCGCCGTCGTCATCGCCACCGGGGTGGGCACCGTGCTGGTGCTGCGCGCCGGCGACGAGGCCACCCCGCCGCCGGAGCCGGCCACCCGGCCCTCTGCGGTCGAGGCACCCGTCGACCCGTCCGTGTCGCTCATCCCCGGCGCGGTGCAGGAACGCAACCCCGACGGTTCCCCCGGAGCGGTGCAGGTCGATCCCTGACCTGGCCGGGCCGGTCACCTCGACCGTGCCCGGCGCGGTCTCCCCGGCCTCCCCACGCAGTGCGATGATGGCGCGATGCGCGACTGGCTCGTGGGCGGTGCAGTCATGGAGGGCCCCGATGGGCTCCTGCTCGTCCAGAACCGGCGCCGCGACGGCCGCCACGACTGGAGCCCGCCCGGAGGCGTGATCGACCGCGGCGAGTCCCTCGTCGAGGGCCTCACCCGGGAGGTCCTCGAGGAGACAGGCCTGACGGTCACCGAGTGGGCCGGTCCCCTCTACGAGATCGAGGCCGAGGCCCCCACGCTCGGGTGGCGCCTGCGGGTCGAGGCCTGGAGGGCGGTCAGCTGGCGGGGCGACCTCGTCGTCGACGACCCCGACGGCATCGTGGTCGACGCCCGCTGGGTGAGCACCACCGACTGCGCCCTCCACCTCGCCGAGGCGTCGCCCTGGGTGGCCGACCCGGTGCAGGAGTGGCTGGCCGAACCGTGGGCCGGGCGACGCCGGTACGGGTACCGGATCGTCGGGCGCGATCCCCGGGCGTTGGAGGTCACCCGGGTGTGACCGTCCGCGACCGCCCGACGATCCTGCACGTCGACATGGACGCCTTCTTCGTGTCGGTGGAGCTGCTCGACCGTCCTGAGCTTCGGGGCCGTCCCGTCGTCGTGGGCGGGCAGGGCGAACGGGGTGTCGTGGCCGCCGCCTCCTACGAGGCGAGGGCCTTCGGCGTGCACTCGGCCATGCCCTCGGTCAGGGCCCGCCGCCTGTGCCCACACGCCGTGTTCCTCGCCGGACGTCACGCGCGCTACGCCGAGGTCAGCGCCGAGGTGATGACGATCTTCCGCCAGGTCACCCCGCTCGTCGAACCCCTCTCGCTCGACGAGGCGTTCCTCGACGTGGCGGGGGCCGAGCGTCGGATGGGTCCGGCCCCGACCATCGCCGCTCGCCTGCGGGCCCGGGTGCTCGACGAGGTCGGCCTCACCTGCTCGGTGGGGGTGGCCGCCACGAAGTTCGTGGCCAAGCTGGCCACCGAGGACGCCAAGCCCGGCGTGTCCGAGGCCGGCCCGGTCCTCGGCGACGGCGTGAGGGTGGTGGCTCCGGGCGACACGCTGGCGTTCCTGCACCCCCTGCCCGTCCGGGCCCTGTGGGGCGTGGGACCGGCCACCCTGAACCGGCTCGGGCGCCTGGGCATCGTCACCGTCGGGGACCTGGCGGCCACCGATCGGGGCATGCTGGTCGGGGCGCTCGGCCGGGCCCAGGGCCAGCACCTGCACGATCTCGCCAACGGGCTCGACCCGCGGCCGGTGGTGGCGGACCGACGACCCAAGTCGATCGGCCACGAGGAGACCTTCGCCCGGGACCTGCACCGGCGCGGCGAGCTCGAGCGGGAGCTGACCGGTCTGAGCGACGCCGTCGCGGCCCGCCTCCGGGCCCATGGGGTGGCTGGGCGCACGATCACGATCAAGGTCCGTTTCGGCGACTTCCACACCATCACCCGGTCGACGACGCTCGACGGGCCCGTGGACGACGCCTCGGCGGTGCGGCGGGCGGCGAGGGGCCTGCTCGACGGTGTCGACCCGGCGCCGGGCGTGCGCCTGCTGGGCGTGTCGGTCAGCGGTCTCGGCCCGGGGGGCATCCGCCAGCTGTCCCTCGACGATGCGGTCGACGAGCGGGTGGGTTGGGCCGGGGCCAGCCGGACGGTCGACGAGATCCGAGCCCGGTTCGGCGCCGACGCCATCGGCCCCGCCGCCCTGGCTCGGCCCGACGGGCTGGACGTGAAGGGCCCGGGACGTCAGCAGTGGGGCCCCGGTGCCGAGGCCGCTCCGGAGGACGTCGGGTGACGAAGTGGGGTGTCGCAGAACCCCTGCTGACGACGAGAAGTCAGATTTCGTCGCGGTCCGCGTTGTCGCCCGGCACGTTTGGTGGGAAGATGGGTCTCCCGGGACACACTTGGGTTGGTTGAAGGGGTCGAGACGGTGCCGCTATCCGAGGACGAACAGCGAATCCTCAGCGAGATCGAGCAGCAGCTCTACCAGTCTGATCCCTCGCTGGCCCGCGACATCGCCGACACCACCGTCTACACCTCGGCGTACCGCAACCTGAAGTGGTCGTTGCTCGGGCTGGTGGTCGGTCTCGTGGGCCTGGTGCTCACCCTGGGCACCTCGTACTTCCTCGCCTTCGGCGGCTTCCTGGTCATGTTGGTGTCGGCCCTCGCTGCCGAACGCAACGCCCGGCGCCTCGGCAAGGTGGGCATGCAGCAGATGACCCAGTCGACCAAGGTCGCCGGCCTGCGTGACGCCCTCGGCAACACCAACTCGCGCCTCAAGGACCGCATGCGGCGCGACGACGACGCCTGACGGGCACCCGCCCGCACCGTCTCGACCATCGCCGGAGACCGCCGCCCAGGTGTCGCGCCTGGGCCGAGCCAGCCCTCCCTCGGCGGTGAGCAGGAGTGCCCGGAACCGGTGGCCGGGGCCGCGATGGGGGCGGATCAGCCGTGAGGGCGATCGACGTGATGGCGTCGGGGAGCCCGGTCGGCACCGAGCCGGGGGTCGAGCGCCGCCAACCACCGACGCCAGCGGGGCAGCCGCTCGGCGACGCAGGCCCTGACCTCGCCGGCGTCGGCTCGGGCCGCGTCGGCCAGGGCCTGGTCGGGCCCGTTCGGCGCATAGGCAGCGGTGTCGGCGGCGTCGGCCAACCGGTGGAGCGCGGCGGCCTGATCGGGGAGGGCGGCACTGACGCGGCTGGCGGTCTCGGCGTGGGTCTCGCCCGGACGGGGTGAGAGCCGAGCCAGCGCGAGGTCGTCGGCGACCTCGCGCCAGGTCACGCGGATCTCGGCGGAGGGATCGCCGTGGGCGGCGTGGCGGCGCCGCCGCTGGGTGAGCGCGCGTCGTCCCGGCACGAGGGCGAGATACCCGGCCGCCGCGGCCAGGAGCAGCACGACGGCGAGGGCGAGGGTGCCGGCCCCGCCACGACCCGAGGTCGTATCCGCTCCGGCGGCGCCCTCGCTGTTCAGGACGTCGCCGGCTTCCTCGCCGGGGAGGCTGTCGGGGGTCTCCGGTGTCACGGGCGGCGCCGGCTCGCCCTCGGCCCCCTCGGGTGGGGTGGGCTCGGTGCCTCCGGTGGCAGGCGCCACCTGCGAGGCGCTCTGGCCGGTGTAGGCCTCGGCGTTGGGCGCACCTCGGCCCGGTGTGGGTTCGAACGGGACCCACCCGTACTCGCCGAGGTAGACCTCGGGCCAGGCGTGCGCGTTGCGCCCCCGCACCTGGAAGGTGGTGGTGCCCTCGGCCTCGTCGGTGCCCAGCTCGTCGCCCCACGTGAAGCCCACGGCCACGCGGGCGGGGATCCCGAGGGAACGGGCCATGGCGGCGAATGTCCCGGCGAACTGCTCGCAGTACCCCCGGCGGTTCTCCAGGAAGGCCACGATGGCGTTCCCGCTGTGCCCGGAGTCGACCTCGAGGTCGTAGGTGAAGCCACCCGAGGTCCGGAAGAAGTCCTGCAGGGCCAGGACCTGCTCGTAGCGGGTGGTGGCCCCGGCCGCGGCGACGACCTCGCGCGCGGTGGCGCTGGCCACCTCGGGGAAGTCCTCCGGTAGGTCGAGGGCGTCGCCCACCGAGTCCGGCAGAGCCGGGTCCGCTCGCTGCAGTTGCTCCGCGCTCCACGTGGGGACGAGGGACTCGACGGTGTAGCTGGCCCCGTCGGCATCGGCGAGGTCGGGGTCGACGATCAGGGTGGAGGTCTCCGCCTGATAGCTCACCGGCAGGTCCGCCGAGACCCCGACGGGCACGGCCGCGGCGGGCAGCCACAGCGTCGAGAGGCTCTGGATGCGGAACTCCTGGTCCACCTGTTCGACCGAGCGGCTGGGGAAGGAAGGCACGGGAAGCCGGTTCTGCACCCGGTCGTAGGTGCCGCTGGATCGCCAGATGACGCCGTCGAAGTCGTCGAGGGCGGTCATCCGCCAGTACGCCGGCACCGGGCTCGACACCTGGAAGACCTCGCTCTCGCTGCGCTGCACGAGGCGGCTGCGGATGTCGACCAGCGGGCTGACGGTGACCCGCCCGTCGTCCTCCTGCAACCCGCGCCAGTCGACGATGGCGTCGGAGTCGGCGCCGGGCAGCCGGGGACCGAGCAGCACGCCGGCGACGAGCGCCATGGCCACGATCACCACCCCGACACCGAGGAGGGCCCGCCCGCCGGTGGCGCGCTCGCTCGTGACCCACCCGTTGCTGCGCTCCAGGCGCACGACCCGGTGCAAGAGCGCGAAGACCAAGGCCGCCGCCACGTACACGACGGCGCTGGCCACCCTCTGACGTCCACCGGCGAGCAAGGTGGCGAACACGAAGAGGGTGAGCGACGGCACCACGGCGTCGCGTGACGACCACAGTCGGAACGCCGCCCAGTCGGCCAGGAAGGCGCCGACCCCGACGGCGAGGGCAGCGGCCACGACGAATCCGGTGAGCACGGGAGCGGGGGCGACCAGCTCGCTGAACGCCGACCACGAGCGGTCGAGCTCGAGCCGGGCGGCGTCGAGCGTGGAGGGGGTGGGGACCAGGGCGAAGGTCGTCTCGCGGAAGAACAGCCAGGTGGCCACGAGGACCCAGGCCGCGGCGACGGCGAGGAACGACAGGGCGATGCCCACGCCGCGTCGGCGCAGGACGGCGCTGAGCACGTGGACGGCGCCGGCGATGACCAAGAGAGGCCAGAGGAAGTCGAAGGAGTCGAAGATGCGGGCGAAGCCGTACACCCCGGCAGCGGTGAGGGCGCCCAGCGCCACCTCGGCGCCGAGCAGGTGCGGCGGGCGGTCGGCCCCCCGACGGGCCGGGCGGGCCGGGCGCGTGCCTCCGAAGCGATCGGCCCGGGCGTCGGGCGGTGGCTCGAGCGCAGGGGCCGGCGCGGGCCCGTCGGGCGGGGGAGGAGGCGGCGAGGTGATGGTCATGGTCGGCTCCCCACCGGGCGCGCCGTCGACGTGGATCGGGAGCGGCGTTGGACCTCGGCCCAGGCCGCGGCGAACGCGGTGTCCGGTGCGACACGGAGCACCCGGAGGCCTCCGGGTCCCGGGCTGGTCTGGGGGGAGGCGGCGGTCACCCGGTCGAAGCCCACCGCCATCGCTGCGCCGTAGCGCCGGCCCAGCCGGCCCAGCTGTTCCAGATCGGCGTCGGTGAACAGGCCTCCCACCACCACCAGCGCGCCACCGGTGGTGCCGGCGGCGAGGGTGTCCAGCGTGCGGCGGAAGCCGCCCTCGCCGGTCGGTCCGATGCAGGCCAGGTGCTCGAGGACGGCTTCGGCGTGGCCGTGGCCGGCGGCGAAGCCCGAGTCGGCACCGTCGGTGGCGAGGTAGCGGATGAGGTCCTGGCGTCGGGCTCCGGCGGTGACGAGGCTGGCGGCGGCGGACACCGCTCGCTCGAGGGTGACCTCGTCGTGGCGCGTGACCCGGGCGTCGAGCACGAGCGTCGCTCGCCCCTGCCAGGGCAACTCGTCCTGGCGCACCATGAGCTCGTCGTGGCGAGCGGTGGAAGGCCAGTGCACCCGCCGGAGGTCGTCGCCCACCACGTAGGCGCGCAGGGCGTAGAAGTCCTCGCCCGACCGACCCAGCGCATTGGGGTGCTCGGCGCCGGCCATGGGATCGTTGCCCGACGTGAGGGGAAGGGGCGACACGGCCTCGACCCTTGGGTACACGATCAGCTCGGAGATCCCCGTGGCCGGCATGACCAACCGGGCCAGGCCCAGGGGGTCGGCGATCTCGACCTCGAGCGGCCCGATGGAGACGACGCCGCGCCGCTCGGTGGGGAAGCGGTAGGCGGCCCTCGCCGACCCGCCGGGTCGGAGCGGGTTCACGACGAGCAGCGCGCCCCGGGTGCCCGACACGCGATCGCGCAGGGTGAGCAGCGGCGAGCGTCGTCGCCCCCGATTGGTGACGTGCAGGTCGATGCGCGACGGGGAGCCGGCGCTCACCCGTGGTGGGTGGAGGTCCCGGCTGACCTCGACCGAGATGCGGGTCACGACGAGCCACAGGCCCGAGAGCACCAAGAGCGCAGCCAACACGGCGCCGGCGACGTAGGCCTCCACGAACCCGAACACGCGCCCGGCGACCAACAGCGCAGCCGCGCTCACACCGGTGAGCCAGCCTCGACGGGTGAGCACGGGCTACCCGGCGGTGGGGACCGGGACGGTGGCGACGACCTCGGCCAGGGCGTCGGCCGCGCCGATGCCCTGGAGCTGGGCTTCGGGCGTGACCATGAGGCGATGGGCGAGCGCCGGTTCGGTGAGGGCCTTCACGTCGTCGGGCACGACATAGCCCCGTCCCTGGCTGGCGGCTCGGGCCCGGGAGGCCCGCAACAGCGAGAGCGTGGCTCGCGGTGACATGCCGAGGGCCAGGTGGGGGTGGTGCCGGGTGGCATCGGCCAGATCGACGAGGTAGCCCCGGACGGCCTCGGAGACGTGGACCGTGCGAGCGGCGGCGATGAGGCCCTGGACGTCGGCGGCGGTGGCGACCGGCGTCAGCCGGGCGAGCGGTTCCACGTCGCCGTGGGTGTCGAGCACGGCGAGCTCGTCGGCCCGGCTCGGGTAGCCGATGCTGGCCCGCAGCAGGAATCGGTCGAGCTGGCTCTCCGGCAGCGGGTAGGTGCCTTCGTGCTCGATCGGGTTCTGGGTGGCGATCACCATGAACGGCGGACCGAGGGGGTAGGTGACGTTGTCGACGGTCACCTGGTTCTCGGCCATGGCCTCGAGCAGGGCCGACTGCGTCTTGGGTGACGCGCGGTTGAGCTCGTCGCCCAGCACGATCGATGCGAACACCGCCCCGGGACGGAACTCGAAGTTGTCGGTCGAGCGGTTCCAGACCGTCACGCCGACGACGTCGCTGGGCAGCAGGTCCGGGGTGAACTGGATGCGTCCGAAGCTGGAGTCGATGGAGGCGGCGAGTGCCTTGGCCAGGGTGGTCTTGCCCACGCCCGGGACGTCCTCGACCAGGAGGTGGCCCTCGGACACGAGGCAGAGCACGGCGAGCTCGATCACCTCGCGCTTGCCTTGGATCGCCCGGGCCATCGAGTCGGTGATGGACCCGAACAGGTCGGCGAACGTGGCGGTGCGGACACCGGCTTCCTGGGTGGTCAAGACCGAGCTCCTCTCGGCGGGTGCCGACGGGGCCAGAGGCGGGGGGGAGGACGGTCCAACTGGGCCATCCGCCCGGTCAGGCTAGGTCGCCGAAGGCGGATCCACGAGGTCGGGGCCGTTGGGCCCGCCCGCGGCCGGCCGGCGATCGGTGCCGGGCGCCCCGTCGGCACGGAGTGGCGGTCGGTAGGGTGCCGTGGCGTGAACGCCGACGACACAGGGGGAACACCCGCCAGGACGTGCCTGGCCGTCGACATCGGTGGCACCAAGATGGTCGCCGGGCTGGTCGACGCCGAGGGTGTCGTCCTGGTCCGCCGCCAGGTGCCCACCCGGCGCGACCTCACCGCGCAGGGCCTGTTCGACCTGCTGGCCGGCGCGGTCGACGAGGTGCTCGCCGCCGGACCGGGGCCCGCCCCGGCCGTCGTCGGCGTGGGCTGCGGAGGGCCCATGGCTCCCGGCGGCGTCGACGTCTCACCCCTCAACATCCCGGCGTGGCGGGGGTTCCCCCTGCGCGACCACCTCCGCACCCACACCGGGTTGCCCACCTTCGTCGACAACGACGCCAAGGCGTTGGCGTTGGCGGAGGGCTGGATCGGTGCCGCCGCCGGCGTCGACGACTTCCTCGCCATGGTCGTCTCCACCGGGGTGGGGGGCGGGATCGTCCTCGACGGGCGCCTCCTCGACGGCGCCGGGGGCAACGCCGGGCACATCGGCCACGTCGTGGTGGTGCCCGACGGGCGCCGGTGCGCCTGCGGCGGCGTCGGCTGCCTCGAGGCCGAGGCATCCGGCACCGCCATCGCCGCCATCACCGGGCGCCCTGCTGCCGAGGCGAGCGACGAGGTGCGGCGCCGCACCGGCGTGCTGGTGGGCCGGGCGGTGGCGTCGGTGGCCAACCTCCTCGACCTGCGCTCGGCGCTGGTCGCCGGCTCGGTGGCCCTGGGGTTCGGCGAGGTCTTCTTCGCCGCCGCCCAGGGCGAGATCGATCGTCTGGCCCGGCTGGAGTTCTCCCGCGGCACCGTCATCTCACCGGGCGGTCTCGGTGGCGACGGTCCGCTCGTGGGGGCCGCGGCCGTCGGTTGGCGCGGCTCGGCCGCCGGCGCCGACCGTCCGGGAGGCCGACGGTAGGCTCGGGTCATGGTGCGACGAGGTCGAGGCAACGGGGCGGGCGCCGCTACCGTCTCGATCGCGTGGATGGGTCGGGCGGCGGTCGCGGTCGTCGTGCGGCCCTGGTTGTGGACCACCGCTGTTCGCCAGCTCGGCCGTCTGGTGCCCGACCGGTGGTGGCGTCGACGCCCCCACCTGCCGGTGCCCGACCCCGCCTACCTGCGGTTTCGTCTCGTCACCGCCTACGGGGGCCAGGGCCACGACCCTCGTCCGGCCGACGTCGTCACCTACCTGCACTGGTGCCGGGCCTGGCCCCGGGTCACGGGCAGCTGAGCCGGGCCAGGCGGGTGCCGTGCGTCCGATCGACCTGACCTGCTCCGCCCGCCGGCCACTACGCTGCGGCCAGGAGCGGGGCATCCGCCCGGCTCGCGGCCCCGAGGGGAACCGTGGGTGAGCACGTCCTCGTCCTGAACGCCACATACGAACCGCTGAGCACGGTGGGCTGGCAGCGGGCGGTGGTCCTCGTCCTCGACGGGGTCGCCGAGATCGTGACCGCGGACGAGCACCGACGGGTGCGCTCGCCGAGCGTGTCGGTGGCCAGGCCCCACGTCATCCGGCTCCTGTCCTACGTGCGGGTGCCCCGAGGTCGGACCGCCCCCGTCACCCGGCGAGGGGTGCTCACGCGCGACGGCCATCGCTGTGCCTACTGCCGCGGGCACGCCGACAGCGTCGACCACGTGGTGCCCCGTTCCCGACCCGAAGGCCATCACACCTGGGCGAACCTGGTCGCCGCCTGCCGCACGTGCAACGGTCGCAAGGGCAACCGCACTCCCGAGGAAGCGGGCATGCCGCTGCTCGCCAACCCCTTCGAGCCCCGGGGTATCGGGTCGCTGGTGGTGCGGGCCGGCGCCACCCGGGCCGAGTGGATGCCCTGGTTGACGGCCACCGGGTGACGGGTCGCTGGTCGATCGAACAGCTGGCCGGCGCCGCCGGCCCCTTCCACGGACGCGACCCGTCCGATCCGCCCCGGCGCGAGATGTGGGTGTTCACGGTCGACCGTCCGGCGCTGGTGCTCGGCTCCACCCAGCCCGCCACCGACGTCGACACCGGTGCCGCCGAGCGTCTGGGGGTGGACGTCGTGCGTCGGCGCAGTGGGGGAGGTGCGGTGCTGCTCGACCCCGGGGCGGTGGTGTGGGTCGACGCTGTCGTGCCCCGCGACGACGAGCTCTGGCACGACGACGTGGGGCGGGCGTTCGCCTGGTTGGGGCAGCTCTGGGCCCGGGTGCTGGGCGACCTGGGGGTGCCGCCCGACCAGGTGGCGGTGCACGAGGCCGGACTGGTGACGACGCCGTTGTCGCCGGTGGTCTGCTTCGCCGGGCTCGGGCCCGGTGAGGTCACCGTCGGCGGGGCCAAGGCGGTCGGGATCTCCCAGCGACGGACCCGGTCCACCGCCCGCCTGCAGTCTTCGGTGTTGCTCTCGTGGGATGCCGAGCGCCAGGTCGCCCTGCTGGCCCCGGGACTGGCCCGGGTGGCCGGCTCGGCGGGCGCCCGCCACCTCCGCGACCTGCCGGTGGCGCCGATGACCACGTCGACGACGACAGACGTCGTCGACGCGGTCCTGGCCCGTCTCCCGAGCTAGTCGGGGGTGCTGGCGTCGCGCAGCGACAGCTTCCAGGTGCGGAAGCGGGTGTGGCGTTCGCCGTCGGGGCCGAGGCCGTCGCCGTTGCCGTCGGCGTCGAGGGCGAAGAACCAGCGGTCCTCCGGATCGGCGACGTTGACCGCGCAGTAGCGAGCCGGTTCTCCGGCGGCCCGCCCGGCCCGCCACAGCAGGTAGTCGTGGATGCGACGGATGTAGGTGACCAGCTCCACCCCGATCTCCTGGCCGAGGTCGCGGACGAACGGCGGGGCCTCGATCCAGCGCGTGGCGGGGATCATCGACTCCCTCTGGGGCAGCGGGGGCAGGTCGGCGGTGTGGACGTCGTGGTCGATGGGCGGGCGATCCTCGGTGGGGGTGGACATCGCGTGGTCCCTTCGTGGGTGGCTCCGGCGCTCCGGTGTCCCGGCGGTCCGGTTCGGTGGCTCCCTCCCTGGTTCCTGCATGGAATCGGCGCCTCGGGGAGCGTCGAGAGCATGCGAGAACGCGTCTGGAGGGGGAGGGCTAGGTCAGGTTGGCGAAGGCCTCGGCCCGAGCGGTCTCGCCGGCGACGAGGATGGTGTCGCCCTCGCCGACGACGGTGTCGGGCGTGGCGTAGGTGAAGACGCCGCCGGCGGGCTTGATGCACACGACGGTGACGCCGTAGCGGGACCGGAACATCAGCTCGGTGAGGGACTTGCCCAGCATCTCCGTCGGCGCGGTGGTCTCCACGAGGGCAAACCCCGGGTCGAGCTCGAGGTACTCCATCATCCGACCGGTGACGAGGTGGGCGACCCGCTCGCCCATCTCGGCCTCGGGGAAGACCACGTGGTGCACGCCCACCCGTTCGAGGATGCGGGCGTGCGGTTCGGTGATGGCCTTGGCCCAGATGTCGGGCACGCCGAGGTCGCCGAGTGCGGCGACGGTGAGCACGCTGGCCTCGATGCCCGTCCCGATGCCGACGACCGCGATGGGGAACTCGCCGGCACCGAGCTGGCGCAGCACGTCGGCGTCGGTGCTGTCGGCCTCGACGGTCTGGGTGAGCAGCCCGCTGTAGCGCTGGACCAGGGCGGGGGAGGTGTCCACGCCCAACACCTCGTAGCCGAGGCCCATGAGGCTGGTGGCGAGCGACGCGCCGAAGCGCCCGAGACCGATCACGAGGACCTGGTCGGCGGTGGAGTGGCGGATGCCCGCGGGCCGTCGGCGGGGCATGCGGGGCATCTGGTGCTCAGCCAATGATCGGCCTTTCCTGGGGGAGTCGGTAGAGGCGCCCACGCTCGCGCAGCACGAGCGCGGCGAACAGGGTGATGGGGCCCACCCGCCCGAGGAACATGAGCACCACCAGCACCATCTGGGCCGGGGTCCCGAGCTCGCCGGTGATGCCGGTGGAGAGCCCGACCGTGCTGAAGGCGGAGAGGGCCTCGAACAGCGCGGGGCCGATGGTCACGTCGGCCAGCACCACCAGCGCGAACGTGGCGGTGATCACGGCTCCGACGGCCAACAGGACCAGGGCCACGGCCTGACGTTGGGCGGTGTCGGGGATCCGGCGACCGAAGGCGTTGACGTCGGGGTCGCCGCGGACCTCGGACCAGATCACGAACCCCAGCAGGGCGAACGTGGTGACCTTGACGCCGCCGGCGGTGGAGGCCGAACCGCCGCCGATGAGCATCAGCGCGTCGGTGACGAGCCAGCTGCTCTCGCGCATGGCGCCGTAGTCGAGGCTGTTGAAGCCGGCGGTCCTGGGCATGACCGCCTGGAACCAGCCGGCGAGCACCTTGTCCGGTCCGTCGAGGGCCCCGAGGGTGGCGGGGTTCGTCCACTCGGTGGCGCTGAGCAGCACCGTGCCCACCACCAACAGCAGCAGCGTGGTGCCGACGGTGAGCTTGGTGTGCAGCGCCCAGCGACGGGGTCGGGTGAGGTGCTCGCGCAGGTCGAGCCAGACCGGGAAGCCGATGCCGCCGGCGATGACGGCCAGGCCGATGGTGACGATGAGCCACCAGTCGGTGACGAAGCCCATGAGGCTGTCGCTGAACAGGGAGAACCCGGCGTTGTTGAACGCCGAGATGGCGTGGAACAGACCCAGGTACACGGCGCGTCCGACCGACACGTCGCCGTCGGCGTAGAACCTCCAGGAGAGCACGACGGTGGCCACGCTCTCGAACAGGACGGTGAAGGCGGCGACGCCGATGAGCACCCGGCGGACGTCGCCGGGGTCCATGGTGCCGGTCTCGGCCTGGGCGAACAGCCGTTGGCGCAGCCCGAGCCGGCGGGAGAGCGTCAGGGCCACCAGCGACGACAGGGTCATGATCCCGAAGCCGCCCAGCTGGAACAGCACCATGATCACGACCTCACCGAACGTGCTCCAGTGCGTCGGGGTGTCGACCACGACGAGCCCGGTGACGCACACCGCGGACGTGGCGGTGAAGAGCGCCTCGCCGGGGTTGGTCACCGATCCGGACTCGGTGGCGAAGGGCAGCATCAACAGCACCGTGCCCACGGCGATGGCGGCGCCGAAGGCGATCACCACCATGCGGGCGGGGGAGAGGGCTCGACGGGCGAACGGCACTCCCCACTTCCTACTCCGCCAGGGGCCCTGCTGTCGCCATCGTCGACGGGGCGGCCCCGGCCGCCGGCGCCCGAGGTCGCGCCCGTCGTCTCCGGGGCCCGCGCCCTGCGTGGGCGGGGGTGCACGTCGGGCGGTGGACCCGGCGGGGCGCGACGGGGGGTGAGGTGTGGACAGGTGGGGGGAAGTGGCATACAGTGGGGCCTCGTGGGGCTCCGAGGGGGCCGGTGGAGAGGTCGTGGAACGTGTTCGTCGGGACGTTCGAGCATTCGCTCGATGACAAGGGCCGAGTGGTCCTCCCGGTCACGTACCGCAACCACCTCAACGGCCAGCGGGGCTACATCTCGCAGTGGGACCTGTGTCTCGGCGTGTGGACCGAGGAGGGCTTCCAGGACGTGGCACAGCGACTGACCCAGAAGATCAGGGAGGGCCAGGCCCCCCAGGAGGCCATGCGGGCCTTCTCGTCCAACGCCCACGAGGTCAGCGCCGACTCGCAGGGCCGCATCACCATCCCCCAGCGCCTCCGGGAGTTCGCCGGACTCGACCGCGACGCCGTGCTCATCGGCGCCATCGACCGCATCGAGATCTGGAACCCCGAGCGCTGGACCGACCAGTCCTCCGCCGCCGACCACAGCCTCGTGAAGGCGGTCACCGCCCTCGGGCTCTGACCACCTGCCCGCCATGTCCCCGCTCACCGCCACCCGACCGAAGGACCCCGCCCACCGACACCTCTGTGCACACCGCTGCGGTCCGCTCACCCGCAGCCTCTCGGATCACACGATGGAAGGCCCCTACTCCGCCCGCTTCCCATCGAGCCCAGTCGGGGAGACATCCCGGCGGGCGACCGTGATCCGAGGGGCTGCCGATGAGCGGGCCCGGTCGGTGCCCTGCGTGTCGGGCCGCACCGTCATGGACCACCGCCCCGATCCCCGCTTCGCCCACCAGCCGGTGATGGCCGACGAGATCGTGGCCCTGTTCGCCCCGGTGGCCGCCGGCTGGGTGGTCGACGCCACCCTCGGCGGGGCCGGCCACGCCCGGGCTCTGCTCGACGCCCACCCGCAGGTGCGGGTGCTCGGGATCGACCAGGACCCCTCGGCGCTCGAGGCGGCCCGGGCCCGGCTGACGCCGTTCGGCGATCGGGTGCGCACCGTGCGGGCCCGCTTCGACGCCCTGCCCGAGGTCGCCGACCGCACCCTCGACGGGGCCCCGGTGGTCGGGGTGCTCTTCGACCTCGGGGTGAGCTCGCCCCAGCTCGACCGGGCCGAACGGGGCTTCAGCTATCGCCACGACGCCCCTCTCGACATGCGCATGGACCCCGACGCAGCGCGCTCGGCGGCCGACGTCGTCAACACCTACCCCGAGGCCCGCCTGGCGGCGGTGCTGCGGGAGCTGGGCGACGAGCGCTTCGCCGCCCGGATCGCCAAGGCCGTCGTCGCCGCCCGTCCGGTGGCCACCACCGGCCAGCTGGCCGAGTTGGTGCGCGATGCCATCCCCGCTCCCGCTCGCCGGCGCGGCGGGCACCCGGCCAAGCGGACGTTCCAGGCCCTGCGCATCGAGGTCAACGACGAGCTGGGCATCCTCCCGGCCAGCATCGACGCCGCCATCGACCTGCTGGCTCCGGGCGGCCGCATCGTCGTGCTCGCCTACCACTCCGGCGAGGACCGCATCGTCAAGGCCCGGTTGCGCTCGGCCGCCACCGGGGACTGCAGCTGCCCACCGAGTCTCCCCTGCGTGTGCGGGGCCACTCCCACGGTGCGCCTCCTCAAGCAGGGCGCGTGGAAGCCGACGGCCGACGAGATCGCCGCCAACCCCCGGGCCGAGAGCGCCCGTCTCCGTGGTGCCGAGCGGCTGGCCGCCGCTGACGTCCAGGGAGCACCGTCGTGACCCCCCCGCCCTCCGCCGCGGCCGCCGCTCCCCTCGCCCGGGGAGGCGTGGCGGCCCTCCCGCAGCCGGCGCGGACTCCCGAGCGCGACCCGCGCCCCGATCTCCGGGTCGTCCACCGGCGTCGCCGACGGTGGCAGGTCGGCACGGTGGCCGGCATCGTGCTGTTCGCCTCGTTGTTCGCCGTCGCCGGCTTCCAGACGCTGATCGTGTCCCAGCAGAAGCGGCTCGACGACCTCACCGACCGGATCGCGGTCGAAGCCGACCTGGCCCGCGAGCTCGACGACCAGCTCGCCGAGCTCGAGAGCCCCCAACGCATCACCGAGGCCGCGCGCGACCGGCTGGGCATGGTCTCGCCCCCGGGCGTCGTCTACATCCAACCTCGACCCGACGACGACGCCCGCGCCGCCGAGGTGCCCGGGCGGTGACACCTCCGGGCCCCACCGCGCCTGTCCACGAGTCACCGACCCGCCACGCCCCCTGGAACGACCCGGCGGTCATGGGTGAGCGGGCTCGCCGCCCGCGGCCCGCGACCCGCGCGCCGGATCGCAACCGTCGGTCGCGCGCCCGCGCCGGTGCGGCGGGCGACGAGGGACGGACGTCGACCTCCCGGCCGGATGGCACGACGCGTTCCGACACGGCGATCGAAGGGCGCGCCCGCACCCGCTCCACACCCGCCTCCCGCAGTGGGCCCGTCCGCGTCGGAGGTCGGGGTGGGGTCGGCGCCGCCGCCCCGCACGACCCTCCGGGAGCGCGTCGACCGCACGTCCCCTCGCGGGTGGGTGAGGTCCTCTCCCGCCGCCTGGCGGCGGTGCCCGAGGGGGGCCGCCGGCGACGGGCCGCCCGCCGATCGGTCCACGTCGGCGCCGGCGCCCCGCCCGACCACCGTCGCCGCCTCCTGGCCGTGCTGGCGGTGGTGGGGCTGCTGTTCGCGATCGTGGCGTCCAAGGTCATCGACCTCCAGGTGCTCAACCCCGACCGCCACCTGGCCTGGGGCGTGGCCCAGCGCTTCGACACGACGGTCCTCGCCGCCGATAGGGGGGCCATCCTCGACCGCAACGGCGCCGAGCTGGCCGTCTCGCGTCCGACCCGTTCGGTCTTCGTCGACCCCGAGCTGATCGAGGAGCCCGCCGTCGCCGCCTCGGCGGTCGCGCCGCTGCTCGGGCTCGACGTCGACGAGGTCACCGCCGAGATGGCCGGGGAGGGGCGCTTCGCCTACCTGGCCCGCAAGGTGTCGGCCGACGTCGCCGACCGCATCGCCGCACTGGGGTTGGCGGGGGTGGCGTTCCTCGACGAGAGCGAGCGGTACCTGCCGGCCGGTGACTCGGCCCGCTCCCTGCTGGGCCAGGTCGACGTCGACAACCAGGGCATCTCCGGCCTCGAGGCCCAGTTCGGCGACGTGCTCACCGGCACACCCGGGGAGATCCGCTACGAGCGAACCCCGGAGGGCCAGACCATCGCCGTGGGCGAGCGCGACGTGGTGCCGGCGGTGCCGGGCGACGACCTGATGCTCACCCTCGACCGGTCGATCCAGTTCGAGGCGGAGCGCCTCCTCGCCGAGCAGGTCGCCGCCGTCGACGCCCAGGGTGGTATCGCCATCGTCAGCCGGCCCGAGACCGGTGAGATCCTGGCCATGGCCAACGTGGTCCGTGACCCCGACAGCGACGAGGTCGTGATCGGCACCAACAACGCCGCCCTCACCACCCAGTACGAGCCCGGGTCGGTGATGAAGCCGGTCACCATCGGCGCCGCCCTCGAGGACGGCCACGTGGAGCCCGGCAGCGAGCTCTACCTGCCGTCGACGCTGCCCATCTACGACTACGAGATCCAGGAGGCCGAGCCCCGCGGCCCGGTCACCTGGGACGTCAGCCAGATCCTGGCCGACTCGTCCAACGTGGGCACGGTGAAGATCGGCCAGATGCTCGGCCCCGACCGGCTCCACGGCGCCCTGCGCAGCTTCGGGCTGGCCGAGCCCACCGAGCTGGGGTTCCCCAACGAGGCTCCGGGCGCCCTCCCCGACCCGTCGGACTGGTCCGGCACGTCGCTGGCCACCATCGCCATCGGCCAGGGCGTCGCCGTGTCGCCGCTGCAGATGCTGCTGGCCTACAACGTGATCGCCAACGACGGTCGCTACGTGGCCCCCAGCCTCGTCGCCGCCACGGTCGACGGCGACGGCGTGGAACGGCCCTCGGCTCCGCCCACCCCCCGCCAGGTCATCACGCCCGAGACCGCCGCGGAGCTCAACGTCATGATGCGCAGCGTCGTGGAGACGGGCACCGGCCAGCTGG
Organism: Rhabdothermincola salaria; assembly: GCF_021246445.1. Taxonomy (NCBI): domain Bacteria; kingdom Bacillati; phylum Actinomycetota; class Acidimicrobiia; order Acidimicrobiales; family Iamiaceae; genus Rhabdothermincola; species Rhabdothermincola salaria. Next base: position 265,321 of record NZ_JAJQXW010000001.1, read on the forward strand.
CGGCCATCCCCGGCTACGAGGTGGCGGGCAAGACCGGCACGGCGTGGAAGCTGCAGGACGGCGGCGGCTACGAGGACGAGCTGGGCGTGCGCCAGTACCAGTCCACCTTCATCGGGTTCGTGCCTGCACAGCAGCCGGCGCTGTCGGTCTACGTCATGATCGACGAACCGTCCGGCTCGCGCTACACGGGAGGGGCCACCGCCGCTCCGGTCTTCTCCAAGCTCGGGAGCTTCGCCCTGCGTCGCCTCGGCATCGCCCCCCCGGCCACCGACAGCGCCAACGGAGGTGCGGTCGTCGACGGCGGCGTCGGCCCGGCGGCCGCGCCCGGCGTCGAGGCGGTCGGCGAGGTGGGCGAGGACGGTCGTGTCCGCGCCCTGCCCGCCGGCACCCCGGTGGCCCCACCGAGCACCGTCCCGCACGGCGCCCAGGCCGAGGAGTAGACGGCAGTGAGGGTCGACGAGGTCGCCTCGGTCCTCCCTGGAGCCGTCGTGATCGGGGACGCGGCGGCCCCGGTCGCTGACCTGACCCTGGATTCACGCGAGGTCGCCCCGGGGTGGCTGTTCTGCTGCGTGCGGGGCGAGCACCACGACGGCCACGACTTCGCGGCCACCGCGGTGGCCGCCGGCGCCGCTGCGTTGCTCACCGAACGCCGACTCGACGTGGCCGTCCCCCAGATCGTCGTGCCCGAGAGCCGGCTGGCCACCGCGCTCGCTGCCGCCCACCTCCACGGGCAGCCGTCGCAGGCCCTCGACGTGGTGGGGGTGACCGGCACCAACGGCAAGACGACCACCACGCACCTGCTGGGCGCCGTGCTGCGCCGGGCCGGTCGGTCGACGGAGCTCCTCGGCACCCTGTCGGGGGCTCGTACCACGCCCGAGGCCCCCGACCTCCAACGGCGCCTGGCCCGCTGGCGCGCCGACGGGGTGGACGCGGTGGCCATGGAGGTCTCCTCGCACGCCCTGTCACTGCACCGAGTGGACGGCACCCGCTTCCGCGTGGCGGTCTTCACCAACCTCAGCCGCGACCACCTCGACTTCCATCGCAGCGAGCAGGCCTACTTCGAGGCCAAGGCCCGCCTCTTCACACCCGAGCTGTGCGAGCGGGCCGTCGTCAACCTCGACGACCCCCACGGGCGCCTGCTGGCCGATGCCGCTCTGGTGCCCACCGAGGGCTACCGACTGGCCGACGCCGAGGACCTGCAGCTCTCCGTCGCCGGCTCCAGCTTCCGGTGGCGGGACCACCCCGTGCGGCTCGGGATCGGTGGTGCCTTCAACGTGGCCAACGCCCTCGCCGCCGCCGCTGCCGCCCGGCTCCTCGGCGTGCCCGACGACGTGGTCGCCGCCGGGCTCTCGGATCCGGTGGTCGTCCCGGGACGGTTCGAGATCGTGGACGAGGGCCAGCCCTACGCCGTCATCGTCGACTACGCCCACACCCCCGACGGCCTGGCCCACCTGCTGGCCAGCGTCGCTCCGCTGGTCGGGCCGGGCGGCGACGCCCCGGGCGCGGCGACGGGCCGGGTCACGGTCGTGTTCGGCTGCGGCGGCGAGCGTGACCGCGAGAAGCGGCCCCTCATGGGCGAGGTGGCGGCGCAGGGAGCGGATCGGGTAATCCTGACCGCGGACAATTCGCGGGGCGAAGACACCGGAGCCATCATCGACGCAGTGACGCAGGGATTCCACCGGGCTCGGCCCCGTCGGGCCGACGCCGTGGTGGTGGAGCCCGATCGCCGGACCGCCATCGCCGCCGCGTTGCGCGCGGCCGAGCCCGGCGACGTCGTGGTCCTGGCCGGCAAGGGCCACGAGGCCACCCAGGACATCGGCGGGGTGCTCACGCCCTTCGACGACCGCCAGGTCGCCCGCGACGAGCTGCGGCGGATCGGGGGCGCCTCGTGATCCGCCTGCTCGTCGCCGCCGGCGTGGCCCTGGCCGTGTCGCTGATCGGCACCCGCCTGCTCATCACCGCCCTCGAGCGCCGCCAGATCGGCCAACCCATCCGGGAGGACGGGCCCGAGGGCCACATCACCAAGGCCGGCACCCCGACGATGGGCGGCGTGGCCATCGTGCTGGCCGCCACCGTCGCCTGGGGCATCAGCGACCTCTCGGGCGCCGTCTACACCCGGCGAGGTCTGCTGTGCATGGCCGCCATCTTCCTGGCCGGGGTGGTGGGTCTCGTCGACGACGGGCTCAAGGTCTTCCGGGAGCGCAACCTGGGCCTCAACAAGCGGGCCAAGATCCTCGGTCTGCTCACCGTGGCGGTGGGGTTCTCGGTGAGCATGTTGGTGTTCACCAACGTGCAGACGACCATCTCCTTCACCCGCTACGACTATCCCGGCTTCGAGCTGGGCGACATCGGGTGGGCCGTCTTCGCGGTCGTGCTGATCCTCGCCACCACGAACGCCGTGAACCTCACCGACGGGCTCGACGGCCTGGCGGCGGGCTCGTCGATCTTCGCGTTCGCGGCCTACACCGTCATCGCCTTCTGGGGCTTCCGCCACGAAGGCGTGTACGGCAACGAGAGCTTCCTCGACACCGCAGTGGTCGCCGCGGCCATGCTCGGGGCCTGCGCCGGGTTCCTGTGGTGGAACGCGGCCCCGGCGAAGATCTTCATGGGCGACACCGGGTCGTTGGCGATCGGCGCCGGCCTGGCCGTCCTGGCGCTGTCGACCAACACCCAGCTGCTGTTGCCCATCGTCGGTGGTCTGTTCGTGATGGAGACGGTGTCGGTCATCCTCCAGGTCGGCAGCTTCCGGCTCCTCGGTCGCCGCGTCTTCCGCATGGCCCCTCTCCACCACCACTTCGAGCTGGGTGGTTGGCCGGAGACGACCGTCATCATCCGCCTGTGGATCGTGGCTGGCTTGTTCACCGCGCTGGCGCTCGGTCTCTACTACGCCGACTTCGTCCGCCTCCCGGGGACGATCGACTGATGGGCGCCCGCGACGACACCACGGAGCCGACCCCCCGCCGGGCGCTGGTCATCGGACTCGGCATCACCGGCCGCGCCGTCGCCCGTGCTCTGCGAGCGCGCGGGGCCGAGGTCGCGGTGGTCGAGGACCATCCCACCCCCCGCACCGAGGCTGCGGCACGATCCCTCGCCGTGGACCTTCTGGCGGCGCCCAGTGCCGACGAGCTCGAGCGGGCAGTGGCGGGGGTCGACGCCGTCCTGCCCAGCCCTGGTGTCCCCGACGCCCATCCGGTGTTCGCCGCCGCCCGCCGCCTCGAGGTGCCGGTGCGATCGGAGTTCGACCTGGCCCGGGCGTGGGACGACCGGCCGGTCGTGGCCGTCACCGGCACCGACGGCAAGACCACCGTCACCACCATGGTGACGTCGATGCTGATCGCCGCCGGCCGGCGCGCCGTCGCCTGCGGCAACACCGATGTGCCCCTGGTGGAGGCGATCGACGACCCTGCCACCGACGTGTTCGTGGTGGAGGCGTCGTCGTTCCGTCTCGGTCACACCCACCGCTTCCGCCCGGCCGTCGCCGCCTGGCTGAACTTCGCTCCCGACCACCTCGACGTCCACGATTCCCTCGAAGCCTACGAACGGGCCAAGGCGCGCCTGTGGGCCGACCTCCCTGCGGACGCCGCGGCGGTGGTGAACCTCGACGACCCCGTCGTCCGATCGCACCGGCCCGTTTCCGCCCGGGTCGTCACCTTCGGTCTCGACCCCGACCAGCGACCCGACGCCACCGTGCGCGCCGGGCGCTTGGTCGCCGCCGACGGAGTCGACCTCGTCGGCGTCGACGAGCTGCCCAGAGCCCTCCCGCACGATCTCTCCAACGCCCTCGCCGCGGCCACCGTGGCGAGGTGCGCCGGGGCCGACGTCGAAGCCGTGCGGGGCGTCCTGAGGTCGTTCACCGCCCCGGCCCACCGGGTGCAGGAGGTGGCGGTCGTCGACGGCGTCCGCTGGTTCGACGACTCCAAGGCCACGACCACCCACGCCACGCTGGCGGCCGTGGCCGGCTTCGACTCGGTGGTCCTGGTGGCCGGCGGGCGCAACAAGGGCCTCGATCTGGGCGTCCTCGCCGGCACCGTGCCCCCGGTGCGAGCCGTGGTCGCCATGGGGGAGGCCGCCGACGAGGTGGCCGCCGTGTTCGCCCGCACCGGACTGCCCGTCGAGGTCGTGCGCACCGACATGGGCGACGTGGTGCGAGCCGCCGCCGACCTCGCCCGTCCCGGCGACGTCGTGGTGCTCTCCCCGGCCTGCACCTCGTTCGACTGGTTCGGCTCCTATGCCGAACGGGGCGACGCCTTCACCCGCGCCGTGCGCACCCTCCACGACGCGACGGAGCGATCATGACCTCCCCCCTGGTCGCCCTGCGTCGGCGGCGCACCGGTCGCAGCCCCGTCGACGGCCCCGACGGTCTGGATCGCGCCGATCGCGCCGATCGCGCCGAGCGGGTCGAGCGCGAGCCGCTCGGGTCGGGCTCGTCGTTCGCGTGGATGTTCGGGCTGGTGGTGGTGCTCAACCTCATCGGCCTGCTGATGGTGCTGTCGGCGTCGGCCGTCACCGCCCTCTACGAGTACGGCTCGCCCTGGTACCAGTTCCAGCGCCAGTTCCTGTGGCTGTCCATCGGGTCGGTGGCCCTGCTCATCGCCTTGCGCATCGACTACCACCGGTGGCGCCGGTACACGCGCCTGGTCCTGCTGGCCGCCATCGCGCTGTTGGTCCTGGTGCTGGTGCCCGGCGTCGGCGTCGACGCCAACGGCGCCACCCGGTGGTTGGGCTACGGCCCGTTCAGCTTCCAGCCGTCGGAGCTGGCCAAGCTGGCTCTGGTGCTCTTCGCCGCCGACCTGCTCGCCCGCCGGGGCTCGAAGGTGCGCAACTGGCACCTCGGCCTCAAGCCCGTGATGGTGGTCTTCATCGTCGTGGCCGCGCTGGTGATGGCTCAGCCCAACCTGGGCACCACCCTCGTGCTGGCCGCCGTGGTGCTGGTGATGTGCTTCGTGGCCGGGACCCCGACCACCCCCCTTGCGGTCACCACCGGCGGTCTGGTGGCCGGCGCCACGTTCTTCGCCTTCTCCGAGCCGTACCGCTTCCGGCGCCTGATGGCCTTCCGTGACCCCTGGGCCGACCCCCTCAACCTCGGCTTCCAGACCGTGCAGAGCCAGACCGGGCTGGCCAACGGCGGCCTGCTCGGCACCGGGCTCGGTGAGGGGAGGGCCAAGTGGGGGTTCCTGCCCGAGGCCCACACGGACTTCATCTACGCCATCATCGGCGAGGAGCTCGGCCTGTTGGGTGCGCTGGCCGTCGTCGCCCTGTTCGTGTTGCTCGGCGTGCTCGGGGTGCGCACCGCGCTGCGAGCGCCCGATCGCTACGGGATGCTGCTCGCCACCGGGATCACGGCGTGGATCCTCGTCCAGGCCTTCGTGAACATCGGGGCGGTCGTGGGCGTGCTGCCCATCACCGGCGTCCCGCTGCCGTTCGTGTCGGCCGGCGGGTCCTCGCTGCTGTTCACCATGGCCGGCGCCGGCCTGCTGCTCAACATCGCCCGCCAGGCGCGCTGATGGGTCGCAGGGCCTCCAGCCCGCTCTCCTGGGCGGTGGTCGCCGGGGGCGGCACCGCTGGGCACGTGCTGCCCGGGCTCGCCGTGGCCCGGGCCCTCGTCGCCCGGGGTCGTGCGCAGGACTCGATCCACTTCGTGGGCAGCGAGCGGGGGCTCGAGGCCCGCCTGGTCCCCGAGGCCGGGTTCCGGATCACGCTCCTGCCCGGTCGCGGCATCCAGCGCCGTCTCACGGTGGCCAACATCGGCGCCATCTGGGGTCTGCTGCGGGCCATGGTCGAGGGGATCGCCCTCATCCGGCGCGAGCGGCCCGCGGTGGTCGTCGTGCTGGGCGGCTACGCCAGCGTGGCGTGCGTGCTCGGCGCCGTGCTGTGGCGGGTGCCGATCGTGGTGACCGAGCAGAACGCCCGGGCCGGTGCCGCCAACCGCCTCGCCGGCCGGTTCGCCAAGGCCTGTGCGGTGCCCTTCGACGAGACGGACCTGCCCCATCGGGTCGTCACCGGCAACCCCGTGCGCTCCGAGGTGCTGGCCGTCGATCGCGTGGCCGACCGGGCCACGGCGCGGGCCGCCCTCGGACTGCCGGACGACCGCACGGTCGTGGCCGTGGTGACCGGGTCGCTCGGCTCACGCCGGGTCAACGACGCCGTGTGGGGGGCGCTACCCAGGTGGGCCGGCAGGGGGGACCTCGCCGTGCGCCACGTGCTCGGCAGCCGCGACCACGACGCCGGTCCGCCGCCGGTGCCCGAGATCCCGCCGGACGGTCTGCGCTACCAGGCCGTCCGCTACGAGGACCACATGGACCAGGTCCTCGCCGCCGCCGACCTGCTGGTGTCGCGGTCGGGAGGGACGACCGTGGCGGAGGTGGCCGAGGTCGGGCTGGCCTCGGTGCTGGTGCCCTTCCCGGCCGCGCCCCGCGACCACCAGACGGCCAACGCCGCCCCGTTGGTGCGGGCCGGCGCGGCCATCATGGTGCCCGACGTCGAGCTCGACGCCGACCGGTTGGTCGCCGTCGTCGAACCGCTCCTCGACGACCCGGACCGGTTGGCGTCGATGGGAACGGCCGCCCGTAGCCTCGCCCATCCCGATGCCGCCGACCGGGTGGCCGACCTCGTGGAGGAGCACGCCCGCCGTGAGCACTGAGCCCGAGTCCACCGAGGAGGCCCCGGCCACGAGCGCGGCCGCCGCCATCGCCGAGGCCGCCGGACGCATCGACCTGTCCGGGACGAGGGTCGTCCACGTCGTCGGCGTGGGCGGGGCGGGGATGAGCGCCATCGCCGAGGTGCTCGCCGCCATGGGCCACCGGGTCAGCGGCAGCGATCTCAAGGAGTCCCCCGGCCTCGAGCGGCTCCGGGCGCTCGGCATCGACGTCACCATCGGCCATGCCGGCGACAACGTGCCCGACGACGCCGACTTCGTCGCCGTCTCCACGGCGATCCCCGCCCGCAACACCGAGGTCCGCGCCGCCGAGGCCCGGGGGGTGCCGGTGGTGCGTCGGGCCGAGCTCCTGGCGGCCGTCGCCGCCACCCGGCGAGCGTTGGCCGTCGCCGGCACCCATGGCAAGACCACCACCTCGTCGATGCTGGCCCTCGTGCTGGTCGAGGCGGGCGAGCGACCGTCGTTCATCATCGGTGGCGACGTCAACGAGATCGGCTCGGGGGCGGCGTGGGACAGCGGCGAGTGGTTCGTGATCGAGGCCGACGAGAGCGACGGTTCCGGGTTCGCCCTGCCCCGCCACGGGTGCATCGTGACCAACGTCGAACCCGACCACCTCGAGTTCCACGGGTCGGTCGAGGCGCTGCACGCCGCCTTCGCGTCGTTCCTGGCGGCCACGCCCGGCCCGCGGGTGGTGTGTGCCGACGACCCGGTCGCGAGCGCGCTGGGCCGAGCCCACGACGCGGTCACCTACGGCACCGCCGCGGACGCCGACTACCGCCTCGTCGACCTGCAGAGCGGCCGGGGAGGCGTTCGCTTCGACCTGCACCGTCGCGGCCAGCTGCTGGGCGAGGTCGTGCTCCCCGTGCCCGGGGCCCACAACGCCCGCAACGCGGCGGCCGCGGTCACCCTGGCGCTGGAGCTCGGGGTCGACTTCGCGCCGGCGGCGGCCGCGCTGGCCCGCTTCGCCGGGGTGGCCCGCCGCTTCCAGTTCCGGGGCGAGGCCGCCGGCGTCACGTTCGTCGACGACTACGCCCACCTGCCCACGGAGGTGGGTGCCGCCCTCGGCGCCGCCCTCGACGGCGGGTGGTCGCGGGTGGTCGTCGTCTTCCAGCCTCACCGCTACAGCCGCACCGAGGCCCTCTGGCCCGAGTTCGCCGACGCGTTCGAAGGCGCCGACGCGGTCGTCATCACCGACGTGTACGCCTCGGGCGAGATGCCGAGGCCGGGCATCAGCGGCAAGCTGGTGGTCGACGCCGTGCTCGACGCCCACCCCCATCGCCAGGTGGCGTACCTGCCTCGTCGGCGCGACGTCGTCGACTACCTGACGACCCGGCTCCGGCCCGGCGACCTGTGCCTCACTCTGGGCGCCGGTGACCTCACGGCCGCCCCCGACGAGGTGCTCGACCGCCTGGCCCTGGCCGACCAGCCGGCCTCGTGACGGAGTCGTCGTGAGCCAGCCCGCTGCGGTGCTCGAACGGGCGGCTGCGGAGCTGGGCCCCATCGCCCGGGCCGACGTCCCCCTCGGTCCGCTCACCACCTACCGGGTGGGCGGACCGGCGGCTCTGCTGGTGGCCGACGCCGGCCTGGCCGAGCTGGCCCGGGTGGCCGACGTGGTTCGGGCCACCGGCGTGCAGGTGCTGGTCGTGGGGCGGGGGTCCAACCTCCTCGTGGCCGACGACGGCTTCCCGGGCATCGCCGTCACCCTCGGCGACAGCCTGGCCGAGGTCATCCTCGAGGGCACCACGGTCGTCGCCGGCGGTGGCGCCGCGCTGCCGGTCGTGGCCCGCCGTACCGCCGCCGCCGGGCTCACGGGCTTCGAGTGGGCGGTGGGGGTGCCCGGTTCGGTGGGTGGGGCCGTGCGCATGAACGCCGGCGGACACGGCTCCGACATGGCGGCCAGCCTCGTCAGGGTCCGCGTCCTCGACCTGGCCACCGGCGAGGATGGGTGGATGCCCGCTGCCGCGCTCGACCTCGGCTACCGGTGTTCGGCGCTCACCGCCACCCAGGTGGTCGTGGCCGCCGAGTTGGCGCTCGCCGCCGGTGAGGCCCGACGGGCCGAGGCCGAGCTCTCCGGCATCGTGCGGTGGCGGCGGGCCCACCAGCCGGGCGGAGCCAACGCCGGTTCGGTGTTCACCAACCCGCCCGGCGACTCCGCCGGTCGTCTCATCGAGGCCGCCGGGCTGAAGGGCCATCGGGTCGGCCGCGCCCATGTCTCCACCAAGCACGCCAACTTCATCCAGGTCGACGACGACGGGTCCGCCGCCGACGTGGCCGCGCTGATGGCGGCGGTCCGAGCCGCCGTGCGCGCCAACACCGGGGTCGACCTGCACGCCGAGACGCGCCTCGTCGGGTTCGCCCCGGAGGTCGTGGCCGCGGCCGGCGCCACGCCCGACAACCCTCGACAGGAGGTCGAGGGTTGAGCACCCGGACGTTGGACCGTCCGGTCGACGACGGCGTCGACCCGCGCATCGCGGCGCGCCGTGTCGCCGTCGCCGCTGATCGCCGACGGCGTCGCCTGCGTTGGACGGCCTGGTTCCTGGTCGCGGCCACCGCCGCCGCCGGGGTCTGGTACGCCACCCACAGCTCGCTGCTCGACGTGGAGGTGATCCGGGTCGACGGGGCGACGCAGACCACTCCCGACGAGATCCGCGGGGCATCGGGTGTCGTCCCCGGCGATCCCCTGCTCTGGATCGACGAGGGCGCCGCGATCAGGGGCATCGAGGCCCTGCCCTGGGTGGCCTCGGCCACGGTGCGGCGCAACGTCGACGGCACCGTGCGGTTCGCCGTCGTCGAGCGGGCCGCAGCCGTCACCGTCGCCACGCCCGAGGGGGCCCCGGCGCTGGTCGACGGCACCGGTCGGGTGCTCGCCGTCGTCGCCCCCGAGGAGCTCGCCGCGCACGACCCGCCGTTGGTCCCCGTGGAGGGCGTCACCGCCCCCGTCGCGGGCCAGTCGCTCGGACCGGCGGCCGACGGCGCCCTCGGCGTGGTCGAGCACCTCACCCCGGGCCTGCGCTCGCGACTCACCGCCGTTCGCATCACCCCTTCAGGGGAGCTCGAGCTGGCGCTCGTGCCCGACATCGTGGTCGAGCTGGGTCGGGCCACCGAGCTCGACACCAAGCTGGCCTCGCTGGTCACCTGGCTGTCCCAGGTCGACCAGACCGATCTCGCCACCGTGAGCATGCGGGTGCCCGAGCTGCCCACGGCCACGCGCCACACGCCATGACCACCGCCGCACCAGCGGGAGATACCCGGGTGACGGCCAGGTGTCGGGTATCCTCGGCCAGCTCTCACCATCGACGTGAGGTCGACGGGCGGCGGGTGCTGAGCACCCGGTCGACGCCGCTACCGCTCCCGTCGTCTCCACCAGTTCGCCCCGTACGTCCAACCATCTCGTAAGAGGAGAGGCCCATGGCCGCCAACCCGCAGAACTACCTTGCGGTCATCAAGGTCGTCGGTGTCGGCGGCGGTGGCGTCAACGCCGTCAACCGCATGATCGACGCCGGACTGAAGGGCGTGGAGTTCATCGCGGTGAACACCGACGCCCAGGCGCTGCTCATGAGCGATGCCGACATCAAGCTCGACATCGGCCGTGAGCTCACCCGGGGCCTCGGCGCGGGCAGCGACCCCGAGGTCGGCAAGGCCGCCGCCGAGGCCCACAAGGACGAGCTCGAGGAGGTGCTCAAGGGCGCCGACATGGTGTTCATCACCGCGGGCAAGGGCGGCGGCACCGGCACCGGTGCGGCTCCGGTCATCGCCGAGATCGCCAAGGGCCTCGGTGCCCTCACCATCGGCGTCGTCACCCGGCCCTTCGGCTTCGAGGGCAAGCGGCGGGCGGTGCAGGCCGAGTCGGGCATCAAGATCCTGAAGGAGAAGGTCGACACGCTGATCGTCATCCCGAACGATCGCCTGCTCACCGTCTCCAACGACAAGACGTCGGTGCTGAACGCCTTCAAGATGGCCGACGAGGTGCTCCTGCAGGGCGTGCAGGGGATCACCGACCTCATCACCACCCCGGGCCTGATCAACACCGACTTCGCCGACGTGAAGATGATCATGAGCGATGCCGGTTCGGCTCTCATGGGCATCGGCTACGGCTCTGGTGAGGGGCGGGCCCTCTCGGCCGCCCGCGCCGCCATCTCCTCGCCGTTGCTCGAGGCCTCCATCGAGGGCGCCCGCGGCATCCTGCTCACCATCGCCGGTGGCAGCGACCTGGGCCTGTTCGAGGTCAACGAGGCCGCCGAGGTCATCCACGGCGTGGCCCACCCCGACGCCAACATCATCTTCGGTACGGTCATCGACGACGAGATGGGCGACGAGGTCCGCGTCACCGTCATCGCCGCCGGCTTCGACCGCTGGGACGGCGAGAAGAAGGGTGCCATCCGTGGCGCCGGCGGCGGCGATGCACCCGTGCGCGACGTCTTCGCCTCCGACGATGACGACGACGACATCGACGGCGACGACGACGACTTCGACGTCCCGTCGTTCCTGCAGTAGGACGCACCCTCCCCCGTGCCCGACGACGAGCCCCCGGTCTCCGCCCCGGGGGCTCGCTCGCGCCCGGCACCGGGCGCGCCCCCCGCGGGTGCCGACCGTGTCGCGGTGGAGGGCATGGCCCCTCCCAGGGGTCGGGGTGTGCCGTCGATGATGGGTCCCGACCTCATCGCGCTGGTTCGCACCACCGACGTCCGCGACGGGGACCTGCACGTCGAGGGCGAGCCCGGTCCGTTGCAGGCCCGCCGCCGCCAGATCCTCGATCGCCCTTGGGTGTGGATGCGCCAGGTGCACGGCTCCGACGTGGTGGTGCTGGGCGACGACGACCCGGCGGAGGCCGTGGCCGGGGTCGACGCCGATGCCGTCGTCACCCGCCGCACCGACGTCGTCCTGGCCGCCAACTCCGCCGACTGCGCCGCCATCGCCCTGGTGGGGGCAGCCGGGGCTGGCCCCGCGTCCACCGTGGTGGACCGTCCCGACCTGGCCGACGGTGCCGCCATCGGCGTCGTGCACGCCGGCTGGCGGGGGCTGCAGGCCGGGGTGGTCGGCGCCGGGGTGGCGGCGCTGCGCCGGCTCGGTGTCGACCGGGTGCAGGCCCACCTGGGCCCGTGCATCGGCCCGGAGTGCTACGAGTTCGACGGCCCCGAGCTCGACGCCCTGGTGGCCCGGTTCGGGCCCACGGTGGCCGGGCGCACCCGGCAGGGTCGTCCTGCCCTCGACCTGCGCCTCGGCGTGCGCCGCGCCCTCGAAGAGGCCGGCGCCGAGCTGGTCACGCGGTCGGTGCGGTGCACGGCGTGCGGCACCACCACCGATGCCCCGGACCGCGGCGGGTGGGGGAGCGGAGGAGCGCAGCTGTTCTCCCACCGTGCTCGAGCCGACGCGGGACGCCAGGCGATGCTGGTGTGGCTCGAGCGGCCGTCCCTCGGGGGTCCCGCGTGACCGGCCCCGTCGACGGCCCTGCCCCCGTCGACCGCCACGCCGTCGCCGCCCGCCTGGCCGATGTGCGGCGTCGCATCGCCGGCGCCGGTGGCGACGACGGCATCCGGGTCTTGGCCGTCACCAAGGGGTTCGGGCCCGACGCCGTCGAGGCCGCGCTGGAGCTGGGCCTGACCGCCGTCGGCGAGAACTACGCCCAGGAGCTGGTGGCCAAGGTGGAGGCCCTCGGGACCGATCGCGACCCGATGCCCCGCTGGCACTTCCTCGGCCGCCTGCAGCGCAACAAGGTCCGCCTGCTGGCCCCGCACGTGGGGGTCTGGGAGAGCGTGGACCGCGGCCCGTTGGTCGACGAGATCGCCAAGCGGGCCCCCGGCGCGGTCGTGTACGTGCAGGTCGACCTCTCCGGCGAGCCTCAAAAGGGCGGGGCGGCTCCGGCCGAGGTGCCGGGGCTGGTGGCGCGGGCCCGAGACGCCGGCCTCGCCGTGCGGGGGCTCATGGGGGTCGGGCCGGCCGGGCCGGCCGAGGCCGCCCGGCCCGGGTTCCGGATGCTCGTCGCCCTCGCCGACGAGCTCGGCCTGGTCGAGCGGTCCATCGGCATGACAGGGGATCTCGAGGTGGCCGTCGCCGAGGGTGCGACCGAGGTGCGAGTGGGCACGGCGTTGTTCGGGCCCCGGCCCTCCCGTGCCGACCCGCCCTCACCGTCGAGTGGAGGCGCGCCCTCACCCTCTGACGGAGGGTGACGGAGGTCGGGGTCGCGTCCTTCGGGGGGTCGAGGCGTGGGATGGGGTCCCGGCGCACTACCCTCTCCCGACACGATCGAACGCCGAGCGGGTGGCCCCGCGCGGTCACGGAGGACCTTCCATGGCGAACAGTTGGCGCAAGGCCATGACCTACCTCGGGCTCGGCCCCGACGAGGAGTACGAGGACTACGACGCGGGGTACGACGAGCCCGTCGCTCGCGAGCAGCCAGCGCCTCGTCAGGCCCCTCCTCCCCGGCAGGCCCCGGCGTCGCGTCCCGCCCCGGCCCAGGGTGGTGGTCGCCCGGCCGGTCGCCCCCGTCCCACCCCGGGACCCAGCGCCGCCCCGCCCCCGCCCAACCCCTTCTCCACGCCCCCGCCCGACGGCGGTGAGCCGCCGTCGGTGCGCACCCTGCCCGCCCCGGGCGACGACAACCCCAAGCCCCGGGTGCGTGCCGTGCCGCGCACACCGCAGGCCAAGCCGCACCTCGTCACGCCGTCCTCGTTCAACCAGGCCCAAGAGGTGGCCGACCGCTTCAAGGCCTCCCAACCGGTCGCCCTCGACCTCGGCGATGCCGATCGCGACCTCTCGCGGCGCCTGATCGATTTCTGCAGCGGCCTGTGCTACGGCCTGGGGGGGCACATGGAGAAGGTGGTCGGCCAGCTGTACCTGCTGACCCCGGCAGGGGTGGAGGTCGCCCCTGAGGAACGCCGTCGCCTGGGTGACCCCTCCCTGGCCGACGCCTAGGCGCCGGCGGTGATCGGTCTCCTCCTCGCGCTGCTCCAGCTGTTCCTGCTGGCCCTGCTGGCGCGCATCATCCTCAGCTGGTTCCCTGCCACCGGCGGTGCGCTCGACAGCGTGCAGCGGGTGCTCTTCCGCATCACCGAACCGGTGCTCGCCCCCGTCCGGGCCATCCTCCCGCCGGTGCGTCTCGGGGGCATGGCCCTCGACCTGTCGCCCATCGTGGTGTTCATCCTGCTGCAGCTGCTGATCGGCTTCCTGGCCGGTCTCTAGGGCACTTCGGTGTGGGTGGTGCGATCGGGCCGGCATGACCGCCGAGGTGCCGAGGCGCCGGTACCATCGCCCGGATGGAAGGCACCTCCGGCACCCCGCACCTGCTCACCGACGTCCGGTTCTCGGTCAGTCGCAAGGGCTACGACCCCGACGAGGTCGACAACTTCCTCGAGCGCGTGAGTGCGGCCGTCGCCCAGCTGCAGGACAAGCTCCGTCAGGCCGCGGCCCAGGCCGAGTCCGCCGAGGTCCGCGCCACCGAGGCCGCCCGGGCCCGCGACGGGCTCCACCAGCGCATCCAGGAGCTCGAAGCGGAGCTGGCCGCCACCCGCGAGGGCCTGGCCGCGGCGGCTCCGATGCCCGCCCGGAACCCGGAAGAGGAGGTCGAGCAGGCCTCCACGATGCTGCTGATGGCCCAGCGCACGGCCGACGCCGCCATCGAGGAGGCCAACGCCAGCGCCCGCAGCACGTTGGCCGATGCCCGCTCTCAGGCCACGGCCACGATGAGCGACGCCCAGCAGGAAGCCGACCGCCTCCTGGCCCAGGCCCGGGCTGAAGCCGAGTCCCTCGTGACGCGACGCCGCGAGACCCTCGCCGAGGAGGTCCGGGGCCTCGAATCGGTGCGCGACGCGGTCACCGCCGATCTGGCCACCCTCGAACAGCACGCGGGGGAGCAGCGCGACGCCATCCAGGGTGCGGTGGCCCGCCTCCAGAGCGTCCTCGACGACCCCTCGGCGTTCCGGGTGGGCTTCGCTCCCGGCCTCAGCGGGGCGACGGCCAGCGACGTGCTGATCGAGGACGACACGCCGGAACCGGTCCACGACGCGGCGCCCGAGCCCGAGCCCGAGCCCGAGCCCGAGCCCGAGACGGCGGGCGAGTCCGAGCCCGAGCCTTGGGCTCCGGTGGCAGTCGCCGACCGCGACGCGTCAGAGGCCGGTGGTGCTGGCGGTCCCGCCACCGACCAGGTGCCGGCGACGGTCGTCTTCGACGACGAGGCCACCGCGGCGGTCCCCGCCACCGGGCCCGGCAGCCTCTTCGGTGCCTCCGGGCGCGAGGAGGGCGAGGAGGACTCCCCGCTCGGTCCTCCCGACGACGAGGCCGATGCCGCCATGCGGGCGTTCTTCGAGGCCGAGTTCGACGACGATCCCGGTCGCTGACCGGGAGCGGCGACCACCGTCGCGGTAGGGCCGCACGGTGGGGCCGGGTACTCAGGCGTCGACGCGCTCGAGTGACACGCCGATGGGGCGACCGTCGATCTCGACCGTGGTCCGGTCGGCGGCGCCCACGTCGAGGGCGACCGCCAGCACCTCGGCTCGGATCTCGTCGCGGTGGCGGTCGATCACGGCCTGGAGCGCCGGATCGGCGTCGAGGGTCACCCGTACCCGGTCGGCGATGGCGAGCCCGGCGGCCTTGCGGGCGTTGTTGAGGGCACGCACCAGCTCTCGGGCGGTGCCCTCGGCCCGGAGGTCGTCGTCGATCTCGAGGTCGAGCGCCGCAGCCCAGCCGTCGTCCTCGACGAGGGCGAGCGTGGCGTGACGTTCGGCGCGGACCTCGACGTCGCCGGCCTCGAGGCGCTCGCCGGCGATCTCGATCCATCCGTCGCGGTCGAGCGCCGTGCGCAGCTGCGAGCCGTCGGCCGCGGCCAGCGCCGCCTTCACGTCGTTGACCCGAGGTCCCAGGCGGGGCCCGAGGGTGCGGAAGTTGGGCACGACCGTCCAGCTCATGAGCCCGGACAGGGTGTCGATGCGCTCGAGGGCCTTGACGTTGAGCTCGCTGCGGATCTCGGCCTCGACGTCGTCGTCGAGCTCGACGCCGGGGTGCAGCAGCATCGCCCGCGAGAGGGGCTGGCGGCCCTTCACCTCGGCGTCGGTGCGGGCGGCCCGGCCCAGGGTCACCAGGCGCCTCGCCGCCGCCATGCGTTCGGCGAGGGCGTCGTCGCGGCGGCCCTTGTCCGCCGGCCAGTCCGACAGGTGCACCGAGGGGGCACCGGTGAGGGCGGTGTAGAGCTCGTCGGCGAGGAACGGGGTGAACGGTGCCATGAGCTGGCTCACGGTGACCAGGCACTCGTGGAGGGTGGCGTGGGCGACCGGGTCGCTGGCCTTCCAGAAGCGCGGCCGTGAGCGGCGCAGGTACCAGTTGGAGAGGTCGTCGACGAAGGCGGTGAGGCGACCGGCTGCGGCGAAGGCGTCGAAGCCGTCGAGGGCCTCGGTGACGGTCGCGACGGTGCCGTCGAGCTCGGAGAGGATCCAGCGGTCGAGGACGTGGTCGGCGGTCGGGGTCGTGTCGTCGGTCGGCGGGGACCACCCGTCGAGGTCGGCGTAGGTGGCGAAGAACGACCAGACGTTCCACAGCGTGAGCAGGGTCTGTCGGGTGGCTTCCCGGATGCCGTCGGGGAAGACCCGTCGAGGGGTCCAGGGCTGGCCGGCGGAGAAGAAGTACCAGCGCAGGGCGTCGGCGCCGAGCGTGTCGAAGATCTCGAACGGGCTGATGACGTTGCCCCGCGACTTCGACATCTTCTGGCCGTGCTCGTCGACGATGAGGGCCAGGCACACGACGTTGCGGTACGGCGTGGTGTCGAACACCAGACCGTTGACGGCGAGCAACGAGTAGAACCAACCGCGCGTCTGGTCGATGGCCTCGCAGATGAAGTCGGCGGGGAAGGCCCGGTCGAAGCCGCCGTCGTCGGCGAAGGGGTGGTGGTGCTGGGCCGCGGGCATGGAGCCCGAGTCGAACCAGGCGTCGAGCACCGGGGTGACCCGGCTCATGGCGCCGGCGCACCCCTGTTCGGTGCAGGGGAAGGTCACGTCGTCGATCGAGGGGCGGTGCAGGTCGAGCTCGTCCAGAGCCCGGCCCTGGCGTTCGGAGAGCTCGGCCACCGACCCGATGCAGTGGTCGTGGCCGCAGGTGTCGCACCGCCAGATCGGCAGGGGGGTCCCCCAGTACCGATCGCGCGAGAGCGCCCAGTCGACGTTGCCCTCGAGCCACTTGCCGAAGCGTCCGTGCTTGATGAACTCCGGGTGCCACGTGATGGCCTCGTTCTCGCGCATCAGCGTGTCGCGCTGCTCGGAGGTGCGCACGAACCACGAGGTCTTGGCCCAGTAGATGAGCGGGGTGCTGCAGCGCCAGCAGTGGGGGTAGCTGTGCTCGTAGTCCTGGCGACGCACCAGCAGCCCCCGCTCGGCGAGGTCGGCGATGATGTCGTCGTCGGCGTCCTTGACGAAGCGGCCGGCCCAGGGGGCGACCGAGGTGTCGAAGGCGGCGGAGGCATCGACCGGGTTGAGCACGGGGAGGCCCTCGGCCCGCCCCACCTGGGCGTCGTCCTCGCCGAACGCAGGCGCCAGGTGCACGATGCCCGAGCCGTCGTCGGTCGAGACGAAGTCGCCGGGGACGACGCGCCAGCCGTCGGCGCCGGGTGGGGGCTCGAGGAGGTCGAAGGGCCGCTGGTAGCGCTGCCCGACGAGATCGGTGCCGGACATGCGGGCCACCACCTCGGCGTCCTCGGGCGCCCGGGCCGCGGCCATGACCAGGTCACGGCCACCACCGGTGTCGCGGACCCGCACGTAGTCGATGTCGGGACCCACCGCCGCGCCGGTGTTGGAGACGAGCGTCCAGGGGGTGGTGGTCCACACCATGAGGTCGGCGTCGTCGTCGACGAGGGGGAAGCGCACGTACACCGACGGGTCGACCACGTCGCGGTACACATCGGGCTGACCGAGCTCGTGGCTCGAGAGGGCGGTGCCGCAGCGCCCGCAGTACGGCGACACCTTGTGGCCCTCGTAGAGCAGGCTCTTGTCCCAGAGCTGGCGCACCAACCACCACACCGACTCGATGTAGTCGTTGTCGAGGGTCCAGTAGGCGTCGGCCGTGTCGATCCAGACGCCGGCCCGGTCGGTGAGGGCCTCCCAGTCGGCCACGTAGCGCTGCACCGACTCGCGGCAGCGGCGGTTGAACTCGGCGATGCCGAACGACTCGATCTCGTCCTTGGTCGAGAGGCCGAGCTCTTTTTCGACCTCGAGCTCCACCGGCAGGCCGTGGCAGTCCCATCCGCCCTTGCGAGGCACGTCGCGACCCCGCATGGTCTGGAAGCGGGGGTAGAGGTCCTTGAAGGCACGCGCCCACACGTGGTGCAGGCCGGGTCGGCCGTTGGCGGTCGGCGGGCCCTCGTAGAACACCCAGGGCTCGTTGCCCTTGCGGAGCTGGCGAGCGGCGCCGGGGACGTCGGCGGCACGCCAGCGCTCGAGCACGCGCTGCTCGAGCGAGGGGAGATCGAACTCGGGATCGACGGGGCCGAAAGCCATCCCGCCAGGCTACGTGGCGGCGGCCAACCCCTCGGCACGTTGACCCGGGGAGTCTCCGGACGTATGATCCGGCACCTTTGTGGCGGGGTGGGGGAGCTCACCGAGGCCGAGAAGCACCCAACGTGGCCCTCGGGTCGCCGCCGGGTGGCGTCGGTCCCGGCGACGGCCCCGTCACCCTGTCAACGACGTTCGCAGTCGGTGGAGCCGTCCCGTACCGCTCTGCCACCCAACCGAGAAGGTCATCCACTCGCGTGAACAGCAAGCCTCCGGCCAAGAAGGCCTCCGCTAAGAAGGCCCCCGCCAAGAAGGCGGCGCCCAAGAAGGCTCCGTCGTCGTCATCGGCGAAGAAGGCGCCGGCCAAGAAGGCAGCCCCGGCGAAGAAGGCCTCCGCCAAGAAGGCCCCGGCCGAGAAGGCGACGCCCAAGAAGGCGCCGGCCAAGAAGGCGGCCCCGGCGAAGAAGGCCTCCGCCAAGAAGGCCCCGGCCAAGGTCGAGAGCCCGTTCGACGACAAGTTCCTCGAGTCCCAGAAGGCGCTGCTGATCGAGGAGCGCCGTCGTCTGGTCCACGACGCCGACAGCCTCACCGCCGAGGCCAACTCCCTGGCCGAGCTGCGCGAGCCGGGCGACGTCCAGTTCGACGAGGAGTCCGGCGAAGGCGACACGCTCGCAGTCGAGCGCGAACGCGACCTGGCCCTGTCGGCGCAGTTCCGCCACCAGGTCGAGGAGATCGACCACGCCATGGCCAAGTTCGACAAGGGCACCTACGGGATCTGCGAGATCTCGAACACCCCGATCCCCAAGGAACGCCTGAAGGCCATCCCGTGGGCTCGTGAGCGGGTGGAGCACAAGGTCGGGGGCTTCGGACGCCGCTAGTCCGAGCACCCATGACCTCGCCTCGCACCTCAGGAGCACGGGGTGGCGGCGGACTCGGCTCGGCCGGCACCCATCGGGTCCTCTTCGCCACTGTCGCCATCGGCTGGCTGCTCGCCGACCAGCTCACCAAGTCGTGGGCCGAGTCCGCGCTGCTCACCCGCAACATCGATCTGGTCGGGAGCCTGCGCTTCAACCTGGCCTACAACACCGGCGCCTCGTTCGGCCTCGGCAGTGGGTACGGCGCCTGGATCTCCGTGGTGGCCCTCGTGGTGGTCGCCATCCTGCTGTGGCAGGGTCGCAGCGTGGGCACCCGCCTCGGCGCCGTCGCGCTGGGGATGATCGTGGGCGGCGCGATCGGCAACATCGTCGATCGGGCCTTCCGGGGCGACGACGGCTTCATGAGCGGCGACGTCGTCGACTTCGTCGACCTGCAGTGGTGGCCGATCTTCAACGTGGCCGACGTCGGCATCGTCGTGGGAGGCATCCTCCTGGTGTGGTCCACCCTCCGGGTCCCGGAGGAGTCGGACGAACCCGACGCACCGATCGAGCCGGACGGGCCCGACCCGAGCGCCGGCGAACAGCCCGACGGCGCCGGCGACCGGACACCCGGCGACCGGACACCCGGCGACCCCCGACGAGACGAGCCCTGACCGTGGCCGTCGAGGAGGAGGTCCCCGCCGCACTCGACGGTGAGCGCATCGATCGCGTCGTGGCCATGATGACGGGCGCCTCCCGATCGGAGGTCTCGAAGTGGTTGTCCGAGGGGCTCGTCGCCCGCAACGACGAGGTCGTGGCCGTCCGCTCCACGCGGGTGGCTGAAGGTGACATGGTGGCCGTCGACGTGGACCTCGATGCCCCTCCGCCGTCCCTCGAGCCCGAGCCGGGTATCGAGGTGTCGGTGGTCCACGTCGACGACGACCTCATCGTGGTGGACAAGCCGGCCGGGCTGGTGGTGCACCCCGGTGCCGGCAACGACACCGGGACCCTGGTGCAGGGCCTGCTGGCTCGCTTCCCCGAGCTGCGCGACGTGGGCGACCCGCTCCGGCCGGGCATCGTCCACCGCCTCGACAAGGACACGTCGGGGCTGTTGCTCGTCGCTCGCACGCCGGCCGCCCACGAGGCCCTCACCGCCATGATGGCGGCGCGTGAGGTGCAGCGCCGCTACCTCACGTTGGTCTGGGGCCACCCGGAGGCCGCCAGCGGCCTCATCGACGCCCCCATCGGCCGGTCCGCCCGCGAGCCCACCAAGATGGCGGTGAGCGCTCGGGGCAAGGAGGCCCGCACCCGCTACGAGGTCCGCCAGACGTTCGACGAGCCGGTCGAGGTGGCCCTCCTCGAATGCCGGCTGGAGACGGGGCGCACCCATCAGATCCGCGTCCACCTGGCGGCGATCGGTCACCCGGTCGTGGGAGACGCCCGCTACCGCGGCGCCCGCGCCGCGCTGGCGGCACCGCGGATGGTCCTGCACGCGGCGTCGCTCGAGCTGCGCCACCCGGTGCACCGCGACCAGGAGCTCCGCTTCGAGTCGCCCCTCCCGGCCGACCTGGCGGCGGTGATCGACGGCCTGCGCTGAGGCGCACCGGCGGCGAAGGCCGCTCGGGTGCCGTTCGATCGGGTCGAGGTCAGTCGGCGGTGGTGCCCGCCCAGGTCGGGGTGATCGCGGGGCTCGACGTGGTCTCGCCCGGCCACGCCGCTTCGCCGCGAGCCATGCGGACGATGTCGGCGAGGGTGGCCGCCTCGAGGTAGCGCCGCATGTGCTCGCCGACGTCGGCCCACACGGCCAGCAGCACGCACTGGCCCTCGTGGTCGCAGGCTCCGTCGGTGTGGGGTTCGCCGAAGTCGCCGGCCACGATCGGACCGTCGACCGCGCTGACGATGTCGGAGAGGCTGATCTGGTCCGGCGGGCGGGCCAGCACGTAGCCGCCCCCGACGCCGCGCTTGGAGCGCACCAGCCCGGCGCCCTTGAGGGCCAGCAGGATCTGTTCGAGGTAGGGCTGGGGGAGCGCGGTGCGCTCGGCGATGTCGCGCACGGACGTCGGTCCTGTGGAGTCGGCGTGCAACGCCAACGACAGCAGGGCCCGACTGGCGTAGTCGCCTCTGGTCGACACCTTCACGTCCGGCATCGTAGGGCCCGCATCTGCAGGATCGTCGCCAACGCCCGTTGCCGGGTCGCCACGGCCCGTGTCCGACGACACCTCCCGGGCGGCCCCCATGTGGTCGCGGGGCTCTCTGCTGGCGCTACCGTGGGGCCTGACGCCCGGAGGATCTGCCAGTGGCCGACGCCCAACCCGTGCTCCCCGACTACGAGGGAGCCTGCATCACCAACGTCGTTCCGGCGTTGCTCGACCCACCGGCCGTGTGGCCGACCTGGTTCCCCGAAGGCGCCGCCGACGCCGAGCAGGTCGTCTTGCTCGTGCTCGACGGCCTCGGTTGGGACCAGCTCCAGCAGCGGGCATCGCTGGCCCCCACGCTGTGCGCTCTGGCCGGGGGTCCCATCACCACCGTGGCCCCGTCCACCACCGCCACCGCCCTCACCTCGATCACCACGGGGCTGGCTCCGGGCGAGCACGGCGTCGTCGGCTACCGCATCGACGTCGACGGCGAGGTCCTCAACGTCCTGCGCTGGCAGGCCTCGGGACGCGACGCCCGCGCCACCATCCCTCCCGAGAAGATCCAGTTCCACGAGGCGTTCGAGGGGCACCGGCCGCCGGTGGTCACCAAGGCCGAGTTCCGCACCTCCGGGTTCACCGCCGCCCACCTCGACCGCACCCGCATCTCGGGATGGCGGATGAGCTCGACCCTGGTCACCGAGGTCGGCCAGCTGCTCGATGCCGGTGAGCCCTTCGTCTACGCCTACTACGAGGGCATCGACAAGGTGGCTCACGAGTACGGCCTCGGGGCGCACTACGACGCCGAGCTGGTGGCCTGCGACCGGCTGGTCGCCGACCTGCTCGAGGCGCTGCCCCCTGGTGCCGCCCTGGTGGTCACCGCCGACCACGGCCACGTCGAGGTGGGCGACAACCTCGTCGTGCCCGCCCCGGAGGTCATGAGCCACGTGCGCAGCCAGTCCGGTGAGGGTCGGTTCCGGTGGCTGCACGCCCGCCCGGGGCACGCCCGACAGCTGCTCGAGGCCGCCACCGAGCACCACGGTGGGGTGGCGTGGGTGGTGAGCGTGGACACCGTGGTCGACGACGGATGGCTGGGACCGGTCGTCTCCGACGCGGCCCGCGCCCGGCTCGGCGACGTGGCCCTCGTCGCCCGCGAGCCGGTGAGCTTCGTGGACCCCGACGATTCGGGTCCCTACGAGTTGATCGGTCGCCACGGTTCGCTGACCCGGGGCGAGATGCTGGTGCCGCTGCTCGTCGGCGTCGCCCGTTGAGCTCGGCCGACGCCGACGGTCAGCCCGTCCGCACCCCGGACCAGGCCCACGCGCTCGTCGCCGACCTGCTGGTGCTCACCGACGACGCCGTGCGGGTGCGAGCCGAGCTCACCGCCGCGGCCCGTGATCGACCCCCCGCCCCCATCGCCGACGTCAAGGCGCTCGAGGCCCGGCTGTCGGAGCTCCTCGACGAGGTGGTGGGCCTCGGCGTGCAGTTGAAGGGGTGGGCGCCGTTGCTGGTCGACATCCCCGTCGAGGTCGACGGCCGCCAGGTGCTCTTCTGCTGGTTGGAGGGCGACCGTCGGCTGTCGTGGTACCACGAGCTCGACCACGGCTTCGCCGGGCGGCGCCCGCTCAGCGACCTGGGCTGAGCCCGCCGATCGCCGCCGGATCGGCCGGGTGGTTGTGGGGCGGCGGACCAGTGGGAAAGGATGCCCTCATGACGGATGCACCGGTCGAACGAGGAGAGCTCATCACCCCTGGCGGGAACCGGGACGGAGACGAGCCCGCGCCCGCCGACACGGAAGTGGACGAGAACAAGGAGTTCGTGTCCGAACCGGCCAAGGTCATGCGGGTCGGCTCCATGATCAAGCAGCTCCTCGACGAGGTGCGCTCGACGTCGCTCGACGAGCCGTCCCGCCAACGGCTCCGGGCCATCTACGACACCTCGATCACCGAGCTCGGTTCTGCGCTCTCGCCTGATCTGCAGGAAGAGCTCGAGCGCCTCGCGTTCCCCTTCGCCGAGGAGGGCACCCCGAGCGAGGTCGAGCTGCGCGTGGCCCAGGCCCAGCTGGTGGGGTGGCTCGAGGGTCTCTTCCACGGCATCCAGGCCACGTTGTTCGCTCAGCAGATGGCGGCCCGCCAGCAGCTGGAGAACATGCGGGGCCAGCTACCTCCGGGTGCTCGTCCGGGTCCGCCCGAGGAGCGCCCCGGCACCTACCTGTAGCGACGCAGGGTCTCGGGGCGACACGAGACCTCTGCAGCGACGTGGGATCGGGCCCAAGGTCCCTTCCCCATCCCCTCCGCCATCCTGCAGTGTTGCGCTATGGGATCGGAGACGACGGGCCCACCGGTCACTCACGCCCCCCGCCGGGCGTGGAGGGCCGTGGCCCTCCCGTCCGAGCACGGCGGGTGGGGACTGACCCTCGAACCCGCCCTCCTCGGGCTGTTGGTCCGTCCGTCCCTGGCCGGGCTGGCGCTCGGTCTGGGCGCCTTCGTGGCCTTCCTGGCCCGGACCCCGCTCAAGGTCGTCCTCGTCGACCGTCACCGTCGGCGGTGGTTGCCCCGCAGCTCGCTGGCCTTGCGCATCCTGCTCGCCGAGGTGGCGCTGCTCGCCGTGCTGGCCACCGTGGGGTTGGTGGCGGCCGGGTGGTCGTGGTTGGTGCCGGCGGCCCTGGCGGCGCCGCTGGTGGCGCTCGAGCTCTGGTTCGACATGCGCAGCCGCTCCCGTCGTCTGCTGCCCGAGCTGGCCGGGGCGCTGGGCATCGCCGCCGTCGCCCCGGCGATCGTGGTGGCCGGCGGTGGCTCCACGGCCCTCGCCGCCGGGACGTGGCTGGTGCTCTCGGCTCGGTCGGTCGCCGCCATCCCGTTCGTGCGGGTGCAGATCGAGCGACTGCGCCACGGAACCGGTGCGATCCGCCTCAGCGATCTGGCCCAACTGGGTGGCGCGGTCCTGGCCCTGGTCGCGGTGGTGGTGGACCGGAGGATGTGGTTGGGCGTCGTCGTCGTGGCGGTGCTGCTGGTGGCGGAGGCCGTGGCGGTGCGGCGGCCCCCGGTGCCGGCCACACGGTTGGGCGTGGCCCAGCTGGTCGCCGGGCTGGTGCTGGTGGGGTTCACCGCCGCCGGGGTCTGGCTGGGGTGAGCGCACCGCCGGTTCAGCCGGGCGGCGCGGTGGCCTCCCACCCCCGTCGTTCGAGCTCGGCGGCCAACAGCTCGGCCGGCATGCCGCGCAGGGTGAGGGCCCGCTCGGCATCGAGGCGCTCCGCCGCGGCCTGGGCCCGCCGCTCGGCGGCGGGCGACAGCGTGGGGTGGGCCAGGTCGGGTGGTCCCGCGTCGGTGTCGTCCGTCGGTGCGTCGGCGTTCAGGAGCTGATCGATCAGCGCCGAGGCCTCCTGTTTGGAGAACTTGCCGCCGGCTTGGCGCTGGGTGAGGCCGAGGGGGTGACGGGCCTCCCGGAAGCTGGCGAAGCCGGCCTGCTCGACCAGCGACTCGAGGTAGGCGAGCTGCTTGGCGGACGCGGGCGGCCCGCTGCGGGCACCGAAGCTCATCGGCGCGGCGGGCCGGATCGGCTGGAGGGGATGGTCATGGCGCCATCTTCGCTCGACGGTGGGACAGTCCGCACCGCCGAGGGGCGCGCGTCGGGATCGTCGATGGCCGATCTCGACGCGAGGGTCTGCACCGGCTAGTCAATGGTTGTGCGATTGGAGATCACCCGTCGAGCGGACCTGGCCACCCGGGCGCTCGTCGCCCTCACCGACGACGGTCGGCGCATGAAGGCCGCTCAGCTCGCCGAGGTGCTGGGCACCACGGCCGGCTTCGTGCCCCAGATCCTGCATCCCCTGGTGGCCAAGGGATGGGTGGGGTCCGAGCCGGGGCCCGCCGGCGGCTACACGCGGGTGGCGCCGCTGGAGGGCATCTCGGTGCTGGAGGTCATCGAGGCGGTCGACGGGCCCACCGTCACCGGCCGTTGCGTGCTCGAGGACCGGCCCTGCACCGAGATCGGGCCGTGTGCCCTGCACCACCCCTGGTCACGGGCCCGGGCCCACCTGCTCGACGAGCTCGGGGCCACGCCGCTCTCGGATCTCGACGTCGTCGTCGCTGCTCCGCCGGTGGGCGAAGCGCCCTGAGTCCGGTGGGCGGGGCGCCCTGAGCCCGGTGGGCGAAGCGCCCGGCTCTCGGGTTGCCGGCGGCGATCGGGGTCGACCGGAGCCGGCCCCGGGGTTCGGGGCCGGCTCCCCGGGTCAGACCGTCGTGACCTTCGCCTTCGACAGCGAGTAACCGGATGCCAACAGGACCAGGCCGAGGAGGATCAGCACGACACCTGCCAGCACCGCCACCACGGCCAGCGTGGCACTCGGCCACAGCATGATCAGGGCCCCGACCACGATGGTGATGACGGCCTGCAGGCCCATCGCACTGCGGCCCATCTCCTTGGGGACCTGGAACGAGACGATGAGGCCGAGCAGGCCGGTGATCACCAGGTTCAGCCCGATCAACCAGATCACCACGTTCACGGTGACGTCGGGCCAGAACAGCAGCGCCAGGCCGAAGCCGAGGTTGACGACCCCGCGCAGCAACAGCAGGCCCCAGTAGTTGCCCTGGCGGTGGGTGGTGACGGCCTCGACGATCTGGCCGAACCCGACCACGACGAACAAGATCCCGAGCACGCGGGCGACCACGACGGTGGTGCGGTCGGGCCACACCAGCAACACGATGCCGGCGATGAGGCTCAGGGCCCCGACCGTGTAGGCGGTGATGCGCGACCCGCGCAGCAGATCCATGGTGGAACGATCGTCTAGGGCCATCTGGGGCCTCCCCCTGCGTCGGTGTTCTGCGCGGATCGTACGGCCGGACCCGGCCGTCGGCGTGGATCCCGCCGTGTCCATGGCGCCCTCCTCGCCAGCTCGTCGGGACGCGATGAGCGAGAAGATCGCGGGCTACCATCGGTCGTCGGAGCACCACACCGGTGTAGTTCGCGTTCACAGGGGTCTGTGGGCGTGGCATCGGTGGGGTGGAGGGCCTGCTGCGCCGTGCGCAGCGCGAGCGGTTTCGAGGAGTCGTCGGGTGCCGGATTCGTTCACCCACCTGCATCTGCACACCGAGTTCTCGATGCTCGACGGCGCCGCCCGGGTCGGCGACGTCGTGGCCGCGGCGGCGGCCGACGGCCAGCCGGCGGTCGGCATCACCGACCACGGGAACATGTACGGGATCCTCGACTTCTACAAGGCGGCCAAGGCCCAGGGCGTCAAGCCCATCATCGGCACCGAGCTCTACCAGGCCTACGAGCACCGCACCGAGCGTCCGGCCCGGCGGGGCCGCATGGACGACTCCGGCGGCGAGGCCGAAGGGGGGCGCAAGGCCTATTACCACCTGACCGCCCTGGCCGAGAACGCCACCGGCTACAAGAACCTCATCCAGCTCTCGAGCCGGGCCTACCTCGAGGGCTACTACATGAAGCCCAAGGTCGACTGGGAGCTGCTCGAGGCCCACCACGAGGGCATCATCGCCACCACCGGCTGCCTCGGTGGTCAGGTGCTGCAAGCCCTCATGCAGGGCGACGAGAAGGGGGCCGTCGAGAAGGCCGCCCGCCTCCAGGACATCTTCGGCAAGGACAACCTGTTCGTCGAGCTCCAGGACCACGGCATCCCCGAGCAGCGCACCACCAACCCCCAGCTGCTGAAGATCGCCCGCACCATCGGGGCGCCGCTGCTCGCCACCAACGACAGCCACTACACCCACCAGCACGACGCGGTCTCCCACGACGCCCTGCTGTGCGTGCAGACGGGGTCGCTCATGAGCGACCCCGATCGCTTCAAGTTCCACGGCGACCAGCACTACCTGAAGACCGCGGCGGAGATGCGCTCGTTGTTCGACGAGGTGCCCGAGGCCTGCGACAACACCCTCTGGATTGCCGAGCGCTGCGAGGTCGAGATCGAGTTCGGCAAGCCGCAGCTGCCGAACTTCCCTCTCCCGGAGGGGTTCACCGACGACGCCGACTACCTGCGCCACCTCACCTTCGAGGGCGCCCACCAACGTTGGGGCGACCAGCTCCCCGACTCCGTCGTCGAGCGCCTGGCGTACGAGCTCAAGGTCATCGGCGACATGGGGTTCAGCTCCTACTTCCTCATCGTCTGGGACCTCATCCGCCATGCGCGCGACGCCGGCATCCGGGTGGGGCCCGGGCGTGGCTCGGCGGCCGGGTGCGCGGTGGCCTACACGCTGCGCATCACCGACCTCGACCCCATCCGGTACGACCTGCTGTTCGAGCGCTTCCTCAACCCGAGCCGCATCTCCATGCCCGACATCGACATGGACTTCGACTCCCGCTTCCGCGACGAGATGATCCGGTACGCGGCGGAGCGCTACGGGCGAGACCACGTGGCCCAGATCGTCACCTTCTCCACCATCAAGGCCCGGGCCGCGGTGCGCGATGCGGCGCGGGTGCTCGGGTACCCCTACGCAGTGGGCGACAAGGTGGCCAAGGCCATGCCGCCGCTGGTCATGGGGCGCGACACGCCGCTCTACGCCTGCCTCGACGAGCACCCGAAGTACCTCGACGGCTACAAGATGGCGGCCGACCTCCGCGAGATGTTCGCCACCGATCCCGACGCCCGTCAGGTCATGGAGGTGGCCAAGGGGCTCGAAGGGCTGCGTCGCCAGGACGGCATCCACGCCGCCGCGGTGGTGATCACCAAGGAGCCGCTCACGGAGTACCTGCCCATCCAGCGCAAGCCGGAAGCGGGCAAGGACCCCGAGGACTCCCCGGTGGTCACCCAGTACGAGATGCACGGGGTCGAGGAGCTGGGCCTGCTCAAGATGGACTTCCTGGGCCTGCGCAACCTCGATGTCATCACCGACACCGTGGTGATGCTGCGCGAGACCCAGGGCGTCGAGCTCGACATCGACGACGTCCCCCTCGACGACGACAAGACGCTCCAGCTGCTGCGCGACGGCGACTCCATCGGTGTGTTCCAGCTGGAGGGTGGGCCCATGCGGGCCCTCATGCGTTCGCTCGCGCCGACCTCGTTCGAGGACGTAGCGGCTCTGGTGGCGCTCTACCGACCGGGTCCGATGTCGGCGAACATGCACAACGACTACGCCGACCGCAAGAACGGTCGCAAGCCCATCGAGTACCTGCATGCGGACCTCGAGGAGATCCTCGGTGACACGCAGGGCCTGATGATCTACCAGGAGTCGGTGATGCGGGTGGCGCAGAAGTTCGCCGGCTATTCGCTTGCCGATGCGGACAACCTCAGGAAGGCCTGCGGCAAGAAGGACCGGGCGCTCATCGCCAAGGAGCGCGAGAAGTTCGTGGCCGGCACCGAGGCCACCGGGTACGGCGGGGCCATCGGCACCTCGCTGTTCGACATCATCGAGCCCTTCGCCGACTACGCGTTCAACAAGAGTCACAGCTACGGCTACGGCTACGTCGCCTACCAGACCGCCTACCTCAAGGCGCACTACCCGGTCGAGTACTTCGCCGCGCTGCTCACCAGCGTCAAGACCAACCTCGACAAGGCCGCGGTGTACCTGGCCGAGTGCCGCCAGATGGGCCTCGACGTCCTGGTGCCCGACGTCAACGTCTCGGCCAGCGACTTCATCGCCGTCGAGCGCCCGGGCGAGAACCCGGCCATCGCCTTCGGTCTCTCGGCGGTGCGCAACGTGGGGGAGGGCCTGGTCGGTCACATCCTCACCGAGCGTGAGGCCAACGGGCCCTTCCTCGACTTCTACGACTTCTGCGACCGGGTCGACACCACGGTGCTCAACAAGCGCACCATCGAGTCGCTCATCAAGGCCGGCGGGTTCGATTCGCTCGGGTACAGCCGCAAGGGCCTGCTCGGCTTCTACGACAAGATCATCGACGAGACCGTGGCCCGGCGTCGCAAGGAGGCCGAGGGGCAGTTCGACCTGTTCTCGATGGCCGAACCCGACTCGGACGGCGAGGCCGGTACGGCCAACCGCTACCTCATCCCCACCGACGACTTCGAGAAGCGCCAGCGGCTGGCCTTCGAAAAGGAGATGCTCGGCCTCTACGTGAGCGACCATCCGCTCATGGGGGCCGAGGCGTCGCTGCGGCGGCGCACCGAGTGCACGCTCGACGAGCTCGAGGAGGTGGACGAGGGCGCCATCCGGGTCGTCGGCGGCCTGGTCACCTCCCTGCAGCGCAAGTGGACCAAGAAGGGCGACCTCATGGCCGTGTTCGTCCTCGAGGACCTCAAGTCCTCGGTCGAGTGCATGGTCTTCCCCAAGACCATGCAGGCCTACGGCCACCTCCTCGAGGACGATGCCGTCGTCATCGTCAAGGGCAGGGTCGACAAGCGCGAGGACCAGACGAAGTTCATGGCCACCGAGCTCGAGCGCTTCGAGCCCATCACCGACGGTGCGCCTCCTCTGCGGGTCACGGTCTCGCCGGCCGCCCTCAGCGAGGCCATGCTCACCTCGCTCAAGGCGCTGCTGCTGGAGCACCCGGGGGAGTCCCAGGTGTTCCTGCACCTCGGCGACCGCCAGGTGCTGCGCCTCCCCGAGGCGTTCTGCGTCGAGGTCCGCACCGGCTTGTTGGCCGAGCTCAGGGTGCTGTTGGGGCCCGCGGCGGTGAGCTCCTGAGCGCCGCTCGGCGGCACTCAGCTTGCGTCCGGCGGCCTGACGGGCTGGACTGGAGGTTCGTTTTCGGCTTCCTGGGGGCTGCACAGCAACATGGCGATCGAGGTCACGACCAAGGAC
Source organism: Rhabdothermincola salaria (assembly GCF_021246445.1). Lineage (NCBI taxonomy): Bacteria > Bacillati > Actinomycetota > Acidimicrobiia > Acidimicrobiales > Iamiaceae > Rhabdothermincola > Rhabdothermincola salaria. The sequence goes on from NZ_JAJQXW010000001.1 coordinate 295,141, forward strand.
TGCACCCAGCTCAGCGACGCCGAGTTGGCCGAGATGGCCGACATCTGCGCCGACGGGCCGGCCCACTTCGAGGCTGGTCTGCTGTCGAAGCAGGCCGAGGCCTGGGTGCTCGTGTCACTGGCCCGCGAAGGCGCGGGCCTCAAGGGGTTTTCGTTCTGCACGCTCGAGCGCATCGGCGGCACGCCGAGCGTCCTCATCGGGCTGGCGTCCATCAAGCGCATCTCCAAGCGGGACTCGGTGCTGCGGGCGCTCATGATGGACCAGTACCGCAGGGCGGTGTTGGCCTTCCCCGACGAGGACGTCCTCGTCGGCACCCGCTTCGCGTCACCGAGCGGGTACGAGGCGTTCAAGGCCCTCGATGACATCGTGCCCCGGCCCGATCACAAGGCCACGGGCGAGGAGCGCGCCTGGGGTCGCCGCCTGGCCAAGCGCTTCGGCATCGACAACGGCACCTACGACGACAAGGTCTTCGTGGCCAAGGGCGACGGCTCGTTCCCGTTGGCCCTCGATCACGAGACGCTCAAGCCCGAGAAGCTCGACGGGCGCTGCGAGGAGTTCTTCGCCGGCATGGAGCCCGAGCGGGGCGACTCGCTGATCGTCTTCGGCTGGGCCATGGCCGAAGACCTGGCCAAGCTCCGCTGAGCGGCACGGCCCCTGGACCGGGGCCCGCCCCCGTGGAGTTCGCCGACGTCGTCCGCCGCCGCCGCATGGTGCGGGCCTTCGACGGCCGTCCCGTCCCCGGCGACGTCCTCGATCGCATCCTCGACCTGGCGGTGCGGATCCCGGCAGCCGGCAACACCCAGGGCCTCGATCTGGTGGTGCTCGAGGGCGCCGAGACGGCCCGCTACTGGGACGTCTCCCTGCCCGCCGAGCGCCGCCGCGACTTCCCGTGGCCCGGCCTGTTGCGGGCCCCCGTCCTGCTCGTCCCGGTGGGCGACCCCTCTGCCTACGTCGAGCGCTACGCCGAGCCCGACAAGGTGGCCACGGGCCTGGGGACGGACCCCGACGCCTGGCCCGTGCCGTACTGGTACGTGGACACGGCCTTCGCCGCCATGGTGGCGTTGCTGGCCGCGGTCGACGAGGGGCTCGGCGCCTGCTTCTTCGGTCAGTTCGAGCACGAGTCGGCCCTCAAGGCGAGCCTCGGGATCCCCGCCGACCGGTGCCCGGTCGGCACCATCGCCCTGGGCTACGCCGATCCCCTCGGCGATCGGCGGAGTTTCTCCGCCGCCCGTCCGCGGCGTAGCCTCGAATCGGTCGTCCACCGGGGCGGCTGGTGAGGTGACGCCACCGCAACGCCTGCGTCAGAGGGGGATTGCCCAGATGGGGACACCTGTCCCGATGGTCGACTACCTGGAGCTCGGCGACGAGCCCCGCCTGGTCGCCAACGAATGCACCAACTGCGGTGCCCGGTTCTTCGATCACCGCGTGGCCTGTGCCAGCTGTGGCGGCCAGGAGTTCACCAAGGCTCCCGTGCCCACCGACGGCGAGGTCCGGGCCTTCACCATCGTCGGATGGGCCCCTCCGGGGGTCCCGGCGCCGTACGTGGCGGCCATCGTCGACTGCGGTGGCACCAGCGTGAAGGGCAACGTGGTGAACACCCCGCCCGATCCCGACCACGTCACGCTCGGCATGAAGGTGCGTCTCACCACCTTCCCGATCGGCACCGACTCCACCGGCACCGAGGCCATCGGCTTCGGCTTCGAACCCATCGAGGGGAACTGACATGGCAGACGACGTCTGGATCCTCGGGATCAACATGACCAAGTTCGGCAAGCATCCCGACAAGGAAGCGGTCGACCTGGCCTCCGAAGCCGCCATCGCGGCCCTCGCCGACGGTGGCGTGTCCATGAAGGAGATGGGGGTCGTCGCCGCCGGCAGCCTCATGAACGCCTCGGCCGGCATCGGCCAGCAGGTGCAGAAGCAGATCGGCCAGACCGGCATCCCCGTGTACAACGTGGCCAACGCCTGCGCCACCGGCGCCACCGCGCTGCGCACCGTGATGATGGCCATCAAGGCCGGCGAGGTCGACATGGGCCTGGCCGTGGGCGTCGAGAAGCTCTCGGGCGCCGGCATGCTCGGCGCCGGAGCGGGCAAGCCGGCCTCGGACGAGTGGACGCCCTCGGGTCGCTACGGCGCCGTTACCGGCCTCGACGGCCGGGTGGGCACCGACATGATGCCGGGAGTCTTCGCCCAGGTGGGCATGGAGTACGGGCACCGCTACGGCGGCACCAGCTTCGAGCTGTTCGCCCGCATCGCCGAGAAGAACCACTCCCACTCCACCCTGAACCCGCTGGCCGCCTACACCAAGGCGATGAGCCTCGAGCAGATCATGGGCGACCCCATGATCGCCTACCCCAACACCCGCTCGATGTGCTCGGCCAACTGCGACGGGGCCGCCGCCGCGGTGCTGGTCAGCGACGCCAAGCTCAAGACGCTCAGCCTCGAGCAGCGCAAGCGGGCCGTGAAGATCAGCGCCTCGGTCCTCACCACCGACCCGTGGGAAGAGGCCTGCCAGGTGCTCCCCAACGTCAACACCCTCACCCGCAACGCGGCCACCACGGCCTACGAGCAGGCCGGCGTCGGTCCCGAGGACCTCGACCTCGTCGAGCTCCACGACTGCTTCGCCACCGCCGAGCTGGTGCACTACGACAACTTGATGCTGTGCCCCGAGGGTGGTGCGGTCGACTTCTTCCAGTCGGGGGCCACCTGGCGCGACGGCTCGACGCCGGTCAACGTCTCCGGCGGCCTCGAGTCGAAGGGCCACCCGATCGCCGCCACCGGCATCGCCAACGTCTGGGAGGTGGCCCACCACCTGCGCGGCGAGGCCGGCGACCGCCAGATCGAAGGGGCCAAGGTGGGCCTGGCCCACGTCATCGGCCTCGGCTCGGCCTGCGGTGTGCACATCTTGGAGAAGTCCGCGGCCTGATCGGGCGCGAACCGTCGGGGTCCGTGAGGGGCCGGATGGTCCGCTTCGGTTTCGACGGAGGGCCCACCCTTCGGGGTGGGCCCTCCGTCGCGTCCGGCGCCATGGCGGGCGGGCGTTCAGGGCAGTTGGTGGACCACCAACGGGAGCACCCCGGTGGCGCCCGCCTCTCGCAGGAGCACGGCGGCGACGGTCATGGTCCAGCCGCTGCGGTAGGTGTCGTCGACCACGAGCAGGGGGCCGTCGGGCAGCCGGGCCCCCGGCCGCACCGACATGGTGGCGAGGAGGTGCTCGACCCGGACCTTGGAGGCGGCGTCGTCTGGCGGCGGGGGGCCGACCGACTCGAGGACGTCGAGCACCGGCAGCCGGCCCACCCGCCCGAGGTGCTCGGCCAGGCCGGTGATGCGTCCGGTGAGTCGTCGGGAGGGCACCGGGACGATGGCCACGGGACGAGCGGGCCAGTGCGCCTTCCACCGCGAGAGCACGTCGACGGCGCCCTGCAGGATGGCGTCCGGGTAGGGGGCGCCGGTGGGCCCGAGGGCCATCAGCTCGTCGTGCCACCCGGGGGTGTCGGCGAAGGCCAGGGCGCGCCCCTCGTCGGGACCCACGATGGCGCCCTTGCGGCCCACCCCTCCGGGCCAGCGCTTGCGCGGCACGAGCACCACGTCGGTGCCCCGCAGGAACACCCGGGCCTGCTCGACGTCGGCCGGGTCGAGCTGGCGGGCGGGGGGTGGGAGCTCGCCGGTGCACACCGAGCAGCGCCCGCACGGTCGAGGGTCCGGGTCGTCGAGCGCGTCCTGGAGGAAGCGCATCAGGCACCCGCGGCCGCGGGCGTAGTCGCGCATGATGTCGGACTCGCGGCGCCGCACGGCCCGGATCTGGTCCCACTTGGCGTCGTCGTGGTCGTAGCCGGCGCCGGTGGCCCGCCACCCACCCTGGACGCGTTCGACGGCCCCGTCGACGGCCACCACCCGCAGGAGCTGCTCGATGCGGCCGCGTCGCAGCCCGGTGGCTGACTCGATGGCCGGCACGCTGAGGGGGCCGTCGGCGTCGTCGAGCGCGGCGAGGGTGGCGGCCACCTCGTCGGGCCGGGGGATGGACGCCGTGGCGAAGTACTCCCAGAGGCGCTCGTCGGTCTCGGCCGGCAGGAGCACCACCGCGGCGTCGTCGAGCGCCCGGCCCGCCCGCCCGATCTGTTGGTAGTAGGCCACCGGGGAGTCGGGGGAGCCGAGGTGGAGGCAGAAGGCCAGGTCGGGCTTGTCGTAGCCCATGCCGAGGGCGGAGGTGGCCACCACGGCCTTCACCCGGTTGGCCCGCAGGTCGTCCTCGGTGGCAGCCCGCTGGGCCGGGTCGAGCTGACCGGAGTAGGGGGCCACGTGGTGGCCCTGGTGGCGCAGGTAGGCCGAGAGGCGCTCGGTCTCGGCCACCGTGGCCACGTACACGATGCCCGATCCCTCGAGGGTGTGCAGGGCGCGATCAGCCCAGGCGTAGCGCTCGAGAGGGCCGAGGCCGTCGATGACGGCCAGGCGCAGGGAGCGGCGGGCCAGCGTGCCGCGCAGGACCAGGGTGTGGGCCCCGAGCTGGTCGGCCACGTCGTCGGTGACGCGCTGGTTGGCCGTTGCCGTCGTGGCCAGGACGGGGACGCCGTCGGTGGCGGTGAGCAGGCGGGAGATGCGCTGGTAGTCGGGACGGAAGTCGAAGCCCCAGTCGGAGATGCAGTGGGCCTCGTCGATGACGATGAGGCCGGCGCCCGCGAGCAGCGTGGCGGTGCGAGCGGCGAAGCCGGGGTTGGCCAGCCGCTCGGGTGAGATGAGCAGCACGTCGAGGTGGCCCGCACCCAGCGCCTCGAGGATGTCGTCCCACTCGTCGACGTTGCCGGAGTTGATGGTGGCGGCTCGCAGCCCCGCTCGGGTGGCGGCGTCGATCTGGTCGCGCATCAGCGCGAGGAGGGGCGAGACCACGATGGTGGGGCCCCGCCCGTCGGCGCGCAGGGCGGCGGTGGCGGCCCAGTACACGGCGGACTTGCCCCACCCCGTCGCCTGCACCACGAGCACCCGGGCCTGATCGGCGACGAGGGCCCGCACCGCGGTGCGTTGGTCGTCGCGGGGGCGGGCGTCGGGCCCGGCCATGGCGGCGATGACGGCGTCGAGGTGGGCATCGGCGAGGTCGCCGAGGCGGGCCTGGTCGGTGGTGCCCATCAATCGAGGCGCGCGAGCAGCTCGTCGATCGTGGAGGCGGGCGCCTGGCACACGTAGCCCTGGCACACGTAGGCCCGTCCGTCGGATCCCGTCTCGGCGCGACCCTCCCACAGCGGTGTCTCGCGGGGGTCGCCCCAGGCCAGCACGGCCTGGGGGAGCCACCGGCGGTGCACCTCGGCGAGCAGGTCCGGGCGGTCGCCGGTGATCACGATCTCGGTGGTGCCCCGGTCGAGCAGGTCGACGGCGACCAGCAGGTGGCCGAAGGCGGTCGGGTGCTTGCCGGCGACGTCGCCGAGGAGGCGGACGACGGCGTCGGCCCGGTCACGGTGGGTGTGGTCGCCGGTGAGGGCGGCGAGCCGGGCCAGGCCCACCGCGGCGAGGCTGTTCGCCGAGGGCGTGGCGTTGTCCATCAGGTCCTTGGGGCGGGTCACCAGCGCCTCGGCGTCGACGCCGGTGGTGAACACGCCGCCCGCCTCGTCGTCCCAGAACAGCTCGACGAGCGCCCGGGCGATGCGGTCGGCCTCGTCGATCCAACGGGCCTGGCCGGTGGCCTCGGCCAGGCGCACGAAGGCCTCGACGAGGGCGGCGTGGTCGCCGGCGTAGGCCAGGAACCGGGCCGAACCGGCCTCGGGGTCGTCGGCGGGACCCTGCCAGGAACGGAGCCAGCGGCCGTCTGGGCCGCGGAGGTGGGCGACCAGGAACTCGGCGTTGGCCACCGCCGCGGCCAGCCACTCGGCGTTGCCGGTGGCCGCGCCCGCTTCGGCGAGGGCGGCCAGCATGAGCGCGTTCCACTCGGTGAGGACCTTGTCGTCGAGGCCGGGCCGGACTCGCTGTGACCGCGCGGCGAGGAGGGACCGGCGGGCCCGTTCGACCGCAGGAGGACGGGCCAGGTCGCCCCGCACCGGTCGCTCGAGGATGGTGACGCCCTCCCAGTTGCCGGCATCGGTCACCCCGTACCAGTCGATGGCCGCCTGGGCGTCGTCGCCGCACACCTCGCGGATCTCGTCGATGGTCCAGACGTAGAACTTGCCCTCGACGCCCTCGGAGTCGGCGTCCTCGGCGGCGAAGAAGCCACCGGCGGGGTGGCGCAAGTCGGTGAGGACGTAGCCGACGGTCTCCTCGACGACCTGGAGGAAGCGGGCCTCTCCGGTCACCTGCCAGGCATGGAGGTAGGCGGGGACCAGGAGGGCCTGGTCGTAGAGCATCTTCTCGAAGTGCGGGACGAGCCAGCGCTGATCGGTGGCGTAGCGGGCGAACCCACCGCCGAGGTGGTCGTAGATGCCACCCGAGGCCATGGCGTCGAGGGACGTGGTGGCGGCGGCGAGGGCCAGCTCGTCGCCGGTCGTGACGTGGTGGCGCAGCAGCAGGTCGATGGACATGGCCTGGGGGAACTTGGGGGCCCGACCGAAGCCACCGTGGTCCTGGTCGAGCTGGCCGAGCAGCCCGGTGACGGCCTTGGCCACGATCGCCGAGCTGGGGGCGACCTCGGCCGGTGTGAGACGGTCGCCGGAGCCGATGGCCTCGGTGAGCGCGTCGGCCTGCTCGACCAGGTCGTCGCGACGGTCGCGCCACAGCTCGGCCACCCGCCGGCACAGGTCGTCGAAGGCCATCTGGCCCCCGCGGGCCACCTTCGGGAAGTAGGTGCCGGCGAAGAACGGGCGCCCGTCGGGGAAGGCGAAGACCGTCATGGGCCACCCGCCGCTGCCGGTCATGGCCTGGGTGGCCTGCATGTAGACGGCGTCGACGTCGGGGCGCTCCTCGCGATCGACCTTGACCGCCACGAAGTGCTCGTTGACGACGGCGGCCACCTCGTCGTCCTCGAACGACTCGTGGGCCATGACGTGGCACCAGTGGCAGGCGGAGTAGCCCACCGAGATCAGCACCGGCACGTCGCGCTGGCGTGCCGCGGCGAAGGCGTCGTCGCCCCACGGGTACCAGTCGACCGGGTTGTGGGCGTGCTGGCGCAGGTAGGGGCTGGCTTCCTGGGCGAGGCGGTTGGTCCCGGTCATGGCGCCAACCTACCGACGCCGTACGACACACCCGCCCGGGCCCGGGCCAACGGTCGTGGGCAGTGGTCGTCCGGGTCGCGTGCTGATGGGCCAAGATGCCAGGGACCCTGCGATCCCGGGAGGCCCCGTGCCCGACGTACCCAGCCTGACCATGAACGACGGACGGATCATCCCCCAGCTCGGGGTCGGCGTGTTCCAGGTGCCGGCCGAGGACACCGAGCGCAACGTGCTCGACGCCCTCGAGCTGGGCTACCGCAGCATCGACACGGCGTGGGGCTACTTCAACGAGGAAGGGGTCGGTCGTGGCGTCGCCGCCAGCGGCCTGGCGCGCGACGAGGTCTTCGTCACCACCAAGGTCTGGAACAGCTACCAGGGCCGTGAGAAGACCATCGAGTCGTTCGAGGGCAGCCTCGAGCGGCTCGGCTTCGACCGGCTCGACCTCCTGCTCATCCACTGGCCGGCCCCCGCCAACGAGTTGTATCTCGAGACCTGGGAGACGTTCGTCGAGCTGCGCGACAGCGGGCGGGTGAGCTCGATCGGGGTCTCCAACTTCCAACCCGCCCACCTCGGACACATCATCCGGGAGACGGGCGTGGTCCCCGTGCTCAACCAGATCGAGCTCCACCCCTACCTGCCCCAGCACGAGCTCCAGGAGTTCCACCGGGCCCACGGCATCCTCACCGAGGCGTGGGGCCCCATCGCCCGGGGCAAGGTGGCGGACGATCCCACCCTCGTCGAGATCGGTCGATCCCACGGGGTGAGCCCGGTCCAGGTCACGATCCGCTGGGAGCTCCAGCAGGGCATCGTGGTGATCCCGAAGTCGGTCCACCGCGAGCGGCTCGCGTCGAACCTCGACGTGTTCGACTTCGAGCTCTCGGCCGAGGAGATGGCGGCCATCGACGCCCTCGACGCCGGTGAGGAGGGTCGCACGGGTCCTCACCCCGACACGTTCAGCTGACGCCCGGCTCCCGGGCGTCCCTCACCGTCGACGCTCCGTTCAGACCACGTGGGCGGGGGTGCGGGCGTGCTCCATGCCCAGGGCCACCCGATCAGCGGTCCCGGCGTCGACGAGGCGCTCGACGAGGTGCAGCGCCAGGTCGAGGCCGCTGGTCACGCCGGCGGCGGTGACGAGCGACCCCGCGTCGACCACCCGGTCGTCGAGGACGGTGGCGCCCGTGGCCGCCAGATCGCCCTTGGCCGCGTGGTGGGTGGTGGCCGGTCGGTCGCCGATGACCCCCGCCGCGGCCAGCAACATGGCACCCGTGCACACGCTGGTCATGAGGGCCCCGGCCTCGGCCGCGTCGTGCAGGGGCGCCGACCAGTCGCCCCGGCGGACCTCGCCCCACGCTCCCCGGTCGGCCTTGCGGGCCCACCCGCCGCCGGTCACCACGATCACGCCTGCGGCGCCCGGTTCGAAGACCCCGTCGGGTTCGAGGCGCAGGCCGAAGGCGGCGGTGACGAGGCGGGACGGCTGGCGGGTCACCAGCCGCACGTCGAGGTCCGCCCCGGCCGCCACCGCCGCCCGGAGCACCTCCAGCGGTCCCACGGCATCGAGCTCGTCGGTGCCGTCGAAGATGCAGATGTCGACCCGCGTGGCGTCCATCCCCCGATCGTGGCACGCCACGCGTGGACCCGGTCGGGTGGATGGGCGCACCCCATCGCCCCCGAGGGGCCGGTCAGGGCACTAGCGACCCTTGAACTCAGGCGTGCGCTTCTCGGCGAAGGCCCGCATGCCCTCCTTGGCGTCCTCGGAGCGCATCACCGGCACCACGTGGGAGATCTCGATGGGCTGGGCCTCGGCCTCGGGGAGCCATCCGGTCTCCACGACCGAGGCCTTGGCGGCGGCGACGGCGAGGGGGCCGTTGGCGCAGATGACCTCGGCGAGCTCTCGGGCCTTGGCCATCGACGCCCCCGACGGCACCACGTGGCTCACCAGGCCCCACTGCAGGGCTTCCTCGGCGGTGAGGGTGCGGCCGGTCAGCAACATGTCCATGGCCACCGCGTACGGGATCTGGCGCTTCAGGCGCATGGTCGAGCCCGCCCCGGCGATGAGGCCGCGCTTCACCTCCGGCACCCCGAAGGTGGCGTGCTCCTCGGCGATGCGGATGTCGGTCTGTTGCAGCATCTCGCAGCCCCCGCCCAGGCACTGGCCGTTGACGGCGGCGATGATCGGCTTGCGGCACCAGTCGGTGAGCAGCAGGCCGCGGCCGGTGATGCCCGGGTCCGCCTTCAGCCGCTCCTGGATGCGCTTGGCCTCCTCGGTGACCTCACCCGACATCCACCCGTCGGACAGGTCGCCGCCGGCGCAGTAGGCCTCGGTGCCGGCGCCGGTGAGGATCACGCAGCGGATGTCGTCGTCCTCGTCGGCCATCGCCCAGGCGTCGGCGAAGCGCACCAGCATGTCGGGCACCAGGGCGTTGCGGCGGTGCGGGCGGTTCATGGTCAGCACCAGCACCGGGCCGTCGCGCTCGACGAGCAGCGTGGGTTCGGGGGCGGTGGACGGGTCGGACATGGGAAGCACCTCGGCAACGGATCGAACGGGTCGCTGCACCTTGTCACGCCACTACGTTGCCGGCATGGAACTGCGACTCGACGGCAAGGTGGCCCTGGTGACCGGGGCCTCGAAGGGGATCGGCGCGGCAACCGCGAGGGTGCTGGCCGAGAGCGGCGCCCGGGTGATGCTCTCGTCCCGCAAGCACGAGCTGCTCGAGGCCACCGCCGCCGGCATCGATGGCGAGACGGCGGTGTTCGCGGCCAACGCCGGCGACCCGGACGCGGCGGCAGCCTGCGTGGCGGCCACCATCGAGCGGTTCGGCGCGGTCGACATCCTGGTCAACAACGCCGCCACCAACCCGTACCAGGGTCCCACCCTCGCCATCAGCGACAGCCAGTTCGACAAGACCGTGCAGGTGAACTGGAAGGGCCCGCTGGCGTGGTCCCGGCTGGTGTGGGAGGCATGGATGGCCGAGCACGGTGGGTCGATCGTCAACGTGGCGTCGGTGGGGGCGCTGTCGGTCGAACCGAGCATCGGCATCTACAACGGCACCAAGTCCGCCCTGTTGCACCTCACCCGCACGCTCGCCGCCGAGCTGGCCCCCGGGGTGCGGGTCAATGCCGTCGCGCCCGGGTTGGTCAAGACCGACATGGCCCGCGCCCTGTGGGAACGCCACGAGGACGCCATCGCCGAGCGCATGCCGTTGCGACGCCTGGGCGAACCGGACGACATCGCCACCGCCGTCATGTTCCTCGTCAGCGACGCCGCCTCGTGGATCACCGGCGAGACCCTGGTGGTCGACGGCGGGGTGCTGATGCGGTCCTGACCGCGCCTCGGTGGCGAGCGCGGCGGCGCCCGGCCCGTTCAGCAGGTCGTCGTCACCCGGCGCCGAGCGCCCGGCGGCGGACCTTGCCCAACAGCGTGCGGGGGAGCGCATCGACCAGCTCGAGGCGGCGAGGGGCGCAGTAGGCGGGCAGCGTCGCCTTCACCAGGTCGCGCAGCTCGTCCAGCGTCGGTGGGTTTGCCGGGTCCGAGGGGGCGGCCACGGCGGTGACCACCTGTCCCCAGGTCGGGTCGGGGCGCCCGACCACCGCCACCTCGGTGAGGGCGGGGTGGGTGGCCAGGACCTGTTCCACCGGGGCCGGCCACACGTTCTCGCCGCCGCTGATGATGAGGTCGCCGCGCCGGCCCTGCACCTGCAGGCGTCCGTCGGCGCCCACGGCGCCGGCGTCGTCGGTGTGCAGCCAGCCCTCACCGTCCACCGGCGAGGTGCCGTCGCGGTAGGCCCGCAGCAGCATCGGGCCACGCAGCCAGATCTCGCCGTCGACGATGCGGACCTCGACCCCCTCGAGCGGGAGGCCGTCGTAGACGACCCCGCTCCCTGTCTCGGTCATCCCGTAGGTCACGTGGCAGTTGGACGGCACGACCGCAGGGGGTGCGGATCCCCCGAGCACGATGCGGCGGAAGGCGCGGGGGTCGATGCGCTCGAGGGCGGTGGGCACCAGGCTGGTGAGGGTGGCGCCGCGCCCGGCGGCGTCGGTGACGGCCTCGGCGTCGAAACGGGGGTGGACTTCGAGGTCCACCCCGAGGGTCATGGCGCGCACCACCAGGGCGAATCCCGCGATGTGCGAGACGGGGAGGCAGCACAGCCAACGGTCGGTGTCCGGGTCCACGCCGAGGAGGGCGCTGACGGCGCGCGCCGACGCGGCGAGGGAATCGTGGGTGTGCACGACGCCCTTGGGCACGCCGGTGCTGCCGCTGGTGGCGACGACGGCGGCGTCGCCGGCCGCCACCGGACGTCCGTCGGGGAGGCGGGTCTCCTCCCCGGTGGCGTCGACCAGTCGGCTCGGGGCCAGCGCCCGAAGCGTGGCGGCCGCCGCGCCCGGCGGCAGGCGGGGGTCGAGGGGGAGGACGGCGTCGCCCCGGTCCCAGACCCGCCGGAGCGTGTCCACGAACTCGGGCCCGGTGCGGGCCACGGCCACCAGCTCAGGCATCACCGCCGAGGTTACGGGCGATGCCGACCCGGTCGGGATTCGGCGGGGTTCTCGGTGACGGGCCAAGCTGGCCGGGTGAACGCCTGGATCGAGGGGGCCCGGCCCCGAACGCTGCCCGCCGCCGTGGTGCCGGTGCTGGTGGGCACGGCGGCGGCGGCCGGCATGGCCGGGCTCGAGGGAGCCGGCAAGGGCATCGTGGCCTGGCGCGCCGGCGCCGCCCTGGTGGTGGCGTTGGCCCTGCAGGTGGGCGTGAACTACGCCAACGACTACTCCGACGGCGTGCGGGGCACCGACGACGACCGGGTCGGTCCGCTCCGCCTGGTCGGCTCGGGCACCAAGTCGGCCGGCGCGGTGAAGCGAGCGGCGCTGGTGGCCTTCGCGGTGGCGGCGGTCGCCGGGCTGGTGTTGGCCGCCGCCACCACCTGGTGGCTGCTGGTCGTGGGGGCGGCGGCCATCGCCGCGGCCTGGTTCTACACGGGTGGCCCCCGCCCGTACGGGTACGCGGGGCTGGGCGAGGCCTTCGTCTTCGTGTTCTTCGGGGTGGTGGCGACGACCGGTTCCGCCTTCGTGCAGATCGAGGCGGTCACGCCGCTGACCCTGGCCGTCTCGCTGCCCGTCGGGCTGTTGGCCACGGCCTTGTTGGTCGTCAACAACCTGCGGGACATCCCCGGCGACACCGCGGCCGGCAAGCGCACCCTGGCGGTGCGTCTGGGCGACCAGCGCACCCGGATCTTCTACGTCGGGCTGGTGCTGATGACCTACCTGTCGGTGCCCTTCATCGCCGGGCTGTCCGCCCGCCCGTTGGCGGCGGCCTCGCTGTTCACGGTGGTGCTGGCCCGTCCGGCGGTGCAGCGGGTGCTCGAAGGGGCTCGCGGGCCGGCGCTCATCCCGGTGCTGGGGGCCACCGGTCGCCTACAGCTGGTCTTCGGTGTGGTGATGGCCGCCGGGCTCTGGCTGGGGGCCTGAGCGTCGCGGCCCTGAGCGTCGCGGCCCTGAGCGTGGCGGCGCGGTCAGGGCGTGGGGCAGAGCACCCTGAGCGCCCCGGGGCGGATCTCGATGCGGCAGCTGCCCCCGACATCGATGGCCTCGCCGTCGGCGTTGAGCTCGCCCACGTCGCCGTCGAGCTCCACGGTGCGGGCCCGGGTGACGGTGACCGCGTCGGTGTCGCGACCGGCGGCATGGCGCACCGCCCGCAGACGAGCGACCCACGGTCGGGCCGGCACGACGATGACGTCGAGGGCCCCGTCGGTGATGTCGGCGCCGGGCACCAGCTCCACTCCGCCGAGGCGGGGGGCGTTGGCCACCGCCAACGCCAGAAGCGGTCCGTCGACGTCGACCGCCTGCCCGTCGATGCGCACCCGGCTGCGTAGGCCGCGGTACACCGCACCCGTGGCGGCCACCCCGACGGGATAGGCGAGGCGGCCGAGGAAGGGCTTGAGCGGCGTCGCCCGCTCGGCGCCGAGCACGCCGAGGCCGGCATGGACGGCGTTCACCACCAGCTCGGCGGCATGGCCTCCGTCGGAGACGGCCATCAGGTCGACCGCCCGCCGGTGGCCGTGGCGCAGCTGGTCGGCCGCCTCGCGGGGCTCGGCGGACATGCCCAGGTGGGTGGCGAAGTCGTTGGCCGTGCCGAGGGGCACGAACCCGACGGTCGCGGACGAGAGCAGGCCGACCCGCTCCAGGGCGTTGACCACGACGTGGGCGCTCCCGTCACCGCCGACGGCGACGAGGGTGCGGTCGCCGAGGTGGCCGAGGGCGTCGTCGAGGTCCTCGGGACTGGAGGTGACAGCCACCTCGGTGGGACCGTCGCCGGCGAGGCGTCCGGCGACGGTCTCGATGAGCTCGCGCCCGCTGGAGCCGGCCGAGGTCGACCCCACGACCAGCCACCCGCCGCGGCCGGTGGTCGCGCCGTCGCTCACAGGAACCGCCGTACGCCGGCGGCCACCTTGTCGAGGGCCACCCGGTGCAGGGGTGGGTCGACCCAGCGCTCCGCGACGACGATCTCGGAGCGCTCGAGGTCCTCGTCGAAGTCCTGGTCGAGTCGGGCGGTGAGGCCAGCATCGTGGATCACCAGGCTCACCTCGTCGTCGCGCTCCATCGAGCGCCCGTTCATGTTGGCCGAGCCGATGACAGCGGTCTCGCCGTCGACGGTGATCACCTTGGTGTGCAGCATTGTTGGCTGGAACTCCCGGATCTGCACCCCGGACGTGGCCAGATTCGCGTAGGAGGAGCGCGACGCGACCAACGACACCCGCTTGTCGATGTTGGGACCGGGCACCAGGATCTGGATGTCGACATCACGTCGCGCCGCCCGGACGAGGAGATCGAGGAACTCCTCGTCGGGGGAGAAGTAAGCCGTGGAGATGCGCAGGCGCCGCTCGGCCGAGGCGACGAGGACCCGGAACAGGTAGCCGACGTCGGACCACACGACGCTCGACTGTCCGTGCACGACGTGCACCGTGACGTTGCCTGCGGGCTCGGGCAGGGGACGAGAGGGCTCGGCGAGGAAGACCTCTTCGGTCTCGGACCAGTTCTGGATGAACGCGGCCCGCAGGCTGGCCACCGCGGGCCCCTCGACGCGGGCGTGGGTGTCGCGCCACTCGTCGGGGCCGCGGGCGTCGCCCTCCCACTCGGCGGCGATGCCGACGCCCCCGGTGAACCCGATCTTGTCGTCGCAGACCAGGACCTTGCGGTGGGTGCGGTGCTCGATGGTGCGGAAGCGGAAGCGCGACAGCGGGGGTCGGAACAGTCGGACGTCGGCCCCTGCTCGGGCCATCACGTCGACGAGGTGCTCGTCCATGCTGCTGGCCCCGATGGCGTCGAGCAGGACCCGCACGGCCACCCCGCGGTGCGCCGCCGCGCTGAGCGCGGCGGCCATCCGTCGGGCGATGTCGCCCGTCCAGTACACGAACGTGAGCAGGTCGACGGACTCCTCGGCCTCGTCGATGGCCGCCAGCATGGAGGGGAAGATCTCGTCGCCGTTGCGCAGGAGGTCGATGCGGTTGCCATCGGTCGGTGGCGTGCCGAGGGCGGTGGTCACGACGTCGGACAGTCGGGTCAAGGTCTCTCCTGGGCCGCGGGGCGTCGGTGGGGCGTTGGCCGTCCGGCTTCCTACCCGGGCGGGGGTGGCGCCATCCCTGGGTGGGTCCGCAGCCAGCGTCGCACGATCGAGGCGGTGTCGCCGGGGTTCTCGAGGTGGGCGGAGTGGCCGGCCCGGGGGACGAGGGCCACGGTCGTGTTGGGCCCGATGGCCTTGGCCATCCGGGCGGCCACGGCCGAGAACTTGGGGTCGTCGACCCCCGCCAGCACCAGGACGGGCATCGAGAGGCGCGGCAGGTCGTCCCACAGCGGTTCCTGGGTCCCGGTGCCGGCGAGGCGCAGGCTGGACGCCAGGCCCTCGGCGGTGTTGGCCAGTCGTGCTCCGAGGTGTGCCGTCTCCGGTCGGAGTCCCGCGAAGAGCGGCTGGGCCAGCCACTCGTCGAGGAAGGTCGCCACGCCCACGTCCTCGATGTGGTCGGCCAACTCGTCGTCGGCCCGCCGGCGCTGCGCCCGCTCCGTCTCGTCGACGATGCCGGCGGTGGCGCCGATGAGGACCAGCCGCTCGACCAGCTCGGGGGCCTGCAGGGCGAGGTGGAGCGCGAGCCGTCCTCCCATCGAGTAGCCGAGGTAGGTGGCTCGACCTCCGGCCTCGCCCAGGAGGCGGGCGCCCGCCACGAGGTCGGCTCGGATGTCGACGGCGCGTCCGTGCCCGGGGGCATCCACGGCGACGACGTCCAGCTCACGGGCGAGGTCGTCGGCGAACGGTGACCAGCAACGGCTCGTCTGGGTGAAGCCGTGGACCAGCACCAGCCGAGGGGCACCGTCGGGACCTCCGAGGTGGTCGACGGGCAGCGAGGCAGGGTCGGACACGCGGGCGACTGTACGCGCCGCCACCACGAGGGCCCCGGCCGACGCCGAGTGGGGCCCGGCCCGCCCCGTAGGCTGCTCGCCGTGACCGACGACGGGCGAGGAGCTGGCGCCACGACCGCCCAGCCGGGTGGAGAGGGCGAGACCGGCGACCTCAACGCCACCTTCTGCGCGGCGTTCGTCGACGAGTTGGTGCGCAGTGGGGTCACCGATGCCGTGGTGTGCCCGGGCTCGCGGTCCACGCCCATGGCCCTGGCCATCGACGGCGACGAGCGCCTCCGGGTCCACGTCCACCACGACGAGCGATCGGCCGCGTTCCTCGCGCTGGGGCTGGGTCGGGCCACGGGTCGGCCTGCGCCCGTGCTCACCACCAGCGGCACCGCCGCCGTCGAGCTGCACCCGGCAGTCGTCGAGGCCGACCTCGACCGGGTGCCTCTGCTGGTGCTCACCGCCGATCGCCCTCCCGAGAAGCGTGACGTCGGCGCCGCCCAGACCATCGACCAGACACACCTCTACGGGCGGTCCGTGCGGTGGTTCGCCGACCCGGGACCGCCGTCGTGGGAGGCCGCGGACTCCTGGCGGAGCCTGGCGTCCCGGGCCGTGCTCGAGGCCGGCCGACCCCACCCCGGGCCGGTGCAGGTCAACCTGCCCTTTCGCGAGCCGCTGGTCGGCCGGCCCGGGCCGCTCCCTCCGGGCCGCGACAGCGGCCGCCCCTGGCACCGGATGGCCGCACCGTCGCCGGCTTCCGGCGACCAGGCCGGCGCCACGCGAGAGGCGCTCGCCGGGGCCGAACGGGGCGTCATCGTGGCGGGCGGCGACATCGACGACCCCGACGCCGTGTTGGCCCTGGCCGACGCCTGGGGCTGGCCGGTGCTGGCCGATCCCCGCAGCGGGTGCCGCACCGGGCACCGGGCGGCGATCGCCCACGCCGACGCCCTGCTGCGCAGCGCGGCGGTGGGCGACGAGGTCGACGCCGTGGTGCGCCTCGGATCCGTCCCGGCCTCGAAGGTCCAGGCCCAGTGGCTGGCCCGACTCGACGTGCCCCAGGTGGTCGTGGACCGCGACGGCGCCTGGTTCGACCCCGACCGGACGGCCGGGCTCCTCGTGCCGGCGGCCCCCGGCGCCTGGGCCCGCGCCATGCTCGCGCTCGGCTCGCGGTCGACGAGCCCGGGGTGGGGTCAGCGGTGGCGCCGGGCCGACGACGCCGTCGAGGCCGTCCTCGTCGACGCGCTCGACGGCGATGGGTCCCTCACCGAACCCGGCACCGCCCGGGTGGTCGCGGGGTCGCTGCCGGCGGGCGGCGCGCTGGTGGTGTCGTCGTCGATGCCGGTGCGCGACCTCGAGTGGTTCGCCGGTCCGATCCCCGGGGTGGCGGTCCACGCCAACCGGGGAGCCAACGGCATCGACGGCGTGGTCTCCACCGCGGTCGGGGTGGCCCTGGCCGGAGCCCCGACGGCGCTGCTCATCGGCGACATCGCCCTGCTGCACGACACCAACGGGCTGCTGGGTGCCGCCCGGCGCGACATCGACCTCTGCGTGGTCGTCGTCGACAACGGCGGCGGCGGCATCTTCTCGTTCCTGCCACAGGCCTCCGCCGTGGCCCCCGAGCGCTTCGAGGCCCTCTTCGCCACCCCCCACGGCGTCGACCTGGCCGCCCTGGTCCGGGCGCACGGGATCCCCGCCACCACGATCGACCGCGTCGCCGAGCTGGGACCGGCGGTGGCGGGTGCGGTGGCCCAGGGTGGCGTGCACGTGGTGCTCGTGACCACCGACCGGGCGGCCAACGTGGAGCTCCACGACCACCTGCACCGCCTCACCGCCGACGCGATCAGCGACCTCCCTTAGGGCCCTGACCACCAACCTCTGCGGCGTCTCGTCGGCCAGTGGCACCGCTCGCGGCGTCCTCGTCCTCGCAGTTGGGCAAGGCAGGTACTTCGTCCTGCGTCCTTGCGAGCGACGCCCCTGACTCGACGACCCACCCACGAACGTTCGTGGACAGAGCCCTAGGGTCGCACGACAGCCGAGAGGAGGGCCTGCAGCTTGGCCCGGGTCTCGGCCAGCTCTGCCGCAGGATCGGAGTCGGCCACCACGCCGACTCCCGCGTAGAGGCGGGCGGTGGTGCCGTGCAGCTCGGCCGATCGGATGCCCACCGCCCAGGTGCCGTTGCCCGCGGCGTCGACCCAACCGACCGGGCCGGCGTAGCGGCCCCGGTCGAGGTCCTCCAGCTCGGCGATCAGGTCGAGGGCCACGTCGCGCGGGCTGCCGCCGACGGCCGGCGTCGGGTGCAGGGCCCCGACGAGCTCGAGGACCGATGCGGGAGGACTCGAGAGGCGACCCTCGAGTCGGGTGGCCAGGTGCTGGACGTTGGCCATCGCCACGATCTGGGGCTCGGCCTCCTCGTCGAGGTAGCTGCACCACGGCAGGAGCGTGTCGTGCACCATGTCGATGGTGTGGCGGTGCTCGTCGCGCGTGTTGGTCGAGGCCAGCAGGCCGGCGGCCAGGCGGGCGTCGGCGCTCGGGTCGCCGCTGCGGGGGGCGGTGCCCGCCATCGGGTGGGCCAGGACCCGGTCACCGGCCCGGGCGACCAGGAGCTCGGGTGTCGCCCCGACGAACCCCTCCACGGAGAACAGGTGGCTGGTGGGATAGCTGCGGCGCAGCTGACCGAGCAGGACGCTCGCCCGCAGCGGACGGTCGGTGCTCACCTCGACCGCCCGGGCCAGCACCACCTTGCGGGCCACGCCGGCGCGCAGGCGGGTGGTGGCCTCGGCGACGGTGTCGCACCACTCGGCCGGAGCCACGGTGGCCCGCAGGGTGTAGGACCCGGGGCCCTCGTCGGCTCGGCTCGACCCTGCATCGCGCCCGAAGCCAGTGCCGGTGGCGAGCCCCCGGGCCAGGACGGCGTCGACCTCCTCGGTCGAGCAGGCGTCGTCGGGCGGGGTGACGGTGGTGACCCATCGGGTGCCGTCGTCGGCCCGACCGACGGTGATCCGGGGGACGACCAGGGCTCCCGGGCGGGTCGGCTCGAAGGGCAGGGCCCCGATGGCCACCGGTCCCGAACCGGCATGATGGACGGGATCGTCGTGGGTGATCGCACCCAAGGCCTCGGTGACGGCGCCGGCGTCGTCGGCGCCTCCCGTGCGGGGCACCCGGATGCGGGCGGCGACGCCCACGCCGGCCACGCCCACCCGGTCACGGACGAACACGACACCGTCGTCGGCGGCGACCGCGATCAGGTCCGGGTCGACGTCGAGGAGGCGGGTGCGGGCCACCAGCCCCGCGGTCGGGCCGGAGCGGACCCCGGGACCGGTCGGCACGGTCAGCGCCCGGGGTGGCGACGGGTGGCGGTGACCAACTGGGAGATCCCGGTCGAGAGCAGCTCGCGACGCACGTCGACGAACCCGGTGTCCTCGAGCCAGCCGAGCATCACGCCGGGGTCGGGCAGGTAGGCGACGGACTTGGGGAGATAGCGGTACGCGCCCGGATCGGACAGCAGGCCGCCGATGCGGGGCACGACCTTGCCGAAGTACACGCCGTGGCCCCACCGCAGGACGGGGTTGGGAGGTTCGGCCACCTCGAGCAGGGCGATGCGCCCGCCGGGCCGGACGACCCGCGCCAGCTCGACGAAGAAGGCCTGCAGCTCGACCAGGTTGCGCAGCGCGAAGCCACAGGTGATCCCGTCGAGGGCTCCGTCGGGGACGGGCAGGCGCACGATGTCGGCCTGGGCGAGCGGTGCTCCCGTGCGGGCCGCGGCCAACATCCCGAACGAGAGGTCGAACCCGATGGGGCGCAGGCCCTGGCGGTCGAGCTCACGGCAGAAGTCGCCGGTGCCGCAGGCCAGGTCGGCGACGGTGGAACCGGCGCCGAGCCCGAGGGTTCGCACGGTTCGCTTGCGCCAGGCCACGTCCATGCGGAACGTCATGACCCGGTTCACCAGGTCGTAGCGGGGGGCGATGGCGTCGAACATCGACCGCACCGCCGCCCGCTTCTCGTCGCCTTCGGGGAGTCGTTCCGGATCGATGTCCACCACGCCGTGGAGCCTACGGCTGTCGGACCCGCGGCCCTCAGTCCACGCCGGGTGCGGGCGGTGCGGGCGGTGCTGCTGTCCGCCCACCGCCCACTGCCGTAGCTGTCGGGATAGGGCGCTGGGGGGTGACGCCCTCTCCTGACAGGGTCGCAGAGGGGGGAGTGCGTCAGAGGTCGGCGACGAGGTCGTTCGGGCGGGGTGGGAAGAGCACGTCCATCACCGCGGTGTGGTGGCCGAGCTGGACGTCGTCGACCCGGGCCGCCAGCCCGGAGGCACCCCAGCGGCCCAGCACGAGAGCCGGGAACCAGTCCGGGGCCACGCCGACCTGGCCGCTGTCGAACGGGTCGGGATCCGCCGGGCAGGACTCCAGGGTGGTCACGCGCCCATCGGACCACGCCAGCCGGATCGCCCGCTCGTACAGCGAGATCACCACCTCACCGCGGTCGCCGGCCAGGTGCGAGGTGGCCAGGCGGCGCGACAGGACCGGTTCGAGGGTGCGCAACAGGCCCAGTTCGTCGGGGGTGCGCCCGTAGATGCCGCTCGGTTCGTCGCGGGGGTGCCCGGTGACGGCGAGGACGCGGGCCCAGGCCGACCCCGGCCGGTCGGCGGTGAGGATCTCGACCGGACGACCGAGGACGGCGCCGGCCAGGTGGTCGGCCGCCTGTCGCACCCGGGCCAGCAGCTGGAGCCCCACGTCGGCGTCGGGCACTGGGCCGGGGAGCAGGTGCACCTGGGCCTCGTCGACGTAGACCTGGACGCGCAGCCAGCCGACGATGGTGCCGGCCCGCTCGGCCACGACGAGGGCCTCCCACACCTCGGGCTCGCCGAGGCCCAACCCCGGCGCGTCCGGTGCCGCGGACGTCGACGTCCGTGAGAGCCATCGCCGCCACACGTCGTCGTCGCGTTCGACGACGAGACCGTGGTCGTCTCGTCGGACGTCCAGCGCGACGAGCGCGGCGATGTCGTCGGTTCGGGCCGGCCGGATGGTCAGCACCGACGGGTCCGGTGCGAGCAGGGTGGTCGGTTCCACCACCACGAGCGGCGGGTAGTCGATGGCGTATCCGTATCCGAGCTTGCGGTAGTAGTACGGGATCCCGCCGATCACCTGGAGCTGCTCGCCGAGCTCGGCGGCCCGGGCGTGGTGGCGGGCGAACAGGGCCCGCACCAGCCCTCGTCCCCGCACCGAGGGATCGGTGACCACGAACTCGATCTGGCTGCCCGGAATGGTGGCACCGTCGAGGCGGAACCGGTGGGGGATCCGGCAGCACGCCCCGACGACGGTGCTGGAGGCGCCGGGGCCCTCGTCGGCCACGACCAGCCATTCCACCGACGATCCCGGCTCGAAGACCGAGGCCACGGCCGATGCGTCCTGCACACCGAACGCCGCTTCGTTCAGGGCGATGACCCCGTCGCGGTCCTCGGACCGGGCGGCCCGCAGCACCAGCCCGCCCTCGAGCGCCGAGGGGGCGCTCGGTGCGGAGGAGGCTCCACCGGTGCCGCTCGATGGGGCCGCCGTGTGGGGGGCGTCGGGTCCGGACACGTCGCCGGACCGTAGCCTGGGTGGGTGCTCAAGGCCCCGGAGGTTCGCGTCGCAGGGATCCCCGTGCGCTTCGAGCCCGTGTTCTTCGTGGTGATCCTGCTGCTCGGACTGGGCCAGGAGCCGCGCTTCCTCATCAGTTGGGTGGTCATCGCCACCATCTCGATCCTGGTGCACGAGATGGGTCATGCCGTGGCCTTCCGGGCGTACGGTCTCAGCCCGCGGGTCGTGCTGCACGGCATGGGCGGCCTGACGACAGGCGAAGGCGCGCTGGGGCCGTCCGCTCGCATCGTCACCAGCCTGGCCGGGCCCTTGTCGGCCCTGGTGCTGCTGGGCCTCCCTGCGGTGGTGATGGCCGGGGCGGGCGTGGTCTCGCCGGGCGACGCCCGTACCGTCCTCGACCAGGTCGTGTGGATCAACGTGGGGTGGTCGGTGCTCAATCTGGTCCCCGTCCTCCCGCTCGACGGCGGCCAGGTCTTCCTCGCGGTGTGCGACCTCGTCACCAAGGGTCGCGGTCGTCGAGTCGCCGAGATCGTCTCCGTGGCGGTCGCCGCCGCCATCGCCGTGTGGGCCTACAGCCGGGGGTTCCTGTTCGGGGCGTTGCTGGCGGGCGGCCTCGGGGCACTGAACCTCAGCCAGCTCCGCAAGGTGCGCCAGGACGAGCTGCTCGACGAGCTCTCCGCCGCTCACCGCTTCCTGCTCGAGGGCCGCCCGGCCGACGCCGACACGGTGCTGTCGCGGGTGGGTTCGTCTCGTCCCACCGGTGAGGCGCGCCGGTGGTGGCACGAGCTCACCGCATGGAGCGACGTGTTCCAGGGCCGACCAACCCCGCCGACCCCGTCGACGCGACCGGGGCCGGCGGCCGATGACCGGCCCTCGGCCTCGCTGTCGGCGGCGCAGGCTCTTCTGGGCGCCGATCCGGACGGGGGCGTGGCCCTGGCCGCGTGGGCGCTGGCCCACGACGACCCGGCGCTGCCCAAGAGCCTCCTGGCGGTGGCGGTCGCGTCGGCCGGCGTGGCCGGACCGGTCGCCTCCGAGCTGGTGCTGCTGGGTGAGCCCGGGTGGGCCGGAGCCGCCCTCCTACGCGACCTTCTCGGGCACCTCGGCCACACCGCCGCGGCCGACGAGGTGGCTGCCGTCCTCGCTTGACCGGCCGGTCAAGGCCAGAGGGTGCTGTGCCACACTCCGCCCATGGCGATCGACTTCTCCTTCCCGCCCGAGATCGACGAGGTCCGCGACCGGGTCCGTCGCTTCCTCGACGAGGTCGTGCGGCCGATCGAGGTGGCCGCGGCCGACGAGGACTGGGACCGCGAGCGCTGGATCGGCGCCATCGTCGAGATGCGCGCCGCGGCCAAGGAGTGGGGCCTCTGGCTGCCGCACATGCCGGCCGAGTGGGGTGGCATGGGCCTCGGCCACGTGGCCATGGCGGCGGTGTCGGCCGAGGCGGCCAAGACCCGGATGGGTCCCTTCGCCCTCAACGCCCAGGCCCCCGACGAGGGCAACATGCACACCCTCTTGCACTGGGCCACCGACGACCAGAAGCAGCGCTACCTCGCGCCGCTGTGCGAGGGACGGGCCCGCTCGTGCTTCGCCATGACCGAACCCGAGGTCGCCGGGTCCGACCCCACCCTCATCCAGACCCACGCCTACCCCGACGGCGACGAGTGGGTGATCAACGGCCACAAGTGGTTCATCTCCGGTGCCCGCGGCGCCAAGTTCGCCATCCTCATCGCCCGCACGGAGGACGACCCCGAGCTCCCGCAGGCGGCCAACTCCGCCTTCCTGGTCGACATCCCCACCGACGGCTGGGAGGTCGTACGCGACATCGAGACGATGTCGGGCAGCCACAACCACTGCGAGATCCGCATCACCGACCTGCGCGTGCACCGCGACCAGATGTTGGGCGGTCGGGGCCAGGGGCACCTGCTCGGCCAGGCCCGTCTCGGGCCGGCCCGTCTGGCCCACTGCATGCGCTGGATCGGCCAGGCCGAGGTGGCCCTCGACATGATGGTCGACCGCTCCCTCGACCGCTACGCCCACGGCTCGCTGCTGGCCGAGAAGCAGGGCATCCAGTGGATGATCGCCGACTCCGCCATGGAGCTCTACCAGGCCAAGCTCATGGTCCTGCACGCCGCCTACCTCATCGACGGCGGGATGGACTTCACCTCCGAGGTCTCGATGGCCAAGCACTTCGTGGCCAACGCCCTCAACCGCATCGTCGACCGGGCCATCCAGGTCCACGGCGCCCTCGGCTACTCCACCGACACGCCGCTGGCCCACATGGCCCAACAGGCCCGCTGGGCCCGCTTCGCCGACGGCGCCGACGAGGTCCACCAGATGCGCATCGCCCAGCGCACCATCGCCGCCTACACCGACCACGGAACCACCAAGGCGGCCACCGGCAAGCTCCCGCTGTGACATTCAGCTTCGGTCGGCAAGCCGTGACATTCAGCTCCGGTCGGCAAGCCTCCCTGCGCCGGCTTCGCCGAAACGCAGACGTTGTCTGAGGCTCAGTCGCTGGCGCTCCTTCGCCTGTCGCCACCCCGTGAGCTGTCAGGTGGACGATGGGAGCGTTCGCCTCACCGCCTTCGCCGAAACGCGGGACCGTTCTGAGGCTCCGTCGCTGGCGCTCCTCCGCCTCTTGCGAGTCGGCTACCGCGTGCCGTGGGGTGGGTGATGGGAGCGCCAGCGACCCGTTCGCACCGCGTCCCGAGGAGCTCGCGACGAGGGAAGCGTCGTGCTCCTCGTCTCGAAGTCACGGCGCCGATGTGGACCGCGTGGGACTGGCGCCCGGCGTTCGTGGTCGGATGGTGGCGATGACGTAGGTGTGGTGGTCGACGTGGACGGGACTGAGCGTGACTTCGGCGACGATGGTGGTGCCGTCGCGGTGCCGGCCGTGGAGCTCTCTGTTGCTCATCGGCCGGATGGTCGGCTCCTCCAGGTAGCGCTGGCGGTGTTCGGCGTGGCGGGTCCGGAGGTCTTCGGGCACGAGTCTGTCGATGGGGGTGCCGATGAGCTCACTCCGGCTGTACCCGAACAACGTCTCGATGCGTTGGTTGGCGAGCACGATGGTGCCGACGGTGTCGGTGACGATCAGCGCATCGGGCGTGGCCTCGATGAGCTGCCAGATGAGGTCGTCGGAGAGGGGCAGCTGCCCGATCGGGACGGATGCGGGGCCAGAGCGGGTCGTGGGGTCGAGCACGCCCAGGACCGGTCGGAAGGCGAGCACCGCGACGTCGTCGCGGAGCCGTGGGAGAGGGCCAGCGAGGCCGACCAAGTGGTCGGCGAGCTCGCTGGGGTCATTGGTGACGGCGTTGGCCGCGGCCCGACGGAGGCGTTCGATCTCGTCGGTGACGATCGTGCCTGGCCTCTCGACGAGTCCATCGCTGTAGAGCACGACGGTGTCGCCGGGCTGGAGGTCGCTGCGCTGCGCCGGGTAGGTGGCGTGTGGGATGGCGCCCAGGGGCGGGCCTGGCTGGATCGTGCACAGGGCTGCGTGGTTGTTGGGCCCGACCACGATGGGCGGAGGATGCCCAGCGGAGGTGACGACAGTGCCCTGGGGACCCATCTCGATGCAGCAGCAGGTCGCGAAGCCATCCCGGTCCAGGGCGAGGTCGTTGAGCCGGGCCAGGGCGATCGTGGCCGGGAGACCCTCGAGCAGGTGGCTGTGCAGGACGGTGCGGAACTGGGTCATCTGGACGGCGGCCTCGATCCCGTGGCCGGCGACATCGCCGAGCACGAGCACGGTGCGCTGGTCGTGTGTGTGGACGATGTCGTACCAGTCGCCACCGACCTGGCTGCCGTCGCCGGCGGGTGCGTAGCGAGTGGCGGCCTCACCACTGTCTCCGGGTTGGACCTCCGGGAGCAGACGCCGCTGCAAGAGGACTCCGGCTTTGCGGGCATGCTCGCTGCTCTGCGATCGGCGCAATGCGCCCGTCCCGACGGCGATGAGCAAGTCGAGGGCGCCCACGCGCTGAGGACCGAGGTACTCGTGGGGAGCGAACCGCACCCAGAACGTCACCACCACCTGGCCATCGAGCGCGGCACTGGCCGTAGTGCAGATCGGCGAGCCGTGTGCATCGCGGCTGCAACGCAACGATCCTCGGCGACGCCATGGCGCGGGGAGCTCGGCGGCGTTCGGGACGCGCCCGTGGGAGGCGACGAGCTGCCAGTCGGCGCCGCCGGGGGTCCCGAACCACACCGCGCTCGCCGTCGCCCCGAGCGCGCGGTGGCAGCTGGTCACGAGCACCGACCCGACCGTCGCGACGTCGGCGTCGGCGGTGCCGAGCTCGCCCACCGCCGAAACCACCCCGGCCCAATCGACGTCGCTGGAACGCATCAGTGCCGCACGGACGTAGGCCAGCACCCGGAGGGCGCCGCGGTGGTGAGACGAGGCTCCTCGATGCCTCCCGGCACCGTCCTCCATGTCGGCGCGAGAAACGCGGTCGTCTCAGCGGACCGAAGCTCCTGACCCACCATCTCTCCCCCCACGGAGGCCCTTGCCGATGCCGCCCCGTCCCGAGACGCCAGTCCTCATGGCTCCGGAATCAGTGAATCACGCCACGAACCGGCCCGCGCAGAGGCATGCGCCCCTTTCCATCCGGCATTGTCCTCGGGTCCGGCCCCAACGCGACCTGAGCGTCCCCTGACGCCGCTCTGGTCGGGCGCCGGCGCTACGTGGCGGCGGTCTCCTTGGCCCAGCGGTAGTCGGCCTTGCCGGCCGGTGAGCGCATCACCTGGTCGACGAAGACGATGTCCTTGGGCACCTTGTAGCGGGCCACGTGGCGCTCGCATTCCTCGAGGAGGTCGGCCATCGAGACCGTGAACCCCTCGCGCAGCTGCACCACGGCCACCACCTCGCTGCCCCAGCGCTCGCTCGGTCGGCCGGTGACGACGACGTCGTAGACCGCCGGGTGGTGGGCGAGGGCGGCCTCGACCTCCTCGGCGAAGATCTTCTCGCCGCCCGAGTTGATGGTGACCGAGTCGCGGCCCTGGAGGTCGAGCAGGCCGTCGGCGGTGAAGCGGGCCCGGTCGCCCGGGACGGAGTAGCGCACGCCGTCGATGACGGGGAAGGTCTTGGCCGTCTTGGCCTCGTCGCCGAGGTAGCCGAGGGGCACCCGACCCTTCTGGGCCAGCCATCCCGACTCCTCGTCGTCGGGGGCGAGCACGGTGGAGAGGTCCTCGGAGACGATGGCCATGCCCGTGCCGGGAGTGAAGGTGCCGGTGCTGACCTGCGCCCCGGCGCCGGTGACCTGGCTGGCCTGCTGGCCGGTCTCGGACGAGCCGAGACCGTCCATGATGGCCATGGCGGGAAGCGCCTCGAGGAAGGCGGTCTTCACCGGGGCGGACAGGGCGGCCCCGCCCGAGACCAACAGGATCATCGAGGACAGGTCGTAGTCGTTGCGCTGGAGCTCGTCGAGCAACGGCCGGCCGAAGGCGTCGCCGACGATCAGCATGATGTTGACCTTCTCGGCCTCGATGGTGGCCCACACGTCGGCCGCGTCGAGGCTGGTGGTGTTGTGGGGCAGGACCACGGTGTTGCCGCCGCCCAGGGCGTTGAACGCCAGCCAGTGGGCGGCACCGTGCATGAACGGGGCGGCGGGCAGGACCCGGGCGCCGCCGTTCACGGCGTTGGCGATCACCGCGTCCATGTCGACCCACTCCTCACCGGTGGCCAGCTCCCGACCCCCGAGGGCGGCCGGGTAGATGTCGCCCTGGCGCCACAGCACGCCCTTGGGCATGCCCGTGGTGCCCCCCGTGTAGAGGATGTAGAGGTCGTCCGGGGAGGGCTGCACCGGAGGCGGTTCGGGAGAGGATGCGGCCAGGGCGTCCTCGTACCAGACGGCGTCGGGGAGCAGCTCGTGGTCGCTGCCGTCGGGCACCTGCAACAGCACCTGCAGCTCGGGCAGGTCGGCCCGCACCGCCTCGAGCGTCGGCGCGAACGACGAGTGGTACACGATGCCCCGCGCCCCGGAGTCGGCCAGCAGGTAGCGCAGCTCCTCGGCGACGTAGCGGTAGTTGACGTTGAACGGCGCCACCCGAGCGCAGTAGGCGCCCAACATGCCTTCGAGGTACTCGGGCCCGTTGTGCAGGTACAGCGCCAGGTGGTCCTGGCCCGACTCCCAGCCCGAGAGCTCGGCGCGGTCGCGGTGGGCCCCCATGCCGTGGTCGTGCAACACGTTGCCGAGCCGGTTGGCCCGGGCGACGAAGTCGGCGTAGGTGAGCCGCGTCTCTCGGTGCACGATCGCGTCACGGTCCGGCACCGCCGCCGCGACTGCCCGCACCACACCAGCCAGGTCGAAGTCCACGTTCCCCCCAGTCGTACCGAGCTCGACGGTGGCATCCACCGTCGGCCGGTCGTTCGTCGTCGTTCCCTGCCCTGCAGTCTGGCCGGGGCCGGGTGGGTGTCGCCTACTCGAAGTAGCGGTAGATGACCTCGGCCACGCACGCCGGCTTGGGAGCGTCGACGACCTGGTAGGTGAAGGTCATGGTGACCTGGGCGCCGTTGTTGGGCAGCTCCTCGAGGGCGGTGAGCTCGGCGCCGAGGCGCAGCTTGGACCCGACGGGCACCGGCGACGGGAAGCGCACCTTGCCCATCCCGTAGTTGACGGCCATCGACATGCCCTCGACGCGCACGATGGTCGGCAGCAGGGCGGGGCCCAGCGAGACGGTCAGGTAGCCGTGGGCGATGGGCCCGCCGAAGGGCCCGTCCTTGGCCCTCTCTGGGTCGACGTGGATCCACTGGTGGTCGCCGGTGGCGTCGGCGAAGGTGTTGACCCGTTCCTGGGTGATCTCCATCTCGTCGCTGTAGCCGAGGTGCTGGCCGACCAGTTCCTTCAGCCCGGCGATGCCGGTCACGGTGGTAGTCATGGTCTGATCATGGCCCCTCCGCGCCGGTCGCGCCGAATGTGGGACGTGCCGGGTCGGCGGGGCCGATCCATCGGTGTCGCCTGCATCGACCGTCTCGGGCCACCCAGCGGCCGCGGCCCGGGCAGGGGTTCCTACGTGAACCAGATGCGCTGGTAGCTGCGGCTCATCGGGTGGACGAGCAGCGCGAACAGCGCCACCGGGAACGCGAGGGCGAGCAGCACGCCGAGGCCGAAGATCGATCCGAGGCCGTCGCCCGCCACGAGCAGGAGGATGAGGGCGAGGCGGGCTCCGGCAGCGATGACCGCCGTCCAGTACCCCCACTTCTGCTCGTTGGCGATGCCGAAGCCACCGACGGCGAAGGCGATGGCGAAGAGGATGCCGAGGCCCCCGATGCCGCCCAGCAGCGAGAACACGGCGCTGATGTAGAGCAGGAAGACCGCGATCTGGAGGGTCTGGGGCTGCCCGGGGTTGGTCCACCGGCGGGTTTCCATCACCTCAGTATGGCGGGGGGTCGGCCGGTTGCATGCGTCGCGGCCCGAGCTGGACGGGCGTGGCGGTGTGGTTGGCCCGCAGCTGGCCGCACGCGGCGTCGATGTCGTTGCCCCGGTTGGCCCGGACGGTGGCGTTGACCCCGAGGTCCCGCAGCAGGTCGCGGAAGGCGGTCACCCGAGGCATCGGTGTGCCGGTGGTGGGCCACCCCGGTGTGGCGTTGAGCGGGATCAGGTTCACGTGGGCCCGCAACGGGCGGGCGAACGCGGCCAGCTCCTCGGCGTCGGTGGCCCGGTCGTTGACGCCGTCGATGAGCGCCCACTCGAACGAGAGGCGGCGGTTCTTGGCCTCGAGGTACTCGGCGCAGGCGTCGCGCAGGGTGGCGAGCGGGTAGCGGCGGTTGATGGGGACGAGCTCGTCGCGAAGGAGGTCGTTGGCGGCGTGGAGGGACACGGCGAGGTTGACCGGGAGGGCCTCGCCTGCGAGGCGGCGGATCCCGGGCACGATGCCGACGGTGGAGAGGGTCAGGTGGCGGGCGCCCATGCCCAGGTCGTCGTGGATGCGGGTGACGGCGGCCCAGGTGCGGTCGTAGTTGGCGAGGGGTTCGCCCATCCCCATGAACACCACGTTGGACAGGCGCCGCGGCGGCGAGGAGTCCTCGGCCCGGCGCGCCGCGGCCACGACCTGCTCGACGATCTCACCGACGCCGAGGTTGCGCTCGAACCCGGCCTGCCCGGTGGCGCAGAACCCACAGCCCATGGCGCACCCGGCCTGGGTGCTCACGCACACCGTGGAGCGGTCGGGGTAGTGCATGAGGACGGTCTCGATGGTGGCGCCGTCGTGGAGCTCCCAGAGCCATTTCACGGTCTGGCCGTCATCGGCCGTGGATTCGGCCACGGGGACGAGGGCCGGCGGCAGGTCGCGGTCGAGGCGGGCCCGCAGGGACTTGGGGAGGCTGGTGAGCTCGGCGGGGGAGCGATGCTGCTCGTAGAGCCCTTGCCAGACCTGGTCGACGCGGAAGCGCGGCTCGCCGGAGAGCAGCCCCGCCAGCGTCGGGCGGTCGACGTCGTAGCGGGTCGGCACCCGATCAGGCTACTGACCGGGGTCGGCAGGTCCCCACCAGCGGTGGGCGCTGTGCTCGGTGAAGCCCAGGTCCTCGTAGAGGCGACGGGCGGGCACGTTGTCGGCCTCGACGTGGAGCATGCCGTGGTGCAGGCCCCGGGCGGCGAGGTGCTGGAGGCCGGCGAGGGTGAGCGCCCGTCCGAGCCCGAGGCCGTGGAAGGCGGGATCGACGGCGATGACGTAGATCTCCCCCAGTGCCGGGTCGTGGTCGCTGGCGGGGTGGACCTTGGTCCAACAGAACCCGGCGAGGCGGCCGTCGCGTTCGTGGAGCAGGAACCCGTCGGCATCGAACCAGGGCTCGGCCTCGCGGTCCCGGAGCTCGGTCGCGGTCCAGCCGCTCTGGTCGGGGTGCCAGGCGAACGCGCGGTTGTTGACCTCGAGGAAGGCGTCGTCGTCGACACCGGGCCGGAAGGAGCGGAGATCGAGGGGCTCGGGGTCGGCGGCGGGGAGGGGACAGCGCAGCTGGAGGACCTCGCGGGTGAGCACCAGGCCGGCCTCGTGGGCCAGACGGTCGTGCTCCGCGTCGGCGGGATCGGCCTCGAGGGCGACCAGGGTGCCGTCGGGGTCTCGTGTCGCTCGTTCCACGGCGCCGACCCTACTGATCGCGCCCGGCCGCTCCGTCCGGCACCGGGGGCGTGGCGCCGTAGCCTCACGGACGATGGCACGTCCCCGAACGCCCAAGGGCCGAGCTCGCGAAGTGCTTCGGCGACTCAGCGATGAGTATCCGGACGCCCGGTGCGAGCTCGACCACCGCAATGCCTACGAGCTGTTGGCGGCCACGATCCTGTCGGCGCAGTGCACAGACGCCCGGGTCAACATGGTCACCCCGGCGCTCTTCGCCCGCTTCCCCACTCCCGAGGACCTGGCGGTCGCCGACCCGGAGGTGGTCGAAGAGCTCGTGCACTCCACCGGCTTCTACAAGAACAAGACTCGCAGCCTCATCGGGATGGCGCAGGCGCTGGTCGAGCGCCACGGCGGGGAGGTGCCGGGGGCCATGCCCGACCTGGTGAAGGTCCCGGGGGTGGGGCGCAAGACGGCGAACGTGGTGCGCAGCGTCGCCCTCGACCTGCCGGGACTCCCCGTCGACACCCACGTGCTGCGCCTGTCGGCTCGGCTGGGGCTCACGACCGAGACCGACCCGGTGAAGGTCGAGCGCGTGCTCGACCCCATGGTCCCGGCTCGGGAGCGGGGTCGCTTCAGCCTCCTGTTGATCCTTCACGGCCGCCGGGTCTGCCCGGCGCGCCGACCGAAGTGCGACGTGTGCGTCCTGGCCGACATCTGTCCGTCCGCCGGGCTGGGTGTCTGACGGTGCCGGCGGTGCGGGCCAGGTCTCTCGACCGGTTTTTTCTTCCGCCCGTTTCCCCTGCTCAGGGGCGTCCGGTCGGGTCGTCGGGCGGGGCTGGGCGCGACTTTTCCGGCCCTGGCCTGACAGGTGGCGATCTGAGGGGCTATCGTCATCCCTGTCAGGTTCCCGCCACCTGACATCCGGCGACACATATTGGGATCCGCCGCCCAGTGTCGCCTGCCGACGCCCCCTTCGAGGGGCGTCGGCCTCTTTTTGCCCACCCGCACGGTGCTTCTCCGGGCCGGCCCGGGAGGCAGCGCCCCCGGCGTCCTCCATACTCCTGGGGTGGACTCCGAGCGTGCGCAGCTGTCATCGGCCAGGACGACCCTCGACGATCTCGTGGCCAAGGTGGCCGACATCGCCGAGGGCATGCACAACCAGGGCCAGGATGCCGTCGCCCACGACCTGTTCGAGGTCGAGCGGGCCCTGCGGATGGCCCAGCGGCGGCTCGACGCGGTGACCAGACGGATGCGGCGCTGATCGGCGCAACCCCTGCCGGGGCCGAGTGCGGGGCCGGGTAGCGTTCGTCGTCGTGTTGAACCGACTCGACCTGCGTGGCCGTCGCGGCGATCTGACCGCCGACCTGCCCCGCCCCGATCCGGGGGGCGAGGGGCCCGTCGCCGCGGTGCGGGCCATCGTCGCCGACGTGGCGGAGCGAGGCGACACCGCCGTTCGGGAGTACACCGAGCGCTTCGACGGGGTCGTCCTCGACGACCTGCGGGTGGACCCCTCCGAGGTCGCCGCCGCCATCGACGCGGCACCCGCGGAGCTGGTCGCCGCCCTCACCGAGGCCCGCGATGCCGTGCAGGCCTTCCACGAGACCCAGCTCCTCGAACCCCATGTCTTCCGCCGCCGGGGCGTCACGGTCGAGGGCCGGTCCGTTCCCGTCGATCGGGCCGGCTGCTACGTCCCCGGAGGGCGGGGCTCGTACCCCTCGTCGGTGCTGATGACCGCCGTTCCCGCCCGCGTCGCCGGCGTCCCCGAGGTCGTGCTGTGCGTCCCCCCCGACCGCAGCACCGGCAAGGTCGCCACCTCCACCCTCGCCGCTGCTGCCCTGGCCGGTGTCGACGAGGTGTACGCCATCGGCGGGGCCCAGGCGGTCGCCGCCATGGCCCACGGCACCGAGTCCATCCGCGGGGTCGACGTCATCGCCGGCCCCGGCAACGTCTACGTGGCGCTGGCCAAGCGGGAGGTCGCCGGGCAGGTCGGCGTCCCCATGGCCTTCGCCGGGCCGTCGGAGATCGTGGTCGTCGCCGATGCCACCGCCCCGGCGGACTTCGTGGCCGTCGACCTCATGGTGCAGGCCGAGCACGGGCCCGACGGGCTGGCGTGGCTGGTCACCTGGGACGAGGCCGTCGCCGATGCCGTCGACGCGGCCCTCACCCGTCTGGTCGCCGAGGCGCCTCGCCAGGCCGAGATCAGCGCCACCTTCGCGTCCGGTGGGTTCTGCGCGCTCGTCGACGGCCCCGACGACGCGCTGGCCGTGGTCAACCACGTGGCGCCGGAGCACCTGCAGCTCATGACCGGTGACCCCGACTCGCTGGTCCCCGGGGTGCGTCATGCCGGCGCCGTGTTCTGCGGGCCGCTCGCTCCGGCGTCCATCGGCGACTACGTCGCCGGTCCCAGCCACGTGCTGCCCACGTTCGGCACGGCCCGTTACGGCAGCGCCCTCACGGTCAGCGACTTCACCAAGCAGGTCCATGTGGTGCACGTCGACGCCGAGGGCTTCGCCACGGCCGCGCCGGTCGTCGCCGCCATCGCCGATGCCGAGGGCTTCGCCACCCACGCCGAGTCGGTGCGGTTGCGCCAACGGGCGCTCGATGCCGACGTCGAGGCGGGCACCACGTGATCCGACCTCGCGACGACGTCGCCCTCATGGAGGGGTACCACTCCCCGCAGCTCGACGTGCGCGTCCGGCTCAACACCAACGAGTCACCCGAACCCAGCCCCTCGGCCTGGGTCGACGAGGTGGCCGAGGCCGCCCGACGCGTCCAGTGGCACCGCTACCCCGACCGCGGCGCCGTCGAGCTGCGCCGGGCCATCGGGGCGTTGCACGGCGTCGGGCCGGAGCAGGTCTTCGTGGCCAACGGCTCCAACGAGGTCCTCCAGACGCTGCTGCTCACCTACGGTGGCCCCGGTCGCACGGCGGCCACGTGGGAGCCGACCTACGCCCTGCACGCCCACATCGCCCGCATCACCGGCACCGCGGTGGCCCAGGGCGAACGAGCCGCCGACTTCTCGATCGACACCGACGAGGTCTTGCGCGTCGTCGAGGAGGCCAGGCCGTCGCTCGCGTTCCTGTGCTCGCCCAACAACCCCACGGGCATGGTCGACGACGCCGCCACCGTGGCCGCCACTCTCGAGCTCGTCGCCGGCGTCGACGGGTTGCTGGTGGTCGACGAGGCCTACGGTCAGTTCGCCCCGTGGTCGGCGCTGTCGCTCGTCGGCGACGAGGTGCCGCTCGTGGTCACCCGCACCTTCTCCAAGACCTGGTCGATGGCTGCGGCCCGGCTGGGCTATCTGGTGGGGCCCGAGTGGGTGGTCGCCGAACTCGACAAGGTCGTGCTGCCCTACCACCTCGACGCGCTCAAGCAGGCCGCCGGTGTGCTGGCGCTGCACCACGAGGCCGAGATGGACGCACGGGTCGCCCGGCTGGTCGAGGAGCGCGGCCGCCTGGTCGCGGCGCTCGGCGAGCTGCCGGTCGACGTGTGGCCCTCGGGTGCCAACTTCGTGCTGTTCCGGCCCCGCCACCTGGGCGGCCGTGAGGTCTGGCAGCGCCTGGTCGACCGCTCCGTCCTGGTGCGCGACTGCTCGTCGTGGCCCCGCCTCGACGGCTGCCTGCGCGTCACCATCGGCACCCCCGACGAAGACGACGCCTTCATCCGAGCCCTCCAGGAGATCCTCACATGAGCGCCGAACGCACCGACGACGGCCGACGGGCGGCCACCGTGGCCCGCACGACCTCCGAGACCGACATCGCCATCGAGCTCGACCTCGACGGCGGCACCCGGGTCGAGACCTCCACCGGCATCCCGTTCTTCGATCACATGCTCAACCAGCTCGGCCGCCACGGGGGCTTCGACCTGGTGGTGCGCGCCACCGGCGACCTCGAGATCGATGCCCACCACACCGTGGAGGACGTCGGCATCGCACTCGGCGAGGTGTTCCGCGCCGCGTGGGGCGACAAGGCCGGTGTGCGCCGCTTCGCGTCGGTCCGCGTGCCCCTCGACGAGGCGCTCGTCGACGTGGCCCTCGACCTGTCGGGGCGGCCCTACCTGCACTACGAGGTCGAGTTCCCCGGCCAGCAGATCCTCGGCGACCCGCCCTTCGACCCCCAGCTGGTCGAGGAGTTCTGGCGGGCGTTCGTGGTGTCCTCGGCCATCACCTTGCACGTCACCTCGATCCGAGGGGTCAACACCCACCACCTGATCGAGGCCACCTTCAAGGGCGTGGCCCGGGCGTTGCGCGACGCCGTGCGGGTCGAGGGCAGCGGCGTGCCGTCCACCAAGGGCACCTTGTGAACGCAACGGGTGGGCGACCGCTCGTCGCCGTCCTCGACTACGGCATCGGCAACCTGCGCTCGGCCCAGAAGGCCCTCGAACGGGTCGGTGCCGACGCCCGCCTCACCGCCGATCCCGGGCTCGTGGCCGACGCCGACGCCGTCGTCCTACCCGGAGTCGGTGCCTTCGGCGCCTGCATGACCGCCCTGCACGCCACCGGCCTCGACGAGGTCGCCGTGCGCGCCGCCGGCAGCGGTCGTCCGTTCCTGGGCATCTGCGTGGGCATGCAGCTGCTGTACGAAGGTTCCGATGAGTCGCCCGCGGTACCCGGGCTCGGCGTGCTGCCCGGCACGCTGCGCCGCCTCCCCGACGGGGTCAAGCGTCCCCAGATGCAGTGGAACACCCTCGACGTGCGTGGCCCCTCCGCCATGTTCGCCCCCCTCACCGACCCCATCTGGATGTACTTCGTGCACTCCTACGCCGCCCCCGCCGATGCGCCCGGGGTCGTCGCCACCTGCGACTACGGAGGGCCGGTCGCCGCGGCCGTCGAGCTCGACGACGTCTGGGCCACCCAGTTCCACCCCGAGAAGTCCGGCACCACCGGGCTCGAGCTGCTCGCCGGGTTCGTCCGCACCGCGGCGGCCGCCACCGGTGCGACCACCGACACCGAGGTGCCCTGATGGACCTGTATCCCGCCATCGACCTCCGTGGGGGCAAGTGCGTCCGGCTCTACCAGGGCGACTACGGACGCGAGACCGTCTACGGCGACGATCCCGTGGCCCAGGCCCAGGCGTTCGCCGCGGCCGGGGCCCCCTGGATCCACGTCGTCGACCTCGACGGCGCCCGCACTGGCGAGGGCGCCAACCGGGAGGCGATCGCCCGCATCGCCCAGCACGTCGACGTGCCCGTGCAGACCGGAGGGGGCATCCGCGACGAAGCCGCCGCCGAGGCCCTCTTCGAGGCGGGGGTGAGCCGCATCGTGATCGGCACCGCTGCGCTCGAGCAGCCGGAGCTGGTCCGCTCGCTCGCGGCGCGCTTCTCGGTGGCCGTCGGCCTCGACGCCCGGGGGCGAGAGGTGGCCGTGCGCGGTTGGGAAGAGGGCTCGGGGCGCGACCTGCTCGAGGTCGCCGGCGAGTTCGCCGACGCCGGCGTGGCCGCGCTGATCGTCACCGAGATCGGCCGCGACGGCACCCTGGCCGGCCCCGACCTCTCGGGGCTGGCCGAGGTGCTCGAGGCCAGCCCGCTGCCGGTGATCGCGTCGGGCGGCGTCGGCACCCTCGACGACCTGGTGGCCCTCGCCGGGTTGCAGGTGGGCGATCGACGCCTGCACGGAGCCATCGTGGGGCGAGCGATCTACGAGGGCGCCTTCAGCGTCACCGACGCCCTCGCCGTGCTCTGAACCCGGCCATGCGCCCGGGGGGAGTGGCACCGGCGGCGGCTGTTTACACTCCCCGGATGGACGCCGACGCCTGGAACGCCCGCTACGACACCGCCGAACTGGTGTGGTCGGGTGAGCCGAACCAGTTCCTGCCCCCGGAGATCGCCGACCTCGAACCCGGCACCGCACTCGACCTGGCCTGCGGCGAGGGGCGCAACGCCATCTGGCTGGCCACCCAGGGCTGGACCGTCACCGGCGTCGACTTCTCCTCGGTCGGTGTGGCCAAGGCTCGACGCCTGGCCGGCGAGCGGGGGGTGGAGGTCGACTTCCAGATCGGCGATGCCACCGAGTTCGAGCCGCCCGAACAGGGCTACGACCTGGTCATCGTGTTCTACCTGCAGCTCCCCGCCGACGAGCGCCGGGCGGCGGTGGCCAACGCTGTGCGCTCCCTCGCCCCGGGGGGCCACTTCGTGTACGTCGCCCACGACCTGTTGAACCTCTCCGAGGGCTACGGAGGCCCCGACGACGCCGTCGTGTTGGCCACCGCCGAGGGCATCGTCGACGACATGGCCTCCGCCAGCCTCGAGTACGGCCTCGAGCTCGACGTCGAGCGCGCCGAACGGGTCGACCGGCCGGTGCCCACCCCCGACGGCGAGCGCATCGCCATCGACACCCTCGTGCGGGCCCGGCGGCTGGACACCATCAGCGTCGCCGACCTCGGTCCGATCGGCGAGGACGTGGGGTGAGGACCGCCCGCGTCATCCCCTGCCTCGACGTCGACGCCGGGCGGGTCGTGAAGGGCGTGAACTTCGTCGGCCTGCGCGACGCCGGCGACCCGGTCGAGCTGGCCGCCCGCTACGACGCCGAAGGCGCCGACGAGCTGGTCTTCCTCGACATCACGGCGTCATCGGACCAGCGAGAGACCATCGTCGACGTGGTGCGCCGCACCGCCGAAGAGGTGTTCATCCCCTTCACCATCGGTGGTGGCATCCGCAGCGTGGACGACGCCCGACGCCTCCTGCGCGCCGGCGCCGACAAGGTCTCGGTCAACACCGCGGCCGTCGACCGCCCCGAGCTGGTCTCGGAGATCGCGGCCGAGTTCGGCAACCAGTGCGTGGTCGTCGCCATCGACGCCCGTCGTCGCCGCACCGACGACGGCCAGCCCGCCGAGAGCTGGGAGGTCTTCACCCACGGCGGGCGCACCCCCACCGGTATCGACGCCGTCGAGTGGGCCCGCCGGGCCGCCACGCTCGGCGCCGGCGAGATCCTGCTCACCTCCATGGACCGCGACGGCACCCGTGACGGCTTCGACACCGCGCTCACCAGCGCGGTGGCCGACGCCGTCGACGTGCCCGTCATCGCCTCCGGCGGTGTCGGTCGCCTCGACCACCTCGTCGAGGGCGTCACCGCCGGCCATGCCGACGCCGTGCTGGCGGCATCGATCTTCCACTTCGGCGAGCACACCGTCCACGAGGCCAAGGCCCACATGCTCGCCGCCGGCGTCACCGTCCGGCCGTGATGCTTTGCTCAGCTCGGCAAGCCTCGCCGAGCCGGCTTCGCCGAAGCGCGTGGGCTGTCTGAGCCTCCTTGCTGCGCGGCGTCGGCTGTTGCAGGTCGTGACATCTTGCTCCGGTCGGCAAGCCTCCCTTCGCCGGCTTCGCCGAAACGCGAGAGCTTTCTGAGCCTTCGTCGCTGGCGCTCCTTCGGCTCTTGCGAGTCGGCTGAGAAGCTCAGTCCGGTGGGCGATGGGAGCGCCAGCGACCCGCCCACACCGCGTCCCGACGAGCTTGCGAGGAGGGCGCCATGGACACGGTTCTGGTGCGGGACAGGACCCGCCGGGACCCCGAGGACCCGACAGGTGGGCGATGGGAGCGCCAGCGACCCGCCCACACCGCGTCCCGACGAGCTCGCGAGGAGGGCGCCATGACACTCAGCTCCGGTCGGGAAGCCTCCCTTCGCCGAAGCGCGTGGGCGTGTTGAGGCTCCTCCCTGCGGTCGTCGCCTGGCCCTCCCGGTGACAAGGGGTTCCGGTGGGTGGCCCGGACCACGGTTCTGACGCGCGCACAGGAGCGAGTGCGGCTCGGCGGCCGCGGCCTGCGACCGACGAAGGGTTCGTCAGCCGCCGCCCGAGCTCGACGAAGCCGCCGCTCTGAGCGACTGAGCACGTCAGGTTCTGGTCCGGGACAGGACCCGCCGGGACGCCGAGGAGGCGGGAACTCGCGATCAGAGAGAAGCGATGAAGTCGATGACGAGGCGGGCGGCCTTGTCGGTGCGGCCGACGAGGAAGTGGTCGGCGCCGGGCACGACCTCGAGGGTGGTGTTCACCCAGTCGGCCGTGGCCTCGGCGGCCGAGGCGGGGGAGCGGAACTCGTCGTGCTCGGGGACGATGATCAGCTTGGGGCGCGGGTCGTGGCCCACCACGTCGTAGTCGGCTGCGGGTCGGAACCGCAGCGGCGGGGCGATCACCACCCATCCGGCGAGGCGCTCGTCGGTGACCCCGAGTGACACATCGGCCCCGAACGACCAGCCGCACACCACCAACGGTCGCAGGGGGGTGGCCGCGGCGAGGGCGTCGATGGCGGCGACCACGTCGAGGGCCTCGGCCTCACCGTGGCCGTGCTCGCCTTCGCTGGCGCCCACGCCCCGGAAGTTGAAGCGCAACGCGGCCAGCCCGCTCCGGGGGAGGGCACGGAAGAGCTCGCCGGTGACCAGCGAAGTCATGGAACCGCCGTGGAGGGGGTGGGGGTGGGCCAGCACCACCGAGCCCGTCACGGGCGGGTGGCCCTCGGCCGGTTCGCCAGGGAGGGCGAGCTCGGCTTCGAGGGACAGACCGTCGCTGGTCGTGCAGGTGAGGGAGCGGATCTCGGTGTCGTCGGCCACGGCTGCAGACGGTACCGTCGACGAGGTGACCCCTCCGAGCCACGACCTGGCCCCCGACGACGCACCGGTGCGGGCCGTCGACAAGTTGCCCATCCAGATGATGAACGACCGGATCCTGGTCAAGATGGGCGGCAACGAGGGCGAGCGCCGTTCCACCGGCGGCATCCTCATCCCGGCCACCGCCCAGATGGGCAAGCGCCTGGTGTGGGCCGAGTGCGTGGCCGCCGGTCCCAACGTCCGGTCCATGCAACCGGGCGACCAGGTCCTGTTCAACCCCGAGGACCGCTACGAGGTCGAGGTCCGCGGCGACGACTACATCATCCTGCGGGAGCGGGACGTGCACGCGGTGGCGGCCAAGCGCCTCGAGGAGGGCAGCACCGGTCTCTACCTGTGAGCGCAATGCGTTCGTGGGGGCTCCGGTGGCCCCGGTAGCGTGGCGGGCATGCCCGCCTCCATCCCCATCGACGCCACCGAGGACCAGCTCGCGGCGGTGACGTACAACAGCGATGGGCTCGTGCCGGCCATCGTCCAGGAAGAGGGCACCGGGCAGGTGTTGATGATGGCCTGGATGAACGAGGAGTCGTTGCGCAAGACCCTCGAGACCGGCCGCACCTGGTTCTGGAGCCGGTCGCGCCAGGAGTACTGGTGCAAGGGCGAGACCTCCGGCGACCGCCAGTACGTGCGCTCGGCGGCCTACGACTGCGACGGCGACACGTTGCTGTTCGTGGTCGAGCAGGAGGGCAAGGGCGCCTGCCACACCGGCAACTACTCCTGCTTCTACCGGCCCTTCGGTCCCGAGGGCGACACCGGCCACGCCGGGCGCTGAGCGCGTGATCCGGCCCTCGCGGGAGGACTTCCACGCCCTCGCGGCCGAGCACACGGTGGTGCCGGTGTGGCGCGAGCTGTTGGCCGACCTCATCACCCCGGTCGCCGCGTTCGCCCGCCTCTGCGGCGACGACGAACCAGGCTTCCTGCTCGAATCGGTCGAGGGTGGCGACCGGTGGGGACGCTGGTCGTTCGTGGGGCGCAATCCGCTGGCCACCATCGTCTCGGCCGGTGGCGAGCTGCGCGTCGAGGGCGACCTGCCCGCCGACCTGCCCACCACGGACGGCGTGCTGGCCGCGGTCGAGTGGCTCCTCGAGCGCTACCGCTCGCCCACCCTCGACGAGCTCCCGCCCCTGCACGGGGGCCTCATGGGATACCTCGGCTACGACGTGGTGCGCGAGGTCGAGCGGCTGCCCGACGTGCCCGAGGACGTCACCGGGTACCCCGACGCGGTGCTGTCGGTCATCGGCCAGCTCGCCGCGTTCGATCACTTCCGCCAGCGGGTCACCCTCATCGAGAACGTCCTGGTGGCTCCGGGCACCTCTCCCGACGAGCTCGATCGCCTCTACGACGCCGCCCTGGGTCGGCTCGACCAGCTGGCTGCCGACGGCGCCCGCCCGCTCGACGAGCCCCTCCTCGAGCCCCCTCCGCTCGACGAGCCCCTCCCCGAGGTCGAGTCGTCGGTCTCGCCGGATATCTACGCCGGCGCGGTCGAGGCGGCCAAGGAGCACATCCTCGCCGGCGACATCTTCCAGGTGGTGCTGTCGCAGCGCTTCTCGTTCGACCTCGAGGCCGACCCGTTCGACTTCTACCGGGTGCTCCGCCAGGTGAACCCCAGCCCCTACATGTACTTCGTGCGCACGGCCGAGGTGTCCCTGGCCGGGTCGTCCCCGGAGCCCATGGTGAAGCTGGTCGACGGTCGGGTGATCTCGCGGCCCATCGCCGGCACCCGCCGTCGGGGCCGCACCGAGGAGGAGGACCGGCGCCTCGGGGCCGAGCTGCGCGAGCACCCCAAGGAGGTCGCCGAGCACGTCATGCTCGTCGACCTGGCCCGCAACGACGTGGGTCGCGTGGTGCGCTTCGGTAGCGAGCAGGTCGACGAGATGATGGTGCTCGAGCGCTACAGCCACGTGATGCACCTCACCTCGCAGGTGTCGGGTGAGCTCGCCGACGGTCGCACCCCGATCGACGTGCTGCGGGCCACGCTTCCCGCCGGCACCGTGTCGGGTGCCCCCAAGGTGCGGGCCATGGAGATCATCGACGCCCTCGAGCCGATCAAGCGGGGTCCCTATGCGGGGGTGGTGGGCTACATCGACTTCTCCGGCACCATCGACACGGCTCTGGCCATCCGGACGCTGATGGTCGGCCCGGACGGTCGGGCCCACGTCCAGTCCGGGGCCGGCATCGTGGCCGACAGCGTGCCCGCCCACGAGGACCTCGAGTGCCACAACAAGGCCGGCGGCCTGCTGGCCGCCGTCCCCGGCGCCCGTCGTCTCACGGCCACCCGCCGAGCCGCCCGCCGCTGAGCGACACCGATCCGGTGCCGCACCCGTCGGGATCGGCGGCGGCGCTGGCACACTTCGACCATGGACTCCGCCACCCTGACCGATGTGATCGACGGGTTCGAGGCGCTCTGCGGGACGGGAGGATCGGCTCCCGACACCCGGGAGCTGGTCACGATGACCGGCCCCGAGGCGGGGCGCTACCTCCAGGGCCAGCTCAGCCAGGACGTCGTCGTGCTGGCGGTGGGCGCCTCCGCCTGGTCGTTGCTGTTGCAGCCCACGGGCAAGGTCGACGCCTGGCTGCGGGTGCACCGCACCGGCGACGAGGAGTACGCCCTCGACGTGGACCTTGGTTGGGGCGAGGCGGTGATCGCACGTCTGCGCCGGTTCCTGTTGCGCACCAAGGCCGAGATCGGCGAGGTCGAGGTCCGAGAGGTGCTGTCGGTGCGCCACGAGGCCACGCTGGTGCAGATCGGGGCGGAGCCTCCCGGCGGGGCCGAGGGACGCCTGGCCGGTGTCGTCGCCGGCCCGTCGGTGGCCGGGGTCGACTGGATCCTCCCCGCCGGGGACGCAGCCGCGGAGGAGGCCACGGTGCCGGCCGCCGCGCTCGAGCGCTACCGCGTGGCCCACGCCGTGCCCCGCATGGGCGCCGAGCTCACGGACGCCACCATCCCCGGCGAGGCCGGGCAGTGGTTGGTGCAGGCCTCGGTCGACTTCGCCAAGGGCTGCTACACCGGACAGGAGCTGGTGGCCCGCATCGACAGCCGGGGCAACACGGTGCCGCGGCCGGTGCGCCTGCTGCGCATCGACCAGCCCGAGGCCATGCCCGTGCCCGGAGCGGCCATCCTCCACGACGGCGCCGAGGTGGGGCGTGTCACCAGTGCCGTGCCAGCCCTGGGCGAGGGTCACCCGGCGCTGGTGCTGGCCCCGGTCGGCCGCGCCGTCGCCGTCGGCACGCAGGTCACGGTGGAGCTCGACGGCAGTGCCGTGCCGGCCACGCTGGTCGACCCGCCGATGCGGCCCTGAGCGCTCGTAGGCTCGACGGGTGGCCGACGAACTGACGCACTACGACGTCCTCGATGTCGATGCCACCGCGTCGGCTTCCGAGATCCGTCGGTCCTACCTGGCGCTGGCCCGCGACCACCACCCCGACTTCCACACCGCCCTCGACGACCACGCCCGGGCGGCCAACGAGCGGGAGATGCAGCGCATCAACGAGGCCTGGTCGGTGCTCAGCGACGAGCAACGGCGTCGGGCCTACGACGACGAGCTGCGGCGCCGGCACCGCCGCGAGCGCACGCCGGGCGCGCCCAGTCGCGACTTCGTGCCCTTCGACGAAGGCGACGACACCGACTACGCCGCCGCCCTCGACGACGAACCGGTCGGGGAGGGGGCCCGGGTCTCCCAGCGCCTGCAGGTGCTGCCCGTCATCGCCGCCGCCGTCGGCGTGATGGTGGTCTTCGTCGGCCTGGCGGTGCAGTCCGACCTGCTCGCCGCGTGGGGGGCCATCGTGGCCGTCCTCGGCGTGGGGGCGTTCATCGCCACCCCCGTGGTGGCGGTGATGCGCAGCTACCGCTCCGACCGCGACGCCTGACCGGGAAGGCGGTCCGCCGGGCCCGGCCCGGTTCTGTAGGGTGCCGGGCCATGGCACAGACCTCGCTGTTCGTGAAGATGGTGGCCCTGCCCGACAAGCGCGACGAGATGCTCGCCGCCCTCGAGGGCATGTTGCCCCAGGTGGCCCAGGAAGAGGGCACGCTCGTGTACTCGTTCCACCTCGACGCCGGCGACGAGAACACGATCTGGATCTTCGAGCTCTACTCCGACGGTGACGCCCTCGCCCTGCACGGGGGCAGCGATGCCATGAAGAGCTGCTTCGAGGCCCTCGGTCCGCTCTTCGCCGAGCCGCCGATGATGGTGATGGCCACGCCCACGGCCGAGGCCAAGGGCCTTCCCAGCTGAAGACCTACCTCGACGGCATCCTCGCCGCCCACCGGGCGGCGGCCGGCGACGACGAGCGTCGTCTCGACGACCTGATCGAGCGCGCCTCGGGGCGGGAAGCGGTGCGTGGTCTGCGTCGGTCGCTGGTGTCGGTGGCCGAAGGCGGCGACGTGGCCGTCATCGCCGAGGTGAAGCGGCGGTCGCCGTCGAAGGGGCCGCTCGCGCCCGATCTCGATCCTGTGGCCCTGGCCCGTGACTACGAGGCCGGCGGGGCGGCGGCCATGTCGGTGCTCACCGACGTGGAGTTCTTCGGTGGTTCGTCCGACGACCTCGCCGCCGCCCGCTCCGCCGGCGCGCTGCCGGTGCTGCGCAAGGACTTCACCGTCGACGCCCGCGACGTGGTCGATGCCCGGCTGATGGGCGCCGACTGCGTGCTGTTGATCGCCGCCGCCCTCGACCAGCCCGAGCTGGTCGACTTCATGGCCCTGGCGCGCCAGGTGGGGCTCGACGCCCTGGTGGAGATCCACGACGAGGGCGAGCTCGAACGGGCCGTCGATGCCGGGGCCGACCTCATCGGGGTCAACCAACGCGATCTGGTCACCTTCGCGGTCGACACCGATCGAGCGGTGCGCATGGCGCCGCAGATGCCCGCCGGCGTGGTGCGGGTGGCCGAGAGCGGCATCACCGGTCCCGCCGACGCCGCCGTGCTGGCCGAGGCCGGCTACCACGCCGTCCTGGTGGGGGAGTCGTTGGTGACGTCGGGCGACCCCCGAGGTGCCACGGCCGCCCTCCGCGTCGCTCGTCGCTGACCCGACCGGCGGGGGTCGAAGGGCTCTGGGTCCGCCCTCGGGTGCGGTTCTACACTCCGCGGGTCCGGCCACTCAGGGGAGTTCCGATGCCTCGTTTCAACCTGCCCGAGTCCCAGCTGCCCACGGCGTGGTTCAACTTGCTGCCTCGCCTGCCCGAGCCGCTCGAGCCGCCCTTGCACCCGGCGACGCGTCAGCCGGTG
Source organism: Rhabdothermincola salaria (assembly GCF_021246445.1). Classification (NCBI taxonomy): domain Bacteria; kingdom Bacillati; phylum Actinomycetota; class Acidimicrobiia; order Acidimicrobiales; family Iamiaceae; genus Rhabdothermincola; species Rhabdothermincola salaria. The sequence goes on from NZ_JAJQXW010000001.1 coordinate 339,084, forward strand.
GGTCCCGACGACCTGGCCCCGCTGTTCCCCATGGCGCTCATCGAACAGGAGATGTCGGCGCAGCCCTGGATCGACATCCCCGGCGAGGTGCTCGACATCCTCAAGCTGTGGCGTCCCACGCCGTTGGTGCGGGCCACCCGCCTCGAGGCCGCCCTCGGCACCCCGGCGCGCATCTACTTCAAGGACGAGTCGGTCTCACCGGCCGGGTCGCACAAGCCCAACAGCGCCGTACCGCAGGCCTGGTACAACAAGGCCGAGGGCATCACCCGGCTGGCCACCGAGACCGGTGCCGGCCAGTGGGGCTCGTCGCTGGCCTTCGCCACCACCCAGTTCGGCATCGAGTGCAAGGTGTACATGGTCCGGGCCTCGTACAACCAGAAGCCGTACCGCAAGTCGATGATGGAGGTCTGGGGGGCCGAGGTCGTGCCGTCGCCGGTCGACGAGCCCGACAGCCCTGGTTCGCTGGGGGCGGCCATCTCCGACGCCGTGCGCGACACGGTGAGCCGGGAGGACACGCACTACGCGCTCGGCTCGGTGCTCAACCACGTGTGCCTGCACCAGACGGTCATCGGCCTGGAGGCCAAGGACCAGCTGGCGGCGGCGGGCGAGGAGCGCCCCGACGTCATCCTGGCGTCCTGCGGCGGCGGCTCGAACTTCGCCGGCATCGCCTTCCCCTTCGTGGAGGAAGACGGCGTGCGCCTCGTGGCCGTCGAACCGGCCTCGTGCCCCACCCTCACCGAGGGCAGCTTCGACTACGACTTCGGCGACGTGGCCGGCATGACCCCGCTGATGCGCATGTACACGCTGGGCCACGACTTCATGCCGCCGTCCATCCACGCCGGCGGGCTGCGCTACCACGGCGACTCACCGATCGTCTCGCGCCTGGTGCGAGACGGCCGGGTGGAGGCGGTCGCCTACCCCCAGGGGAAGGTCTTCGAGGCGGCCATCCAGTTCGCCAACGCCGAAGGCAAGATCCCGGCGCCCGAGACCGCCCACGCCATCCGGGGCGCCATCGACGAGGCCCTGGCCGCCAAGGAGACCGGTGAGGAGAAGGTCATCCTGTTCAACTACAGCGGCCACGGCCACCTCGATCTGGCCGCCTACGACGACTACCTCAACGGGCGCCTGATCGACGGTTGACCCCCGCTCCGGGTCGGAGCGGCCGCTCGGGACCGCACCCGGCCCGCCGTCCGCCACGGACCGTTCGGAATCCACCCGCCCCACCACGGGAGCGCAGGGGTACCGTTTCGCCCACATGTTCGTGAAGATCTGTGGGATCACCAACGAGGCCGACGCCCTGATGGCGGTGGCCATGGGCGCCGATGCGCTCGGGTTCGTCTTCGCGCCCTCCTCTCGTCGGGTGGGGCCCGACGACGTGCGCGACATCGTCCGCCACGTGCCCGACGAGGTCCTCACCGTCGGGGTCTTCCGCGACGAGTCGGCCCAGCGCATCGTCGAGCTCGTCACCTCCACCGGCCTCGGCGGCGTGCAGCTGCACGGCCGCGAGTCCCCGGGCGAGGCGACCTGGATCAAGGCCCGGGTGCCGTTCGTGGTGCAGGCCTTCGCCGCCGGCGACCCCCGTCTCGAACGGGTCGACGACTACGACGTCGACGCCGTCCTCCTCGACGCCGCCGTGCCGGGGTCGGGCACCACGTTCGACTGGTCGCTGGTGGGCGACCTGCCCCGTCGCCGCCGGGTGCTGCTGGCCGGTGGGCTCGACCCGGAGAACGTCGCCGAGGCCATCCGCGCCGTGGATCCCTGGGGGGTCGACGTGTCCAGCGGGGTGGAGCGTGGTCCCGGGCTCAAGGACGTGCGTCGGGTGCGGCGCTTCATCGCCGAGGCCCGCGCCGCCGGCGACGGGCCCGGTACCGAGCCATCCGTCGACCCACCGGGGATCTTCGACGAGGCGTCTCCCACCTGACCGTCGGCCGAGTGCCTTTCCGGGTTCTCGCCCGCACCCGGTGGGACCTAACCTCGCCCGATCGGCTCCGTCGCCGGCATCGTCTTCCCCCACCCGAGGTGCAGATCCCCCATGGCCCTATCCGAGCCCTCCGCCAGCGGTCGATTCGGCGAGTTCGGTGGGCGCTTCGTCCCCGAGACCCTCGTGCCCGCGTGCGAGGAGCTGGAGCGGTCCTTCCGGTCGGCGTGGGGTGATGCGGAGTTCCGCGGCGACCTCGACCAGCTGCTGTCGGAGTACGCCGGTCGTCCGTCGCCGCTCACCGAGTGCCACCGCCTCTCCGAGGAGCTCGGCGTGCGGGTCCTGCTCAAGCGCGAGGACCTGAACCACACCGGCAGCCACAAGATCAACAACGTCCTCGGTCAGGCGCTCCTGGCCCGGCGCATGGGCAAGCAGCGGCTCGTGGCCGAGACCGGCGCCGGCCAGCACGGCGTGGCCACGGCCACCGCGGCGGCGCTGATGGGCATGGAGTGCATGGTGTACATGGGCGAGGTCGACATGGAGCGACAGGCCCTCAACGTCTTCCGGATGCGCCTGCTCGGCGCCGAGGTGGTGCCGGCCATGTCCGGCAGCCGCACCCTCAAGGACGCGGTGAACGAGGCCATGCGCGACTGGGTGGCCACCGTCGAGCACACCCACTACTGCCTGGGGTCGGTCATGGGTCCGCACCCCTATCCGTGGATGGTCCGCGAGTTCCACACCGTCATCGGCACCGAGGCCCGCGCCCAGTGCGCCGCGCTGCTCGACGGCGGTGTGCCCGACGTGGTCACCGCCTGCGTCGGGGGCGGGTCGAACGCCATCGGCATCTTCTCGGGCTTCGCCGACACCGACGCCGAGCTCGTCGGGGTGGAGCCCGCCGGTGGCGCGGCGGTCGGTCGGGGTGTGCCGGGCGTCGTGCACGGCATGAAGAGCTACCTCATGCAGGACGAGTTCGGTCAGGTCCAGGAGGCGCACTCCATCTCGGCCGGCCTCGACTACCCGGGCGTCGGCCCCGAGCACTCCCACCTCTCGGCCATCGGTCGCGCCCGCTACGAGCAGGTCACCGACGCCGAGGTCATCGACGCCTTCCAGCTGCTCAGCCGCACGGAGGGCATCATCCCCGCCCTCGAGCCGGCGCACGCCCTGGCCTGGATCAGCCGAGACCGGCACGCCCTGGCCGGTCGCACCGTGCTGTTGAACCTCTCCGGTCGCGGCGACAAGGACGTCGCCCAGATGATGGAGATCCTCGGGTGACGACCACCGACTCGGCCCGACCTGTCCCCGCGCCCACCGACGGCGCGTCCGAGCCCGGCGCGGTGCCCGCCGCCCCTGGCGAACCCGGTGCCCTCGAAGCGTCGCTGCGAGCGGCCCGCAGCACCGGCCGCAAGCTGCTCGTCCCCTACGTCACCGGTGGCCTCGGCGACGACTGGCCCGAGGTGGTGCGCGCCGTGGCCGACGCCGGGGCCGACGCCATCGAGATCGGCATCCCCTTCTCCGACCCGGTGATGGACGGCCCGGTGATCCAGCAGGCCAGCGAGCTGGCCCTGCGCGCCGGAGCCACGCCCGTGACCGTGCTCGACGCGCTGCGCACCGTCGACGCCGGCGTCCCCCTGGCGGTCATGACCTACTACAACGTGGCCTTCCACATGGGCCACGAGCGCTTCGCGGCCGCCGTGGCGGGGGCGGGGGTGGCCGCCGCCATCCTGCCCGACCTGCCCCTCGAGGAGGCCGGTCCGTGGGCGGCCGCCGCCGACGCCCACGGGGTGGAGACGGTGATGCTGGCCGCCCCCACCGCCCCCGACGATCGCCTGCCGCGCATCGTGGCCCGGGCCCGGGGTTTCGTCTACGCCGTGGGCCTGCTCGGCGTCACCGGCGAACGCGACACGCTCGCGGCGTCGTCTCTGGCCATCGCGGCGCGGGTCAAGGCGGTCACCGACAAGCCGGTGCTGGTCGGGGTCGGCGTCTCCAACGCCGCCCAGGCGGTCGAGGTGAGCGAGGTCGCCGACGGCGTCGTCATCGGCTCCGCGCTGATGCGGCGGGTGCTCGAAGGGGAAGGCCCCACCGGTGCCGGGGCCTTCATCGCCGAGGTGCGTCGGGCCCTCGACGGCGAGAGCCGCGGCGCGTGAACCCCGCTCCTGCGACCGTGCGTCACGCGGCGCGCCTCGTCGGCGTGGTGCTGGTGGCCCTGCTCGGGGTCGTCGCCGTCGCCGTCGGTGGCGGCCCGGGGGCCGGTGTGGCCGGGGCCGGGCTCATCGACTCCTCCGACGCCACCGCGCCCACCTCCACCGACGCCTACGAGGTCCAGACCGACGTCACCTACGACTCGACCGGCCTGAAGCTCGACGCCTACCTGCCCCGCGACGGCCGCACCGACCGGCCGGCGCTGGTGATGGTGCACGGCGGTGGCTGGGAGGGCGGCGACAAGGACGCCTACGGGGAGCTGGCCGAGAAGGCCGCCACCGATCAGGGCTGGGCCGTGTTCTCCGTCAACTACCGCCTCGACGACAGCGATCCCACCGCCTGGCCCGACGAGGTCGAGGACGTCAACACCGCCGTGCGCTTCGTCGCCGACAACGCCCAGCGCTTCGGCATCGACCCCTCTCAGATGATGCTCATGGGTGGGTCGGCGGGGGCCAACCTGTCGGCCCTGGTGGGCTCGCTGGGCCCCGACCGCGTGTTCATCACCGGTTCGCCGGACCCCTCCACCATCTCGGTGGCGTCGCCCGCGCGCATCCGCGCCGTGGCCCTCTGGTCGCCTCCCGTCGACCTGGCGCCCCTGGTGCCGCCCGACGGCGGTGGTGCCCCCGCGGAGTGCGACGGTGATCCGGCCTGCGACTACATCTGGTCGAGCCCGGTCATCGAGAAGTACCTGAACTGCACGCCGAACCAGTGCCCGGAGACCTACCGCGACGCGTCCCCGACCAACTGGGTCACCTCGGACACACCACCGACCTACGTGGTGAACTCCAAGCAGGAGGTCGTTCCGCTCGACCAGGTCGAGGCGTACGTGTCGAAGCTGGCCGACGCCGGGGTCACCCACGACTTCCTCGAGCTCGACGGTGACCGCCACTCGATCCAGTACAGCGACGACGCCTGGGGTCCGACGGCCGCGTTCCTCACCGCCCAGTTGGGTGCCGGCGGCGACTCGTCGGGTGACGACGCCACCACGACCAGCGCCGGTGCGGTCGAGAGCGCGTCGGCCCCGGCGGCCGACGACGGTTCCTCGTTCCCGTGGATCGCGGTGGTCGCCGTCGTGGTCGTGCTGGGCGCCGGCACCGCCGCCATCGTGGCGGTCCGTCGCCGCTGACCTCGCCCGGTCGGCTGGGCGAGGCGAGGGTCAGCCCAGCCCGAGGCTGCGGGCGATGATCATCCGCTGGATCTCGCTGGTGCCCTCGCCGATCTCGAGGATCTTGGCGTCACGGTAGAAGCGGGCCACCGGCGTCTCGTCGATGAACCCGTACCCGCCGAAGACCTGGGTGGCGATGCGGGTGGCGGTGACGGCGGCCTCGGAGCTCTGCAGCTTGGCGATGGCGGCCTCGCGGGCGAAGGGCCGGCCCTGGTCGCGGCGCCACGCCGCCCGGTAGGTGAGCAACCGGGCGGTGTCGGCCATCACCGCCAGGTCGGCGATGGGGAAGGCCACCCCCTGGTTGGCCCCGATGGGGCGGCCGAACGCCTGGCGCTGCTGGGCGTAGGCGGTGGCGTGCTCCAGGCAGGCCTGCACCACGCCGGTGGCCAGCGCGGCGATCGCCACACGGCCCTCGTCGAGGATCTCGAGGAACTGGCGGAACCCCCGGCCCCGTTCCCCGAGGAGGTTCTCGGCCGGCACCCGGCAGTCGGCGAACGCCAGCCCGTGGGTGTCCGAGGCGTGCCACCCCATCTTGCGGTACGCCGGTTGCACCTCGAAGCCCGGGGTGCCCGACGGGACGATGACGGCGCTGATCTCGTCGGCTCCGGTGCGGGCGGTGACGGTGACCAGCGCCGTCATCTCGCTGCCCGAGTTGGTGATGAAGGCCTTCTCGCCGTTGATCACCCACTCGCCGGTGGTGTCGTCGAGGCGGGCTGTGGTGCGGGTGCGCCCGGCGTCGGAGCCGGCGTCGGGCTCGGTGAGCCCGAACCCCCCGAGGGTGCGCCCGGCGCAGAGGTCCGGGAGCCAGCGCTGCTTCTGGTCCTCGGTGCCGTAGCGGAAGATGGGGTTGGCGCCCAGGCCCACCCCGGCCTCGAGCGTGATGGCGAGGGACTGGTCGACCCGGGCGATCTCCTCGATGGCCACGCACAAGGTGGTGAGGTCGCCGCCGCCCCCGCCGTAGGCCTCGGGGAAGGGGATGCCGAACAGGCCCAGGTCGCCCATGGCCCGCACGGTGTCCACGGGGAAGACGTGGTCGCGATCCCATTCCTCGGCGTGGGGGGCGATCTCGGCCTCGGCGAAGTCCCGCACCACGGAGCGGAACTGCTCGTGGTCCTCGGACAGCTCGAAGCTCGACATGCGGCGAGGGTAGTGACTGGTGGCACGCGGCGGGGTGGTGGCGTGGGGGCCGGCGCGGCTCGGCGGTAGCGTCGAGCGGTGCGCGACGGGAGGACCAGCCGGTGACCAGCGACGAGCAGCTCCTCTTCGAGAGGGTCGACGGGGAGGCGTTCTTCGTGCGTCTGGTCGATCGCTTCTACGCCGGCGTGGTCGCCGACCCCGTCCTGGCCCCGCTGTACCCGCCCGACGACATCGAGGGGGCCAAGGCCCGCCTGGCCGGGTTCCTCGTGCAGTTCTGGGGTGGGCCGACCACCTACAGCGACCAGCGGGGCCATCCCCGGCTGCGCATGCGCCACGCCCCGTTCGTGATCGGCGAGGCCGAACGCGAGGCCTGGTTCCGTCACATGGCCACCGCCGTGGGTGCCGCGGCCGACGCCGGCGAGCTCTCCGCGGACGACGAGGCCCGTATGCTCTCGTACTTCCATCGTGCCGCCGAGCACATGGTCAACGCCCCCGGCGCTGGATCGGGGACCTGAAATCCACCCGCGGTGCGCCCAGAGCCGCCATGCTGTCCCGGAGTGGATGAGCCTCATCCGCCCCGTCACCGCCCGCCAGGGACGTCACCCCCGCCCCGTCCGGGCCAACAGGAGGATCCAATGACCAAGTCCGAGCTCATCTCCGAGATCGCCGAGCGCAGCGGGCTCGCCAAGTCCGACGTCGAGAAGTGCATGAAGGAGTTCGAGGGCGTCGTCCACGAGGTCGTCGCCAAGGGTGAGGAGAAGCTCACCATGCCGGGCTTCCTCTCCTTCGAGCAGACCATGCGCTCCGCCCGCACCGGCCGCAACCCCCAGACCGGCGAGACCATCCAGGTCCCGGCCTCCAAGGCCGTCAAGGTCACCGCCGGCTCCAAGCTCAAGGCCTCCGCCAAGGGCGCCTGAGCCTCACCGGCGGCGGGGGCGACTCCGTCGCCCACCCACGAATCGCGGATGTCAGGGGAGCGCCCCACCGGCGCTCCCCTGACCGCGTCCGGCGTCGCTGCGGGGCGGTAGATTCGGCGGCCATGACTGCCACCGCACCCGCCGCCGGCGACAAGGCCCCCGCGTTCACCCTGCTCGACCAGGACGGCTCCAAGGTGAAGCTCACCGACTACAAGGGCCGCAAGGTCATGGTGTTCTTCTACCCGAAGGCCGACACGCCGGGCTGCACCACCCAGGCGTGCGGGTTGCGCGACGTCGCCGCCGAGATCGGCGACACCGCCATCCTCGGCATCAGCCCCGACGCCCCCGCCAAGCAGAAGAAGTTCGACGACAAGCACGGCCTCGGGTACCCGCTGCTGTCCGACGAGGACCACGCGGTGGCCGAGAAGTACGGGGCGTGGGGCGAGAAGAGCATGTACGGCAAGAAGTACATGGGCATCATCCGCTCGGCGTTCCTCGTCGACGAGAAGGGCAAGATCGCCCATGCCTGGCCCAAGGTCAGCCCCAAGGACACGCCCAAGAACCTCCTGAAGGCCCTCGCCGAGTGAGCCCGCTGGCGGCGCCCGACGAGGTGCTCCCGCATCGGCCGCCCTTCCTCTTCCTCGACGAGGTCGTCCGCCTCGAGGTGGGGGCGTCCGCCGAGGGGCGCTGGCACCTCACCGGCGACGAGGACTTCTTCGGAGGGCACTTCCCGGGCCGCCCCACCCTGCCCGGCGTGTTGATGCTCGAAGCGATCGCCCAGCTCGGCGCCTACGCGGTGCTGTGCGACGAGGCCTACGCCGGCAAGCTCCCGTTGTTCGGCGGGGTCGACAAGGCGCGCTTCCGACGCCAGGTGGTGCCCGGCGATACCCTCACCCTCGAGATCGAGCTCGGCCGCATGTCCGCTCGGGCCGGCAAGGGGCACGGGCGGGCCCACGTGGCGGGCGAGACGGCCTGCGAGGCCGATCTGCTGTTCGTGTTCGCCTGAGGGGGAGACCATCGTGGCCACAGCCGTTCTGGAGACGATCGTCGGGCCCCTGACCGTGGAAGCCGGGGCCGCGGGGTTGCGCCGCATCGAGTTCGGTGCCTGGCCGCCGCCGCCCGACGACGAGGTGTCAGCGCGGGCCACCGCGGTGCTCGAGCAGGCCTGCTCCGAGCTCGACGAGTACTTCGCCGGGTCGCGCACCAGCTTCGACGTCGCCATCGACTGGGCGCGGGCCACGTCGGGCTTCCGCTCCCGGGTCCTGCACGAGCTGGCCCTGGTGCCCTTCGGCGAGGTCGTCAGCTACGCGGAGCTCGCCGGCCGCGCCGGCAACCCCAACGCCGCCCGGGCGGTGGGGTCGGCCATGGCCACCAACCCGTGGCCCATCGTGGTGCCGTGCCACCGGGTGGTGCGCAGCGGCGGTGCGCTCGGTCAGTACGGCGGGGGCCCGGACGTCAAGGCCCGCCTCCTCGCCCTCGAGGGCCTGACCCTCCCCGCCTGACGGGAGGTTCCGCATCCCCCGCCTCGTCGGGGCGGGGTCCGCGATCGGCGCCCGCGCCCCGACCCGCGGCCGTGGTCGGTGGGGGAGGGTGCGTCAGTCGGTCGGCGGGCCGATGACGATGCAGCCGTTGTGGCCGCCGAAGCCGAAGCTGTTCGACAGCGTGGGGGCCGGCTCCCAGGGGCGGGCCTCGCCGACGACGAGATCGATGGGGGCCATGTCCGGGTCCGGGGTGGTGTACCCCGCGGTGGGCGGGATGAGGCCCTTGCCCATGGAGAGGATGGTGGCGACGGCCTCGAGCGCGCCGGCGGCACCGAGGGAGTGGCCGGTGACGCCCTTGATGGACGTGACCGCGGGGCCGGGAGCACCGAAGACCTTGCCGATGGCGTCGGCCTCGGCGGCGTCGTTGAGCGGCGTGGAGGTGCCGTGGGCGTTCACCTGGCCGACCTGGTCGGGGGTGATGCCGGCGTCGGCGAGGGCCATCTCCATGCAGGCGATGGCGCCCACCCCGCCGGGCGAGGGCGCGGTGATGTGGTGGGCGTCGGCGTTGGAGGCGGCACCCATGATCTCGCCCAGGATGGTGGCGCCGCGGCTGCGGGCCGCCTCCCACTCCTCGAGCACCAGCACCCCTGCACCCTCGGCCAGCACGAAGCCGTCGCGGTCCTTGTCGAAGGGGCGCGACGTGTAGCTGCCCGACATGGCGGTCATGTTGGTGAAGCCGGCGATGCAGGTCGGGGTCATGGTGGACTCCGACGAGCCGGTGATGACAGCGTCGCAGCGGCCCGACGTGATGAGCCGGTAGGCGTTGCCGATGGACTGGGTGCCGGCCGCGCAGGCCGTGCAGGTGGTCTCGCACGGGCCCTGCCAGCCGTAGCGCATGGAGACGGCGGCCGAGGCGGCGTTGGCCATGAGCATGGGCACCATGAACGGGCTGACCCGTCGGGCCCCCTTGTGCTCGTTGACGAGCACCTGCTCCTCGAGGGTGGTGAGCCCGCCGATGCCGGTGCCGATCCAGCTGCCCTTGCGCATGGGGTCGCCGCCGATGTCACCGGCCTGGGCCAGGGCCTCGGCGGCGGCGGCCAGGGCGAACTGGGCGAAGCGGTCGGTGCGACGGGCCTCCTTCGGGTTGTCGAAGTAGGGCGCCGGATCGAAGTCCTCGATGCGGCGCAGGCCCTCCGGGGGCTCGGACAGCAGCCCGTCCCAGAAGGCCTCGACGCCGATGCCACAGGGGCTCACGACGCCGATCCCGGTGACGGCGACCCGTCGCTCCGCCATCACTGCTTGGAGGTGATCAGTTCGAACGCCTGCCCGACGGTGTCGACGCCTTCCAGCTCCGACTCGTCGACGGACACGTCGAACTCCTCTTCGAGGGCCATGACCAGCTCGACGAGGTCGAGGCTGTCGGCGTCGAGGTCGTCACCGAACTTGGCGTCCATGGTGACCTGCTCGGGCGTCACGCCCAGCAGCTCCACGGCGCACTTCTTGAACCGCTCGAAGGGATCGTCGCTCACTGTTGCTCCTTGGTGGTGAAGAGCCCAACGGTAGTCGGGCGAGGGCTGGGGAAAAGGGTGGTCGGGGGTGGGCCCGGGGTCAGGTGGCGCCCATGCCGAGGCCGCCGTCGACGGGGACGACGGCACCGGTGATGTAGCCCGCCTGGTCGGAGGCGAGGAAGGCCACCGCGGCGGCCACCTCCTCGGGTTCGGCCATGCGGCCGAGGGGTACGGCGGCTTCGATGGCGGCTCGGGTGTCGTCGGCCACAGCGGCGAACATGTCGGTGGCGACGGGGCCGGGCGCGACCACGTTGACCGTGATCGACCGGGAGGCGAACTCACGGGCCAGCGAGCGGGCCAGGCCCACCAGGCCGGCCTTGGACGCCGCGTAGTTGGCCTGGCCGGCTTGGCCGGTGCTGCCCACCACGGACCCGACGAAGACGATGCGCCCGAAACGGGCCCGCATCATCTTGGCCACGGCCCGCTTGGCCACCCGGAAGCCGCCGACCAGGTTGGCGTCGAGCACACCGCTGAAGTCGTCCTCGTTCATGCGCAGCACGAGCATGTCGGCGGTGACCCCGGCGTTGGACACCAGGATCTCGACCGGTCCCCACTCCTGCTCGATGCGGGAGAAGGCGGCGTCGACGGCCTCCGCGTCGGTGACGTCGCAGGCGACGCACAGCCAGTCGGCGGGGACGTCGTCGGGGGGTGCGGAACGGTAGGTGACGGCGACGCGATGGCCGGCGTCGGCCAGGGCCTGGGCGCAGGACCGACCGATGCCCCGGTTGCCGCCGGTGACGAGGGCGACCCGGCCGCTCACGAGGTGGCTCCTGACGAGCGCAGGGCGTCGACGTCGGGCCAGCGCACCACGGCGGAGGCCCAGCTCATGCCGGCACCGAAGCCGACGAGCAGCACCAGGTCGCCAGGGGCGACCCGACCGGCGTCGAGGGCGTCGACCAGGGCCAGGGGGATGGACGCCGAGGAGGTGTTGCCGGTGGCGTGCAGCACGGTGGCCAGCCGGTCGGAGCCGATGCCGAGGCGGTTGCAGGCGGCGTCGATGATGCGGATGTTGGCCTGGTGGGGGACCACCAGGGCGAGGTCGTCGGCGGTGGCGCCGGCGGCGGCGAGCGAGGCGTTGGCGGAGCGCACCATCACGGTGACCGCCTGGCGGAACACCTCCTTGCCGTTCATCTGCATGACCCCGCCGATGGGGGCGTCGAGCAGCGAGCGCAGCGAGCCGTCGGAACCGAGGTCGAAGCCGAGCAGCTGCCCGTCGTCGTCGGTGGCCTCGACCACCACGGCCCCGGCGCCGTCGCCGAAGAGGATGGCGGTGTTGCGGTCCTCCATGTCGGTGACTCGGCTCATGGTCTCGGCGCCGATGATGAGCACCCGCTGCAGGCCCATGGCGATGAGGCCGTGGGCGTGCACGAGGGCGTAGACGAACCCGGAGCAGGCGGCGTTGAGGTCGCTGGCGCCGCCGCGGATGCCGAGGGCGTCCTCGACCTCGGAGGCCGTGGAGGGGATCTGGTAGTCGGGGGTGGTGGTGGCGAGCAGGAGGTAGTCGATGTCGTCGCCGGTGAGGCCGGCGGCGTCGAGCGCGGCGCGACCGGCCTCGGTGGCCAGCGACGCCGTGCTGCCGCCGTGGCGACGCTCCTTGATGCCGGTGCGCTCGGTGATCCACGCGTCGGTGGTGTCGAGGCGGGCCTCGAAGTCGGCGTTGGTGACGACGTTGTCGGGGAGGGCCGTGCCCCACGAGACGATGGCCGCGCCACGGGTGCCGGGTGCCGGCCGGGTGCCGGTGGGGGTGTCGCTCACGAGGTGCGCAACCAGGCGATGGGTTGGCTGACCGAGACCCGTTCGCCGTCCACGGCGAGCATGCCCATGACGGTGCCGGCGAACGGGGAGCGGACCTCTTGGTCGCCGACCAGCCCGAGCACGCTGCCGGGGGTGACCTCGGTGCCGGCATCGACGTCGGCGGCGGGGGCGAACACCCCGGCGGCGGGGCTCACCACGACGCGCTCGGTGGCGAAGAGGTGCTCGCCCTCGTGCACGCCGGCGCTGGCGGCCGACGGGGTGGCCAGGGTGGCGAGCAGCTTGTCGAGGTCGTCGGGGACCGACACCGACAGCGTGGTGGCCCCGCTGACGGTGCGCTTGGCCATCCCGGTGAGCACGTTGCCGGGGCCGAGCTCCACGAACACGGTGGCGCCGGCGTCGGCGAGGTGGTGCAGGCTCTGGCGCCAGCGCACCGGGCTGCAGAGCTGGGCGCCGAGGAGGCCGGGCCACTCGTCGCCGTCGCCGTGGGCGAGGGCGTCGACGTTGGCGTAGACGGGCACGTCGGGGGCCCGCAGCTCGGCGGCGCCGACGGCCTTGCGCAGCCGCTCGCGCGCCGGGGCCATGAACGGGGTGTGGAAGGCGCCGCTGACCGCCATGGGCATGACCTTCTTGGCGCCCATGGCCTTGGCCACGTCGGCGGCCTCAGCGACGGCGTCGGGGCTGCCGGCCACCACCACCTGGCCGGGGGCGTTGTAGTTGGCCACCCAGACGTCGCCGTCGACGCGGGCGCAGGCGATCTCGACGTCGCCGTCGTCGAGCCCCAGCACCGCGGCCATGGTGCCCGTCTGGGTGGTGGCCGCCTCGAGCATGGCCTCGCCCCGTTCGGCGACGAGGCGCACCCCGTCGTCGAGGGAGAGGGCGCCGCTGGCCACCAGGGCGGTGTACTCGCCGAGGCTGTGGCCGGCGGTGGCGGCCGGTTCGACGCCGACGCGCTCGACGGCGTCGAGGACGACCAGGCTGGTGAGGAAGGTGGCCAGCTGGGCGTTGTGGGTGGCCTTGAGCTCGTCGGCGTCGGCCTCGAGCAGCAGGCGGGCCAGGTCGCGCTCGGCGACCGACGAGGCCTCGTCGACGAGCTCCCAGGAGGGGTGGTCCCGCCAGGCCTCGCCCATGCCGGGCTTCTGAGAGCCCTGCCCAGGGAAGGTGAACACGATCATCGGGTGGCCGGCACCTCCGGGAGTAGGGGGACGGCGCCGGGTGTGCACCGGCGCCGGGAACAGCTGTGACCCGCGAGGGTCGGGAGAGGTTTCACGTGGATCCGTACCGTTCGTGGAACTCGGCGAGGTTGCGGGCCATCGCCCGGCTGCGGGTGCGGCTCACCCAGCCCGCGCCGAGCGCCACGGCGACGACCAGCACGAGGGCGCGCGGGGGTCGGTGGCGTCGTCGGGTGGGGTGAGCCATGGGTGCGGCGGGAGGGATTCGAACCCTCAAGCCCTTGCGGGCAGCGGGGTTTGAGCCCGCCCTGTATGCCGGTTCCAGCACCGCCGCGTGCGATGAGGAGCAGGCCTACGGTAGCGCTCGCCGGACCGTGGTCCGGCTTACCGGGGGGTAACCGTCCTACACTCCCGGGTGATGAGCAGGGCCATGGTCGAACGGCGTCTCACCGACGTCAGCACGCAACTCAAGGAGTTGCGGCGCGAGCTGGCCGTCACCGACGAGCAGCTGGCCCAGTTGTCCGACGAGGCCGAGGACGCTCGCCTGCGCTCGCTGGTGTCGGAGACCCCGCTCGCCGAGCGCGAGCACCGCGAGGCCTCCCGCCACGCCGAGGCCATGCAGCGCCACCGCGGCGAGGTCATGGGCGACATCGTCCGCCTCGAGGCGCTCCAGGACGAGCTGCTCGACAAGCTGCTCGACACGTCGGCCTGACGCCGGCGGTCGCGTCGCCGACGGGTGCCCGTCGAGCGGGCGCGATCGGTCTTGTACGCTCGGCGACGTGCCGACCCGTGTCGTGATCGCCGAGGACGAGGCCATCATCCGCCTCGACCTGAAGGAGACCCTCCTCGAGGAGGGCTACGAGGTCGTGGGCGAGACCGGACGGGGCGACGAGGCCGTCGAGTTGGTCAAGGCCCATGCTCCGGACATCGCCATCCTCGACATCAAGATGCCGGGCCTCGACGGGCTGTCCGCGGCCCGCGAGATCGCCGGTGAGCGCCGGGCCGCGGTGCTCATCCTCACCGCCTTCAGCCAGCGCGACCTCATCGAGCAGGCCCGCGACGCCGGGGCGCTGGCCTACCTGGTCAAGCCGTTCCAGCGCAGCGAGCTGATCCCCGCCATCGAGCTGGCCATCGGCCGGTTCCAGGAGATGAAGGCGCTGGCCGACCAGGCCCAGAACCTCGAGGACCAGCTCGAGACGCGCAAGATCGTCGACCGCGCCAAGGGCCAGCTCATGGACGGCCACGCCATGTCCGAGGGCGACGCCTTCTCGTTCATCCAGCGCACGGCCATGCGCGAGCGCCTCACCATGAAGCTGGTGAGCGAGCGGATCATCGCCGGCGAGCTCGTCCCGCCGGCGTCGTGACCCCGGCCCGTCGGCTCGCACGGGGGGATCGACCCCGATGAGCAAGCTGATGCTCATCGACGGCAACTCGTTGGCCTACCGGGCCTTCTTCGCCCTGCCCACCGATCTGGCCACCGCGTCGGGCCAGGTCACCAACGCGGTGTTCGGGTTCACGTCGATGCTGGTCAACCTGATCCGCGACCACGAGCCCGACCACCTGGCCGTGGCCTTCGACCGACCCGAGCCGACCTTCCGCCACGAGGCGCTCGACACCTACAAGGCCAACCGCGAAGAGGCTCCCGACATCCTGCGCCAGCAGCTCGGCCTGGTCCGCCAGGTGGTGGAGGTGCTGCACATCCCCGTGCTGGAGCTGGCCGGCTACGAGGCCGACGACATCATCGCCACCCTCGCCACCGCCGGGCGCGACCGAGGCGACGACGTCCTCGTGGTCACCGGCGACCGCGACAGCTACCAGCTCGTCGAGGACCCGCACGTCAAGGTCCTCTACAACAAGCGCGGCGTCTCCGACTACGCCCTCTACGACGAAGCCGGCATCGCCGAGCGCACCGGGGTGCATCCTTCCAAGTACCTCGAGTACGCCGCGTTGCGGGGCGATCCCTCCGACAACCTGCCGGGCGTGCCGGGGGTGGGGGAGAAGACGGCGGCCAAGCTGATCAACAACCACGGCGACCTCGACGGCATCTTCGCCCACCTCGAGGAGCAGACCCCGAAGCTGCGTCAGAACCTCGGCGAGCACGAGACCCAGGTGCGGGCCAACGCGGTGATCATGAAGCTGGTGCGCGACGCCCCGGTCGACGTCGATCCCGATCAGCTGGTCCTGGGCGACTACGACCTCGACGAGGTCCGCGAGCTGTTCGACTTCCTCGAGTTCCGCACCCTCTACGACCGTCTGCTCGAAGCGCTCGCCGCTCTCACCGGCGACGACTCGGTGGTGAGCACCGGGTCCGGGCTCGACGTGCTCGAGGCCGAACGACGCGACCTCGACGACCCTGCTGCCGCCGTCGGTGTGCTCGAGGCGCTGGCCGCCGGGGAAGGCCCGTTGGCGGTGGCGGCCACGTGGGTGGGCACCGAGGGGCGCTCGGCGCTCGAGGGCCTGGCCGTCGTCACCGATCCCGAGACGGCCGACGTGGCGTGGCTGCCCGCCGCGGTGCTGAGCCAGGCCGATGTGCACACCGCGCTCGCCGCGCTGCTGGGCGACGGCGGCCGACCGTTGGTGGCCCACGGCGCCAAGGCGCTGATGCGCAGCCTCGACGAGCTCGACGTCGACGTGCGCACCCTCGCCCTCGACACCATGATCGCCGCCTACCTGCTCGACCCGGCCGAGGCCCGCTACGCCCTCGAGGAGCTCCTCGAGCGCTACGCCGAGCTGCGCCTCCCCGACGAGGGCGACGTGGCCGAGGGCCAGCTCGACTTCGGCGGCGAGGCCGGGCCCGACGGCCAGAAGGCGGCCCGCCACGCCCTCGCCGTGCACCGCCTGGTCGAGCCCCTCCAGGCGGCCCTCGACGCCCGGGGACTGCGCACCCTCCACGACGACGTCGAGACGCCGCTGGTGCGGGTGTTGGCCCGCATGGAGATCGTGGGGGTGGGGATCGACCGCCAGGAGCTCCAGCGTCTGAGCGACGAGCTCGTGGCCGAGTGCGATCGTCTGCGCGCCCAGATCTGCGAGGACGCCGGCGAGGAGTTCAACGTCAACTCCACCGTCAAGCTGCGCGAGGTCCTCTTCGACCGGCTCGGCCTCACCCCCCAGAAGAAGACCAAGACCGGCTACTCCACCGACGCCGCGTCGCTCGAGAAGCTCAAGGGCCAGCACCCCATCGTCGAGCACCTCCTCTCCTACCGCGAGGTCGAGAAGCTGCGGTCCACCTACGGCGAGGCCCTGCTGGCCGAGGTCGCCGACGACGGCCGCATCCACGCCACGTTCAACCAGACCGTGGCCCGCACCGGACGGCTCAGCTCCGACGCGCCCAACCTGCACAACATCCCGGTGCGCACCGAGATCGGCCGGGCGTTCCGCCGGGCGTTCGTGCCCGCCCCCGGCCACCAGCTGCTGGTGGCCGACTACAACCAGATCGAGCTGCGCTGCATCGCCCACCTCGCCGAGGACCCGGGCCTCATCGAGGCCTTCGAGACCGAACAGGACATCCACACCACCACCGCGGCGCGGGTGTTCGGCGTGGAGCCCGGCGAGGTCACCCTCGAGCAGCGCTCCAAGGCCAAGATGGTCAGCTACGGGTTGGCCTACGGCATGGAGGCCTACGGGCTGGGGCAGCGCCTGGGCATCCCCACCGGTGAGGCCCAGACCATCCTCGACGCCTACTTCGTGGCCTTCCCCGCGGTGCACGACTACATGGACCGCACGGTGGCCGAGGCTCGCGAGCGGGGCTACACCGAGACCCTGTTCGGTCGGCGCCGCCAGATCCCCGAGCTGTCGTCGGGCAACTTCCGCATCCGCCAGGCCGGCGAGCGCCAGGCCATGAACGCCGGCATCCAGGGCCTGGCGGCCGACATCTTCAAGGTGGCCCTGGTCCGCCTCGACCGGGCCCTCGAGGACGCCGGCACCACCAGCCGGCTCATCCTGCAGGTCCACGACGAGGTGATCTGCGAGGTCACCCCCGACGAGCTCGACGCGGTCACCGGGCTCGTCCTCGACGCCATGTCCGGGGCCTTCGCCCTGCGCGTGCCGCTGGCCGTGAACCTGGCGGTGGGGGACTCGTGGGCCGACGCCAAGGGTTGAGGAGGCTTCGCCGGTGAGCGACCACGGTTCCCGTCCCGACGACCCGGTCCACTGGTTCGAGTCCGTCGCCGACCACCTCGGCGAGGCCTACCTGCGGTACTCCTTCACCAAGGGCACCGAGAACGAGGTGGCGTTCCTGGTCGACGAGCTCGGGCTGGGTCCCGGGCACCGGGTGCTCGACGTGGGCTGCGGCCCGGGCCGTCACGCCCACGCCCTGGGTCGGCGGGGCATCGAGGTGGTGGGCGTCGACATCGCCCGGCGTTTCGTCGACCTCGCCCGTCGCGACGCCCCCGACGGGGTGACCTTCGAGCGCATGGACGCCCGTGCCCTCTCCTTCGACGGCGAGTTCGATGCCGTCATCTCGCTGTGCCAGGGCGCGTTCGGGCTGTCCGGGGGTGGTCCCATGGCGGCGCCGTTGGCCGACGTCTCGGCCGGCCGGGTGGCGGGGGTGGCCCCGATGGCCGGGCCCGGAGCGCGCGCCGGCGACCCCGACGCCGCCGTCCTCGACGGCATGGCCCGGGCGCTGAAGCCCGGTGGTCGCCTGGCCGTGTCGGCCTTCTCGGCCTACTTCCAGGTGCGCTTCCTCGAGCACACCGACCGCTTCGACGCCGCCTCCGGGGTGAACCACGAGGTCACCAGCGTGCGCTCGCCGAGCGGCGAGGAGGTGACCACCGATCTGTGGACCACCTGCTTCACGCCGCGCGAGCTGCGCCTGCTGGCGGTGCGATCGGGCCTTCTGGTGCGCGACCTCTGGTCGGTCACCCCCGGTGAGTACGCCCGGCGCGACCCGGACCTCGACCACCCCGAGTTCCTCATGGTCGCCATCCGCCCCTCCGCGCCGACGTCCGCCTGAGAGCCCACGGGCCGGAAGGGCCGGATCGTCCCCGGATGGGGCGGGACGAGGCCGCGGTGCTACCCTTTCAGCCCGTCGTGCGCGCCCGCGCACGCCCGGCCCACCGGTGCTCCGCCGAGGGCCGTTCCCCGACGTTTCCGAAGCGAGTCTCACCTTGTCCGAGCAGGCCGACGCCGGCATCCCCGCCGACGACACCCCCGAGTCCTCCGCAGCAACCGCCACCATGACCGCCGAGGCACCCTCGGGCATGGGGAGCTTCGACGAACAGGGCCAGTACGTGCCCCGCCAGGTGGTCGCCGACGACCTCGAGGGCGTCTCGCTCGACGATGCGTACACCCAGTCGATGGTCCAGGTCGAGGACGGCCAGATCGTCGAGGGCACCGTGGTCAAGGTCGACCGCGACGAGGTCCTGCTCGACATCGGCTACAAGTCCGAGGGCGTCATCCCCTCGCGTGAGCTGTCGATCCGCAACGACGTCGACCCCGCCGAGATCGTCGCCCTGGGCGACGAGATCGAAGCCCTCGTCCTGCAGAAGGAGGACAAGGAGGGTCGCCTCGTCCTGTCCAAGAAGCGGGCCCAGTACGAGCGGGCCTGGGGCACGATCGAGAAGATCAAGGAAGAAGAAGGCGTCGTCAGCGGCCCGGTCATCGAGGTCGTCAAGGGCGGCCTCATCCTCGACATCGGCCTGCGCGGCTTCCTGCCGGCGTCGCTGGTCGAGCTGCGCCGGGTCCGCGACCTCGCCCCCTACGTGGGGCGCACGCTCGAGGCCAAGATCATCGAGCTCGACAAGAATCGCAACAACGTGGTGCTCTCCCGCCGAGCCTGGCTCGAGGAGACGCAGAAGGAGCAGCGCGAGGACTTCCTCGCCAACCTCAAGCCCGGCGAGGTCCGTCGCGGCACGGTGTCGTCGGTCGTGAACTTCGGCGCCTTCGTCGACCTCGGCGGCATGGACGGCCTGGTGCACGTCTCCGAGCTGTCCTGGAAGCACGTCGACCACCCCGGTTCGGTGGTGGCCGTCGGCGACGAGATCGACGTGCAGGTGCTCGAGGTCGACCTGTCCCGCGAGCGCATCAGCCTGTCGCTCAAGGCCACCCAGCAGGACCCGTGGCAGGAGTTCGCCTCCAACCACCAGGTCGGCGAGCTGGTCTACGGCCGGGTCACCAAGCTGGTGCCGTTCGGTGCGTTCGTGCAGGTGGGCGACGGCATCGAGGGCCTGGTGCACATCTCGGAGATGTCGGCGCACCACGTCGACCTCCCGGAGCAGGTCGTCACCCCCGGCGAGGAGCTGTGGGTCAAGATCATCGACCTGGACCTGCAGCGTCGTCGCATCAGCCTGTCGATCAAGCAGGCCGCCGAGGGCGGCATCGTGGCCGCCGAGTACCAGGAGCACTTCGGCGAGCACGCCTACGACGAAGAGGGCAACTACATCGGCTTCACCGGTGAGACCGAGTCGAGCGAGGGCCAGGAGGCCTGGGCCGAGTACTACGCCGAGCACGGCGTCGACGCCGAGGCCCCCGAGGTCGACCCCGCCGCACCCGCGGCCCCCGAGGCCGAGGCCCCGCCGGCCGCGGCCCCCGAGGCGGCCGCCCCGGAGGCTGCGGAGGCCGCCGAGCCCGAGCCCCCGGCCGAAGAGGCCTGATCGGCGCCTCCCTGCGCTGCGGCTCGGGGAGGTGTCCACCACCAACTGTTGCGACGATGGCGGCGTCCACCGCGCCGCCATCGTCGCGTCGGTCCGCATCCCGGCCGCGCCGGTCGGGGTGCACCGGGGCCGCAAAAAGAATGTGGTCGACCGCTAAGCCCGGTGGCCCGACGCGCCGAAAGAGGAGAGGCGTGTTCGGCCGATGGCCGTCTGCGCCCATGTTGTTTGCCATGATGGTCGCTGGTCCCCCAGGCCCCGGCGACTGGTTCCAGCCCTGGATGCATCGAGAAGAGGACGTACGTGAGCTCGCGGAGAACCCTGATCCTCATCGGCGCCATCGTGTTGGGCGTCGTCGCCGCGTTGTTGTTGTTCAACTACGTCCGAGGCATCGAGGATCGCGCCAACGACAACGCCCGGCGCGTCGACGTCTACGTGGCCGATCGCGACATCGCCCGAGGGGTGCCCGGTGAGACGGCCACCGCCGACGGGAGCATCGGTCAGTCCCAGATCCCCCAGGAGTTCCGTCCGGCCAGCGCGGTGACCACCACCGACGAGCTGCAGGGCAAGGTGGCGCTGTTCGACATCCCGGCCAGCTCGGTCATCGTGCGGGGCATGTTCGTCGACCCGGCCCAGACCCAGATCAGCTTCCGGGCCCGTCTGCGCAACCCCGAGCACGTGGCCGTGTCCGTCTCCACCGACCAGGTGCGCGGTGTGGCCGGCTTCCTCGTCCCCGGCGACGAGGTCAACCTGATGGTCTTCTCCGACGTGCCGGCGAGCGAGGACCCCAACGCCGCCAGCAGCGCCATCCAGCAGGCGGGCCGCTACCTGTACCAGAAGGTGCAGATCCTGGCCGTGGGCGAGTCCACCATCCTGGCTCCGGGTGAGGAGACCGACGCCGCGGCCACCCCTGCGGCCAACTCGGGCATCATCACCTTCAACGTGCCGGCCGATGCCGCCCAGTGGATCGCGGCCGCTCAGCAGGGCGGCGGGTTCTACATGACGCTCGTGGCCCCGGATTACACCCCGCAGCCGTTGCCGGCCCCCGACCTGGCCGGCCCGCTGCCCGGCGAGGACCCCGCCGTGTTGACCCCGTACGGCCCCCAAGGCAACCAGGAGTAGGTGAGACGTAGGTGACCAGCCCGTTCTCCGGATCGTCCGGTGATGGATTTCCCGACCTCCCCCCGACCGCCGGCGACGGCGGTGGTGGGGAGGCGCGGGTCGCGGTGGCGGTGGTCGACGACGACCAGGCCACCCGGTCGCGCATGGCGATGCAGCTCGGCAACGGCACGGCCGCCTTTGCCAGCATCGGGGAGCTGGCGGCGTCGCTGACGGGTGCGCCCGTGGTGGTGGTGCTGGGGCCGTCGCTGGCCACCAGCTCGGACCTCTCGACCACCGAGCAGCTGCTGGCCGCCCGGCGGGAGGTGGGCGCCATCATGGTGACCGACGAGCTGTCCACCGACACGCTCCAGCGGGCCCTGCGGGCCGGCGTCAAGGACGTGCTGCAGGCCCCGGTCGACTCCAACCAGTTCGACGAGGCCATCGGCCGGGTGGCGGCCACCTTGCGGCCGGCACCGGCGACGGCCCCGCCCATGGTCGTCGAGGGCGAGGCTCCCGGCGAGCTCGGTCGGGTCATCATGGTGTTCTCCACCAAGGGCGGCTCGGGCAAGTCGGTCATCGCCTCCAACCTGGCCGTGCTCCTGGCCGAGCGCAGCGAGAAGCCGGTCGTGCTGGTCGACGCCGACCTGCAGTTCGGCGACGTGGCCGTGATGCTCAAGCTCACGCCCCAGCACACCATCGTCGACGCCGTCGGCTCGCTCGACCGCCTCGACGACACCCTGCTCAAGGAGCTCCTCGCCACCCACGAGCCCGAAGGGCTCTGGGTCCTCCCGGCCCCGCTCGAGCCGGCGTTCGCCGACCAGATCGGCGCCGCCGAGATGGTGCGCATCGTCGAGCAGCTGCGCAGCTTCGCCGGTCACGTGGTCATCGACACCCCGGCGTACTTCAACGACGTCGTGCTCGGGCTCATCGAGATCAGCGACGACGTGCTGTTGGTGGCGGGCATGGACATCCCCAACATCAAGAACGTCAAGATCGGCCTGCAGACCCTCCGGCTGCTCAACACCCCGATGGAGAAGCTGCGCCTGATCCTGAACCGGGCCAACTCCAAGGTCCGCCTCGACGCCTCGGAGGTCGAGCGCACCCTCGGCGTGCAGGCCGATGCCCTCATCCCCAGCGACATCGTGGTGCCGCAGTCGGTGAACCGGGGCGAGCCCGTGGTCCACGTGGCCCCCAAGTCGTCGGTCGCCAAGTCGTTCAACGAGTTGGCCGACCTCTTCCTCCCTGCGCCGGCCAAGAAGCGCCGGCGGTGACCTTGCCCCCCGACGAGACCCTTCGAGAGCACTGAGGTAGCCCGCGGATGTCCCTCTACAAGCGTCTCCACGATGTGCAGGGTGCCCCGGAAGCCGGGGCACCCCGTCGCGACCCGATCCTCGACGACCTGCGCCAGCGGATCCACCACCACCTGATCGAAGAGCTCGGCCCGATCATCTACGACAAGCGCTTGTCCGAGGACGACCTGCGCAAGCGGGTGAACGAACAGCTGCACGTGGCCCTGGCCGCCGAGCGGGCCCCGCTGTCGGCCGCCGACAAGGCCCAGCTCATCCAGGACGTCTCCGACGACATCCTCGGCTACGGCCCGATCGATCGCCTCCTGAGGGAGGACGACATCTCCGAGGTCATGGTCAACGGCCCCGAGCAGGTCTACGTCGAGCGCAACGGCAAGCTCGAGAAGTCCACGGCCAACTTCGTCGACGACGTCCACCTGCGGCGCATCATCGACAAGATCGTCGGCGAGATCGGCCGGCGCATCGACGAGGCCAACCCGCTCTGCGATGCCCGTCTGCCCGACGGCTCGCGCGTCAACGCCGTCATCCACCCCCTCGCCATCGGCGGGCCCTTCCTCACGATCCGGAAGTTCGCCAAAGAGAAGCTCCAGATCGACGACCTCATCCGCTTCGGCACCCTCAACGCCCATTCGGCCCGCTTCCTGCAGGCCTGCGTGGTGGGTCGGCTCAACGTCATGGTCTCCGGGGGCACCGGCACCGGCAAGACCACCACCCTCAACGTGCTGTCATCGTTCATCCCCGAGGGCGAGCGCATCGTCACCGTGGAGGACGCCAAGGAGCTCCAGCTCCACCAGGACCACGTCCTCGCCCTCGAGGCCCGGCCGGCCAACATCGAGGGGCGGGGCGAGATCACCATTCGCGACCTGGTGAAGAACTGCCTGCGGATGCGCCCCGACCGCATCGTGGTGGGGGAGTGCCGCTCCGGTGAGGCCCTCGACATGCTCCAGGCCATGAACACCGGCCACGACGGGTCGCTCACGACGGTGCACTCCAACAGCCCGCGCGACACCCTGGCCCGCCTCGAGACCCTGGTGCTCATGGCCGGCTTCGATCTGCCGGTGCGGGCCATCCGCGAGCAGATGGCGGCGGCGCTCGACGTCATCGTGCACCTCAGCCGGCTCCGCGACGGCACCCGTCGCATCACCCACATCACCGAGGTGCAGGGCATGGAGGGCGATGTCATCACCCTCCAGGACATCTTCTTGTTCGACTACGGGATGGGCGTCGACGAGCACGGCCGCTTCAAGGGGCACCTCAAGGCCACCGGCGTGCGACCCAAGTTCGCCGAGAAGCTGTCCGACATGGGCATCCGCCTCGGCCAGGAAGTCTTCCAGCCCGAGGGCTTCGCTCGCCGGGCCTCGGGCTGACGGAGCTGACATGACCGCCACCCCGACGACCCCGGCATCCACAGGGCGCCGCGCCCGGAGCGCCCGGCCCGTCGCCGTCGCGGCCGTGTTCGTTGTGCTGCTCCTGGCCCTGGCCGCGGTGGTCGTCGGTGGCCCCGTCGGAGCCCAGGACACCGGCTCGTTGGTCCTGCGCCAGGTCGACACGTCCGAGCCGGCCGACTCCAGGCTGCAGTTCGTCTACACGGGCCCGGCCTCCGAGGTCGAGGACGCCCGCCTGGTGGGCAACGGCGACCAGATCTCGTCGGCGCCGCCACGGGCCCTGCCCGGGTCCACCCCCATCGCCACCGCCCTGGTCTTCGACACGTCGACCGCCATGGACGAGTCGGGTGCGCTGGTGGCGGCCAAGGACGCGGCCAAGGAGTGGGTCGAGGATCGCAGCGGTGCCGCCGCGGCCAACCAGGTCTTCGCGGTGTACGCGGCCAGCGACACCGGCATCCAGATCCAGGGCTTCACCTCTGACACCGAGCGCCTGGTGGCCGCCATCGACCGGGTCGCTCCCGCGGCCGCCACCGAGGACCAGGGCCTGTCGGCGATGTGGTCGGCGGTCGGCCAGGCCGCCTCGGCCCTCGATGCCCGCAACGCCGAGCAGCCGAACCTGGTGGTGATGACGGGCACCACCGACAACGCCACTCCGTCCGCCGAGCGCCCCGCCGCTCGGGGCGACGTCACGTCGTCGGGGGCCACCGTCTTCGCCGCCGAGTACCTCAACGCGGGGCTCGACCCGGCCGCCGTCGACTCCCTGGTGGCCACCAACGGCGGGCTGGTGCTCCGCTCCGACAGCGGCCCCGACTTCGGCGAGCTCGTCGAGGAGATCGCCACCGCCATCACCGAGCAGCAGTACGAGATGGTCTACGACGCCGGCGTCGATCCGGGCACGGTGGTCGACCTCACCCTCGAGGTCGGTGGTCAGAGCGCCACCGCATCGGTGGTCACCGGTTCGTCGGTGCAGGGCGAGGTCGCCCTCAACCCCGAGATCATCGAGTCCTCCGGTGGCGTCTCGGCCCTGCAGGGCAACCTGGGGCTGATCGCACTGGTGCTGGTGGGTCTGCTGGCCGCCGGGTTGTTCGCCTTCGCCATCTTCTCGCTGTTCGTCCGCGAGGACCGCCTGGCCCAGGTGCTGCAGCCCTACGACGACGCCATGACCACCTCGGCGCTCGGCGACGGGGCTGACGACGACGCCGACACCTCGCTGGCCCGCACCGCCATCGTGCAGCGGGCCGTGCAGATCACCGAGCAGGTGGCCACCGATCGGGGGCTGCTGGTCAAGGTCGAGAACGCGCTCGAGCGGGCCAACCTCCCGCTGCGCGCCGGCGAGGGCCTCTTCTTCTACGCCGCCGGCGTGGTGTTGCTCACCATCCTCGCCTTCGTGGTGGGCGGCAGCCTCATCCTCGGCCTCATCGTCGGGCTGTTCGCCGCCATCGTCCCCCCGGCGGTGGTGAACTTCCTTGCCGCCCGGCGGCGCAAGCAGTTCATGGCCCTGCTGCCCGACACGCTCTCGCTGCTGTCGGGCACCCTGCGGGCGGGCTATTCGCTGATGCAGGGCGTGGAGGCCGTGTCCCAGGAGGTGGCCGAGCCCATGGGCACCGAGCTGCGCCGGGTGGTCACCGAGGCCCGCCTCGGCCGTCCGCTCGAGGAGGCCCTCGACTACACCGCCGTGCGCATGGCCTCGCCGGACTTCGCCTGGGCCGTCATGGCCATCCGCATCCAGCGCGAGGTCGGTGGCAACCTCTCCGAGCTGCTCATGACGGTGGCCGACACCATGGTCCAGCGCGAGCGTCTCCGCCGCGACGTGTCCGCCCTCACCGCCGAGGGGCGGGTCAGCGCCTTCGTCCTCGGGGCCCTGCCCATCGGTCTCGGAGCGGTCATGTTCGTGCTCAACCCGGACTACACCAACAAGCTCATCACCGAGGGACTGGGCAACCTGATGCTCGCCGTCGGGGTGGTGTCGATGCTCATCGGCTTCGCCTGGATGAAGAAGATCATCGACATCGAGATCTGAGGAAAGCTGCCATGGCGCTCATCATCGGACTCGCCCTCGTGGCCCTGGTCATCGCCCTGGTGGTGTGGGCCCTGGGCAGCCAGGCCGACGAGAAGGCGGTGGTGCGGTCCTCGCTGCGCCAGCTCGAGGGCTACGAGGTCGAGAACGTCCGCGACCAGGAGCTGCTGGTGCCGCTGCGCGACCGGGCCATCGCCCCGGTGCTCACCGGCCTCAGCGACCTCGGGCGCCGCTTCACCCCCGCCGGCTACGTCGACACGGTCCGCCGCAAGTTCGTATCGGCCGGCAACCCGTCGGCCGAGGCAGTGGATCGGTTCCTCGCCATCCGGGTGCTCACCGTCGCGCTCGTGCCGTTCGCCTTCATCCTGGTCTTCGTCCTCAACCCCCTCGGGTTCGAGGGGTTGATGCAGCTCGGGGCGTTCGCCCTGCTGGCCTTCGCCCTCGTGGCCGGGCCCGACGCCGTGCTCAACCGTCGGGTCGAGGAACGGGCCAACGAGCTGCAGCGCAAGCTCCCCGACATCCTCGACCTGCTCACCATCTCCGTGGAGGCCGGCCTCGGGTTCGAGCAGGCCCTCGACCGCACCATCGCCGCCGTACCGGGGGCGCTCTCCGACGAGTTCGCCCGCATGCTGGGCGAGGTGCGCGCCGGCGCCAGCCGGGCCGACGCCATGCGGTCCATGGAGCAGCGCACCGACGTGCCCGAGGTGCGCTCGTTCGTGCTGGCCATCCTGCAGGCCGACACCTTCGGTGTCTCCATCGGCCGGGTGCTGCGGGCCCAGGCCGACGAGATGCGCATCAAGCGCCGCCAGGCGGCCCAGGAGCGGGCCCAGAAGGCACCCGTGAAGATGATGATCCCCATGGTGTTCTGCATCTTCCCGGCTCTGTTCGTCGTCGTCATCGGCCCCGCCATCATCAACATCCGTGAAGGCTTCGGAGGCTGAGGCCGTCGCCACCCGGGCCTCGGCGACGGCTCCGGGATGGCTCCGGGCCCCCGCGCTCAGCACGCTCGTCGGGGGGATCCTCGTCCTGTGGGGCGTGTACCTGGGCATGGCCCGGATCAGCGACAACAGCTTCCTCACCCACCTGGCCACGGGCCGGCTGATCCTCGACACCGGGTCCATCCCCCGGTCGGACCCGTACTCGTTCTCCGCCGCCGGCGAGCCGTGGGTGGTGCAGAGCTGGCTGGCCTCGATCGTCTACGCCGGTGTCGAACGCCTCGGCGGCATCGACGGGGTCCGGTTGCTCACCGCCGCCCTCATGGCCCTGCTCATGGGCATCATCTGGGCCCTCACGCGACCGGCCGACGGTCTGGTCGTCCGCTTCGCGGTGGCCGCCTCGGCCGCCGCCGTGGGGGCGGTGGCCTGGTCGCCTCGGCCGCTGCTCTTCGGCTTGGTGCTGTTGGGGCTCACTCTCCTGGCCGTGGAGCGGCGCTGGCCGGCGCCTGTCCTCGTCCCGGTCTTCTGGCTGTGGGTGAACACGCACGGTTCGTTCCCGCTCGGGTTGGCGCTCCTGGCCGTGCTGGCCCTGGGCTCCCACCTCGACGGACGTGAGCCCCGTGTCGAGCTCCGCGCTCTGCTGTGGGCTGGTGTCGGCACCCTGCTCGGTGCCGTCAATCCTCTGGGCCTGTCCCTGCTCACCTTCCCCCTGCGGGCGCTCGAGCAGCGCGACGTCTTCGGCTACGTGGTGGAGTGGCAGCCACCTGACTTCTCGGGGACCCTGGGGCGGCTCTTCCTGTTGCAGCTGGCCATTGCTGTCGCCGCCCTGGTCCGCCGTCCCAGCTGGCGGGTGGCCCTGCCGCTGGTCGCCTTCGGGGCGATGGGCTTCGTGGCCTCGCGCAACATCGCGGTGGCCTCGATCGTGCTCCTGCCGGGGATGGCCGCGGGCCTGGCCGGGCTGGGCGGGCTGAAGGGTCGCGAGCGGGGTCGGGGCACCGTCATCGGTGGGGCGGTTCTGCTGGCCATCGGCGTCCTTGTCGTCGTGGGAGGCCTGGCTCGGCCGGCCTACGACCTGAGTCGGTTCCCGGTGGACGCAGTGGCGTGGACGGAAAAGGAAGGGCTGCTCGGGCCCGAGCAGCGTCGAATGGCGCCGGACACCGCCGGGAACTACCTGGAGCTGGTGCTCGGTCCCGAGGCAGCTGTGTTCGTCGATGATCGGGTCGACATGTACCCCAGCGGGATCATCGAGGACGCGGTGGCGCTGAAGGGCAGCGGCGTCGGGGGTCTCGCCATCGTCGAGCGGTGGCACCCCGATGTCGTGATCTGGCCCCGCGCTGCTGCCTTGTCCGAGGCCCTGCTGGCGAATTCGGCATGGGCGCTGGGCTACAGCGACGATGAATGGCTGGTGTTCACCCCGGCCGATGGCGACAGTTCGTCGCTGGGTTGAGCAACGCGACGAGGGGCGGGACCCCGGAGGATCCCGCCCCTCGACGACTAGGGATGCGGTCAGAGAGCGCTGCTGACGGAGCTGCCGGAACGGTCCAGGCTGTCGTACAGGCTGTCACCGAGGAAGATCAGCGCCGTGACGCACACCAGGGCGATGAGGGCGAGGAGGAGTGCGTACTCGACGAGGCTGGCACCCTCGTCGCCCTCGCGGAGCTCGTCTCCGTGGGGCATCGGACCTCGCTTGGTGGTCAGGTGACCGGAAATGCGAACGAGCGGGACGGTGGAACCGTCCCGCTCGTCAGCCGAAGTGGCAGGTGTCAGGCGCCCTGGATCTCGGAGCCGACCTCGTTGAACTGATCGCTCGCCGAGTCGCCGATGAAGCTGATGGCGATGATGCACACCACGGCGATGAGGGCGACGAGAAGGGCGTACTCGACGAGCGAGGCGCCACGGTCGGACTTGGTGCGGGCCTGGAGCCAGGCGCTGATGAAGTCGTAGGAGGTCATCATGTTCGGGGGTTCTCCCTGTGCTGGTGCTGTCGGAAGGCCCGGAGCACCGGACCCGTTGTCGTTGCGACAGGAGAAGTATCGGCGCAGGGGCAGCGGACTTTATGGGCAATCCGGCCCTTTCCCCTGAAAAAGACCTCCAGAGGCCGAAATGAGCCATTTGACCTAGTCGGTCGCCGGAGACCCGTTGCTCAGCGGGCGCCCACACCCCTTCAGTCGAGGTGCACGATGCCCATGCGCACGGCCTGCAGCACGGCCTGGGTGCGGTCGCGCGCGTCGAGCTTCTGGTAGATCGAGGCCAGGTGGTTCTTCACCGTCTTCTGGCTGATGTAGAGCTGCTCGGCCACCTCGGGGGTGGAGCACCCGTCGGCGATGAGCTGGAGGACCTCTTCCTCCCGCCGGGTGATGATGCGCTCCTCCTCGGCGGCGCCGAACGACGGGTCGCTGTCGAGGCGGCGCACCTCGTCGAGCATCGACGCCGCCAGCTGCGGTGACAGGGCGGTCTCCCCGCTCACCGCCAGGCGCACGGCGGTGGCGATCTCGGTGGTGGAGCAGTCCTTGACCAGGTAGCCCGAGGCCCCGGCCCGGATGGCGGCGGCCAGTACCTCCTGGTCGGCGTGCATGGTGAGCATCACCACCCGGGTGGAGGGCAGGCTGCCCCGGATCTGGCGGGTGGCCTCCACGCCGTCCATCTCCGGCATGGTGACGTCCATCAGGATCACGTCGGGGCGCAGCTCGTCGGCCATGCGCACGGCCTCTTCGCCGTTGCCGGCCTCGCCGACCACGTCGAAGCCCTGCTCGAGCATGGATCGCCGCAGGCCTTCGCGCAGCATGCGGTGGTCGTCGGCCAGCATCAAGCGGATCGTCACGTGGGGTCCTCCGTCGCCTCGTCCCCTGCCGGGGCGGCCCCCTGAGGAGGGCGAGATCAGCCTAGGACGCCGGACGCGGCCGTGGAGCGAGCGGCGGCACTGCTGCCGTTGCCGTTGCCGTTGGCCCGCAGGAGGCTGCAGCGGACGCGAGTGCCCTTGCCCTCCTCGCTGGCCACCTCGAGGGTGGCGCCGATGCTGGAGGCCCGCTCCCGCATGCCCATGAGGCCGTAGGAGTCGAGCCGTCCCGCCTTGCCGATGGGGAAGCCCTTGCCGTCGTCGGTGACCTCGAGGGCGGCCGCCTCGCCGTTGCAACGCCACAGCACCCGCACCCGGGATGCGCCGGAGTGGCGCTCGACGTTGGTGAGCGCCTCCTGGGCGATGCGCCACATCTCGCGCTCCTGCAGCAGGGGCAGTCGGGCGTCGCGGTCGCAGTGCAGCTCGACGACCAGGTCGCTGCGCTCGCGCACGCGGGTGGCGTAGGTCTCGAGGGTGTCGGCCATGCCCTGGGTGTCGGTGACGTCGGTGCGCAGGTCGTAGAGGGTGTCGCGCACCTCGCGGATGACGCCACGCACGTCGTTGCGCAACTGGTCGAGCGACGCCCCCACGTCGGCGCCCTCGGCCTGGGCGGCCACGATGCGGTCGAGCTCGAAGGCCAGGTAGGCCAACGACTGGCCGATGCGGTCGTGGAGGTCGCGGGCGATGCGGGTGCGCTCTTCGTCGGCGCCGACCGTGCGCAGCCGGTTGAACCAGCGGGCGTTGTCGATGGCCAGGGCGACCGGCTCCACGAAGCCCCGCAGCAGCTCCACGTCGCGCTCGGTGAAGTGGCCCTCCTGGCCGTCCTCGATGACGAGCAGGCCGATCACCGAGCCCCGCGCCGCCAGCACGGCGTAGATGCCAGAGGCCGAGCGGGGCGCCAGGCCGGTCCAGCTCGAGCCGTTGAGGCTGGGCACCGACAGCAGGCTCTTCTCGGCCACCGCCTTCTTGGCCGGGGTGGGGAGGTCGGAGAGCTGGAGGCGGGCGGGGAGGGGCCGTCCTCCTTCGCGGCGCAGCACTTCCCAGTGGCCGTCGGTGTCGTCGAGGCCCAGGATGGCCAGTGTGTCGAACTCGAAGAGGCCCCGGAGGCGGGTGACCGAGGTCTGCAGCACGTCGTCGAGGTCGAGCGAGGCGGGAAGGGTCTGGGTGACGCGGTGCAGGCTGTAGAGCAGGGCGTTGGCGTCGGAGAGCTGGCCCAGGCGGTCGAGGGCCAGCTCGTGCTGGCGGTCGGCCTCACCGGAGATGCGCCGGGCGTAGCCGGAGATGACGCCCACGAGGAGCAGCACGAGCGTCCACTGGGCGGACTGGACGATGCGGTCGTTGGCCTGGTCCTCGATGAGGAAGGGCAGGCTGACGACGAGCGTGGTGGCGATGGCCACGCGGATGGCGAAGGCGAAGCCCCGGGCGAAGCCGGCGACGGCGGTGGCGCTCAGCAGCGACAGGATGAAAGGGCTCTCCCAGTACCCGGTGGTGATGACGCACAACGAGAAGAGGACGACCTCGGCCAACACGGCCACCAGGCTGCGCACGTCGCCCAGGTAGCGGATGGGCCGGAACGTGCGCACGATCGTGTAGGTGAGCAGGACGCTGCACCAGATGGCGGTGCGGGCGGGCGCGGCGTCGTAGTCCTGGGTGGCGAGGGCGACCGAGGCGATGGCCACCCCCCAGCGGATGGCCAGGATGGCGGGGTTGAACGCCGCGACCCGGTCGACGCGCTGGGTGAGGCCGATCCCGTCGTCGCGGGTCGAGCCGTCATCGCTCTGGGAGAACTGCCGCACTCGCTGGCGCCAGGTCATGGTGTCCTCGTCGACGCTCACCACTCAGTTGTCGGTCGCTGGCCGCGAACCTTGAACCTCGAGACGCGTCGAAGCTCCAGGAATCCCGTGCCCGGCGCCGATGGTACCGTCGCCGCGTGCTGCGCATCGGGCTGACAGGGGGCATCGGATCAGGCAAGTCGACCGTGTCGGCGGGCCTGGCCGAGCGGGGGGCGGTGGTCATCGACGCCGACGCCGTGGTCAAGGAGCTCCAGGCCCCGGGCCAACCGGTGCTGGCCGCCATGGTCGAGCGCTTCGGCCCCGGCATCCTGCTCGCCGACGGCAGCCTCGACCGCCAGGCCGTGGCCGACGTGGTCTTCACCGACGCCGAGGCCCTGGCCGACCTCAACGCCATCGTGCACCCGGCGGTGGGAGCCGAGATCATGCGGCGCATCGAGGCCGAGGAGGGCACCGACCACGTGGTGGTCCTCGACGTGCCCTTGTTGGTGGAGAACGAGGCCTTCGAGGTGGCGGCCGTCGTGGTGGTCGACACCGACCCCGAGATCGCCGTGCAGCGCCTCGTCGAGCACCGGGGGTTCACCGAGGACGACGCCCGGGCCCGGATCTCGCGCCAGGCGTCGCGCGAGCAGCGCCTGGCCCGAGCGGACTTCGTGATCCCCAACGACGGCGATCGGGCCGCACTGGACGCCCACGTCGAGCGCTGCTGGGCGTGGATCCAGGAGCTCCACGCCGGCCAGGCACCCGACGCGGCGGGCTGACCGACCAGATCAGAGCCCGAGGCGGCGGCTGAGGTCGCTCTGCAGGCGCCGGTCGGGATCGACCCGGTCGCGCACGGCGCGCCACTCGTCGAGGCGGGGGTACATGGTGTCGAGCAGGTCGGGGGCCATGCGGGCGTCCTTGGCCAGGTAGATGCGCCCACCGGCGGCCGCCACCTCGCGGTCGAGGCGGTCGAGCAGCGGGCCCAGGCCGGGCACCCCGGCGGGGATGTCGAGGGCCAAGGTCCAGCCCTCGGTGGGGAACGACAGCGGCCCGGGGTCGCCGGGCCCGAAGCGCTTGAGCACGGCGAGGAACGAGGTGCAGCGGGCGGCGCTGAGGTCGCCGACGATGCGGCGCAGCACGTCGTCGGTGCCCGGCGGGATGACGAACTGCCACTGCACGAAGCCGGCGGGGCCGTAGAGGCGGTTCCAGCCGCCGACCATGTCGAGGGGGTGGAAGAAGGCAGGGATGGACTGCAGCTCGTCGCGGCGGCGAACGGGGGCCTTGCGGAACCACAGCTCGTTGAACGCCTTCACCGAGAGCCGGTTGAGCAGCCCCGAGGGGACGACGGGCGGAGCGGAGGCCAGCACGCCGGCCCGGTAGTCGAAGGGCCAGGATGCCCCGCCCTCGGTGGCTTCGTCAGCAGTGGCGAAGCGGCCGCGTGTGAGCACGGAGCGACCGAGCGAGCGGCCCGAGGCCATGAGGTCGATCCAGGCCACGGAGTAGTCGTAGGCGTGGTCACCGGTGGCCATGAGGCCCATGACGGCGTCGAGGTCGGGGGCGCGGTCGGTGTCGACGAGGAGCTGGCTCGACCCGATGCGGGGGCAGGCGAAGGTGGCGTCGACGATCACGCCGGTGAGCCCCATGCCGCCGGCGGTGGCCCAGAACAGCTCGGGGTCCCGGTCGGGGCCGATCTCGACCACCTCGCCGTCGGGGAGCTGCAGGCGCATCGACACCACGTGGTCGCACCACGAGCCGGAGTGGTGGTGGTTCTTGCCGTGGATGTCGGCGGCGATGGCCCCGCCGACGGTCACGTAGCGGGTGCCGGGGGTGACGGGTACGAACAGGCCCTGGGGCACCAAGGCGTGCAGGAGCCGGTCGATGGACGTGCCGGCCTCGGCGGTGACCAGCACCCGGTCGGCGTCGGGGTCGGCGTCGTGGACCCAGAACCCGTCGACGTCGACGGTGTCGACCACCCGCCCGCCGGCGTTCTGGGCGGCGTCGCCGTAGCTGCGACCCAGGCCCCGGGCGATGAGGCCACGCCGGTCGGTGGTGGGCAGCGCCCGGCGCAGCTCGGTGGTGGAGGTGGGGCGGCGCAGGTCGGCGGCGGAGGGTGCCGTGCGACCCCACCCGGTCAGCTCGGCCGGGTGACGGTGGGCCGGGGCGTTGGGTTCAGGAGGTGTAGACGGCACAGCCGTAGATGATGGCCCACACCACGCCGGCACCGAGGACGATCCGGTCCGACAGGATGAGGACCTCCGGTTCGGCGCCCTTGCCCTGGTCCAGCAGCAGGGCGTAGCGCAGGATGGCCACCGCGAAGGGCACGATCGACACCTGGAACAGCACCGCCCCGTCCGGGTTGGTCTGCCCGGAGGTGAAGGCCCAGATGCAGTAGGCGATGAGCACCCCGCCGGAGAACACGGCGCGGAGGTAGTGCAGGAAGCTGGGCGTGTAGGCGCCGAGGGCGGGGCGGACGGCCACGGCGTCGTCGGCCAGGTCGAGGGACTCGCCGTGGCGCTTGCCGGTGACCATGAACAGCGCCCCGAACGAGGTGACGATGAAGAACCACTCCGAGATGGGCACGCCGACGGCGGCGGCGCCGCCCACGGCGCGCAGCACGAAGCCGGCGGAGATGGCCACGATGTCGAGGACGGGCTGCTCCTTGAGCCAGTAGGTGTAGGCGGTGGTCAGGCCCAGGTAGGCCACCAGCACCCACCCGAAGTCCGGTTCCAGCAGGAAGCCGCCCACCAGGGCGGCCACCAGCAGCACCGCCGCCAGCGCGTAGGCCAGTCCGGGGGAGACGACACCGGCGGCGATGGGCCGGTTGCGCTTGGTGGGGTGGAGGCGGTCGGCCTCCACGTCGGTGGCGTCGTTGACCAGGTAGGTGGCGCTGGCTGCTGCGCAGAAGCAGGCGAAGGCCCCGGCCGTGTGGAGGAGCACCTCGCCCTGGTCGATGACCCCGGCGGCCACCGGGGCCGCCACCACGAGCACGTTCTTGGCCCACTGCTTGGGGCGCAGGGAGCGGACGATGCCGGCGGCCAGCGACGGGCGCGGCGCGTCCGTGGGGCGGTCGGCGTGGGTCATCTCAGCGAGCGCTGACCTTGCGCCACAGGCCTCGGGGGAGGTGGCCGAGCACGAAGAACAGGTAGCGCAGCACCGGTGGGGCCCAGATGACCTCTCGGCCCTTGGCCAGACCCTCGACGATGGCCTCGGCCACCTTCTCGGGGGTGGTGGAGAACGGCGCCGGGTCCATGCCCTCGGTCATCTTGGTGTGCACGAAGCCGGGTCGGACCACCACGGCGCGCGCCCCGGTGCCGATGAGGGCGTCGCCGAGGCCCTGGGTGAAGGCATCGAGGCCGGCCTTGGACGACCCGTAGACGTAGTTGTCGCGTCGGGTCCGCACCCCGGCCACCGACGACAGCACCAGCAGGGTGCCGTGGCCCTGGCGACGGAGGCGCTCGGCCACGGCCAAACCGCTCGAGACGGCGCCGGTGTAGTTCACGGTCACGGCGTCGGCGGCGGCCACGGGGTCGGCGTCGAACGTGGTCTGGTCGCCGAGCACGCCGAAGGCCGAGATGACCAGGTCCAGGTCGCCGAAGCGGTCGAAGCAGTCGTCGACGACCCCTTGGTGCGACGCCGGATCGGTGGCGTCGAAGGCCACCGTCTCCACCGTGGTGGCACCGAGCCGGCGGAGCTCGTCCGCGGCCTCGGCGGCCGACGCCGGGTCCCGGACGGCCAGCACGACCGTGCGGCACCGGCCGGCGATCAGGCTGCGCACCGTGGCCCGGGCGATCTCGGAGTTCCCCCCGAGCACCAGCACCGATTGCACCGCCCCGAGGGCGTCTCGCATGGTCATCCTCCACCTGATGGGTCGTACCGCCGGGCGAGCCTAGACGTGCCCGCCGGGGGCGGAGACGGCGTCAAGCGCTCGGGGAGGACCGTCCCACCCCCTCCGTAGACTCCGGGGATGCCGCCGTTTCGCATGGTCTCGGACTTCTCTCCGGCCGGTGACCAGCCCCGAGCCATCGCCGGACTGACCGAGAGCATCAACGCGGGCAACCGTTACCAGACCCTCCTGGGCATCACCGGTTCGGGCAAGAGCGCCACCATCGCCTGGACCATCGAGCAGCTCCAGCGACCCACCCTGGTGATGGCGCCCAACAAGTCCCTCGCCGCCCAGCTGGCCAACGAGTTCCGGGAGTTCTTCCCGGACAACCGGGTCGAGTACTTCGTCAGCTACTACGACTACTACCAACCCGAGGCCTACATGCCGGCCTCGGACACCTACATCGAGAAGGACTCGTCGGTCAACGACGAGATCGACCGGCTGCGCCACTCGGCCAGCTCGGCGCTGCTCACCCGACGCGACACCATCGTGGTGGCGTCGGTGTCGTGCATCTACGGCCTGGGCTCACCCCACGAGTACAAGGACCAGCTGCTGGTGGTGCGCGTGGGCGAGCGCCACGACCAGCGCGACGTGCTGCGGCGTCTGGTCGACCTGCAATACGAGCGCAACGACATGAACCTGGTGCGGGGCAAGTTCCGGGTGCGGGGCGACACCATCGAGGTGCACCCGGCGTATGACGAGACGGCGGTGCGCATCGAGCTCTTCGGCGACGAGGTCGAACGCATCCAGGTGGTCGATCCCGTCACGGGGGAGAAGGTGACCGAGCTCGAGGAGCTCATCGTGTTCCCCGCCACCCACTACGTCACCGGCGAGGAGCGCCTGCGGGCGGCCACGGTGCGCATCGAGGCCGAACTGCAACAGCAGCTGGCCCAGTTCGAGAAGGAGGGCAAGCTGCTCGAGGCCCAACGGCTGCGCATGCGCACCCAGTACGACCTCGAGATGATGGCCGAGGTCGGCTACTGCAACGGCATCGAGAACTACTCGGCACCCATCGACGGGCGTTCCCCCGGTGAACCGCCCTACACCTTGCTCGACTACTTCCCCGACGACTTCCTGGTGGTGCTCGACGAGAGCCACGTCACCGTGCCTCAGCTCCACGGCCAGTACGAGGGCGACCGCTCCCGCAAGCTCACCCTCATCGAGCACGGGTTCCGGCTGCCGTCCGCGGCCGACAACCGCCCCCTGCGCTTCGAGGAGTTCACCGAACGGGTGGGCCAGGTGGTGTTCCTGTCGGCCACGCCCGGTTCCTTCGAGCTGCAGAACTCGGGCGCGGTGGTCGAGCAGATCGTGCGACCCACCGGCCTCGTCGATCCCGAGATCATCGTCAAGCCCACCAAGGGTCAGATCGACGACCTCATCGAGAACATCAACACCCGCGTCACCAAGGGCGACCGGGTGCTGGTGACCACCCTCACCAAGAAGATGGCCGAGGACCTCACCGACTACCTCCTCGAGCTCGGGGTCAAGGTCCGCTACCTGCACAGCGAGGTCGACACCATCGAGCGCATCGAGATCCTGCGCGACCTGCGCCTCGGCGAGTTCGACGTGCTGGTGGGCATCAACCTGCTGCGCGAGGGCCTCGACCTGCCCGAGGTGTCGCTGGTGGCCATCCTCGACGCCGACAAGGAGGGCTTCCTGCGCTCGGAGACGTCGCTCATCCAGACCACCGGCCGGGCCGCCCGCAACGTCGACGGCCAGGTGATCATGTACGCCGACACCGTCACCGACTCGATGCAGCGGGCCATCTCCGAGACCAATCGGCGGCGGGGCGTGCAGCAGGCCTACAACGACGAGCACGGGATCAACCCCCAGACCATCCGCAAGGCCGTCACCGACATCCTCGCCTACCTGCGCCCGAGCGAGAAGGCGCCGATGCCGGGCAAGGACCAGCGCTCCACCCGGCGCGATCGGCCCCGCACCGACTTCGCCGAGCTCCCCTCGGCCGAGCTCGAGCGCCTCATCCGCACCCTCGAGGACGAGATGCACGAAGCCTCCGCCGACCTCCGCTTCGAGTACGCCGCCCGCCTGCGCGACGAGATCAAGGACCTCAAGCGCGAGCTGCGCGAGGTGGGCTGAGCCTCCCCGGCCAAGGGCGGCCGTTGGTCCATGATGACCAGATGTCCATCGCCGCCCGACGAGGGCTCGGGCCGCGAGCGTGCCGTGTCGTCACCACGCCGCTGACGGCCGGCCTCGTGTTGCTGGCGGTCTACGTCGGGCTGTCGTTCCTCATGGATCCGATGGGGAGCCTCGGCACCGACACCGGCGGCAAGGTGGCCACCCTCGAGGTCATGGCCGAGCGTCCGCTCGGCCTCGATCCCGACGTGGGCTACTGGGCCGCGGACCAGGATCCGGACGCCGAGCTCCACGGGCTCTTCTACACGAGCCGCATCGGCGACCGGTTCGTCAACGTCACCACCCTGCCGATGCTCGAGCTCGGCGCCCCCCTGTACCGGGCGGGCGGCTACCGGGCGGCGCTGTTCCTGCCCATGTTGGGAGCCGTCGCCGCGGCGTTCGCGGGCCGGGCCCTGGCTGGGAGAGCCGGGGGGGACGAGCGGACCGGGTGGATCGCCTTCTGGGTGCTGGGCTTGGCGTCGCCCTTGGCGGTCTATGCCCTCGACTTCTGGGAGCACACGCTGGGGGTGGCCTTCGTCCTGTGGGGTCTCGTCGCCCTCCTCGCCACGCTGGAGACCCACCGAGCAGCCCGTTGCGCGGTGTGGGGTGCGCTCGCCGGCCTGGCGTTCGGCGCCGCCTTCTCGATGCGCACGGAGGCGCTGGTCTACGGCTTCGTGGCCACCGCCGCGGTCTCCATCTCCTTGCTCGTGGTCAGGCGCTGGCGGGAGATGGTGGCCAATGGCGCAGGGGTGCTCGCCGGCCTGGCGGTCACGGTCCTCGTCACCACGGCCCTCGAGGTCGCTGCGCTCGGGGAGTCGTTTCGTTCGGGCCGGGCATCGGGTACGGCCGAGGCGGCCGGGTCCGGCTTGGAGCTCCGCCTGAAGGAGGCCGTCGTGACCGGTGCCGGACTCGTGCCCAGCCTCGAGCCCGGCGACCTGGTCCTGGCCGGCATGATCGCGGCCGCCCTGTTGTCGGCGGCCTTCTTCGCCGGTCGGAAGGATGGTGAGCGCATCGCCGCCGTCTCGGCCGCGGTCGCCGTCGGGCTCTTCGCCATGCGCCTCGGCCAGGGGCTCGGCTTCGTGCCCGGGATGCTGGCGGCCACGCCGCTGGCCGCGCTCGGCATCGCCAGGATGCCCGGGAACCGCAACGCCCGCCTCCTCGGAGCGATCGCCCTCGTCGCCCTGCCCCTCGTCTGGCTCTTCCAGTTCACCGGCGGAGCAGCCCCCCAGTGGGGAGGGCGCTACATCCTCTCGTCGGGTGCGGTGCTGGCCGTACTGGGCGTCATCGCCCTCTCGAGCCTCCCGCCCTGGGGGCGACGGTTCTTCGTCGTAGCGTCTGTGGCGGTGACCGTGTTCGGCCTGGCGTGGCTCGCCGAACGGACCCACGAGGTGGGACGGGCCGCCCGCGACGTCGCCGCCTTCCCCGAGGACGCCGTGATCTCGACGCAGGCGTTCTGGCTGCGCGAGCTCGGGGCGGTCTACGAGGGTGAGGACACCGAGTGGTTGAGTGTCCGTGGTGCCGACGAGCTCCCCGAAGCCATCGACGTGATCGACGCCGAGGCCGTCGATTCCTTCGCCTTGTTGGGCACCAGCACGACCGACGGACCCCCGGTCGTAGAGGGGTTCGAGGTGGTGCGGGAACGCTCCTACACCTGGCTGGGGGTCGCCTTCACCGTGGTGAGCTATGACCGAGACCCTTGAACCCGACGTCAACGGTGCCCTCCCGCTCCGGGGGGGTCAGCGAGCCGCCACGAGCCTCTGGCTGCACGCCCTGCTCTTGACCGCGGCGATCACGATCGTGGTCGCGCTCGGGCAACCCGGCGTGGCCTACTTCAGCGACGAGGGGGCCGCTGTCCTCCAGGCTCAGGTTTTGGTGGACACTGGCAGTTGGCAGTACGTCTCACCCCTCGGATCGTTGGGGCAGGACCCGGATCTGAGTCCGTTCATCCGTGGAGATCGCAGCGTTGACGGGGTCGCTCCTTACGCCAAGCATCCGCTCTATCCGGTCATCCTGTCTTTGCTCGGTCCCACCAACGTGTCGGCGATGCTGGCCCTCTCCGTGGCCGGCACGGTGGCGGCGTCTGTAGGTGCTGCGCTGCTGGCGCGCCGAGTCCTCCGGGCACCATCGACCACCCAGCTGATCGTGCTGTGGTCGGTCGGCCTCGGCTCGCCGTTGCTCTTCGACAGCGGATTGGTCCTCGCCCATACCGTGGCCGCGGCCCTCGTCGTGTTCGGGGTGCTGGCGTTGCTGGCGGCACGTGCGGCGCGAGCTCTCCCGCTCGTCGTCACGGCCCTAGGGGGCGGGCTGTTGCTCGTCGGCGCCTCGATGTTGCGGACCGAAGCGCTCTTCGTCGGTCCAGCCGTGGCCTTGGCGGTGGGGATCGTGGACCGCCATCGTCTGCGACGGGCGCTTCCGGTCGCGCTGGCCGCGGGCGTCTCCTCGGTGGTGGCCTGGGCGGCCGACCGAGCCTGGGCGGACCGGATCGTCGGTGATCGGCAGCCGGGCGGGGTGCCGCTCGAGTCGTCGGGTTGGCTCATCGATCGCTTCCGCGGGGCGGGAACCACGTTGCTGCGCACCACCAACCTGGCTCTGGGGGTGGCCGACGTGCTGCTCTGGGTCTCCCTCGCGGTCCTGGTGGTCGGCCTGCTGGCGTGGCGCTGGGCCGCCCGAGTCGACCTGTTGATCCTTGGTTCGGCGTTCGTCGTCGTCGCCTGGGTCGTGCGGCAAGGGGCCGATCCACCAGCGCTCGTCCCTGGTCTGTTCATGGCCTTCCCACTCGGGGTCGGGGCCACCGTCTTGGCCCTTCCTCCGGACCGGAGCAGGCGGGAGGCTCGATGTGTGTGGCTGGTGGTGGCCTTCGTCGCAGCCGGGGTCATCCTCACCCAGTACGGGATCGGCGGAGGGGTGGAGTGGGGTGGCCGGTACTTCGCCATTCTGCTCCCGCTCTGGATCGCCGTCGCCGTGGGAGGGTCGGTGGAGCGACTCCGCTCGGTGGGACCGATTCCTCGTCGCCTGCTGGGCGGTCTCCTCGTGGCCTTCGTCGGCCTGTCGTCGCTGAGCATCGTCGCGGTGCAGCGCCATGTGCACGGACTCACCGAGGAGTTGTTGGTGGCGATGGAGGACGCAGCCGGTTCGCTCGACTCGAGTGCGGCAGCGGGCTCGATGCCGGTGATCGTGTCGGAGAACCGACTGCTGCCCCAGATCGCCTACACGGATTTCGATCGGTACGCCTGGGTGGTCGGGCGCCCCAGCGCGTTGCCGGAGGGCTTCGAGCGGTTGGCGTCGATGGGAATCGACGAAGCGGTGGTGGTGACACCCAACGTGTCGACCTTCGAGGACATCACCGCAGAAGTGGGGTGGTCGGTCTCTTCGC
Organism: Rhabdothermincola salaria; assembly: GCF_021246445.1. Taxonomy (NCBI): domain Bacteria; kingdom Bacillati; phylum Actinomycetota; class Acidimicrobiia; order Acidimicrobiales; family Iamiaceae; genus Rhabdothermincola; species Rhabdothermincola salaria. The sequence goes on from NZ_JAJQXW010000001.1 coordinate 379,722, forward strand.
ATCGCTCAGTGGGGTCGTACGAGGTGCTGATCGCCCGAGTCGAGGACTGAGGCGAACGCCCGTTCGTGAGGTTGGTGGGGCCGGTATGCTCTCGGGGTGGATCGACTGGTCATTCGTGGTGCCCGTGAGCACAACCTGCGCAACATCTCCCTCGACCTGCCGCGCGACCGGCTGATCGTCTTCACGGGTCTCTCTGGCTCGGGCAAGTCTTCGCTCGCCTTCGACACCATCTACGCCGAGGGGCAGCGCCGCTACGTCGAGTCGCTGTCGGCCTACGCCCGCCAGTTCCTCGGCCAGATGGACAAGCCCGACGTCGACTTCATCGAGGGGCTCTCGCCGGCCATCTCCATCGACCAGAAGTCGGCCTCGCGCAACCCGCGCTCCACTGTCGGCACCATCACCGAGGTCTACGACTACCTGCGGCTGCTCTACGCCCGCATCGGGGTGCCGCACTGCCCCAACGACGGGGCAGTTATCACGCGTCAGACCCCCCAGCAGATCGTCGACCGGGTGCTCGAGCTGCCCGAGGGCACCCGCTTCCAGGTGCTGGCCCCGGTGGTGCGGGGCCGCAAGGGCACCTACGACACCTTGCTGGCCGACCTGGCCACCCAGGGCTTCGCCCGGGCCATCGTCGACGGTGAGCTGAACGAGCTCACCGACACCGTCGAGCTGGCCCGCTACGAGCAGCACACCATCCAGGTGGTGGTCGACCGCCTCATCCGGCGCGAGGGCATCGAGCGGCGCCTCACCGACTCCCTCGAGACGGCGCTGCGCCTGTCCGAGGGGGTGGCCGAGGTGCAGATCGTCGGCGTGCAACACGACGACTCCGGCCTCGACGACGAGATCCTCACCTTCAGCCAGCATCTGGGCTGCCCGGTCTGCGGGCTGAGCTTCGAGGAGCTCGCTCCCCGCAACTTCTCGTTCAACTCGCCCTACGGGGCCTGTGAGCACTGCGACGGGCTCGGCACCCGCTTCGAGGTCGATCCCGAGCTGGTGGTCCCCAACCCCGACCTCACCGTCGCCCAGGGGGCCCTGGCGCCGTGGGCCACCGCCCGCACCCAGTACTTCGGGCGCCTACTCGAATCGGTGTGCGCCGCCCACGACATCGACATGGACGAGCCCTTCTCGTCGTTGCCCAAGAAGCAACAGAAGCTGCTGTTGCACGGCACCGGCACCAGCGGGGGGCGCATCAAGGTCCAGTACCGCAACCGCTACGGGCGCCAGCGCTCCTACGAGGCCAAGTACGAAGGTGTGGTGTCGTGGCTGCAGCGCCGCCACACCGACGCCGAGAGCGACTCCCAGCGCGATCAGGTCGAGGGCTACATGCGCGAGGTGCCGTGCCCGGAGTGCGGCGGCGCCCGGCTCAAGCCCTTCTCGCTCGGCGTCACCATCGCCGGGCACACCCTGGCCGACCTGTCGGACATGTCCATCGCCGATGCGGCCAAGGCCCTCGCCGGCCTCGAGCTGTCCGAGCGCGACCGCATGATCGCCGAGCGGGTGGTCAAGGAGGTCAACGCCCGCATGGGCTTCCTGCTCGACGTGGGCCTCGACTACCTCAGCCTGGGCCGTTCGGCGGGCACGCTGGCCGGCGGCGAGGCCCAGCGCATCCGGCTGGCCTCCCAGATCGGCTCGGGGCTGGTGGGCGTGCTCTACGTGCTCGACGAGCCCTCCATCGGGCTGCACCAGCGCGACAACCGCCGCCTCATCGACACGCTGATCCGCCTGCGCGATCTGGGCAACACGGTCCTCGTCGTCGAGCACGACGAGGAGACCATCAGGGTGGCCGACTACGTCGTCGACATCGGCCCCGGCGCCGGTGAGCACGGCGGCGACATCGTCTACGCCGGCGCGGTGAAGGGCTTGCTCAAGAGCCGCAAGAGCCTCACCGGCCAGTACGTGTCGGGCCGTCGGTCCATCCCCGTGCCCGAGAAGCGGCGCGACGCCGGGCACGGGTCGCTGTGGGTGCGCGGTGCGCGCGAGCACAACCTCAAGAACATCGACGTGGAGATCCCGTTGGGGTGCTTCGTCGCCGTCACCGGCGTGTCGGGGTCGGGGAAGTCCACCCTGGTCAACGACATCCTCTACCGGGCCCTCATGCAGCAGGTCTACGGGTCCAAGACGCCGCCGGGGCGCCACAAGACGGTCGAGGGGCTCGACCAGATCGACAAGGTCATCAACATCGACCAGTCGCCCATCGGGCGCACGCCCCGATCGAACCCGGCCACCTACACGGGTGTGTTCGACCACGTGCGCAAGCTGTTCGCCCAGACCCACGAGGCCAAGGTGCGCGGCTACCTGCCCGGGCGGTTCTCGTTCAACGTGGCCGGCGGCCGCTGCGAGGCCTGCGCCGGCGACGGCACCATCAAGATCGAGATGCACTTCCTGCCCGACGTCTACGTGCCGTGCGAGGTGTGCAAGGGCGCCCGCTACAACCGCGACACCCTCGACATCACGTTCAAGGACAAGAACATCTCCGACGTGCTCAACATGAGCTGCGAGGAGGGCGTGGAGTTCTTCGCCAACCAGCCGGCCATCTCCCGGCACCTGCAGACCATCGTCGACGTCGGTCTCGGTTACGTGCGCCTGGGCCAGCCGGCCACCACCCTCTCGGGCGGTGAGGCCCAGCGGGTGAAGCTGGCCTCGGAGCTGGCCAAGCGCTCCACCGGCCACACCATGTACATCCTCGACGAGCCCACCACGGGCCTTCACTTCGAGGACATCCGCAAGCTGCTCACCGTGCTGTCCCGCCTGGTCGACCAGGGCAACTCGGTGCTGGTCATCGAGCACAACCTCGACGTCATCAAGACCGCGGACTGGCTCATCGACATGGGCCCCGAGGGGGGCACCGGGGGCGGCACCGTGGTGGTGGAGGGCACGCCCGAACAGGTGGCGGACACCCCGGAGAGCTACACCGGCCAGTTCCTCGCCTCGCTGCTGTCCCCGACCTGAGCGACACTGGCGGCATGGACCGAACCCGGCTGCAGCGCGAGCAGGAGTTCCACGACGAGCGCTTCACCGATGACGGTGAGCGAGCGGCCGCGAAGAAGTACTACGCCGTCACGCGGGCCAGCTCGATGCGGATGGATCAGATCCTCGAGATGGTCCCGGCGGGAGCGAGAGCGCTCGAGCTCGGGTGCGGTCTGCACAACCATGCGGTGCAACTCGCCCAGCGGGGAGTCGACGTCGTGGCCGTGGACATCTCCCCGGTCGCCGCCTTGCAGATGCGCCAGCAGTGTGAGTCCCTCGACCTCCCGGGTCGCGTCTCGGTGGAGGTCATGAACGCCGAAGAGCTGGCCTTCGAAGATCAGGCCTTCGACCTCGTCGTGGGCACCGGGATCCTCCACCACCTCGATCTCGACCGGGCCTACCCCGAGTTGGCCCGAGTGCTCCGCTCGGGTGGAAAAGGTGCGTTCATCGAACCGCTGGGTCGCAACCCGCTCATCAACCTGTACCGGCGGATGACTCCTCGGATGCGCACGCCTGACGAGCATCCGCTCGTCGAGAGCGACTTCGACGATGCTCGCCGGTGGTTCGACGAGGTGGAGGTCGACTACTACCACACCCTTTCGTTGGCGGCGGTTCCGTTGCGCCGGTTGAAGGCCTTCGATGTGGCACTCAAGCGCCTGGAGGAGGCCGATGCCTGGATGTACGAGAGGATTCCTCGCAGTCGAGCCCTCGCCTGGTCGTGCGTCGTGGAGCTGAGCGGCACCAAGCCCGCCCGCTGAGGCGGATCCGCAGCATCCGGCGATCGGCGAGGGAGGCTGTAGGGATGGTTCGAGTGGCGAGGTGGCTGGTCTACGGGGGCATCGTCGCGACCGTCGTGGGTCTTGCGCTCTACCACTCACGGGTCATCGCCGATCCGCCCTACCCGTATACCGGCACCTTCCGATTCGGATGGTCGCTGCTCTACATCGGCGTGCTGGTGGTGACGGCCTACGGGCTCGGACTGCCGGAGCTCCCGCGCACCGCAGGGCGGGCCCTCATCTCGTCGGTGATCGCCGCCGTGAGTGGTGCCGTCGTGATCTCAGTGCTGCAGCTGCTGACCGGTGATGCCCTGCTGCCTAGGTTCGTCGTGTTCGGATCAGCGGTGCTCCTGGTGCCGTGGTACCTGCTGTGCGCCGGGCTGGCCAAGGGAGGGTCGCAGAAGGATGCCCAACGCGACCGGGTGCTGGTGGTGGCCTCCGTGGAGGAAGTGGAAGCGCTCCGCAAGGACCTGCGACGAGCCTCGGAGATGTCGGCGGCCATCGTCGGGGTGATGCTGCCTCCTGATGCCGGGCAGCCGGTCGGGACGCCGCCGGCCGACGGCCCACTCGTGGCAAGGGCCGCTGAGCTCGGCGCCAGCCTCGTCGTCTTGGACCGTGAGGCCGAGGCGGATGGCTCGGTGGTGGACCAGGCCGCGGAGCTGCACGCCCGTGGGCTACGCATCCGCAGCTACGCGCTGTTCGTGGACCAGTGGCTGGGCAAGGTTCCTCTCTTCGAGCTGGAACGGGTGTCGCTCCTGTTCGACGTCGGGGAGGTACACCGCACCCGCTATGGCAGGGTGAAGCGGATGATGGACCTCGGCGCCGGAACCCTCGGGTTGTTGGCCTTCGTGGTGGCCGTGCCGTTCGTGGCGATGGGCGACCTGGTGGCGAACCGGGGTCCGCTCCTCTTTCGTCAGGAGCGCGTCGGCAAACGGGGCCAGACCTTTCGCATCCTGAAGTTCCGCACCATGGCCCCGAACCAAGACGGCGGCAGCGGAGCGGGGGAGTGGACCAGGCCTGATGACACGCGCGTCACACCGTTCGGGAACCTCTTGCGGCGAACCCACGTCGACGAGCTACCCCAGGCGATCAACATCCTCCGGGGCGACTTGTCGGTGGTCGGGCCACGGCCAGAGCAACCCCACTACGTCGCTGAGCTGTCCGAGAGACTGCCGTACTACGACCTGCGCCACCTCGTCCGTCCCGGACTCACTGGTTGGGCTCAGGTGAAGTATCCGTACGGGGCCGACGAGACCGATGCGAAGGAGAAGCTCCAGTACGAGTTCTGGTACCTGCGCCACCAAGGCATGGCGCTGGATCTGAGGATCGTGAGCCGCACCATTCGAAGCGTTCTGAGAGGTGGCGGGCAATGACCGGTGTTGGGGTAGCCGACGTGGCGGTGCTGATCCCGGCAAGGAACGAGGCTGACTCGATCGGTAGGTGCCTCGAGCACGTCCTGGCGCAGGATATCGGGCTCGATCGCCTCGAGGTCATAGTCGTGGACGGGGACTCGACCGACGGCACCGGTGAGATCGCGGCTGCCATCCTCGAGAGGGCGGGTCTTGATCGATGGGTCGTTCACTGCAACAAGGGCGGATCGACGCCGTCCAACCTCAACGCCGGTCTGGCGCTGGTTCGAGCTCCGGTGGTGTGCAGGGTCGATGCTCGGAGCATGGTCCCGCCTCGGTATGTGCGCGCCTGTATTGAGACCCTCCAGTCTCGCCCCGACGTCGCAGTCGTCGGTGGCGCCCAGGTTGCGGTGCCTCGCTCTGAGTCGAACCGAGACCAGGGGATCGCTCGCGCCCTGAACAATCGCTACGGCATGGGTCTGTCCCGTTACCGTCGAGGTGCGAGGAGTGGCCGCGCCGACACCGTCTACCTCGGTGCATTTCGCACTGCGGAGCTTCGCGGCGTGGGCGGCTGGGACGAGCGCCTTCCAACGAACCAGGACTTCGACCTGAACCGGCGAATTGCACATCATGGTCACGTTTGGTTCGAATCGTCCCTCGAGGTGGGGTATAGCCCGCGGTCCTCAGTCAGGCAGCTGTGGATGCAATACCACCGCTTCGGCCGGTGGAAGGTTCGCTATTGGCGGATGACCGGAGATCGACCACAGCAGCGCCAGATGGGGATTATCGTTGCGCCAGTCCTCATGCTCATTGCAGCGATTGCCTTCTTGGTGCCAAGGTCGGGCCGGATGTGTCGAATGAGTGTCTTGACTGTCGGCACCTTGGGGGCGGCGGTCGCTCTCGAGGAACTTGGATCCCAAGAGGGGACCGCCGGTACAGTTGAGCGCGGATGGGCCATCGCCGGCATGGTCGCAGTCGGAAGTGGCTGGCTGTCAGGTGTTCTGCGTGACGCCGTGTTCGAATGACGAGACACCCCACCACCCTCCACTTGGCACCGGCGCATGTGGCTACCGACACTCGAGTCTTCTGGAAAGAGTGCGTTTCGTTACGAGACGCCGGGTGGAGGGTCACGATCGTCGCGCTTCACGATCGTGACGAGGACCTGGACGGTATCCGGATCGTGGGGCTGCGCCGTGGAAAGGGAAGTTGGGGTCGCCTGCGCAACCTGGCCCATGTGGTGAGGACCATCCTTCGCAACCGGACGGACGTAATCCATGTTCACGACATAGAAATTCTCCCCGTGGCGATCGTCCTCGGCCTGGTTGGTCGCAAGGTGATTGTTGACTTCCACGAGGACTACCCGCTTCTCGTCGAGAGTCGCAGCTACATCCCGAAGAGACTCAGGAGAACGGCGGCGTGGACGGTTCGGCTTCTCGAGGGCCTCGTCGTTCGGGTTTCGTCGGCAGTGATCTCTGCGGAGGACACGGGGGCCCAACGGTTCGGCAAGCGGCACGTCGCCGTTCTGCGAAACTATGTCTTGGACAGCGAGATCGAACTCATGGCTCGATCGGAGCCTGATGTACGAGCGAGAGCGTGTGTATACGTGGGCGCTGTCAGCCGGGAGCGAGGCCTGCTGGAGATGGTTGGGGCCATCGAACGGGCTGGATCTGACATCGAGCTTCGGCTCATCGGAGAGATGCCGGCCGACCTCCGCGCCGAGGTGATGGCGACGGGGGGGGCGCAGCAGCTGCGCTACTACGGCCGTTGTGACAGGGCCCGGACCTGCGAGGTTCTGGTTGGGTCGGCTGTGGGGCTCGTGATCTGGCACCCAACCCCGAAGCACGCTGGCGGTGCAGTCCCGGTGAAGCTCTTTGAGTACATGGCTGCAGGTCTGCCGGTCATCGCAAGTGACTTTCCCGAGATTCGGGCCGTCGTAGAGCCTGCCGGCGCCGGCTTCTTGGTAGACCCATTCGATGTTGATGCGCTGGCGGCCCATATGAGGTGGATGGTCGATCACCCGGAGGAAGCGCGGGCTCTCGGGATGAGGGGGCGACAGTCGGTGCTCGACCGATACACGTGGAGTTCCCAGGTGCCCACGTTGCTTGGTGTGTACGAGGCACTCCAGGAACTGGAGCCGTGAGCCACCCCTCGAGGTGTCAGGCCGCTCCTGACACGATGCCGGTCGCCCGGGCCGCTCTGACGAACTGGCGCGGGCTCAGGTAGAGCCTGGTGTCCAGGTCGAGGCGTGTACGGGCAAGCCACCAACCCCCGAAACCCTGAAGAACGCTTCCGACGCCGGAGGCCGTCGCGACGGCGAGCACGGACACGCCGGCGACGGTCAGCTCGGAAATGATGGTGATGGTGGCGACTGCGCTCATGACGCCGAGTACGGCCCGGTCGGAGCCGCCAGCCATCACGACCGTTTGGAACGCAGGGCCGAGACCGGCCGCGATGGTGAGTCCCGACATCAGGATCACTGCGGGCCAGTGGGATTGGGAGAAGAACTCGCCGAAGAACAGAGGGAGAAGCCATCCCCCGAGCGCGGCGATGAGGGCGGTCGACGTCGCCAGGAGGACGAAACCAACGGTTGCAGCGCAGCGCAGCAGACTCTCCAAGCGTGCATCTTCATGCCGGAGTCTGAAGCGCACGACGTACGGTTGGAGGAGCAGCTGGCTCACTAGGATGGGCGCCAGCGCCAAGGAGGCCACGCGGACGGCGGCCCCATAGGCGGCGGCGTCCTCGGTACCAAAGAACGCGCCCACGACCCATGTGTCCGCCTGGGTGATTCCGAGCGCGACGGCCCCGACTGTAGCTATTAGGGCTCCCGCCTTCGCCTGTCGGAGCATGTCTTCGCGGTGCGGGAAGCCTGACTGCACCGGTGCACGGCGCATCTCGACCAGGAGGAAGAGCAGTCCGACGAGAAAGGTGACTGCTGATGCGCCGAGTGAGAGGGCGAGCACCAGCTTCAGAGATGTCTGTGTGGGGCTGCCGAGCGTGGCGATCCACACCGCGCCTACGAGAACCGCAAAGATGACGGTTCGCCCAGGGCTCCCGACGATCGTGGCGAGTCCATGGCGGCGCATGCCGCGCTGAGCCTCGGATGGCACGAGCCGAAGTGATTCGAACAGCACCCACAGGCCGACTAACACCCCAGTGGCCGCGGCCTCTCCGGCCCCGAAGAGCTCTCGAGCAACTATCGGGAGCGTAAGCGCGACCAGCGTTGCCAGGATGATCGCCGCGACTGCGTTGACGGTCAGCGAGCTCGCGAGGACCCTGATCGCCGTGACGTTCCGCAGGTGTTCGTGCGCCGCGAGCTCCCGCACGATCACCCGGTCCTGGCCCAGGCGGGCGATCATTGGGGCGAACAGCGCCACCACCGAGTAGAGGTAGTAGAGGCCGAGGTCACTGGGGGCCAGCATCCGGGCCAGCATCAGTGTCGACGCGAACGTCGCCGCCATGGCGATGGCTTGGCCACTGCCCGATGCAGCGAGCGCGCGGCCTGCGGCACGGCGAACGGAGGCAGGCTTCACCGGGGCGGCCGCTCGGACGGGTCACCGGGGCCCAGGCCAGCAGAGAAGCCAACGGCTCGTAGTTGGGGTGCGAAGTGCTCGAGGACCCGATGGATCTGGGCGTCGTTCGAGCCGCCGGTGACGTTGTCGTGCTTGAGAGCACTCGACTGGTCCGCCCCGTTCGGCGGCAGGTAGAGCACGTTGGGGCGAGGTACCCGTACCGCGCCGGTCCCGTTTAGGACGGCCGACACCTTGAACCACACGTCGTCCGCCGTCGGGCAGAACCGCTCAGCGAGGGCGTGGTCCAGAGCCATGGGTGCGAGCGCTCCAGGTGGGTACAGCACTCCTCCCACGCCGACCGGGAATGTCAATGCCGGTGTCGTGTCGGATCTGGCCTCCTTCCATGTCGCGTAGGGGGCAACCACCCCGTCGCTGCACTCCATGGCCAGGGCTCGGTGGGCCACCACCGTCCCCGGGCACCGGGAGTGGACCTCAAGCAACTGGCGAAGCCAATGCCTCGGATACAACACGTCGTCGTCGGCGGTGGCCACGAGGCTTGTAGGGAAGCGTTCCACGGTTGGGATGAGCTTCTTGTAGCTCCGCTGGTCACCGTCGACGAAGACGAGATCGACTCCGTAGCCGGTCAGCCTGGTAAGGGATTCCGGCAGATCCGATGGCCCGATCTGGTCTCGTGACATGACCAGTTGGATCGAGTCCGGCCGGGACGATTGCTTGAGTAGGGACCGAAGGGTTAGGTGCACCTTGGGTAAGCGCTCAGGGATGGTCGTGAGTGACACCACGGCGTGTATTGAGCTTGCCTTAGAGCGACGAAATAGGTCGAGCCGACGTGCGGGAAGACGGGCCCTCATGAATTCGGAACAGCGAAGAAGGGCCCTCGTTTCCCGCCGTTGGTAGGCGGGGACGTCGTGGGCAGTCATGGAAGATCGAGGGGCGTGCGGCGGTCCGACGCGTGAACTGCCAGCAACAGCGGATTGCCAACGGGCACAGGTGCTGGCTTAGTCAACCGGAACCGACCTGCTCCATAGGCGCCCACCGGGCGAACCTCGGCGAAGCGGTACCCAAGCTCATGCAGGATCCGCCTCGCTGACTTGTCGCCCGTTCTCCGATAATCAGCGTTCTCTTCGAACACCACCACGGGGCGGGCGGACTCCAGCATGAGGGTTCCACCCTCGAGGACATCGGGTTCGAATCCCTCGACGTCGATCTTCACGAGCCTGGGGCTGTTCAGCTCGACGCTGTCGAGTGTGCTAACCGGGATCCGTAGGGTTGCAGCTCCGTGGTGCTTCTCGTTGCGTAGGAGACTTGCGGTCCCGCGATTGCGGGTGCTGGGCTCAGGCAGATTCAGCGAAGCGACACCGGGCTTGGCTCCGAGAGCGACCTCATGGACGACGACGTTTGACCGACCGTTGATCTCGCAATTCAACCGCACTCGGTTGGCGAGGTCAGGGACCGGTTCGAAAGCATGGGTCGTACCGTCTGGCGCGAGTCGGGAGAGCCGAAGTGTGTGGAGCCCACTGTTGGCTCCCACATCAATGCAGTCGTCGCCAGGATCTACGACGGCTTCCAGGATCCGGCCAAGTGCTGGCTCGTACTCGCCGTAGACCCATGCCGACCAATCGACCCAGCTCCGCAGGTCGGCAAGGAACCAGTCACCCTGCGTTGTTCTGGTGACAACCGGCTGTTCGGGCGGCACCCACCCCGGCTTGCGGTATGACGCAGTAAGCAGTCGCTGGACTCCCCTGATTCGAATGTGATGGCCCATGAACCGGCCGAGTCGGGAGGTCGCCAAGCTCTGCACTTCTGCAGCGTACACAGCACACTTCTCAGCAGGGCCAGGGCTGTTCGAACGCGATCAGCCTCAGGCGAACGGGCGTCAGGTGATGCTCAGCATCCGGTCCAGAGCCACCCTGGCCCACGCTGCTGTCTCGGGATCGACCGTGATCTGGTTGACCACCCGACCCTCCACGAGGCCTTCGAGCACCCAGCACAGGTGCTGAGCGTCGATGCGGAACATCGTCGAGCACGGGCACACCAACGGGTCGAGGGAGACGACGGTCTTGTCCGGGGTCTCGTCGTTCAGGCGGTTCACCAGGTGGATCTCGGTGCCCACCCCGATGACCGCTCCTGGGGGAGCGGCTTCGACGGCCTTGATGATGTAGTCGGTGGAGCCGACCTGGTCGGCCACCTCGCACACGTCGTGGGCGCACTCGGGATGCACGACCACGATGCCGTCGGGGTGCTGGGCCCGGAACTCGGCCACGTGTTCGGGGCGGAACCGCTGATGCACCGAGCAGTGCCCCTTCCACAGCAAGAAGGTGGCGTCCTTCACATCGGCCTCGCTCAAGCCTCCTCGCTCGAGGCGGGGGTTCCACAGGCGCATGTCGGCCTCGGTGAAGCCGAGCTGGTGGCCGGTGTTGCGGCCGAGGTGCTGGTCGGGGAAGAACAGAACCTGCTTGCCGCCGGCGCCGTCGTCGGCCCGGTCGCCGAGTGAGAGGGCCCACTCCAGCACCGCCTTGGCGTTGGTGGAGGTGCACACCGCACCGCCGTGCTCGCCCACGAAGGCCTTCAGCGCGGCCGAGGAGTTCATGTAGGTGATGGGGATCACCTTGGAGATGTCGGTGGTCTTGGCCAGCGCCTCCCAGGCCTCCTCCACCTCGTCGAGGTCGGCCATGTCGGCCATGGAGCACCCGGCGTTGAGGTCCGGCAGGATCACCTTCTGGTGCTCATCGGTGAGGATGTCGGCGGATTCGGCCATGAAGTGGACGCCGCAGAACACGATGTAGTCGGCCTCGGGATGCTGTTGGGCGAGCACGGAGAGCCGGAAGGAGTCTCCGCGGGCGTCGGCCCAGCGCATGACCTCGTCGCGCTGGTAGTGGTGGCCGAGGATGAAGACGCGTTCACCGAGCGTGCGCTTGGCTGCGTCGATGCGGGACGCGAGGTCATCGAGCGTGGCGTCGGCGTACCGCTCGGGAAGCGGGATCTGGAGCCGCAACATGTTGTCTGGAACCCCCAGGGGGAAGAGGGCACCGATGGTGAGCGGTGGGGGCAGCCTGGTCGCCACGCCACGGGGATGTCGCTCTCGGTGTCCGATATGTCGCCGGATACCAGGCCGGCGGTGTCACTCTAGGTCAGCGCCAGCGAGATCGCGAACATTCCCGGAGGGCCCACCGTGGGCGACAGCGCCGCTGACGATGACCCGTACGATTGGGACGATGGTCCAGCGTCCCCCAGCCGGCACGATCCCCGATGCTCCCGGCTCCTACCAGTTCAAGGACGCGCACGGACGGGTGATCTACGTGGGCAAGGCCAAGAGCCTGCGCCAGCGCCTCTCGAACTACTTCCAGAACCCGCGCAACCTGGCGCCGCGCACCGCCCAGATGGTGGCCACCGCCGAGTCCGTCGAGTGGATCCAGGTCCGCAACGACGTCGAGGCGCTCATGCTCGAGTACAGCCTCATCAAGCAGCACCAGCCCCGGTTCAACATCCGCCTGCGCGACGACAAGAGCTACCCGTTCCTCGCCGTCACCCTCGACGACGAGTGGCCCCGGGCCACCGTCATGCGCGGCGCCAAGCGCAAGGGCACCCGCTACTTCGGCCCCTACGCCCACGCCTGGGCCATCCGCGAGACCCTCGATCTGTTGTTGCGCACGTTCCCGATCCGCACCTGCTCGCAGAACAAGTTCAACCGCCACGCCAAGCTCGGTCGGCCCTGCCTGTTGTTCCACATCGAGAAGTGCACCGGCCCCTGCGTGGGCGAGATCGCCAAACCCGACTACGACGACCTCGTCGACGAGCTGGTCAGCTTCCTCGACGGCGACACCGACACCGTCATCCGCCGCCTCGAGGCCCAGATGGCCGAGGCGGCCAGCGAGCTCGAGTTCGAGCGGGCGGCCCGGGTGCGTGACCGCCTGGGGGCGGTGCGCCAGGCCATCGAGAAGCAGCAGATGGTGGTGGAGCGCTCCGAGGACCTCGACGTGATCGGCCTGGCCGATGACGAGCTGGAAGCGGCGGTGCAGGTGTTCTTCGTGCGCCGGGGCCGGGTGGTGGGCCGCAAGGGGTTCGTGGTCGACAAGGCCGAGGACGTCACCCCCGGTGAGCTGGTCGACCGCATCCTCGAGGGCCTCTACGCCGACCCGCCCCCCATGGGCGTGCCCAAGCAGGTCCTCGTCCCCACCGAGAGCGCCGATCCCGAGCTCTACGAGGAGTTCCTGGGTGAGGTCCGGGGCTCGAAGGTCGCCATCCGGGTGCCCCAGCGCGGCGACAAGCGCGAGCTGATGGCCATGGTCACCCGCAACGCCGAGGAGGAGCTGGTGCGCCACCGGCTGCGCCGGGCGTCGGACCACAACACCCGGGCCCGGGCGCTCAACGAGCTCCAGCAGTACCTCGACCTCCCCGAAGCCCCGTTGCGCATCGAGTGCTACGACATGAGCCACATCCAGGGCAGCGACTACGTGGGCTCCATGGTCGTGCTCGAGGACGGTCTGCCCAAGAAGAGCGAGTATCGGCGCTTCAAGATCCGCAGCGGGCAGGGCAACGACGACTTCGCCGCCATGGAGGAGGTGCTCACCCGTCGCCTCCGCGCCTACCTCGAGGATCGGGAGAAGCCCGTCACCGAGCGGGGCGGCAAGTTCTCGTACCCGCCCCAGCTGTTGCTGGTCGACGGCGGCAAGGGGCAGCTCAGCGTGGTGGTCCGGGTGCTCGAGGAGCTGGGCCTCGACGAGGAGATCCCCGTCGCCTCGCTGGCCAAGCAGTTCGAGGAGGTCTACCGCCCGGGCGACCCGACGCCCATGCGCGTGCCCCGAGGCAGCGACGCCCTCTACCTGCTGCAACGCATCCGCGACGAGGCCCACCGCTTCGCCATCAGCTACCACCGCCAGCTGCGCGGCAAGCGCATGACCACCTCCGTCCTCGACGGCATCCCCGGCCTCGGGCCTACCCGCAAGGCCCGCCTGGTCAAGGAGCTCGGCGGTGTCGGCGCCGTGAAGAAGGCGTCGCTGGAGAACCTCAAGGAGCTCTCCTGGCTCCCGGACACCGTCGCCGAGGCCGTCCATACCAAGATCCACGGTTCCAGCAGTCGCACGCCAGGCCCTACGGTCGGCTCGTGACCGGCACCGACGACCTCCTGCCCTCCGAGAACGCTGAGTTGTGGGAGGCGCATGCCGACTGGTGGCAGCGGGAGTTCACCGAGGGCGTGGACCCCGAGTACACCGAGCAGATCCTGCCCATCGTCACCGAGTGGACGGCCGGGCACTCCCGGGTGCTGGAGGTCGGCACGGGGGAGGGGCAGGTCGCCCGGGCCGTCACGGCCGCCGCTCGACGAGACAGCAGGCCCGAGCCGCTCGTCGTCGGGGTCGACCCGACCGTCGCCCAGATCACCGAGGCCGCTCGCCGCGCCGGCGGCCCGGTCTACGCCCGGTCCGGCGCCGAGGCGCTGCCCTTCGCCGACGGCACCTTCGACGCGGTGGTGTGTTGCCTGGTCTTCGAGCACATCGACGACGTCGACGGGGCCCTGGCCGAGGTGGCCCGGGTGCTCGAATCCGGTGGGCGGTTCGTCTTCTGCCTCAACCATCCGCTGCTGCAGACCCCCGGCTCCGGGTGGATCGACGACCAGATCCTCGACCCACCCGAGCAGTACTGGCGCATCGGCGCGTACCTCTCGGAGCAGGCCGTGGTCGAGCAGGTCGAGAAGGGCGTCTTCATCCGCTTCGTGCACCGCCCCTTGAGTCGCTACGTCAACGCCATGGCCGACGTGGGCCTCCAGCTCGAGCGCATGTTGGAGCCGGCTCCGCCGGCCGGCTTCCTCGCTCGAGCCCCGGAGTACCCCGAGGCCGCCTCCATCCCGCGCCTGCTCACGCTGGTGGCCCGACGGGTGTGACCGCGGCGTGAACTCGGCCTGAACCTCGGCTCCGAGCGGTCTCCGGGGACCTCGGCGCCGCCCGTAGGCCGGTAGCGTGCCGGGCATGAGCGACTTCGTGGTCATCACGGGGCTCTCCGGGGCGGGCCGGTCCGAGGCCGCCAACATCCTCGAGGACCTCGGCTGGTTCGTCATCGACAACCTGCCGCCCGCGCTCATGACCAAGGTGGCCGAGCTGGCCCACGCCCCCGGCGCCGGCATCGCCAAGGTGGTGCTCGTCGTCGGCACCGGGCCGTACCACAACGAGGTGCTGCCCGCCCTCGAGGCGCTGCGCCGCCAGGGCGGACGGGTGCGCATCGCCTACTTCGAGGCCGGCACCGACGTGCTGGTGCGCCGCTACGAGTCCAGCCGTCGCCGTCACCCCCTCGCCGCCCCCGACCTCACCCTCGCCGACACCATCGAGGCCGAGCGTGAGCTGCTCGGCCCGGTGAAGGCCGAGGCCGACGTCGTCGTCGACACCTCCGAGCTCAACGTCCACGAGCTGCGCACCCGCGTGCAGGACCTCTTCGCCGAGGACACCCCGGCGTCGGGCATGCAGACCACGCTCATCTCGTTCGGCTACAAGCACGGGCTGCCCCTCGACACCGACCTCGTCATCGACTGCCGGTTCCTCCCCAACCCGCACTGGGTGGAGGAGCTGCGCCCCCAGACCGGCCTCGACCAACCGGTGAAGGACTACGTCCTCGGCCAGGACATCACCGCCGAGTTCCTCGACGAGATGCGGTCGCTGCTCGAGCTGTTGTTGCCGGCGTACGTGAAGGAAGGCAAGTCCTACCTCACCATCGCGTTCGGCTGCACCGGCGGCCGACACCGCTCGGTGGCCATCGCCGAGGAGATCGCCGCCGGGCTGCGCGCCGACGGTTTCGACCTGCGGGTCACCCATCGCGACCTCGGTCGCTGAGGCCTTTCGTCAACCTCGACCTCCCCGATGGGCGAGACTGGCAGGACCCCGGACGATCTGATCGGATGGGGGCCACTTCTCTGGCGAGCTCACTTGGAGGCACCTGCTATGACGATCCGCGTCGGTGTGAACGGCTTCGGCCGAATCGGTCGCAACTTCTTCCGGGCGGTGAAGCAGTCGGGTGCCGACGTCGAGATCGTCGCCGCGAACGACCTCGGCGCCATCCCCGAGATGGCCCACCTCCTCAAGTACGACTCGGTCATGGGCCGCCTCGACGCCACCGTCGAAGCCACCGACGAGGGCATCGTGGTCGACGGCAAGCTGGTCAAGATCACCGCCATCCGCGACCCCAAGGACCTCCCCTGGGGCGACCTCGGCGTCGACGTCGTGGTCGAGTCCACCGGCTTCTTCACCGACCGCGACAAGGCCGCCGCCCACCTCGACGCCGGCGCTCCGTTCGTCATCGTGTCCGCGCCGGCCACCAACGCCGACGCCACCTTCGTGGTCGGCGTCAACGACGACACCTTCGACGCAGCCCAGCACAAGGTGATGTCCAACGCCTCGTGCACCACCAACTGCTTCGTGCCGATGATCAAGGTCCTCGACGACGCCTTCGGTGTCGAGAAGGGCCTCATGACCACGGTGCACGCCTACACCGGCGACCAGAACCTCGTCGACGGGCCCCACAAGGACCTGCGCCGGGCCCGGGCCTCGGCGGTCAACATCATCCCGGCCTCCACCGGCGCCGCCCGCGCCACCGGCCTGGTGCTGCAGTCCATGCAGGGCAAGCTCGACGGCACCGCCCTGCGGGTCCCAGTCCCCGACGGCTCCATCACCGACTTCGTGGGCGTGCTCAACACCGACGTCACCAAGGAAGAGGTGAACGAGGCGTTCAAGGCCGCGGCCTCGTCCGGTCCCATGTCGAACGTGCTCGTCTACACCGACGAGCCCATCGTCAGCTCCGACATCGTCGGCTCGCCGGCGTCGTGCACCTTCGACTCCAGCATCACCATGGCCATGGGCAACCTGGTCAAGATCCTCGGCTGGTACGACAACGAGTGGGGCTACTCCAACCGCCTCGTCGACCTCGTCCAGACCGTCGGCGCGGCGAACAAGTAGCCCGCCGCCCCGATGAGCGTTCCCACGCTGGAGGACCTCGGCGACCTCGACGGTCGCCGGGTCCTCGTCCGCGCCGACTTCAACGTCCCGATCGCCGACGGCGAGATCGTCGACGACTTCCGCATCCGGGCCGCCCTGCCCACCATCGGGTGGCTGCAGGGCCGGGGCGCCACCGTCACCGCCTGCACCCACCTGGGTCGCCCCAAGGGCGCCCCGGACCCGAAGTACAGCGTCGAGCCGGTCCGCCGGCGCCTGGCCGAGCTGGCCCCCGGCGTCGAGCTGCTCGACAACCTGCGCTTCGACCCGGGCGAGACCGGCAACGACCCCGCCTTCGTGCAGACGCTGATCGACGGCCAGGACGCCTACGTCAACGACGCCTTCGGGGCGTCGCACCGGGCCCACGCGTCCATCGTGGGGCCCCCGCAGTTCCTGCCGTCGGCCGCCGGGCGCCTCCTCGAACGTGAGGTCGAGGTGCTGCTGCCGTTGCGCCACGACCCCAAGCGGCCGTTCGTGGTCATCCTCGGCGGCTCCAAGGTCTCCGACAAGCTCGGCGTCATCGAGGCGCTCAGCGAGGTGGCCGACACGCTCGTCATCGGCGGCGGCATGTGCTTCACGTTCCTCGCCGCCCAGGGCCACAGCATCGGCGACTCGCTCGTCGAGCCCGACCAGGTCGACACCTGCCGCCGGCTGCTCGACTCCGGCATCGACCTGCGCATCCCCACCGACATCACCGCCCTGTCGCCCGAGGGTCAGATCGGCGACCCCGACGCCGGCGGCGAGGTGCGCCAGCTGGGCGCCGACCTCCCCGACGGCTGGAAGGGCCTCGACATCGGCCCCGGTTCGGCCGCCGAGTTCGGCGACCTCGTGGCCGAGGCCCGCACCGTGTTCTGGAACGGCCCCATGGGCGTGTTCGAGGACCCCCGTTTCGCGGCCGGCACCCGGGCCGTCGCCCAGGCCATGGCCGACGCCCGGGGCTTCACCGTCGTCGGCGGCGGCGACTCCGCGGCCAGCCTCGACGCCTTCGGCCTGGCCGGCGACATCGACCACGTCTCCACCGGTGGGGGAGCCTCGCTCGAACTGCTCGAGAACGGCGACCTGCCCGGCCTGGAGGCCCTGCGAGGAGCACCCAATGCCCGCTGAGCGCAAACCCCTCATCTCCGGCAACTGGAAGATGAACCTCAACCACTTCGAGGCCACCGCCACCCTCGACAAGCTGCGCTACCTGCTCGCCAAGGACGACTACGAAGTGGTCGACGTGTCGGTGCACCCGCCGTTCACCGACATCCGCACCGTGCAGACCTTCCTCGAGAGCGAGAAGGTGCCCATCGCCATCGGCGCCCAGAACTGCCACTGGGAGGACAAGGGCGCCTACACCGGCGAGGTCGCCCCGCCCATGCTGGCCAAGCTCAACGTGGCCTACGTGATCGTCGGGCACAGCGAGCGCCGCGAGATCTTCGGCGAGACCGATGTCGAGGTCGGCCGCAAGGTCAAGGCCGTGTTCACCCATGGGATGACGCCGATCCTGTGCTGCGGCGAGACCCTCGAGGAGCGCGAGGGCGAGGCCCACCACGGCAAGATCACCGGCCAGGTGCACGCCGGCATCGAGGTCCTCACCGCCGAGCAGGTCGCCACCATGGTCATCGCCTACGAGCCCATCTGGGCCATCGGCACCGGCCGCACCGCCAGCGCGGACGACGCCCAGGAGGTGTGCGGCTGGATCCGGGCCAAGGTGGCCGACATGAAGGGCGCCGACGCCGCCGCCGCGGTGCGCATCCAGTACGGGGGGTCGGTGAAGGCGGCCAACGCCGCCGAGCTCATGGGCCAGCCCGACATCGACGGCGCCCTCGTCGGCGGAGCGGCCCTCGACCCCGACGAGTTCGCCAAGATCGTCCAGTTCCGTCTGGCCTGAGCCGGCAGCAGCGCCGCGGTGCGCCGCGGTGCTCGGCCGGCCGGTCGAGCAGCGGCGTGCCGTGACCGTTCAGCTGGGCGCCAGCGTGGCGTTGGCGTCGACGACAGCCGTGAGGTCGCCGATGGCGGGACCCATCGACGTGCGGGTGATGTGGCCGTTCTCGGCGGTGTCGAGGTCGGCCAGCGTGACCCGGCGCAAGGTCTGGTCGCCGTAGCTGCGGAAGTAGAAGGCCCCCGCCCCGGGGTCGTGGGCGACCGTGCCGAGGGTCCACTCGACCCGCTCCTCGCCGGCCTCGTGCACGGTGATGAAGCCGTACGGGATGTCGAACTGGTTGAGGATGTGGAACACCTCTTGGATCCCGGCGGCCGCGGTGGCGGGCGTGCTGTGGTCGGCGCTGAACAGCGTCGCCCTCACGAAGCGGGACGGCGAGGTGAAGTCGCCGGGCAACCCGAGCGAACCCGTGCCGGTGCCGAAGCCGGTGATGGGCGTGGCGCCGATCGAGATGGTGTCGGGCGTGTGGGGCGTGACCTGCATGTACTGCGAGAGGTTCTTGAGGTGGAAGCCCAGCTCGGGTGAGTTGGTCAGCGACCCGAACGGGTTGTCGGTGATCTGGAGGGTCTTGGCGATCGGCTCGACCGCCACCGAGGTGCCGTCGGGGTCGTACACGACGTAGTGGAACGGAGCCACCCCTCCCCATTCGGGGGCGTCGACGGCGAGGACGCGCACCTCGTGGATGCGGTCGCGCATCTCGGCGATCGACGCGCAGGTGGTGAGGACCCAGTGGACGAAGTCCTGGGGGGCCACCCCGTCGGCGCCCCCGTCGTCGGCGGCGTAGTCGGCGGTGCCGGGGAAGTAGAAGGCACCCGCCGTGAGCCCGGCGTCGTTGATGCCGTCCATGACCGCGTCGGCGCTGGCGCGCCCTACTCCCACCACCGAGTGGGCCGTGGTCCACGACGCCCCGGCACCGGCGCTGAGGCCGCTGGTGAACGTCGTCCCGGCTGGGACGTGCATGACGTCGAGGTCGAGATCGACCGCGAACTCGACGGTGCGACCGTGGACGACCGCCCCGTCCGCGCATGCCAACCGAAGGCCCGTGCACATGGCTGTTCCTCTCCCGTGGACCCGTCCAGGTCCTCGACCATCGCCTTAGGATCGGCACCTCGATGCACCGGCCTTGAGACGATCGCCCCACGGTGGGCCGATCGCCGGCCTCGGAGCGACGCGCCGCTGCCGCGGCTGCCCGACACGGCGCCCCTGCCGCGCTCCTCGCGCCTCGGGCGGCGCCACGCCGGGCCACCCGGGGTGGGGACGGACCGCACCGGACCCCTGGTAGAGTCCCTCGCCGTGCTGATCGCTGTCGTCGTCCTCCACGTCATCGTGTCGTTGACCCTCATCCTGCTGGTGCTGTTGCACAGCGGCAAGGGTGGCGGCCTGTCCGACATGTTCGGTGGCGGCATGGGCGCGTCGGCGGCGGGATCCACCGTGATGGAGAAGAACCTCGATCGCCTCACGGTGATCGCCTCGCTGATGTTCACCTTCACCACGGTCACCCTCGCCCTGATCATCGACACCTGAGGCTGGCGGTGCCGGCCCGCAGGCCGTGGCGCCACCTCCTCGCCGCCGCGTCGGCCCTGCTGCTGGTCGTCGGCGCGTCCTGCTCCGGGGACGACGAGGCCGAGCCCGACCCCGAACCGCCGGTGGTGGCCGAACCGGTCGTGGGCGGCACGCTGCGCGTGGCCCTGCCGGCGGCCGCCCTGCCCCTCGATCCGGCGCTCGCCGCCCCCACCGATGCCGGCGCCGCCCTCGTGGCCGAGCTGCTCCACGCTCGGCTCACGTCCACCACGCCCGGTGCGGTGGAGCCCGAGCCCGCCCTCGCCGAGGCTTGGGAGGTGTCCGACGACGCCACCACGTTCACGTTCCGGCTCCGCGCCGAGGCCCGGTTCTCCGACGGCTCACCCGTCACCGCCGCCGACGTGGTCGCCTCCCTCACCCGGGTCGCCGCCCTCGGACCGGCCTCGTTGGCCTCTGCTCGCCTCGACGCCGTCGCCGGGTACGGCGCCTTCGCCGTCGACGGCACCGCCGACGCCCTGGCCGGGCTCTCCGCCCCCGACGACACCACCGTGGTCGTCGAGCTCGATCGGCCCGACGTCGACCTCCCGGCGCTGCTCGCCGCGCCCGCCTTCGCCATCCGCCCGGCGGCCACCGTGGCCGCCGACGCCCCCGCCCTCGGCCCGCCCGCGGCCGATGGGCCGGCGCCGGTCACCAGCGGCCCGTACCGATGGGAGTCCGGCGACGCCGAGGGTGCGGTGCTGGTGCGGGCCGACGGCGTCGACCCCGAGGCCGCCCGCCCCGAACGGGTGGAGCTGGCGCGCACCGAGTCCGTGGACGCCGCCGTGGAGAGGTGGGCCGGTGGCGAGGTGGACCTGGTGCCCCTCCCGGCCGCCGGGGCCGGGCAGACGGTGCCGCCCGGGGTCGGCACGGTGCAGTTCGACGCGTTGGGCGCCCTGTGGTGGTTGGGCCTGAACCTCGACGCCCCCGCGCTCGCCGACGAACGGGTCCGCCAGGCCGTCTCCCTGGCGCTCGACCGCCCCGCCCTGGTCGAGGTCCTCGAGGGCACGAGCGGCCTCGACGGGCTCGTCGCCCCCCAGGTACCCGGCGGCGACGTGGTCTGTGGCGATCCGTGCACCCGTGACGTGCCCGCCGCCGAGGTGCTGCTGGCCGAGGCGTCACCGGATGCTCCGGTTGCCCTCACCCTCGACGTCTACGACGACCCCACCGTGGTGGCGGTGGCCGAGGCCATGGCCGCCCAGCTGGCCGAGGCCGGCGTCGAGGTGGCCGTCGAGTCCCGGCCCTTCGACGCCTACCGCGACGGCGTGCTGGCCGCCGACCGGCAGCTGTTCTGGTTCGGATGGGTGGGGCTGGCCCCCACCGCCGGGGCCTACCTCGAGCCCACCTTCCGCACCGACGCCCCCGACAACGTCGTCGGCCTGCGCGACGCAGACGTCGACGCCGCCCTGGCGGCCGCCGCCGCCACCCTCGACCCCGAGGAGCGCGCCGGCCTGTGGGGCGACGCCCACGCCCTCGTCCTCGACCGCACGGTGGCCGTGCCCATCGCCCAGGCCCGCGCCGCCACCGCCGTGGCCGCCCCGGTGCAGGGCTACCGCCTCCGCCTCGACGCCACCCCCGTCCTCGCCGACCTCTGGCTGGCCCCCGACGACCCCGAGCCCTGACCCACCGGCCCCTCCCGGCCCGGGGCGGGCCGCCCACCCCGCCGAGGCCTTCCCCGGCCCACCAGCCCCGCCCGCCCGGTCCGCCCGCCCGGTTTCTTGCATCGGTTCGTCGCTCTCTGGCACGCCGAAACCATGCAAGAACGGGAGGGATGTCGTTCCTGCATGGTGCGGGCGTTCTCTGGCACGCCGGAACCATGCAAGAAGGGCAACGGGGCGCGGGCGCCGAGGTCAGGGGCGCGGGTCAGGGGCGCGGGCGCCGAGGGCAGCGGGGGCCTGGGGTCAGCGGCCCCAGGCCCACCAGCGGTCGTGGCGGCGCTCCAGGCCGAGAGGCAGCCCGAAGCAGGCCGACAGGGCCTCCTCGGTGAGCACCTCGGCCAGCGGGCCGGCGGCCTGCACCCGGCCCTCGGCCAGCATCAGCACATGGGTGAAGCCGGCGGGGATCTCCTCGACGTGGTGGGTCACGAGCACCATCGCCGGGCCGTCGGGCCGTGCCGCCAACGTGGCCAGACCCCCGACGAGCGTCTCGCGCCCGGCGAGGTCGAGCCCGGCGGTCGGCTCGTCGAGCAGCAACAGGCCGGGATCGGTCATCAGCGTGCGGGCCAACAGCACCCGCTGGCGTTCGCCCGAGGACAGCGACCCGAAGCGACGGTCGGCGAAGTCGCCGACCCCCACGTCGGCCAGGCACCGACGGGCCCGGGCCCGGTCCTCGTCGTCGTAGGTGTGCCACCACGGTTCGAGCGCCGCGTGCTTGGCCGTCATGACCACGTCGGCCGCGGTGAGGTCCGGGCGCAACAGGTCGGCCATGCCGGCGCTGGCCAGACCCACCCGGGTGCGCAGACGGCGCACGTCGGTGCGTCCCAGGCGTTGCCCGAGCACCGACACCGTGCCGGTGCTGGGGTGCAGGTACAGCGAGGCGATGCGCACCAGCGTCGACTTGCCCGACCCGTTGCGGCCCAGCACCACCCAGCGCTGGCTGGGGGCCACCTCCCAGTCGACGTCGGCCAGCAGGGCCCGCCCCTCGCGGACCAGGCTCACCCCGTGCAGGGCCAGGGCGAGCTCGACGCCGGGGGCGTGGGGGACAGGATCGACGGCGCTCACGGATCGGTGACGCTACCGCCACGTTCGCGCTCGCAGCCCGAGTAGCGTTGCTCCGCCGACGAACCCGTCGGCGGCCTGCCCGTCACACGAAGAGACGAACCCCCATCGAGCTCGCATTCGGCCTGGTCGCCGTCATCGTCCTCATCGCCGCCAACGGCCTCTTCGTCGCCGCGGAGTTCGCCCTCGTCGCCGTCGATCGCACCAAGATCGAGCGGGAGAAGGACGCCGGCAGTCGCCGGGCCCGCATCGCCGACGGGCTGTTGCGCCACCTGTCGTTCCAGCTCTCGGGCGCCCAGTTCGGCATCACCGTCACCTCCCTGGTGCTCGGCTTCCTCGCCCAACCGGTGATCGCCGTGCTGCTCGAACCCGTGTTGCGGCCCCTCGTCGGCGAGCGGGCCGTGGCCGGCGTCGCCGTCGTCGTGGCCCTGATCCTCGCCACCATGGTCCAGATGGTGCTGGGCGAGCTGGCCCCCAAGAGCTACGCCATCGCCCGGCCCGAGGCCACGTCACTGGCCCTGGCCCCCATCGTCCGGTTCTACGGCATCGTCGCCGGCCCGTTCATCCGCTTCCTCGACAGCGCCGCCAACCGCACCGTGCGGGCCCTCGGGGTGGAACCCCGCGAAGAGCTGTCCAACGTGCAGTCGCTCCCCGAGCTGCAGGTCATCGTCCAGGCCTCGGCCGAGGAGGGCACGCTCGGCGGCGGCGCCAGCGACCTGCTCACCCGGTCCATCCGCTTCGGCTCCAAGACCGCCGAGCACGCCCTCGTGCCCCGAATCGCGGTGAAGGCCCTGCCCATCGCCGCCGACGTCATCGAGCTGGTGTCGCTGTCCGCCGAGTCCGGCCACAGCCGTTTCCCGGTCTACGGCGTCGACCTCGACGACATCCGGGGCGTCGTGCACGTGCGCCGGGCCCACACCGTGCCCCGCGACCAGCGATCGACCACCACCATGGGGGACCTCATGGTGCCGGTGCTGGCCGTGCCCGAGAGCCGCGACCTGCACGAGGTCCTGGTCGACCTGCGTCGGGCCCGCACCCACATGGCCGCCGTCGTCGACGAGTACGGCGGCACGGCCGGCATCATCACCCTCGAGGACGTCATCGAGGAGATCGTCGGCGAGATCGACGACGAGCACGACCCGCTGCCCAAGCTCACCCAGGCCCGGCGTCGCGGCGAGTACGTGGTGTCGGGCACCCTGCACGCCGACGAGGTCTTCGACCTGGTGGGCCTCGAGATCCCGCAAGGGGAGTACGAGACCATCGCCGGGTTCGTGCTCGACCGACTGGGCCACGTGCCCGAGGTGGGCGAGAGGGTCGCCGAGGGCGAGTGGACCATCGAGGTGGTGGCCATGGACCGTCGCCGCATCGCCGAGGTCCGCCTGGCCCCGCGACCCGACGCCGGGCCCGATGACGACCGGCCCCGCGACGGCCGGCCTCGCGACGACAGGACGGGCTCGTGAACGTCTGGGCGCTCGCCGCCGTCGTCGTGCTGCTCGTCGTGAACGGCTACTTCGTGGCGCTCGAGTTCGCGGTCGTGGGCTCGCGGCGCAGCCGCCTCGAGCCGTTGGCCGAGGCCGGTGACCGTCGCGCCCAGCACGGCCTCGAGGCCATCGCCGACCTCAGCACCCGTCTGGCCGGCGCCCAGCTGGGCATCACCGTCGCCTCCCTGCTGCTGGGCATGGTCGGCGAGCCGGCGGTGGCCGCCGGCTTCGAGATGCTCTTCGAGAACGTCGACGCCATCCCTGAGGGGGCCGTCCACGCCATCTCCTTCGCCGTGGCGTTGGCCATCGTGGTCTTCCTGCACATGGTGATCGGCGAGATGGTGCCCAAGAACCTGGCCCTGGCCGACCCCGAACGGGCCCTGAAGGCGCTGGCGGGCATCGACCGGGCGTTCCTCAAGCTGGCCCGCCCGGTGGTGCGGCTGCTCAACGCCTTCGGCAACGTGGTCGTGCGCCTCACCGGGGTCGAGCCCCGCGACGAGATCGCCAGCGCCCGCACCGCCGAGGAGCTGGCCGCCGTCGTGGCCACCTCACGCGAGGGCGGGGCGATCGAGGACTTCGCCGCCGACCTGCTCACCGGGGTCCTCGACTTCTCGGGGCGCACCGTCGACTCGGTCATGGTGCACCGCGACCAGGTCTGCGCTCTCCCTCGCGACACCACCGTCGCCGAGGCCGAGGCCATGGTCGTCGAGCGGGCCCACACCCGCCTGCCGCTCACCGGTCCGGGCGGCCTCGACGACGTCATGGGCTTCGTGCACGCCAAGGACCTGCTCACCCTGGCCGCCCCGGCCGCCGATCGCCCCATCCCTCTGCGGCTGGTGCGGCGCATGCTGGTCGTCCCCGTGGACCGTTCCCTCGAGGACGTGATGCTGGTGATGCGCCGCTCGCGGGTCCACTTCGCCCTGGTGCAGCACTTCGACGGCACCACGGCGGGCATCGTGACCCTCGACGACCTGCTCGAGGAGCTGGTCGGCGACCTCGTCGACGGGCGCCACGAGCGCGACGCGGACACGGGCGAGGCCACCGGCGACGACCGGACCGGCGGCCACGAGGAGCCCTGGGTCTGACCCACCGGGCACCGAGGTCGGCACCGCTC
The DNA here is from genome assembly GCF_021246445.1 of Rhabdothermincola salaria. Classification (NCBI taxonomy): domain Bacteria; kingdom Bacillati; phylum Actinomycetota; class Acidimicrobiia; order Acidimicrobiales; family Iamiaceae; genus Rhabdothermincola; species Rhabdothermincola salaria. Next base: position 405,107 of record NZ_JAJQXW010000001.1, read on the forward strand.
GGGCCGGCAGCGGGGGCATCGAGGTGGCCGAGGGGTGGCCGAACGGGGCGTAACGTCGGCGGTCGGATCCGGATCGGAGAGGTTCATGGGACTGCTCGAAGGCAAGAAGTTGCTCGTCACCGGAGTGCTCAGCGACTCCTCCCTCGCGTTCGGGGTGGCCGCCCTGGCCCAACAGGAGGGCGCCGAGATCGTGCTCACCGGGGTGGGCAACGCCATGAAGAACACCCGTCGGGCGGCGGCCAAGCTCCCGGTCGAGCCGCCCGTGCTCGAGATGGACGTGTCCGACCCGGCCCAGCTCGCCGCGGTGCGTGACGACCTGGCCGAGCGTTGGGGCCGGGTCGACGGCGCCCTGCACGCCATCGGCTTCGCCCCTCCCGTGTGTCTGGGCGGCACGTTCATGGACGCCCAGTGGGACGACGTCGCCGTGGCCCTCAACGTGTCGGCCTACTCGTTCAAGGCCCTCGCCGACGTCGTCTCGCCGCTGATGACCGAGGGCGGCTCGCTCGTGGGCCTCGACTTCGACGCCACCGTCGCCTGGCCCGCCTACGACTGGATGGGCGTGGCCAAGGCCTCGCTCGAATCCACGTCGCGCTACCTCGCCCGCTACCTGGGCGAGCACCAGATCAGGGTCAACCTCGTCGCCGCCGGGCCCATCAAGACCATCGCCGCCCGATCCATCCCCGGGTTCTCGCAGTTCGAGGACGTGTGGGACGAACGGGCCCCGCTCGGCTGGGACGTCCGCGACTCGTCCGCCGTGGCCAAGGCCTGCGTCGTGCTGCTCTCGGACTGGTTCCCCCTGACCACCGGCGAGATCGTCCACGTCGACGGCGGCTACCACTCCACCGGCGCCTGAGCCCCGGCGTCTGCTTGTTCGCAGACAGGTGATGCCACTCAACTAGGTTCACTGGGATGCAGATCGGCATTCTCGGAGGAACCGGCCCGGCCGGTAGTGGCCTGGCGACCCGGCTGGCATCGGTCGGCCACGACGTCGTGGTCGGATCGCGATCGGCGGAGCGCGCCGGCGAAGTCGTCGACGGGCTCCACGCCCGGTGGGAGGGGCGCGACCTGTCCATCGCCGCGGCCGACAACGCGGGGGCGGCCGAGGCCGAGCTCATCGTGGTGGCCACCCCTTGGGACGCGGCCTGGACCACGGCGAAGTCCGTGCGCGGCCAGCTCGCCGGCAAGATCGTGCTGTCCATGGCCAACGCCCTGGTGCGCGTCGGCCACGAGTTCCAGCCCCTCGTGCCGCCCCGCGGGTCGGTGGCGGCCAGCGTGCAGGCCGCGGTGCCGGACTCCGAGGTCGTGGCCGCCCTGCACCACGTGCCGGCCAAGGAGCTCGGCGACCTCGATCACCCCGTCGAGAGCGACGTGCTGATCTGCTCGGACCACCCCGAGGCCAAGGCCCGGTGCATGGAGCTGCTGGCCGAGATGCACGACCTGCGTCCCCTCGACGCCGGCGACCTCACCCAGGCCGCCCCCATCGAGGCCTTCACCGCCGTGCTGTTGCAGCTGAACGTCCGCTACAAGACGCGCGTGGCGGTGAAGTTCACCGGTCTCGACGACATCTGACCCTCCGCCGGAGCGGCCGCGGAACGGTTGCGGGACTGCCCGGGCCCCGTCGGGGGTTGTGGTGGGGACACGGCGGTAACGTGCACGCCGAGCCGGAAGGACCTGCATGACCGACAGCCCTCTCGACAACGACGCGCCCATGCGCCTCTACGACACGGCCCGGCGCGCGGTCGTCGACTTCGAACCCGGGCCCGTCGTCACCATGTACACCTGCGGCATCACGCCCTACGACGCCACCCACCTGGGTCATGCCGCCACCTACGTCACCTACGACGTCCTCCAGCGGCGTCTGCGCGACCGGGGCCACGAGACGCGCTGCGTGCGCAACATCACCGACGTCGACGATGACATCCTGCGCAAGGCCAAGGAGCTCGGGGTGCACTACCTCGACCTCGCCGCCGCCGAGACGGCCCGCTTCGACAACGACATGGTGGCGCTCAACGTCATCGAGAGCTGGAGCGAACCGCGGGCCACGTCGGCCATCCCCGACATCCGGGGCTTCATCGGCATGGTCCTCGACCGCGGCCACGCCTACGAGAGCGGCGGAGCCGTCTACTTCTCGGTGGGGTCCTTCGAGAAGTTCGGTGAGGTCTCGCACTACTCCCGCGACGAGATGCTCGACCTGGCCCGCCAGCACGGCGGCAACCCCGACGACCCCAACAAGCGCGACCCGCTCGACTTCGTGCTGTGGCAGCCGTCGGCCGAGGGCGAACCGGCGTGGGAGTCGCTCTGGGGTGCGGGACGTCCCGGTTGGCACATCGAGTGCTCGGCCCTGGCGCTGCGTGAGCTCGACACCACCATCGACCTGCACGGCGGCGGGTCCGACCTGGTTTTCCCCCACCACGAGTGCGAGGCGGCCCAGAGCGAGGCCGCCACCGGTCAGCCCTTCGTGCGCCACTGGATGCACCAGGCCATGGTCCGGATGGACGGCGAGAAGATGTCGAAGTCGCTCGGGAACCTGGTCTTCATCTCCGAGCTGTTGAAGACCCACGACCCGAGGGCCATCCGCCTGGCCATCGTCGCCCGCCACTACCGCGACTCGTGGGAGTGGGACGACACCGTGATGCCCGCCGCCGACGAGCGCTTCGAGCGCTGGCTGGCCGCCACCGAGGCGGTCGGTGCGGCCGACTCGGACGCCGCGCTCGCCGCGGTGCGCCAGCGCCTCGACGACGATCTCGACACCCCCGGCGCGGTGGCGGCCATCGACGCCGCCGTCGAGCGCGGCGAGGGCGTGGCCCGTGCCGCCGCCCTTCTCGGCGTCTTCCTCGTCGGCGACCCCGTCACCTGACCAACCCCCTCTGGTGTTCTTGCATGGTTTCGGCGCACCTGAGAGCGACGAAACCATGCAAGAAGCGCTCTGGGGTGTGGTTGACCGAGGAAAGCAACTTCGTGATTCCTGTCACCAGCCCTATCGCCGGGGCCGGGACTGGGGCACAATCGCACGAAGTCGAGGTCGGGGGGGGTGGAGCATGGGTCGAGAGGTCGGACAGCTCTACAAGCCGGCTCGTGCGGTGCTCGACCCGCTGTTCTCGTTCTTCTGGAACTGGGAGGTCGAGGGCCTCGAGCACGTGCCCGCCGATGGTGGCGCCATCGTCGCCCCCAACCACCTGTCGGTCTTCGACCACTTCGCGGTGGCCGCCGCCCTGCCCCGGCGCATCACCTACGTGGGCAAGGCCGAGTACATGGACAGCTGGAAGACCCGCTACATCTTCCCTGCCCTCGGCATGATCCCCATCGACCGGGGTGGCGGCAGCGCCGCCGAGCGAGCCCTCGACAAGGCGGCCGAGCTGCTCGACTCCGGTGAGCTGTTCGGCATCTATCCCGAGGGGACCCGCAGCCGCGACGGCCTGCTCCACAAGGGCCACACCGGGGCTGCCCGCCTGGCCATGCGCACCGGCTGCCCCATCATCCCCGTCGGGCTGCAGGGCACCCTCGAGGTCCAGCCTCCCGACTGCTCTCTGCCCAAGCCGTTCCGCACCCTGCGGGTCCGGGTGGGACGACCCGTCGACGTGACCCGCTACCTCGACCGGGCCGACGATCGCATCGTGCTGCGCCAGATCACCGACGAGGTCATGTTCGAGATCCGCGAGCTCTCCGCCCAGCGCTACGTCGACACCTACGCCACCAAGACCAGCGAAGAGCTGCCCACCGAGACGGCTCGCATCCCCGAGGCCGAGAGGGTGGCCGTCTCGGCCTGAGGGCCTCGCCGCCTCGATCCGCGGCCGCGCCCCCGGGCGACCGGGCGGCCCCCACCCCGTGGGTCCGGCACTCACGCTGGCGGCGCCACCAACTCCTGCGGGAGGCCGGTGGCCGCAGCGTTACGCTCGCAGCCATGGCCGACGTCCTCACCATCAACCTGCCCGACGGATCGACGCGAGAACTGCCGGCCGGCTCCACTGCGGGCGACGTCGCCGCCGCCATCGGGTCCCGGTTGGCCAAGGCCGCCGTCATCGCCGAGGTCAACGGCGTCGAGCGCGACCTCGTGTGGCCCCTCGACGACGGCGACACGGTCGCCATCGTCACCGACACCAGCAGCCGCGGGCTGTACACGATCCGCCACTCCACGGCCCACGTGCTGGCCCAGGCGGTGCTCGACCTGTTCCCCGGGGCCACGTTCGCCATCGGGCCGCCCGTCGAGAACGGCTTCTACTACGACTTCGAGCTGCCCGACGGGGGCACCTTCACCCCCGACGACCTCGAGCGCATCGAGGCGCGCATGCGCGAGATCATCGCCGAGCACCAGCCCTTCATCCGCGACGAGATCACCGAGGACGACGCCCTCGAGCTGTTCAAGGACCACAAGTACAAGGTCGAGATCATCAAGGGTGCCGCGGAGGACCCCATGTCGGCCACCGAGACGGGGCTGGTGCGCACCTACGAGAACCCGCCTCGGTTCATCGACCTGTGCCGTGGCCCCCACGTGCCCGACACCGGGCGACTGGGGCACTTCAAGCTCATGCGGGTGGCCGGCGCCTACTGGCGCGGCGACGAGAAGAACCCCATGCTGCAGCGCATCTACGGCACGGCGTGGCCGTCGAAGAAGGAGCTGGCCGCGCACCTCCAGCACCTCGAGGAGGCCGAGAAGCGCGACCACCGCAAGCTGGCGGTCGAGCTCGACCTGTTGAGCTTTCCCGAGGAGCTCGGCGGCGGACTGGCGGTGTGGCACCCCAAGGGCGCCGCGGTGCGCAAGCTGATGGAGGACTACAGCCGCGACCGCCACGAGCAGGGCGGCTACCAGTACGTGTACTCCCCGCACCTGGCCAAGTCGGTGCTGTGGGAGACCAGCGGGCACCTCGACTTCTACGCCGACGGCATGTACCCGCCCATGGAGATGGACAACGGGTCGTACTACCCGAAGCCCATGAACTGCCCGTTCCACATGCTCATCTTCTCCAGCGACCAGCGCAGCTACCGGGAGCTGCCCATGCGCCTGTTCGAGCTGGGCACGGTGTACCGCTACGAGCGATCCGGCACCCTGCACGGGCTCATGCGCATCCGGGGCTTCACCCAGGACGACAGCCACATCTTCTGCACCCCCGACCAGGTGGTCGACGAGGTGTCGCGGGCGCTCGAGTTCGTGCTGTCGGTGCTGCGGGCCTTCGGCTTCCACGACTTCGAGGCCAACCTCTCCACCCGTCCCGAAGAGAAGTGGGTCGGCACCGACGAGAAGTGGGAGATGGCCACCGACGCCCTGCGGACCGCCCTCGAGCGCGAGCAGCTGCCCTACGAGATCGACGAGGGCGGCGGTGCGTTCTACGGCCCCAAGATCGACGTGAAGGTGCGCGACGCCATCGGTCGCAAGTGGCAGCTCTCCACCATCCAGGCCGACTTCAACCTGCCCGAGCGCTTCGGCCTCGAGTACGTGGGCCCCGACAACCAGCGCCACGAGCCGGTGGTGCTGCACCGGGCCCTGTTCGGGTCGGTCGAGCGCTTCTTCGGGGTGCTGCTCGAGCACTTCGCCGGCGCCTTCCCCGCGTGGCTGGCCCCGGTGCAGGTGCGGGTGCTGCCCGTCCGAGACGACCACGACACCTACGCCCACCGCCTCGTCGACCGGCTCAAGGCCGAGGGCTTCCGGGCCGACTTCGTCGACGCCTCCGAACCGTTGGGCGGCCGCATCCGACGGGCCAAGCTCGAGAAGCTCCCCTACGTGCTGGTGGTCGGCGACGACGACGTGGAGCACGGCACCGTCGGGGTCAACCCCCGGGGCGGCGAGGTCGAGCGCGGGGTCACCTGCGACGACTTCATCCACCGCCTCTCGGTCGACGTCATGGCCCACCTCTGAGCCGGCCGTGACCTCACCGACCGACCCGACCGAACCGACGACTGCGGCCGACGCGGCCGCCCCGGCCCCCGGCCTGGCGCACCTGTGGGCCGGCTGGCGGGCCAGCTACATCACCTCGGTGAGCGAACCCGACGACATGTCGCTGGCCCCCGATGCCACCGGCTCGCTGTTCGAGCGCATCCTGGCCCTCCCCGACGACGAAGGGTTCGTGGTGCACCGCGGCAGCCGGTGCTCGGTGCTGCTCAACGCCTACCCCTACACCAGCGGCCACGTCCTGGTCCTGCCCAACCGGGCGGTGCCCGACCTCGAGGACCTCGAACCGGACGAGCTGGCCGACCTGGCCCTGCTCACCCGCGACTCGGTCGTGGCCATCAAGGCGGCGTACCGCTGCGAAGGCGTCAACGTGGGCACCAACCTGGGCAGCGCCGGCGGGGCCGGGGTGCCCGACCACCTCCACACCCACGTGCTGCCCCGATGGTCGGGTGACACCAACTTCATGACCGCCGTGGCCCTCACCCGGGTGCTGCCCGAGCCGCTCGACGAGTCCTGGCGCCGCCTGCGCGCCGCCTGGCCGGGCTGAACCGGCGACCCCGGCCCCAACGCGCCGCCGACGCGTCGGGCCATCGCCCGCCAGGCGCTGGTGGTGGTGGCGTCGGGACCTTGGGCCCGAATGGAGGCGCCGATGTTCCCGAACCGGCCCGATCCGGTCGTCGACCTCGTCGCGGTGGGCGACACTCTCGCCATGTCCTCCCGCGCCCACCGCGTCGCCGTGCTCGCCGTGGGCGTCGGGGCCGCGATCGCGTTGCTCGCCGCCGGGTGCGGGTCGTCGTCGGACGACGGCGCCTCGGCTCCGGGTCCGACTGTCGGGGCGAGCGACCTGGTCGGCGACGCTCCCGATCCCGCCGTCGAGGTGGGCGACCTCGTGCTCACCGACCACGCCACCGAGCCGGCCGGCGAGCCCTTCGCCGTGGCGGCGCCGGAGGGCCAGCTCCTGGTGGTCTACTTCGGCTACCTCTCGTGCCCCGACGTCTGCCCGCTCACCATGGCCGACACCGCGGCCGGCCTGGCCGAGCTCTCACCCGACGAGCGTGAGCGGGTGGAGGTCGCGTTCGTCACCGTCGATCTGGCGCGCGACGACGGTCCGCGCATCGCCGACTACCTGTCCCACTTCTTCCCCGACTCGGGGACCCACGCTCTGCGCGCCGCCGACGATGGCGCCCTGTACAAGGTCACCTACCGGTTCAACGTCCAGTGGGAGATCGAGCCCCACGAGCCCGGCGACTTCTACGCCGTCGCCCACACCGGCGACACCTACGTCGTCGACGACCAGGGCCGCCTCGTGTGGCGCTGGCCCTACGGCACCGCCGGCCCCGAGATCGGTGCCGGCCTGCGCTCGTTGCTGGCGAGCACCTACCCGAGCACCTGAGCGCGGTGCCCATCACCCTGAGCTTCGCCCGCGGGTCCGAGGTCCGCGTCATCGCTCGGCACGGTGGGGGCGGGTCGGCTTGGAACATCGGTGACGGCGGGCGCTACGGTCGCCTCCTCATGCCCGACGACGCCCCCGACGACACACCGCCGCCCGACGGCACCTCACCCGCCGACGAGACCACCGGTCGCGGGGACCTCCCCGACGTCGGCGATCCGGAGTCGACCGATCTCGATGCCGCCGGCGACGCCTCGGGGGATGCCACCCCGGCTGCGCTCGCCGACGCCGACATCCGCGACGCCCTGCCCGAGGACCTCGACGCCGCCGGCTACGTGGGCCCGTACCTGTTCCCGAACAACAACCGACGCCGCATCCCCGCCTACCTCTACTGGGGCATCGCCGCGGTCTGCGCCGTGGTGTGGTTCATCTACCGCGACGGCGACAACCCCGTGGTCAACGGCGGGTTCCTCGCCGCCGCCATCGGGCTGGTGCTCATCGGTGCCTACAGCTTCGTGTCGGGCTGGAACCTCGACGTCGACGAACGCGACGCCCTGGTGGTGGCCACCCGCCAGGTCGGCTTCCCGGTGGGCCACGCGTCGGCCCAGATGGGCTGGCGGGGGCTGCTCAGCCGACCCACCTGGCGCATCCTGCTCTACTCCGCCGAGGACCCGCCCGACAAGCGGGGCCTGGTCCTCGTCGACGGCCTCGACGCATCCGTGGTCGAGTGGTTCGTCGAGGACAATCCTGAGGACTGGACCGACCTGAGCATCTAGCGGCCGGCCGGCGGGTCGAGCCCCGGATCGCCGGCCGCTACGCCCGTCATCTCGCCGCGGCTGGTCAGCCGGGTTCGTCCGCTCCCGGATGTCGGCTGGTCGACCGCTCAGCGCCGTACGGCGTCGAGGGCCTTCTCGGCCGCGGTGAGGTTGTCGCGACCGGTGCGCACTGCGGCGCGCACCACGTCGAGCGCGCTCACCGGGCCGTGGCCGGCGGTGGTGGCCGAACGGTTCCAGCTCGACCCCTTGATGCGGTCGGCCTGGTCGGCCAACGCCGTGGCCTGTTCCTCGAGGTGCTCGAGGACCTGGTCGAGCGACTCGTCGGTGCTCGTCTCCCAGTGCCGCTCGGCGGCATCGACCACGCCGGGGTGCACCACCGGCTGCTCGCCGAGGTCGATCTGGCGCAGCGCCTCGGCCTGCACCGTCCAGGTGCGCACGGTGTCGGCCACGAGGTCGAGGGCGCAGTTGCCGTCGTCGTCGTAGCGCCGGGCCAGCTCTTCCACGCTCTCGTCGTCGGCGAGGGGCCGCAGCGCCTCGCGGTAGCGGCGCGGGTACGAGCGCAGGGCGGCGGTGGCGTCGGACGGGGACAACGTCGACAGGTCGTAGGAGCTCATGGGAGCGAACCTACCCAGCGGCGCCGGTGTCGGCCGTCGAGACGGCCGCGGCCAGGTGGGCGGGCAGCACGTCGTAGTGGTCGTGCTCGGCGTGGAAGCGGCCCAGCCCGTGGGTGCGGGCCCGCAGGTCGACGGCGTAGCGGGTGAGCTCGGCGCCGGGGACCAGCGCGGTGATGACCGTCTCGTCCTCGCTCGCCAGGTCGGTGCCCTGGACCCGGGCCCGACGGGCGTTGAGGTCGCCCATCACGTCGCCCTGCGACGCGGTGGGCACGGTCACCTCCACCCGGGAGACCGGTTCGAGGATCACGGGTGAGGCGGCCGCCACCGCCTCGCGCACGGCCAGGCGGCCGGCGGCCTTGAAGCTCATCTCCGACGAGTCGACCGGATGGTGCTTGCCGTCGAGGCAGCGCACGACCACGTCGACCACCGGGAACCCGTGGGGCCCGCCTTCGGCGAGGGCCTCGCGCACCCCCTTCTCGACAGCCGGGATGAACTGGCGGGGGATCGCCCCGCCCACCACCTCGTCGACGAAGGTGATGCCCTCGCCCCGGGCGGCCGGGGCCACGGCCACCACGGCCACCCCGAACTGCCCGTGGCCTCCGCTCTGCTTCTTGTACTTGCCCTCGGCCCGGGCCTCGGCGGTGATGGTCTCGCGGTAGGCGATGCGCACGTCCGATGCGTCGACCTCCACCCCGAACTTGCGCCGCAGGCGGTCGAGGGCCACAGCCAGGTGCGTCTCACCCTGCCCCGCCAGCAGCGTCTGGTGCGTCTCGTCGTCGCGGCGGACCCGCAGCGACGGGTCGTCGGCCACCAGGCGGTGCAGGGCGGTGGCCAGCTTGTCCTCGTCGGCGCTGCTGCGTGCGGCCACGGCGATGGCGTGGACCGGCTCGGGCCATTCGGGGGCGGGCACGACGACGGGGGAGCCCTTGGGGGCGAGGGTGTCACCGGCGAGGGTCTCGACCTTGGGCACGGCGACCAGGTCGCCGGCGAGGGCCGACGACACCTCCACCCGGTCGCGACCCCGATGGGTGAACAGGCCGTGGAGACGGAGGTCGGCCCCGGTGCGGACGTCGACGAGGTGGGTGTCGGTGCTCACGGTGCCCGACAGGACCCGGAGAAGGCTGACCTGGCCCACGAAGGGGTCCGACGTGGCCCGCACCACCAGGGCGAGAGGGTCGGCGGTGGGGTCCGGGGGCACGGAGACGACGGTGTCGCCGGCGTGGACCTCCACGGGCGGGCGATCGAGGGGTGAGGGGCCGATCTCGCAGAGCAGGTCGGCGAGGCGGTCGATGCCGATGACCGCGGTGGCCGACCCGCACACCACGGGGAAGACGGTGGCCTGGTCGACGCCGACCGCCAGAACCCGTTCGAGCTCCTCGAAGCTCGGGACGTCGCCGGCGAGGTAGCGCTCGAGCATGTCGTCGTCGCCGACGACGATGCCCTCGACGAGGTTGTCGTGCACCTCGTGCTCCTCGTCGGCCATCTCGAGCGGCACCGGACCGGAGGTGTGCACGCCGTCGTCGTAGAGGAAGGCGGTGTCGGTGAGCAGGTCCGCGACGCCGTGGAAAGCCCCCTCGGCGCCGATGGGCAGCTCCAGGGGCGCCACCCCGGCGCCGAAGGCGTCGCGCAGCTCGGCGAGCACGCCGTCGAAGTCGGAGCGGTCGCGGTCGAGCTTGTTCACGAACACCATGCGCGGGAGGCCCATCGAGGCCGCCACCTTCCACAGGTGGCGGGTCTGGGGCTCCACCCCGTCGGCCGCGCTCACCACGAACACGGCCAGGTCGGCGGCCCCGAGCGCGGCGAGGGTCTCCGCCTCGAAGTCGGCGTAGCCGGGGGTGTCGAGCAGGTTGATCTTGTGGCCCTTCCACTCGAAGGGGGCGAGCGTGACCACCAGCGACATGTGCCGTGCCTGCTCCTCGGGCTCGGCGTCGCAGACGGTCGTACCCTCCTCGACCCGACCGGGGCGGGCGATCACGCCGGCCTCGGTGAGCAGGGCCTCGGCCAGGCTGGTCTTGCCCGCGCCGCTGTGGCCGACGAGGGCGACGTTGCGGATCTTCTCGGGGGCGAACGGCTGCACGAGGCCTCCTTGCCCGGGTGGCCGCGACGACCCGCGGGCGGTGGCGCCCGGGCGCACGCCCCGGAGCGTACTGGTGCGGTACGTCGGCGCGCCGAGGGGTGCTGGTAGCCTCCGGGGGTACATGAGGCGCGCCTCGCGCGCCGCCTCACGATCGCGAACTGGAGCAGCCATGCTCGACGGACACTGGCGGACGAGCATCGAAAAGGGCCTCAGACCGGTCGGCCGCAACCTGCGTCGCACCGGGATCTCCGCCGACCACCTCACTGCGCTCGGCATGGTCATGGCGGCCGGGGCGGCGGTGGCCATCGCCACCGGCAACCTCCACGTCGGCCTGCTCCTGTTGGTGCTCACCGGGCTCCCCGACGCCCTCGACGGCGCCGTGGCCAAGGCCGCCGGCACCGCCGGACCGCGCGGCGCCTTCTTCGACAGCGTCGCCGACCGCATCTCCGACTCGCTCCTGCTCGTCGGTGTGGCCTGGTACCTCGCCACCACCGAGGGCGGCCTCATGCCGCTGCTGCCCATGGCCGTGCTGGCCGCCTCGCTCGTCATCAGCTACGAGCGGGCCAAGGCCGAGTCCCTCGGCTTCAACGCCAAGGGCGGGGTGATGGAACGGGCCGAGCGCATCGTCGTGCTGGGCCTCGGCCTGTTGTTCGAGGCCCTCTTGATCCCGGTGCTGTGGGTCATGCTCGCCCTCACCCTGCTCACCGCCGTGCAGCGCTTCGTCAAGGTCTGGCGACAGGCATCGCGTGAGCGTCCGCCGGTGCTCACCGCCCGCCGGGCCTCGCGCCGTCGAGCGGCCCGTTCGGCGTCCACCGAGTGGCGCCGCAACCTGCGCTCCCGTTCCCGCCGCTGAGGGCGATGGGCCTCGACCCGGTCACCGCCGCCTACCGCGGCGCCGCCGCTTACTCCCGCGCCGTGCCGCTCCCCGTGGCCGGGCTCACTGCCCGGGTGCTGTCGCGCGCCGCGGCCACGGTGTCGCGTGAGCGGCGGATGCTGGTGGCCCGCCACCTGCGTCGAGCAGCGGGCCCCGACCTGCAGGGCCGCGCCCTCGACCAGGCCGTCGACGCCACCTTCGACAGCTACGCCCGCTACTGGATCGAGTCGTTCCGGCTGCCGGGCACCTCGCCGGAGGTCCTCGACGCCGGCATGCACGTCACCGGCTACGAGCACGTCGACGCCGCCCTCGACCAGGGCGACGGCGTGATCCTGGCCCTGCCCCACCTCGGCGGATGGGAGTGGGCCGGGTTCTGGCTCACCCAGGTCAAGCAGGTGCGCGTCACCGTCGTGGTCGAGCCGGTCGAGCCGCCCGACCTCTTCGAGTTCTTCGCCGCCTTCCGGCGCCAGCTGGGCATGGAGATCGTGCCGCTCGGCCCCGGTGCCGGCACCGAGGTGATCCGCGCCCTGAAGGACAACCACGTGGTGGCCCTGCTGTGCGACCGCGACATCAACGGCGACGGCATCGAGGTCGACTTCTTCGGCGAGCGCACCACCGTCCCGGCCGGACCGGCCGCGCTCGGGCTGCGCACCGGCGCCCCGGTGCTGCCCACCGCCGTCTACTTCGACGGCTCCCGCCACCACGGGCGGGTCGAGGCTCCGCTCGACACCACCCGGCAGGGCAAGCTGCGCGCCGACGTGCAGCGCGTCACCGACGACCTCGTCGCCTGGCTCGAGACCCTCATCCGCGCCGCGCCCGAGCAGTGGCACCTCCAACAGCCCAACTGGCCGAGCGATTACGACGCGCTCGAGGCCATCGGCAAGGCGCACCCCCGGCCCCTCCACGGCCCGGCATCCGCCGCCGCGGCCGCCGAAGCCGCCGCCGCCCGGTCGGCTCCCGGCGGGGAGGGCTGACGGATGCGCATCGGCGTGGTGTGCCCCTACAGCCTGACCGTGCCCGGAGGGGTGCAGGGCCAGGTGCTGGGCCTGGCGCGCAGCCTGCGGGCCCTCGAGCACGACGTGCGGGTCCTCGGCCCGTGCGACGGCCCGCCCCCCGACGCCGGCGTCACGCCGCTCGGCGACAGCATCCCCACCGCGGCCAACGGGTCGATGGCCCCCATCGCCCCCGACCCGTCGGCCCAGCTGCGCACCATCCGGGCCCTGCGCGACGAGCGCTTCGACGTCGTCCACCTCCACGAGCCGTTGGCTCCCGGGCCCACCCACACGGCGCTGCTGTTCAAGTCCCAGCCGTTGGTCGGCACCTTCCACGCGGCCGGCGAGAGCGCCCCGTACCAGTGGTTGGGCCCGCTGGTGCGATGGGGGGCCGACAAGCTCGACCTGCGCTGCGCCGTGTCCGCCGATGCCCGGTCCATGGCCGTCGCCGCCCTCGGGGGCCGTTACGCGCTGGTGTTCAACGGGGTCGAGCTCGAGCACTTCGCCAAGGCCACCCCGACCCCCACCACCGGCCCCACCATCCTCTTCCTCGGCCGCCACGAACCCCGCAAGGGCCTGGCCGTGCTGCTCGAGGCCATGGCCGAGCTGCCGCCCACGGTCACGCTGTGGGTGGCCGGCGACGGGCCCGAGACCGAGGTGCTGCGCCGGCGGGTCGCCGGCGACGTCCGCATCGAGTGGTTGGGACGCATCTCCGAAGACGAGAAGGCCGCCCGCCTCCGCGGTGCCGACGTGTTCTGCGCCCCTTCGCTGCGAGGCGAGTCGTTCGGGGTGGTGTTGCTCGAGGCCATGGCCGCCCACACCCCGGTGGTGGCCAGCGAGCTGCCGGGGTACGCCAACGTGGCCCGCGCCGACCTCGACGGGCTCCTCGTGCCGCCCGGCGATGCCGTGGCGCTGGCGGCCGCCCTGCGCCGGGTGCTCTCCGAGCCCGCCACCGCCGAGCGCCTGGTCGCCTCGGGCGAAGCCCGGGCCGCCCACTTCTCCATGGAGCACCTCGCCGAGGTCTACGTCGACCTCTACGAGAGAGTGCTCTGGCGGCGTCGTACCCGCCGGTAGCATCACGGCGTCCCGACGACCCCACGAGGCCCACCCGACCGTGAGCACCCCGCAGACCGCCCCCGCGCCCACCCGTTCCTGGCTGGTCACGGTCGCCACCATCCCCGCCGTCGCCCTCGGGCTCGTCGCCACGGCCGTGCTCACCGTGGTGCTGTCCTGGATCGGCCTGGTGATCGGCCTGGTCGCCACCGTCGCCCTCGGGGCCTGGGCCGCCAGCCGGGCCGCGGCCGACCCCACCCAGAACGTGCTGGCCGGGTTGGGGGCGCGCCCCGCCGACCCCGACGCCCACGCTCGCCTGGTGAACCTGGTCGAGGGCCTCAGCGTCTCCGGCGGCATCGCCACCCCCACCCTGCACGTGGTCGAGGACACCGGGGCCAACCTCATGGTCCTCGGTGTCGACGACCACCACGCCCACCTCGTGGTCACCACCGGCCTGCTCGAGCACCTCGAACGCATCGAGCTCGAGGGCGTGCTGGCCCGGGCCGTCACCCAGATCCGCCGGGGCGACCTGGCCGCCTCCACCACCGCCGTCGAGGTGCTCACCGGCAGCGGTGCGGGCGCCGCGCTGTTGGCCAAGCCGGTGGCCGGCGTGCTCGCCGGTCGCCTCGAGCGGGCCGTGTCCCCCGACGACGACGTGCTCCTCGACCGTGACGCCGTCACCCTCACCCGCTACCCGCCCGGTCTGTGCGCCGCCCTGCGCAAGCTCGACGCCGTCTCCACCCAGGTGCACCACCCCGTCGGGGCCACCGCGGCGTTGTGGCTGGCCGACCCCACCGGGAACGCCTCCGACTCCGCTCGGCCCCCGCTGGCCGACCGGGCCGACGCCTTGGAGCTGCTGTGAACCTGCGCATCGGAGCCATCGCGGCCGCCGTCCTCGCCGTGATCGGCGCCGTCGTGGTGTTCGTCTTCGTCCTGGGTTCCGACGACGAACAGGTGGCCCCCACCACCACCACGACCACGACCATCCCCACCACGACCACCGAGCCACCCCCGCCGGTGCGCTCACCGCTGACCGGCCTGCCCACCGACGACCCGGTGGGTGAGCTGCACCCGGCCGTCACCGTGAAGATGGACAACAGCCCCGATGCCCGGCCGCAGTCGGGGATCAACGACGCCGACATCGTCTACGAGATGAAGGTCGAGGGGATCACCCGCTTCGGTGTGGTCTTCCACTCCCGGATCGTCGACGGCGTGGGTCCCGTGCGGTCGGCCCGCTCCAGCGACATCGACCTGGTGGCCGACCTGTCACGGCCCCTCTTCGTGTGGTCGGGGGGCAACGCCGGCGTCACCGGCGAGGTCCTGCAGGCCGCCCGCGAGGACGTGCTCACCAACGCGTCCTTCGACGCCGCCGAAGGCTTCTACTACCGATCGAGCGAGCGGCGGTCCCCGCACAACCTGTACGTCAACCTGGTGCCCCTCGTGGCCGAGCGCTCCCCGGAGGGCCAGTGGGGGCCGGCGCCGCTGTTCGAGTACCGGGTCGCCGAGACCGAGCCTCACCCGGTCCCCGCCGAGGCCGTCCCGGTGGCCGGCGTCAGCGTCGACTTCGGTCTGCGCCAGGTGGTGGACTACGTCTGGGACGCCGAGCGAGAGGGCTGGAACCGCTACCAGGTCGACACCCGCCACGCCCGCGAGAACTCGGCGGCCGTCGACCAGGACGGTCGGCAGGTGGCCCCCGCCAACGTGGTGATCCAGTGGGTCGAGTACGGCGTGAGCGCGGCCGACAGCCGTTCGCCGCGCGCCATCACGGTGGGCGAGGGCGACGCGCTGGTCCTCACCGCCGGCCAGGCCATCCCGGGGCGCTGGAGCCGGCCGACCCGCGACCAGCCGGCCCGCTTCACCGACGCTGCCGGCCAGCCGATCCTGCTGACGCCGGGGGCCACGTGGGTGGCCCTGCCCGAGGCCGGCACCCCCGCGCCGTACCTCGATCAGCCCACCGCCGACGCCCTCCTGGCCGTGCGCCGCTGAGACGTCGGGCACGTCGGCCTCGAGGCGGCGCGTTCGCTTCGTGGCCGGGGCCTCGCCGGTCGTACACTCAGCGGCATGGCTGATCAGTTCTCCGAAGGTCTCGTGGCGCGTGAGACGGGCACCCAGCTCGTGAAGCGAGGCCTGGCCGAGATGCTCAAGGGCGGCGTCATCATGGACGTCGTCGACCCCGAACAGGCCCGCATCGCCGAAGACGCCGGCGCGGTGGCCGTGATGGCCCTCGAGCGGGTGCCGTCCGACATCCGTCGCGACGGCGGGGTGGCCCGCATGAGCGACCCGGAGATGATCGAGGGCATCAAGGAGGTCACCACCGTCCCGGTGATGGCCAAGGCTCGCATCGGGCACTTCGTCGAGGCCCAGATCCTCCAGGCCCTCGGCGTCGACTACGTCGACGAGTCCGAGGTGCTGACCCCCGCCGACGAGGCCCACCACATCGACAAGTGGGCCTTCACCGTGCCCTTCGTCTGCGGCGCCACCAACCTGGGAGAGGCGCTGCGCCGCATCTCCGAGGGCGCCTGCATGATCCGCTCCAAGGGCGAGGCCGGCACCGGCAACATCGTGGAGGCGGTGCGCCACCTGCGCTCGATCCTCGGCGACATCCGCAAGATCAGCCAGGCCGACTCCGCCGAGCTGTTCGGGTGGGCCAAGCAGCTGCAGGCCCCCATCCCGCTCGTGCAGGAGATCGCCGAGACCGGCGCGCTGCCGGTGCCCATGTTCTGCGCCGGTGGCATCGCCACCCCGGCCGACGCCGCCCTGGTGATGCAGCTCGGCGCCGAGGCCGTGTTCGTCGGCTCGGGCATCTTCAAGAGCGACGACCCCGCCGGTCGGGCCAAGGCCATCGTGGAGGCCACCACCAACTTCCGCGACGCCGACATCCTGGCCAAGGTCAGCCGCGGCATCGGTGGGGCCATGCCCGGCCTCGAGATCAGCGGCCTCGAGACCACCTTCGCCGAGCGCGGCTGGTGACCGGCCCCGCCGCTCCCGTTCGCCACCGGCAGTAGGGTCGCCCCCGTGCCGTCGTCCCCGCCATCGGAGCCCCCAGGTGCCGGCTGTCGTCGGCGTGCTCGCCCTGCAGGGCGCGGTGGGCCTGCACGCCCGTGCCCTCCAGCGCCTGGGCTCGTCGGTGCGCGAGGTGCGCACCGCCGCTGACCTCGACGCCGTCGACGCGCTGGTCGTGCCCGGCGGCGAGTCGACCACCATGTCCAAGCTGCTCGAGGCCAACGGGCTCTTCGATCCGCTGGCCACCCGGCTGGCCGAAGGCATGCCCGCCCTCGGCACCTGTGCCGGCATGATCCTGCTGGCCGCCGACGTCCTCGACGGTCGCGCCGACCAGCGCTGCCTCGGCGCCATCGACATCGACGTGCGCCGCAACGCCTTCGGCCGCCAGGTCGACTCCTTCGAGACCGACCTGCAGGTCATCGGGCTCGACGAGGCGCCGGTGCACGCCGTGTTCATCCGCGCCCCGGTCGTCGACCGGGTGGGCTCCGAGGTCGAGGTGCTGGCCGAGGTCGAGACCCGTCCCGTCGCCTGCCGCCAGGGCCCGGTCATGGTCACCGCGTTCCACCCCGAGCTCTCCTCGGACCTGCGCATCCACGAACTGTTCGTCTCCCGGGTGCTGGCCGCGTGAGCACGCGCCCTCATCCGCTCCACCAGCCACAAAGGGGAACCTGATGTCCGGCCACTCCAAATGGGCGACCATCAAGCACAAGAAGGGCGCGGCCGACAAGGCGCGCGGCAAGCTCTTCGCCAAGCTGATCCGCCAGGTCGAGGTCGCGGCGCGCGAGGGGGGCGGCGACACGGACATGAACCCGACCCTGCGCACCATGTACCAGAAGGCCCGGGATGCGTCGGTGCCGCTCGACACCATCGAACGGGCCATCAAGCGGGGCACCGGTGAGCTCGAAGGGGTCACCTACGAGCAGATCACCTACGAGGGCTACGCCCCCAACGGGGTGGCCGTGCTCATCGAGGTGCTCACCGACAACCGCAACCGCACCGGCGGCGACGTGCGCTCGCTGCTCAAGAAGACCGGCGGCTCCATCGCCGAGCCCGGCGCCGTGGCCTGGCAGTTCGAGCGCAAGGGCGTGGTGGTCATCCCCGGGTCCGTGGCCGAGGACGACATCATGCTGGCCGCCCTCGACGCCGGCGCCGAGGACATCGGCGACGAGGGTGACACGTGGCGTCTCACCTGCGCGGCGTCAGATCTGCCGGCGGTGCGCAGCGCCCTCGAGGGCGCCGACATCCCGTTCGACTCGGCCGACGTCACCATGGTGTCGAGCACCACGATCCCCCTCGAGACGCCCGAGGCGGCCAAGGCGGTGCTCAAGGTGATCGACGCCCTCGAGGAGAACGACGACGTCCAGGACGTGTACGCCAACTTCGACATCCCCGACGAGTTGCTCCAGTCGCTCGAGGCCTGAGCCCGGTGACGTTGCGGGCCGGGGCCGAGGCCCCGGACTTCTCCCTCGAGGGCACCGACGGGACGCCCGAAGGCCGTCGCCGCTACTCACTCGGCGAGCTCGGCGGTGCCCCGGTGGTGCTGGTGTTCTACCCGGCCGACAACTCGCCGGTCTGCACCGTGCAGCTCAACACCTACTCGGCCGACATCGGGCGCTTCGCCGACGTCGGCGCCCAGGTGCTGGCCATCAGCCCGCAGTCGGTCCAGGACCACGAGCGCTTCGCGGCCGATCACGGACCCTTCGCCTTCCCGCTGCTGTCCGACACGGGCAAGGACGTCGGCCGGGCCTACGGCATCCTCGGCCCGGTGGGCTTCTACCGGCGTTCGATCTTCGTGGTCGACGCCCTGGGGGTGGTGCGGTGGTCGCACCGGGCCACGGCCGGGCTCACCTTCCGCCCCGTCGACGAGATCGTCGACGTGGTCGCCGACCTGCGTTCGTCGTAGCCGGCCCGGTCACTGCTCGTTGGCCACGCCGAGCAACCGCGCCCGGGTGAGGGACCGGAAGCCGGTGGCCAACGACAAGAGGGCGATCACCCACGCCACCGCGCCGATCACGAGCGCCAGCAGCGGCGTGCCCGAGCCCAGCAACGCGCCGGTGGACTGGCCGTAGGCGATGAGGATCAGCGGGAAGGTCACCAGCCCGGAGGCCTGTTGGGCGGCCGCGGTCGACTTCACCCGGGCCGAGAGGCGCAGCACGAGCGACAAGGCGATGGCCAGGAACGGCGGCAGCACCCACAAGATGAGCAGCCACCACGAGGTGGTGGGGAAGAACCAGCCGCCGACCTTGCGCCCCACCAGCAGGTTCACCATGACCGAGTAGATCCCGAAGCCGACGATGGTGGTCACGTAGCCGGGGATGAGGCTGGCGATCAGCTTGCCCATGTAGATCTCGCGCACGTCGGCGGGCGAGTGGGCGAGGAACTCGCCGGTGCCTCGCTCGCGCTCGCCCACGATCGTCGCCGCGCCGACGGCGGTGGAGATGGTGAGCGGCACCACCACGGCGATGGGGGCGAACAGGTACACGGCGAGGACGTAGCCCACCTGGGTGGAGGGATCGACGTCCTGGGGCACGGCCTGCTGGGCGGACTGGGGGAGCAGCTCGAGCGCCTGGGACACCTGCTGGATGGCGCTCACGTTGCCGATGCTGGTGATGATCGACAACAGGAACGCCGGCACGATCAGGAAGAAGAAGCCGCCCAACAGCAGCATCGGCACCCAGAAGTCCTTGGACTCCACCAGCTGGCGCAGGTCGGTGCGCATGACCGTGAACATGCGCGCCGTGTTGATCCGGCGACGGGTCCGGGTGGGCGCGGCGGAGGCGGAGGCGGAGGCCGTCATCGCCCGTCCTCCTCGGCCAGGTCGATGCGGGTGCGCGGTGGCGGTGGGGCCGCGGGAGCAGTGCCCTCGTGGGGGGCGAGCACCGGGGCCAGGCCGGCCGCGGCCGACGACCGGCCCTCCGCCGCCAGGCGCTCCCGGTGGTCGCGGCGCACGGCGAAGTAGAGGTCCTCGAGCGTGGGGTCGTGCGGCTCGACCCGGGTGAGGCGCACGCCGTGGGCGACCAGGCGGGCGATCAGGTCGGGGAGCCGGGTCAGGTCGTCCAGTTGGACCTCGGCCACCCCGGGGCGGCCGTCGGCGTCGGGCCGGTACGCCAGCACCCCGTCGGACCCCTCGAGCCCGTCGAGCGAGCGGGGGTCCTCGGCGGCGAGGTGGACCAGGTTCGGGGGCCAGTAGAGCCCGGTGAGCTCGGCCTGGGTGCCGGCCAGCAGGTCGGTGCCGGCGTCGAGCACCACGATCCGGTCGGCCAGGCCTTCGGCCTCGATCAGCAGGTGGGTGCACATCACCACGGTGCGGCCTCCGGCGGTCATCTCCCGGATGAGCTCCAGCACCGCGTGCGACGACTCCGGGTCGAGGCCCGAGGTGGGCTCGTCGAAGAGCAACAGGTCGGGGTCGTGGAGCACCGAGCGGGCCAGGGCCAGGCGGGTCTTCATGCCGGTCGAGTAGCCACCCACCTGCTGGTCGAGGGCATCGACGATGCCGAAACGGTCGGCCGCGTCGTGGATCGGCCCGTCGGCCTTGCGTCCGAGGCCGTAGAGCTCGGCGGCGTACTGCAGGTTGGCCCGGCCGGACAGGCGGTCGTAGAGCGCGGGCTTGGCCGAGACCACGCCGCAGCGGCGGCGGATCTCCTCGCCGTCGACGAGCGGGTCGAGGCCGAACACTCGCACGTCGCCGTCGTCGGGTTCGAGCGCACCGGTGATGACCCGGATGGCGGTGGTCTTGCCGGCACCGTTGGGTCCCAACAGCACGGTGATCTGCCCGGTGGGAACGCGGAGGTCGAGGTCGGCGAGGGCCGGCACGGCGCCGAAGCGGCGGCCCACCCCGCGCAGCTCCACGGCGGATCCCGGGTCGGGAGTCGGTGGGGGAGCGGTGGGCACGGCAGTGGTGGCGGCCGCAGCCGTCGTGGAGGTCACAGGATGTGTCATCGGCAGATCGGGGCCTCGGGCTGAGCGTCGTCCTCCGGTGCAACGGGGGATCCGCCGCGCTGCTTCCCCGCCTGGCTAACCTCGTACGGGTGTTCGTGCTCGGCATCGATCCTGGTCTCTCGCGCTGCGGGTACTGCGTCCTCGAGGCGCGCCCGGCCGGACGTGGGGCGGCCGGAGGCGGCGCCCGGGCCCGGGCCCTGGGCGTCATCACCACCCCGCCGTCGGCGCCCGTGCACCTGCGCCTGGCCGAGCTCCAGCTCGAGCTGCGCGACCTCATCGCCGAGCACCGGCCGGCGGCCGTGGCCGTCGAGCGGGTGCTGTTCCAGGTGAACGTGCGCACGGCCATGTCGGTCGGCCAGGCCAGCGGCATCGCCATGACCGAAGCGGTGGCCGCCGGTTGCGACGTCGTCGAGTACTCCCCGAACGAGGTCAAGATGGCGGTCACCGGATGGGGAGGTGCCGACAAGATGCAGGTCCAACAGATGGTGCAGACCCTGCTCGGGCTGCCGGAGCTGCCCCATCCGCCCGACGCCGCCGACGCCGCCGCCCTGGCCCTGTGCCACCTGGCCATGGCCCCGCTGCGGGCGGCCGCCGTCGCCTCGGGAGGTGCGTCGTGATCGGATCGCTGCGCGGCACCCTGCTCGAACGCTGGCCCAGCGGCGAGATCCTCGTCGAGGTCGCCGGCGTCGGCTACCGGCTCACCGTGTCGGCCGCCACCGCGCTCGACGTCGGCGAGCTCGGCACCGAGGTCTTCGTCTACGTCCACCACCACCGCCGAGAGGACGTCGAGACCCTCTACGGGTTCTGCCGCGGCGAGGAGCGCCTGGCCTTCGAGGCCCTGCTCGGGGCTCACGGCGTGGGCCCGTCGTTGGCGTTGGCCATCCTCTCGGTGCACCCGCCGGCGGCGTTGCAACGGGTGCTGGCCTCCGACGACCTCGCCGCCCTCTGCCTGGTGCCCGGCGTGGGCAAGAAGACCGCCGCCCGGCTGTTGGTCGAGCTCAAGTCCCGCCTCGAGATCCCCGGCCTCGACACCGCCGCCACCGCCGCCACCGACACGGGCGCGCCGGCGGCCACGGCCGCCAGCCCCCACGCCGACGTGCGCGATGCGCTGGCCAACCTGGGCTACGGCAACGAGGAGGTCGCCGGCGTGCTGCGCGAGCTGCCCGACGACGGCGACGACTCCGCCGAGCTGTTGCGCCTGGCCCTGCAGAAGCTGGCGGTGGCCTGATGCGAGGAGACCGCTGATGCGCGACGAGCTGCTCTCCCCCGACCCGTCACCCGACGACGTCGAGATCGAGGACCCCCTCACCCCGGCGGCCACCCTCATCGGCGAGGAAGGGGGCCTGCGGCCCCGCCGCCTCGACGAGTTCGTCGGTCAGCGCGAGCTCAAGGAGCACCTCGACATCGTCCTCGAGGCCGCCCGCCGCCGGGCCCAGGCCGTCGACCACCTCCTCTTCGCCGGACCTCCGGGGCTGGGCAAGACCACCCTCGCCGGCATCGTGGCCGCCGAGCTCGGTGTGGGCCTGCACGTCACGTCGGGCCCCGCGCTCGACCGGGCCGGCGACCTCGCCGCCATCCTCACCCGTCTGGGCGAGGGCGACGTGCTCTTCATCGACGAGATCCACCGCCTCAGCCGCACGGTCGAGGAGGTCATGTACCCGGCCATGGAGGACTACCAGCTCGACATCGTGCTGGGGAAGGGCCCCGCCGCCCGGTCCATCCGCCTCGACCTGCCCCGCTTCACCCTCATCGGGGCCACCACCCGCACCGGCCTCATCACCGGCCCGCTGCGCGACCGCTTCGGGCTCGTCGCCCGGCTCGACTACTACGACGCCGGCGAGCTCGAGGACATCGTGATCCGTGCCGCCGGCATCCTCGGCCTCGAGATCGACGACGACGGCGCGGCCGAGATCGCCGGGCGGGCCCGGGGCACGCCCCGCATCGCCAACCGGCTCCTGCGCCGGGTGCGCGACTTCGCCGAGGTGCGCAGCCACGGGCGCATCGACCGCCACACCGCCCGCGAGGGCCTCTCGTTGTTCGGCGTCGACGACCTCGGCCTCGACAAGGTCGACCGGGCCGTGCTCACCAACCTGTGCCAGAAGTTCGGGGGCGGCCCGGTGGGGCTGGGCACGCTGGCCATCAGCGTGGGCGAGGCCGAGGAGACGGTCGAGGACGTCTACGAGCCGTTCCTCATCCAACAGGGCCTGCTGATGCGCACCCCCCGGGGTCGGGTGGCCACGCCGGCGGCCTGGGCCCACGTGGGCCTCATCGCGCCGCCCTCGGCGCCGCTGATGGCAGCCGACCCCCCACCGGACCTCTTCTCGCCCTGACCCGCGGGTCGCCGCCGAGCCGTCCGTCGGCCCGCGTCGAGCGTCGGCGCATCACGAGGCGCGCCGGGGCCGGCGACTACGGTCCCACGGCGTGCGCTGGCGGCCGCCGTACCTCTCGGGCCTCTTCGGCATCTCGGCCATCTGCGGCATCATCGACGCGGCCTGCTTCATCGCCATGGGCGGGGTGTTCGCCGAGCTCATGACCGGCAACATGGTGCTGCTCGGCTTCCGCCTGGGTACCGGCGAGGACTTCGGCAACGGCACGCCGGCGCGGTACCTGGCCGCGCTGGCCTTCTTCGCCCTGGGTGCCCTTCTCGGCGGGCACGTGATGCGGGGGCCGCGGGTCTTCACCGAGCGGCGGTTCGGGTTCTTCGTGGAGCTGGCGATCCTGGTGGTGGCCACCGTCGTGGCCGTGGTCACCGACCCGGGCCAGACCGGGTGGGATCGCGACGTCGTGGTCGCCCTGCTGTGCGTGGCCATGGGGCTGCAGAACACCTTGCTGCGCACCCACGGGGTGCCCGACCTCGCCACCAACGTGATGACGCTCACCTTCACCGCCCTCGTGTCGGACTCGGCGCTCGCCCGGGGCCACAACGAACGCTGGCGGCGGCGGGGTGGGTCCATCGCCTTGTTCATCGTCGGGGCCACCGTCGGCGCCTGGCTCACCCGGTACGGGGCCTGGCCTCCTCTCGTGCTGGCCACGGCCCTGTTCGCGGCGGTCCTCTGGCCCCTGTTGGCCTCCGACCCTCCGCCGCGCACCCCGGCCTCCCCGCCCGGCCCCCGTCCCGGTGAGGTCCCGGGCGCCCCCAGCACCCCCGGGCCCCCACACCCCGCCTGAGGCGCTGTCGATGGCGGGCGTCGATTGCGGGCGTCGACGGCCGGCGTCGACGGTGGGGTCCCCCTCGGCCGCCGCTCATGCGTCGGGGGTTCGGGGGCTCGGGGGTTCGGGTCGGTGCCGGGTGGTGCCGGGTGGTGCCGGGTGGTGGTGGCCAGCCCGTAGCCTCGGGCGCCGTGGAGACGGCCGCCTTCGACTACGACCTGCCCGAGGCGGCCATCGCCCAGGAGCCCCTGGCCCGGCGTGACGCGGCCCGGCTCCTGGTCGACCGCGGACCGGGCCGCACCCCCGAGCACCGCCAGGTCGCCGACCTCGCCGAACTCCTCGACCCGGGCGACCTGCTCGTGGTGAACACCACCCGGGTGCTCCCCGCCCGGCTGGCCCTGGTCAAACCCACCGGCGGTGCCGCCGAGGTGCTGTTGCTCGAACGCCTCGGCGGGCCCACCGACGGGTCTGCCGCCGGTGGCGACGGTGGGGGAGGGGGGTCGCGCTGGGAGGCGTTGGTGCGGCCCAGCCGACGCGTCGCCCCTGGTTCGGTGCTCCACCCGCCCGACGGCGACGACGAGCTCGAGGTGGAGGTGGGGGAGGACCTCGGCGAGGGACGCCGGATCGTGGAGCTGCGCACCGTGGGCGACGAGCTCGATGTGCTGGCCCGCCACGGCGCCATGCCTCTGCCGCCCTACATCACCGCTCCGCTGGCCGAGGCCGAGCGCTATCAGACCGTCTACGCCGAACGTCCGGCGTCGGCGGCCGCCCCGACCGCGGGCCTGCACCTCACCCCCGAGCTGCTCGAGCGCATTGCCGACAAGGGGGTCGGTCGGGCCGACGTCGAGTTGGTGGTGGGGCTGGGCACCTTCCGGCCCATCGCCGTCGACGACGTGCGCGACCACGTCATGCACGCCGAGCACTACCGGGTCCCGGCCGCCACCATGGAGGCCTGCACCGCCACCCGGGCTGCGGGCGGGCGGGTGGTGGCCGTGGGCACCACGGCGGTGCGGGCCCTGGAGAGCGCGGCGGCCACCGGCGCGCTCGTCGGCCGCACCGACCTCTTCATCCACCGGCCCTACCCGTGGCGGGTGGTCGACCGACTGCTCACCAACTTCCACCTGCCCCGCTCGTCGCTGCTGGTGATGATCGACGCCTTCGTCGGCCCCCGCTGGCGCGACCTGTACGCCACCGCCCTGGCGGACGGCTACCGGTTCCTCTCCTTCGGCGATGCCATGCTCCTCGACCGCTCGGAAGGGCCCCGTCCGTGACCCCGTCCCCGTCGTCCGCCCCGTTCGTGCCCGACCCGACCGGCCACGTGGTCCGCCTCGACCTCCAGGCCACCCACGGCCCGGCGCGGGCCGCCACCGTGCACACGGCCCGGGGTTCGTTCCGCACGCCGTGCTTCATGCCGGTCGGCACCCGAGCCGTGGTGCGGGCGCTCACCGCCCAGGACCTCGAGGACCTCGGCGCCGAGGTCGTCCTGGCCAACACCTACCACCTGATGCTGCGCCCCGGCGCCGACCTCGTGGCCGAGCTGGGAGGCCTGCACCGCTTCTCGGGCTGGGACGGGCACGTGCTCACCGACTCCGGCGGGTACCAGGTGTTCTCCCTCGAACCCAAGGTCACCGACGACGGTGCCACCTTCGTGTCCACCTACGACGGCAGCCGCCACCACCTCACGCCGGAGAGCTGCGTGGCCATCCAACAACTGCTCGGGGCCGACATCCAGATGGTGCTCGACGTGTGCCCGCCGCTGCCCTCGGCCGACTCGGTGGTGCGCTCGGCGGTCGACCGCAGCGCCCTGTGGGCCGGCCGGGCCCGCGCCGCCCACCGGCCGGCCCGGGAAGAGGGCTCCACCCAGGCGCTCTTCGGGATCGTCCAGGGCGGGGTGGACCCGGCGCTGCGCACCGAGAGCGCCGAGCGCACGGTCGCCCTCGACTTCGACGGCTACGGCATCGGCGGGTTGTCGGTGGGCGAGTCCCGAGACGAGATGCTGCCCGCCCTGGCCGCGGCCCTCGCCGGGCTCCCGCCCGACCAGCCCCGCTACCTCATGGGCGTCGGCGACCCCGTCTCCCTGGTGGAGGCGGTGGCCCTCGGCGTCGACATGTTCGACTGCGTGCTGCCGACCCGGCTGGCGCGCCACGGCACCATCCTCACCAGCGAGGGGCGGCTCAACCTGCGCAACCTGCGCTGGGCCCGCGATCCGTCGCCGCTGGAGGAAGGGTGCATCTGCCCGGCCTGCGTGCGGCACTCGAAGGGGTACCTGCGGCACCTGCTGCTGGTGAACGAGCCGACCGCGGCCCGGTTGACGTCGCTGCACAACGTGCACTGGTTGCTGCGCCTGATGGAGCGGACGCGGGCGGCGATCGTCGACGGGACCCTCGACACCGTGCGCCGAGAGGTGGCCGAGGTCTGGTCGTGACCCGGCGAGCCGGCCGGGCCGATCGGTGGCCGGGGCCGCCCTCGCGGCGTCCGCGGGACGGGCGAGCGGGCCGCCCCTCCCCGGAGCACTAACCTGAACCGGTTCGCCGGTGGGCCCCTGGCCCCCTCCGGCCCCCGATCGCACCCGTCTCTCGAACTGAGCCCATGTCCACCATCTTGTTGATCGTCCTCTTCGTGCTGGCCTGGGTGGTGCTGATCCTGCCCAAGCAGCGGGAGCTCAAGCGCCACAACGCCCTGGTGGCCTCGCTCGAGGTCGGCGACGAGGTGATGAGCGGCGCGGGCATCTACGGCACCATCACCGAGATCGACGGTGACGTCGTGCACCTCGAGGTGGCTCCTGGGCTGGAGCTGAAGGTGGCCCGCCGGGCGGTGGCGTCCAAGGTGGCGACGGTGATCGACGTCGACGACGAGGACGACGAGCTGGTCGACGGCGACGGTGTCCTCGAGGCCTGGCCGACCGCCGACGACGAGGACGACGAGGTCGACGACGACGACGAGGACGACGACGACGAGGACGACGACGACGAGGACGACGACGAAGAGGTCGACGAGATCGAGGTCGAGGTCGTCGAGGTCGAGGTGGTCGACGACGACGCCGACGGCACCGAACCTCCCGGGCGCCGCTGAGGTGCGCCGCTTCAGGGGCTTCGGCTCGCTCATCGTCATCGTCGTGGTGGCCACGTTCGGCCTCGTCTACACCTTCGGGGTCGGCAACAAGCCGCTCCTGGGCCTCGACCTCCAGGGCGGGGTGTCGGTGGTGCTCCAGCCCACCAACGAGGTCACCGAGGAGACCCTCGAGCAGGCCATCTCGATCATCCGCCAGCGCGTCGACGCCCTCGGCGTGGCCGAGCCCGAGATCACCCGCCAGGGCGACAACATCCTCATCCAGATCCCCGGCGTCGACGACCGGGACCGGGCCCTGGCCCTGGTGGGCCAGACGGCCGAGCTGCAGTTCCGGCCCGTGCTGGGCGCCATCCCGGCCGGACTCGACCTCGAGTCGGCACCGACGGACACCCCCGCACCGGGCGACTCCTCCGACACCACGACCGAGGCCCCCGACACCACTGCCCCCGACACCACTGCGCCCGACGCGACCGACGAGACCGAGCAGGGGCTCGGGCTGGGCGTGGGCGAGAGCGCCGGCGGCGTCGTGGCCCAGAGCGCGTTCGAGTCGGCCCAGGCCGAGCCGCCGCCCGAACCGGCCCCCGACACCACGGCCCCGGCGGCCCCCGAGGGCACCGACACCACGCTCGCCCCCCCGATCGACGCCACCGAGTTGCTCACCGGTGGCCTCCCGGCCGACGTGTGCACCACCGGCATCCCGTCGAGCGAGCTGCCGCCCGACGAGAACGTCACCCTGCCCCAGTGTGAGGAGGGGGTGCTGGTGGCCACCTACCAGCTCGGCCCGGTGCTGCTCACCGGCGCCGGCCTCGAGAGCGCGGCGGCCAGCCTCTTCGGCGCCGAGTGGCAGGTGAGCCCGGTGTTCAAGGGTGGTTCCGAGGGCATCGACGCCTTCAACGGGGCGGCGTCGCAGTGCTTCTCGCAGTCGCCGTCGTGCCCGACCGGCCAGCTCGGCATCGTGCTCGACGGTCGGGTCATCTCGGCGCCCACCATCCAGACGCCGACGTTCAGTCGCGACGAGGTGTCCATCACCGGCCAGTTCACCGAGCGCGAGGCCCGCGACCTGGCCACCGCCCTCAACTACGGCGCCCTGCCCGTCGAGCTCGAGCAGCAGCAGGCCCAGCTGGTCTCGGCCACGCTCGGCCGCGACGCCCTCGAGGCCGGTCTCGTGGCCGGCGTCGTCGGTCTCGTCCTGGCCAGCGCCTACATGATCACCGTCTACCGGTTCCTCGGCCTCCTGTCCGTGCTGAAGCTGACCGTCGAAGGGGCCCTGCTCTGGACCGTGATCAGCTACCTCGGCTCCAACAGCGGGCTGGCGCTCACCCTCGCCGGCATCACCGGCATCATCGTGTCCATCGGCGTGTCCTTCGACTCCAACGTCGTCTACTACGAGCACCTCAAGGAAGACGTCCGGGCCGGGCGCAGCATCCGCAGCGCCACCGACAAGTCGTTCGTGGCCGCCTTCTCGACCATCGTCAAGGCCGACGTGGCCTCCCTCATCGGCGCCGGGCTGCTGTGGTGGCTCACCGTCGGCCCCGTTCGGGGCTTCGCCTTCTACCTCGGCATCGCCGGGCTGCTCGACCTCCTCGCCTCTTGGGCCTTCATGCGCCCCGCGGTCAAGCTGGCCACCAAGTCGTCGTTCCTGCGGGCCCGGCCCGGCCTGCTCGGGTTGCCGGCCGAGGTGCCGCCCACCGGCGCCCGGCCCACCGACCCCCCAGTCGCCGCCAGCACCGCGGGAGCCGCCCGATGACCGCCTTCGCACGCCTCCTACGGGGCCAGAGCACCATCGACTTCCCGACGTGGTGGAAGCGGGCGCTGGTCCTCTCGGCTCTGCTGGTGCTGATCTCCATCGGCTCGCTGTTCACCCGTGGCCTCAGCCTGGGCATCGACTTCGTCGGCGGTGTGTCGTGGGAGGTCCCCGCCCCCGGGGTGTCGGTCTCCGACGCCCGCCAGGCCCTCACCGAGGTCGGCCAGGAGGGGGCCAAGATCCAGATCGTGGGCGACGACACCCTCCGGGTGCAGGGCCCCGAGATGGACGACGCCGGCGTGGCCTCCGTGCGCGAGGTGCTGGCCGACGTGGCGGGCACCGAGGTCGCCGAGGTCAGCGTGTCCACCGTCGGCGCTTCCTGGGGCTCCGACATCACCAACGCCGCGGTGCGGGCCCTCTTCTTCTTCTTCGCCGCCATCCTGATCTACCTGACGATCCGCCTCGAGTGGCGCATGGCGGTCGCCGCCCTGGTCGCGGTGGCCCACGACGTCCTCATCAGCGTGGGCGTGTACTCGGTGTTCCAGTTCGACGTCACCCCCGGCACGGTGATCGCCTTCCTCACCATCCTCGGCTACTCGATCTACGACACGATCGTGGTGGACGACAAGATCAAGGAGAACGAGCGCCTCGTCGGTCTCAGCGGCCGGATGGACTACACCCAGATGGTCAGCCTCTCCATGAACCAGGTGCTGCTGCGCTCCATCAACACCACGATCACCTCGCTGCTGCCGGTCATCTCGCTGCTGGTGGTGGGTGGGGCGATCATGGGGGCTGTCACCCTCCAGGAGTTCGCGCTGGCGCTGTTCGTCGGTCTCGCTGTCGGCGCCTACTCGTCGATCTTCGTGGCCGCCCCCGCGCTGGTGTGGCTCAAGGAGAAGGAACCGAAGAACCAGACCGTGCGCGAGCGGCTGGCGGCGTCGGGTGGCGGGGTCTCCGGGGCCGACCCGGACGCTCGGGGCGTGGCCGCCGGCGTCCGCGGGGCCAAGGCCGTGTCCGCCGCCACGACCACCTCGACATCCTCCTCCTCGGCCGGCACGCCCTCCTCCTCCGCCGGCACCGGGCGTCCGAAGCCGCCGACGCCCAGCAGCGCCATCCCACCGCGGCCCCGCAAGAAGACCAAGAAGCGCTGAGCCAGCCGTCACCGCCGGGCCGGGCTCGTGGGGCCACGCGGTACCGTGGGGGGATGATCGCGCCAGGTCGGCTTCGTCGTCGGATCGGAAGCGACCGCCGGTGACCGACCCGGCGGCCATGGTCAGCGCGCTGGTGCGCGACATCCCCGACTGGCCGCGGCCCGGTGTGGTGTTCCGCGACATCACCCCGCTGTTGCACGACCCGGAGGCCTTCGGTGCCGTGGTCGACGCGCTCGTCGAGGTCGCCACCGTGCCCGGCCGGCCCGTCACCCGGGTGCTCGGCGTCGAGGCGCGTGGCTTCGTGTTCGGCGCACCGGTGGCCTACAAGCTCGGCGCCGGCTTCGTGCCCGTGCGCAAGGCCGGCAAGCTGCCCTGGGAGATCGAGCGTGAGGAGTACGTCCTCGAGTACGGGGTCGACCTCCTCGAGATCCACCGCGACGCCGTGCACCCCGGCGAGCAGGTCGTGATCGTCGATGACGTCCTGGCCACCGGCGGCACGGCGGCCGCCACCATCCGCCTCGTCGAGAAGCTCGGCGGGGTGGTCGCGGGGCTGGCCTTCGTGATGGAGATCGAGGGGCTCGGTGGTCGCCAGGCCCTCGCCGGGCACGACATCGACGTGCTGGCCACCTTCCCGTCGGGCGCCGCTGGAGCGGAGGCCTAGGGGCGATGGCCACCGTGGACCGCGTGCTGCCGTGGCGTCGCCACAGCGCCCCGCCCATCGAGGAGCTGGCGCCGCTCATCTCCGCGTTCCGCACCAACCACCCCAAGGCGCCCATCGGCCTGATCACGCGGGCCTACGAGTACGGCAAGGACGCCCACGGCGAACAGACCCGCAAGAGCGGTGAGCCCTACATCACCCACCCGGTGGCGGTGGCCAAGATCTGCGCCGAGTTCGGTCTCGACGACGTCACCCTGGCCGCCGCCATCCTCCACGACGCCCTCGAGGACACCGGGGCCACCGTCGAGGACCTCGAGGCCAAGTTCGGGCCGGACGTGGTGCGCATCGTCGACGGCGTCACCAAGCTCGACCGCATCAAGTTCGACTCCAAGGAGGCCCAGCAGGCCGCCACGGTGCGCAAGATGCTGGTGGCCATGGCCAAGGACCTGCGGGTCCTGATCATCAAGCTGGCCGACCGCCTGCACAACATGCGCACCATCGCCGCCATGCCGGCCTGGAAGCAGGAGCGCACGGCCCAGGAGACCCTCGACATCTACGCCCCGCTGGCCCACCGCCTGGGCATGCAGGAGCTCAAGCAGCAGCTCGAGGACCTCTCGTTCGCCTCGCTGCACCCCAAGCGCTACGCCGAGATCGACCACATGGTGGCCACCCGCACCCCCGAGCGCGAGCTCTACCTGATGCAGGTGCTCGAGGACGTGAGCGGGCGGCTCCGGGAGCTGCGCATCACCGCCGAGGTCACCGGGCGCCCGAAGCACATGTGGAGCATCTACGAGAAGATGGTCGTGAAGGGGCGCGACTTCGACGACATCTTCGACCTGGTGGGCATCCGGGTCGTCGTCGAGACGGTGAAGGACTGCTACGCCGCGCTGGGCTCCATCCACGCCACGTGGAAGCCGGTGCAGGGGCGGTTCAAGGACTACATCGCCATGCCCAAGTTCAACCTCTACCAGTCGCTGCACACGACCGTGATCGGGCCTCAGGGCAAGCCCCTCGAGGTCCAGATCCGCACCCTCGAGATGCACCAGCGGGCCGAGTTCGGGGTGGCCGCGCACTGGAACTACAAGGACAACAACACCTCCACCGCCGACCTCACCTGGCTGAACCGCATCGTCGACTGGCAGTCCGAGACGTCGGATCCGGGCGAGTTCATGGCCAACCTGAAGACCGACCTCGAACAGGACGAGGTCTTCGTCTTCACGCCCAAGGGCAAGGTCATCACCCTGCCCAAGGGCGCCACCGCCGTCGACTTCGCCTACGCCATCCACACCGAGGTCGGTCACTCCTGCATCGGGGCCCGGGTCAACGGGCGGCTGATCCCGCTCGACTCCGAGCTCAACTCGGGCGACTCGGTGGAGATCTTCACGTCCAAGGTGCCCGGCGCCGGTCCCAGCCGCGACTGGCTGAAGTTCGTCGTCACCCATCGGGCGGCCAACAAGATCCGGGGTTGGTACTCCAAGGAGCGGCGCGACGACGCCATCGACGCCGGCACCGAGGACCTCATCAAGGCCATGCGGCGCGAGGGCCTGCCGGTGCAGAAGATCCAGGCGTCCGACGCCCTCGACGAGGTCGCCGACCTGCTCAAGTACGTCGACCGCCAGTCGATGTACGCGGCCATCGGCGAGCACCACGTCTCGGCGGCGTCGGTGGCCGAACGGGTGCGACGTCACCTCCAGGACGTCGATCCCACCCGCGAGGAGCAACTCCCCGTCACCGTGCGCGAGCCTCGCAAGCGGCGTCGCAACGGTGCGTCCAAGTCCGGGGTGCACGTCGAGGGCCTCGACGACGTCATGGTGCGCCTCTCCCGCTGCTGCACGCCGGTGCCGGGCGACGAGATCATGGGCTTCGTCACCCGGGGCCGAGGCGTGTCGGTCCACCGGGCCGATTGCGCCAACGCCGTGTCCCTCGCCGTGGGCCAGCGTGACCGCCTCATCGACGTCGAGTGGGACGACGCCACCAACTCGGTGTTCGTGGCCTCGCTCGAGGTCAAGGCGCTCGACCGCTCGAAGCTGCTGCGAGACGTCTCGGCGGCGCTGGCCGAGCACCACGTCAACATCGTGTCGTGCAACACCATCACCGGCACCGACCGCATCTCCAAGATGCGCTTCGACTTCGAGCTCGGCGACCCCTCCCACCTCGACTCGGTCATCTCGGCCATCAAGCGGATCGACGGCATCTACGACGCCTCCCGCGTGCTGCCCGGCAAGGGCGACTGAGCACCCAGCCCCGGCTCGGCGCCACCGGCACCGTCCTGGGCATCGTCTCGGCACATCGACCGCCGGTCTGGTGACCAGGGTCCCTGGTCGTGCCGGGCCGCGTGGGGCAGGATCGACCTGTGGTCGGACGGGTCCGGCCCGTGGCGGGCCGCGGACGAGGAGGCAGCCGTGACGCCGACAGAGAACGACCTCACCGAGCGGGAGGTCGCCGACCTCCTCGAGGCCATCGACGACGAGTACAAGGCCCGGGCCACCTACCGGCAGGTGATCGCCGACTTCGGTGAGGTCCGCCCGTTCATGAACATCGTCGACGCGGAACAGCGCCACATCGACGCACTGGTGGTCCTCTTCGAGCGCTACGGGCTGGCCGTCCCCGACGACCCATGGCCCGGGCAGGTGCCGCGCTACGAGTCACTCGCCGAGGCCTGCCGGGCGGGCGTGGAGGCCGAGGTGGACAACGCGGCGCTCTACGACCGGGTGCTGCAGGGGACGCATCGAGACGAGGTGCTCGAGGTGTACCGCAATCTGCAGCGGGCCTCCCAGGACAACCACCTGCCGGCGTTCCAACGGTGCTCCGAGGGTCGAGGCGCGGGCGGAGGCCCAGGTGGTCGGGGCCGGGGGCCTGGTAGGGGAGGTCGTGGCGGAGGCGGTCCGGGCCGGGGTGCTGGCGGCCGTGGTCACGGTCCCGGTGGCCCTGGCAACGCCGGCCGGAGCTGAGGACCTCGTGCGGGTCGTCCCGCACCGGCACGCTTCCGGTCCCGGTGGGGGGCGACGGTGAGCACCCTCGCCTGGATCGTGGTGGCCGGGGTGGCCATGAGTTCGCTGGCCCTGGTCGGCGCGGTCACGTTGGTGTTGCCGCCGAGCACCCTCGATCGGATCCTGCTGCCGCTGGTGGGTCTGGCGGCCGGGTCCCTGCTGGGGGGCGCCTTCTTCCACATGCTCCCGGCGGCCGTCGACGCGCTCGGCAACGACCTGGCGGTCTATCTCTGGCTGGTGGGTGGCTTCGGGGTCTTCTTCGTCCTCGAGCAGTTCCTGCACTGGCACCACTGCCACCGCAGCGACCACACGGGGCACCAGCCGCTGGGCTACCTGATCCTGGTCGCCGACGGGCTCCACAACCTGATCGGTGGGCTGGCCGTGGGTGCGGCGTTCACCGTCGACATCAGCGTCGGCATCGTCGCCTGGCTGGCCGCCGCGGCCCACGAGGTGCCCCAGGAGCTCGGTGACTTCGGCGTGCTCGTCCACAGCGGCTGGCGCCGCAGCGCGGCACTGCTCTGGAACCTCGGGTCGGCCCTCACCTTCCTCCTCGGCGCCCTCCTCGCCTACGCCCTCGCCGGGAGGGTCGAGGTGGCATACCTCCTGCCGTTCGCCGCCGGGAACTTCGTCTACATCGCCGCCGCTGACCTGCTCCCCGAGCTGTCGTCGCATCCCCGCACCCGCGACAAGCTCGAGACCACGCTGGCCTTCGTGGCCGGCCTGAGCATCCTGCTGGCCGCCACCACCTTCGGGTAGGCGTCGGCCCGCCTGATGCCGTCCTTCGCCCCTACCGGAGCGGGCGCGGCCTGGGAAGCTCCACTCGAGAGAGTTCGCGTCGCGAGGAGGCGCCATGTGGACCGACACGCTGTCGCAGGTCCAGGGATGGTTGGCCAACACCGGGTTCGTCGAAGACCTGGTCGTGGTCGACGGAGTGCTCGTGGCGCGCCCGTCGGGCCGGCGGTTCGACCCCACCCACGACGTTGTCGTGGTCGACACGCACCGCTTCGAGGGGCAGTCCGATCCGGACGACGAGGCCATCCTGTTCGCCCTCGCCACAGTCGACGGTGCGCCGCTCGGGACGCTCACCCTGCCCTACGGCGCCGCGGCCTCACCCGAGGAGGAGGACGTCACCGCCGCCCTGCACCAGGCGCCCCCGTCGGCCGCCGAGCTGCGGGCCCACTGCGAGCACGACCACGCGGCCGCCATCTTCCCCGACCGGGCCGCGGCCGAGCGTGCCGTCGACGACCTTCGACGCCTCGGGTTCGGCAGCGAGCACCTCGGTGTCGCGGTGCACGGCACCGACCTGGTCGTCTTCGAGCACGACCAGGAGGCCGACATGGAGAGCGACGCCACGATCGGCGCCGAGGTCGGGGTGCCCGTGGGCTCGTCGCCGGCGTCGCGCTCGCCGCCCTGGTCGTGCCCGGCATCGGTGTGCTGGGCGTCGGCGGGTTGCTCGGCGTGGGGGTGGCCTCCGCGGTCGGCGGCGCCATGCTCGGTGGCTATCTGGGCATCGCCGCCGCGTCCGAGGAGCGCGACGAGCACGAGGCGCTCGAGCACCTGCCGTTGCAGCCCGGCGAGGTCATCGTGGCGGTGTGCAGCCACGGTCGACGTGACGACGTCGAGGCGGCGTTCGAACGTCACGGCGGCCGGGTGATCGCCCGCGGGATGCCGGCCATCGGCAGCTGAGCAACCGAGCGTCGTCCGGGCACGGTCGCACGGGCTCCGGGCGAACGGGTTCGTGGCGGTGCAGAGGGCGCCGGTAACCTCGGCCGCCGTGTCCGAACCGTCGTCCCGCCGTCCCGAGGCGTTCAAGGCCCCCGTCGGCACCCGCGACGTCCTCCCCCCGGAGTCCGGGCGGTGGCAGGCGCTGGTGGCCGCCTTCGCCCAGCACGTGGGCCGCGCCGGCTACGGGCTGGTGCAGAGCCCCATGTTCGAAGAGATCGGCGTGTTCTCCCGAGTGGGGGAGGGCACCGACGTCGTGCGCAAGGAGATGTACGACTTCCTCGACAAGGGCGACCGCCACCTGGCCTTGCGGCCCGAGGGCACCGCCTCGGTGGTGCGGGCCTTCGTGCAGCACCGGCCGGCCACCCCGTGGAAGGTCTGGTACGCCGCCCCGAGCTTCCGCTACGAACGTCCCCAAGCCGGCCGGTACCGCCAGCACCACCAGCTCGGCGTGGAAGCGCTCGGCAGCGCCGACCCCGACCTCGACGTCGAGGTCATCGCTTTGCTGTGGGACTTCTACGCCTCGCTCGGGTTGCGCCAGGTGGAGCTGGTCCTCAACTCCATGGGCACCACCCAGGACCGCCGTCGCTACGTCGACGACCTGCGCAGCTGGTTGGTCGGGCGCATCGGTGAGCTCGACCCGGCCGACGCCGAGAAGGTCGAGGCCCACCCCATGCGGGTGCTCGACTCCAAGCGGCCGACCACCATCGCGGCCATCGCTGACGCCCCCGCCATCACCGACCGCCTGAGCGACGACGCCGTCGCCCACTTCGACCGGGTGAAGGACGGGCTCACCGCGGTGGGCGTGCCGTTCCGGCTCGAACCACGTCTCGTGCGGGGCCTCGACTACTACACCCACACCACCTTCGAGTTCGTCAGCGGCGCCCTCGACGCGGCCCAGTCCACCATCGGTGGCGGCGGTCGCTACGACGGCCTGGTCGAGAGCCTGGGCGGCCCTCCCACCGCGGGCATCGGGTTCGGATCGGGCATCGAACGGGTCCTGTTGACCTGCGACGCCGAAGGCGTCTTCGCCGCCGGGCCGGCCCCGATCGACGTGTTCGTGGTCGACGCCGCCGGTGGCCGCCACGCCCGCGACCTCACCCTCGAGCTGCGGCGCGCCGGCCTGGCCGCCGATCGGGCCTTCGACGGCCGCTCGATGAAGTCGCAGATGAAGTCCGCTGATCGCAGCGGCGCCGTCCTGGTGGCCATCGTCGGCGACGACGAGGCCGCCGCCGGCACGGTCACCGTGCGCCACATGGACGGCGACCGTTCGCAGACCAGCGTGGGCCGCGACGACCTCGTGGCCCACGTGCGCGCCGCCGCCGGCCGCTGACCACCCGCCCCCAGCCGAACACCCGAGGACATCTCCCGTGAGCGATCCCACCACCCTCCCGATGCGAACCGACTACTGCGGCGCGCTCTCCCCGGCCCTCATCGGCCGCCAGGTGGCGCTGTGCGGGTGGGTGGCCCGGCGCCGTGAGCACGGTGAGCACCTGGCCTTCCTCGACCTGCGCGACCACACCGGGCTGGTGCAGTGCGTGGTCGACGGGGCCGCCGAGCTGCGCTCGGAGTACGTGGTGCGCGTCGTCGGCACCGTGCGGGCCCGCCCGGAGGGCACCGAGAACCCCAACCTGCCGACCGGCGAGGTCGAGATCGGCGACTGCGAGGTCGAGGTCCTCAACACCGCCGAGCCGCCCCCGTTCCAGCTCGACGAGCGCGTCGAGGTCGACGAGATGGTGCGCCTCGCCCACCGCTACGTGGACCTGCGCACCGAGCGCATGCAGCGCAACCTGCGGGTGCGGGCCAAGGTCAACGGCGCCCTGCGCAGCGCCATGGACCGCCAGGGCTTCGTCGAGGTCGAGACCCCCATGCTCATCGCGTCGACCCCCGAGGGGGCCCGCGACTTCGTGGTGCCGAGCCGCTTGTCGCCCGGCCAGTTCTACGCCCTGCCCCAGAGCCCGCAGCTGTTCAAGCAGCTGTGCATGGTGGGCGGCGTGGACCGCTACTACCAGATCGCCCGCTGCCTGCGCGACGAGGACCTGCGCGCCGACCGCCAGTTCGAGTTCATGCAGCTCGACGCCGAGGCCAGCTTCGTCTCCCAGGACGAGGTGCTCGAGTTCATCTCGGTGGCCATCTCGGCCGCCGTGGAGGCCGTCACCGGCGACACGGTGGCGGAGATCCCCCGGATGACGTGGCTCGAGGCCCAGGAGCGCTTCGGTTCGGACAAGCCCGACACCCGCTTCGGTCTGGAGCTCATGGAGCTCACCGAGGTGTTCGCCGACACCGGGTTCAACGCCTTCAAGGCCCCGTGCGTCAAGGGCATCCGGGTGCCCGGTGGCGGCGATGCCACCCGTTCACGCCTCGACGACCTCACCGACAAGGCCAAGCGCTGGGGGGCCAAGGGCCTGGTGTGGATGCGGGTCAAGGACGGCGGGCAGCTCGACTCGCCGGTGGCCAAGTTCCTCAGCGAGGCGGAGCTGGCCGCGCTGGTCGACACCACCGGCGCCGAGGCGGGCGACCTGTTGTTGCTGGTGGCCGACGAGCGGCCCGCGGTGCGCCACGTGCTGGGCCTGCTGCGCCTCGAACTGGGCCGGCCCCCCGTCACCGAGGGTGGCCTGCAGTTCCTGTGGGTGGTCGACTTCCCGCTGTTCGAGGCCGTGGGCGACGACGGCTCACCGATCCCGGCCCACCACCCGTTCACGATGCCCCACCCCGACGACGTCGGCCTGCTCGACAACGACGACGCCCAGGCGTTGCTCGACGTGCGCTCGCAGTCCTACGACCTGGTGCTCAACGGCTGGGAGCTGGGCTCGGGCAGCGTGCGAATCCACCGAGGCGACATCCAGGCGCGCATGTTCGGGCTGCTCGGGATCTCCGAGGAGGAGGCCCAGGCCAAGTTCGGGTTCCTCCTCGACGCCTTCCGCTTCGGGGCCCCGCCCCACGCGGGGTTCGCCTTCGGCATCGACCGTCTGGTGGCGCTGCTCGCCGGCGAGGAGAACATCCGCGAGGTCATCGCCTTCCCGAAGACGCAGTCGGGCACCGATCCCCTCACCCACGCCCCGACCCCGATCGACACCGGGCACCTCGAGGAGCTGGGTCTCCGTCTGCTCCCGGCCAAGAAGACCGACTGAGCGACCCGACGGTCCCGGGTTCAGGTGGTGGCCACGACCGTGACGGCGCTGCTGTCGTCGACCTGCACCACCAGCGTGACGGCAGTGTGGTCGCGCACGGCGCCCAGGCGGTGCTCGGCACCGTCGCCGACGACGGTCTGGTCGACCTCGTAGCCGAGGCGCTCGAGCTCGTCGGCCAGGCCGGCCACGACCGTGCGCAGCGTCGCATCGCGGGTGGTGAAGGTGACCTTGTGGCCCGCGGCGACCTCGGGATCGTCGCCGTCGACCAACGGGATCAGGTCGCCGGGCAGGTCGATGCCTCGCAGGGCGGCGGCCACCGTGGGGCGGCCGGTGGGGACGCCGGCCCCGGCCGCGCCTCCGTCCGGCGTCGGCCCAGCGGTCTCCGTAGCCGTCGCGTCGCCGGGGTTCGACGCCGCTTCGCGCTCGCCTTCGGGGGGACCCACCCCGGCCAAGGACTTCGGCAACCGGGGTTCGAGGGGACCGTCGGGCAGGGGAGGCAGCTCGCGGCGTCCGAGGCGCCCGGCGGCCTTGTCGCCCAGCCCCACGGCGCGGCCCTCGGCCGCCGCCGCCCGTGCGTCGCGCTCGGCCTTGGGGCCCTGGGTCATGCGTCGCCACAGGCGGTAGCCGTACACCGCCAGGGCCACCGCGAACCACAGCCAGAAGAGCACGACCAGGACCTGCTGCACGTCTCGATGCTGGCACAGGTTCCGCTCCGCGAGGAACGTCGAAGCCCCTGGTCGGCGGTCTCGCGGGCCCACGGTCGTGCCGCCGGTGGTCCAGCCGGTAGCATCGGCGCGAATGAACGGTTTGTGGACCCAGCTGGAACCCCTGCTGGCCAAGGTCGCCA
Organism: Rhabdothermincola salaria; assembly: GCF_021246445.1. Taxonomy (NCBI): domain Bacteria; kingdom Bacillati; phylum Actinomycetota; class Acidimicrobiia; order Acidimicrobiales; family Iamiaceae; genus Rhabdothermincola; species Rhabdothermincola salaria. The sequence goes on from NZ_JAJQXW010000001.1 coordinate 444,171, forward strand.
AACCCGCCCGCTACATCGGCCTCGAGGACGGTGCGCAGCGGCCCGACCACGACCCCCGCAAGGTCGCGTGGCTGCTCGCCTACCCCGACACCTATGAGATCGGCCTGCCCAACCAGGGCTTGCAGATCCTCTACGAACTGCTCAACGAGCATCCCGATGCGGTGGCGGAGCGCACCTACGCCCCGTGGGTCGACCTCGAGTCGGAGCTGCGCGCCCGCAACATGCCGCTGTTCTCCCTCGACACCCACCGGCGGGCCGGGGAGTTCGACGTCATCGGGTTCAATCTGTCGGCCGAGCTGACCTACACGAACCTGCTCAACATGGTCGACCTCGCCGGGGTGCCGGTGCGCACCGCCGACCGTCGCCCCGAGCACCCGCTCGTCGCCGCGGGCGGCCACTGCACCTACAACCCCGAGCCGATCGCCGACTTCCTCGATTTCGTGGTGCTCGGCGATGGCGAGGAGATCGTGGCCGAGATCACCGAGGTGATCCTCGACTGGAAGTCGTCCGGGCGCACCGAGGGCAGCCGCGAGGGGGTCCTGCGGGCCCTGGCCGGCATCACCGGGGTGTACGTGCCCTCGCTGTACGACGTCGCCTACGACGGCGAGCGCCTCGTGGCCGTCACCCCCCGGTACGCCGACGTCCCCGAGCTGGTCGAGAAGCGCACCCTTCCCGACCTGGCCGACTGGCCGTACCCCAAGAACCAGCTCGTGCCCCTCACCGAGGTGGTCCACGACCGGCTCAACGTCGAGGTGTTCCGCGGTTGCACCCGGGGCTGTCGGTTCTGCCAGGCGGGCATGATCACCCGGCCGGTGCGCGAGCGGCCGGCCGCCCAGGTGCGCGACATGGTCGAGCGCGGCCTGCGCCGCACCGGCTACGACGAGGTGGCGCTCACCTCGTTGTCCACCGCCGACTTCTCCGGCATCGAGGGCCTGGTGGGCGACATCGTGCAGTCCACCGAGGACGGGCCTCCCGTGTCGGTGTCGCTGCCCAGCCTCCGCGTCGACGCCTTCGGCGTGGGCATCGCCACCCAGCTCCAGCGGGCCCGGCGCACGGGCCTCACCTTCGCTCCGGAGGCCGGCACCTGGCGCATGCGCCAGGTCATCAACAAGCTCATCCGCGAAGAAGACCTCTACAGCGCCGTCGACGCCGCCTATGCCAACGGCTGGCGCCGCATGAAGCTGTACTTCCTCACCGGCCTGCCCACCGAGACCGACGAGGACACCCTCGGCATCGCCGAGCTGGCCCGCAACTGCGTCGAGCTGGGCAAGGCCCACACCAAGAGCCCGTCGGTCACGGTGTCGGTGGGCGGGTTCGTGCCCAAGCCGTTCACCCCGTTCCAGTGGTTCGGGCAGAACACCGTCGAGGAGCTGCGCCGCAAGGTCAACCTGCTGCGCGACGCCACCCGCAAGGCCCACGGCGTGCAGATGAAGTGGCACGACCCCAAGGCCACGCTGGTCGAGGGCATCATGAGCCGCGGCGATCGCCGGCTCGGGCCGGTCATCGAGGAGGTGTGGCGCCGCGGCGGCACCTTCCAGGAATGGAGCGAGCGCTTCGACCTCGACCTGTGGGTCGAGGTCATGGCCGCCCACGGGCTGTCGCCCGACTGGTACGCCCACCGCCACCGCACCGAAGACGAGGTCCTCCCGTGGGACCACCTCTCGGCGGGGTTGCACAAGGACTTCCTGTGGCAGGACTGGCGCGACAGCCTCGCCGAGGTCGGCCTGCCCGACTGCCGCTGGACGCCCTGCTACGACTGCGGGGCCTGCACCGGGTACTCCATCGAGCACATCGTGGCCTCGGCCACCCCGCCGGCCGGCGGCTCGCAGGGCACCGGCCAGGACCTCTCGTCGAGCTCGGTGCCGGTCGAGCTGCTGTCACGTCGGCCGGTCGTGGCCGGCACCGGCGGGGGAGCACCCCCGTCGTGAGGATCCGCGTCCGCTTCACCAAGCACGGCAAGGTGCGCTTCACCAGCCACCGCGACGTGGCCCGGCTCTGGGAGCGGGCGCTGCGCCGTGCCGAGCTGCCCGTCGCCACCTCCGAGGGCTTCACGCCCAGGCCCAAGCTGCACTTCGGCCTGGCGTTGTCCACCGGGCACCAGTCCGAGGGCGAGTACCTCGACATCGACCTGCTCGAGCCCGAGGCCCACGACGTCGACCTCGACGCCCTGCCGGCGCGGCTCTCACCGCTGCTCCCGCCGGGGCTCGAGGTCCAGGTGGCGGCCGTGGTCGACCGGGCCGACGACTCCCTGCAGAAGGCGGTGACCTCGTGCTCGTGGCGGATCGAGGTCCCCGACACCGAACCGGCGGTCCTGGCCGCCGCCACCAAGACGCTGCTCGCCAAGGACGTGGTGCAGGTCACCCGCGAGCGCAAGGGCAAGCAGGTCACCGACGACCTGCGCCCGGGGATCCTCCACCTCTCGGTGGACGGTCCCACACCCCCCGACGCACCCGAAGCGGGGGCGGTGTTGGTGGCCCAGTTGGCCACCCACCCCCGTTCGGTCCGGCCCGCAGAGCTGCTGGCCGCCTACGACCCACCCCTCGCCGAGGGGCGGGTCTGTCGCACTCACCAATGGATCACAGCCGACGGCGCGACGCGAGAGCCACTGCTCCCGCCCGGCGCGCCGTCGACGGCGCAACCCACGGCGCGCGCCTCATGAGAAGGGACTCACTCCATGACCGACCCCACGGTCGACGACACCTCGGGCCGCCCGGCCCGCCCCGCGGCCACCGCCGACGGGGCCTCCACGACGCCGGCTCCCGACCAGAGGTCTGAGCCCTCCGCGTCCGGGTCGAACCCCTCTCGCCAAGAGCGCGACACCGCCCCCCGGGGGCGGAGCGAGCAGGCCCCCTCGGCTGAGCGCGACACCTCGAGCTCGTCCGGCGACGCCACCACGAGCGGCTCTTCGGCCCCGGCCGGGGGACCGCGCCGGTCGGACCGCGCCGACACGTCCGACCGCTCGGCCAAGGGCGACAGCCCGGCCGGCGACGCCGACCGCGCCGCCGGATCGGGCGACGCCGCCGGCGGCGAGCGCTCGGGCGGGAGCGGCGACGGCAGCCCACGGCCGCGCCGCCGCCGTGGCTCGCGTGGCGGCCGCAGCCGCAGCCGCAGCAACGGGGCCAACCGTCCGGCCGACGGCGCCGACGCTGCGGGCGACAGCTCGGCCGCCGAGGGGGAGCGCACCCCTGAGCTCCCCGGTCGCCAGTCCGAGGGCCGTCCCAAGGACCCCGCCGCCGCCGAACGGGCGTTGGTCAAGCGCCCCCGCATCGGTGACACCCGTCCCGCTCCGGAGGCCGAGAACGACACGTCCGGTTCGGGCCGGGCGCCGGCCAAGGGCAAGGGCCGAGGCGACCAGGGCCCGTCGCGTGGCGACGGCGGCAGCGAGAGCGGCGGCAACGGATCGGGCGGATCGTCACGGTCCGGGTCGCGTCGGCGCCGCGGCGGACGGGGCAAGAGCAGCGGTGGTGGTGGCGGCGGGGGCGGCGGCCGTTCCGGCCCCTCGAACCAGCCGGTGGAAGCCATCGTCGGCGGTACGGGGCCCGAGCTCGACGAGGAGACCCTCGAGAAGCGCAAGGGCCGTGAGCGCAAGGGCCGCCCGGTCGGTCGCTACCTCATGACCGTCAGCGTGCGCCCCCAGGCCACCCAGATCGCCGTGCTCGAGGGGCGCAACCTCATCGAGCACTACGTCTCGCGTCCGGCCGACGACGTGGCCCAGATCCACGGCAACATCTACCTGGGCAAGGTCCAGAACGTGCTGCCGGGCATGGAAGCGGCCTTCGTCGACATCGCCACCCCCAAGAACGCCGTGCTCTACCGGGGCGACGTGCAGTACGACGCCGAGGACATCGAGGAGGGCGGCAACGCCCGCATCGAGCAGATCCTCAAGCCCAAGCAGAACATCATCTGCCAGGTCACCAAGAACCCCATCGCCCACAAGGGCGCCCGCCTGACCCAGGAGGTCTCCCTCCCCGGCCGGTTCGTGGTCCTGATCCCCAACTCCAGCACCTACGGCATCTCCAAGCGCCTGGCCGACGACGAGCGCAAGCGCCTGCGGTCCATCCTCGACAAGGTGAAGCCGCCCCAGCACGGGGTGATCGTGCGCACCGCGGCCGAGGGCGTGACCGCCGAGGAGATCTCCGCCGACGTCACCCGGCTGCTGTCGCAGTGGGAGCGCATCGAGGCGCTCGCCGCCAAGGTGCAGTCCCCGGCGTTGCTGTACCGCGAGCCGGACATGGCCGTGCGGGTCATCCGCGAGGAGTTCAACGACGAGTACCGGGGCATCGTCATCGACGACGAGCAGCTCTACACCGAGGTGCGCGACTACGTGGCCAGCATCTCTCCGGCGGTGGCCGACCGCGTGCAGTTCTACGACCCGAAGGTCGAGCCGCTGTCCATCTTCGAACGCCACCACGTCCACGAGCAGCTCCACAAGGCCCTCGATCGCAAGGTGTGGCTGCCGTCGGGTGGTTCGCTCATCATCGAGCACACCGAGGCCCTCACCGTCATCGACGTCAACACCGGCAAGAACGTCGGGTCGTCGAGCCTCGAGGAGACGGTCTTCAAGAACAACCTGGAGGCGGCCGTCGAGATCGCCAAGCAGCTGCGCCTGCGCGACATCGGCGGGATCATCGTCATCGACTTCATCGACATGGAGGTGCGGGCCAACCGCGACGAGGTCATCAAGGTGTTCCGCGATGCGCTCGCCCGCGACAAGACCCGCACCCAGGTGTTCGACATCTCCGAGCTGGGCCTGGTCGAGATGACCCGCAAGCGCATCGGTGAGGGCCTGCTCGAGTCGTTCTCGACCCAGTGCCCGGAGTGCGAGGGGCGGGGGCTGCAGATCGACCGCGCCCTGCTGGAATGAGCCGACCTGCGGGTTTGGTCCACCGGGTCCACCTCGCTAGGATGGCGCCCCTATGTATGCCGTGATCCAGAGTGGTGGCAAGCAATATCGCGTCGAGCAAGGTCAGCGCCTCGACGTCGAGCGTCTCGGTGATGCCGAGGAGGTCTCGCTGACCCCGGTGCTGCTGGTCGACGGTGATTCCGTGCTGGCCACCCCCGCCCAGCTGTCCGGTGCCAGCGTCACCGCTCGGGTGGTGGGCGAGGGCAAGGGCCCCAAGATCACCGGCTTCACCTACAAGAACAAGTCCAACCAGCGTCGCCGGTGGGGTCATCGCCAGCGCTACGCCACCATCGAGATCACCGACATCAAGAAGGGCTGAGCCGATGTCAAAGACCAAGGGCGGCGGGTCAACCCGCAACGGCCGCGATTCAGAGTCCAAGCGCCTCGGCGTGAAGCGCTTCGACGGCCAGCTCGTCGAGGCCGGCACCATCCTGGTGCGCCAGCGTGGCACCCGCATCCACCCCGGCGAGAACGTGGGCCGTGGCGGCGACGACACGCTGTTCGCCACCTCTCCCGGCACCGTGAAGTTCGGTTCGCGCAAGGGCCGCAAGCTCGTCGACATCCTGCCGAGCTGATCTGGCGGCGCTCGGCGCCGACACCACTGGCACGACCCCCTCTGGCAGGGGGTCGTGGCGCGTTCGGGGGTCAGCGGCGGCCGGTGAGCCCCTGGGGGAGGTCGGCCTCGGGCCAGTCGAGGAGGGCCACCGCGGTGTCGCACGCGTAGCGGTCGGTCATGCCTGCCACCCAGGTCACCGCCGCCGTGAGCGCGGCGGCCGATCCCGGCTCTGCGTCGCGGGTGTCGGCCAGGAGCTCGGGGTGCTGCACGAAGTGCTCGACGAGCGCCTGGAGCACGGCGATGACGGCCCGGGCCTGGGCCATCGAGTCGGGGCGCAGGTAGATGCGCTCGTAGTTGAAGGTGCGGAAGGCGGCCAGGGCTTCGGCCATCGGCTCGGTCATGGCCACCCGTCCGGCGGCGGCGGTGCCCTCGACGACCCCGCCGATGAAGGCCCGCAGCCAGGAGCTGCGCCGGGGTCCGCACCGCTCGAGGACGATGGCGGGGAGGGCCTCGGTGCCGAGCAGGGCGGCCTTGGTGGCGTCCTCGAAGTCGTGGCACACGTAGGCGATGCGATCGGCCCAGCTCACCACCTCGCCCTCGGGGGTGGCGGGCGTGGGGCGGGACCATGAGTGGTTGCGGACCCCGTCGAGGGTCTCGGCGCACAGGTTGAGCGGGGCGAGCACGACGTCGGCCCCCCACGGGGCGTGGTCGAACCCGTCGGGGAGGTAGGGGTCGAAGGCGTCCTCGCTGGCGTGGCCGCCGGGACCGTGACCGCAGTCGTGGCCGAGGGCGATGGCCTCGGTGAGGGCCACGTTGAGGCGCAGGGCCCGGGCGATGGCCGTGGCCACCTGGGCGACCTCGAGGGCGTGGGTCAGCCGGGTGCGCTGGTGGTCGTCGGGGAAGATGAACACCTGGGTCTTGCCGGCGAGGCGGCGGAACGCCGTGGCCTGGTGCAGGATGCGGTCGCGGTCGCGTTCGAAGCAGGTACGCAGCGGATCCGGGAGCTCGGCCTTCGCCCGGTGGCCGGCCCCCGCCGCCCGGGTGGCACCGGGGGCCATGAGCGTGTCCTCGAGGGCCTCGCGGTCCTGGCGGGCCATGGGGGGACCGGCATCGACGACCGCCCCGGGCTCGGTGTGGGCGGTGCGCACCTCGATGGGGGAGCTGGTGCGGGGGGAGAGGTGACGGCCTTCCATGGTGGCGGCCCAGGTGCGGGCGCGGTCGCTGAGGGCGGAGCCATCCGGAGCGGTCCAGGTCATGGCTCCATCATGACGTCACCCTGCGACAGTGCCGGCGACCGCGGGAGGTGGTCGGCCCGCCGCGTGGGGTCGGGGTGTCCGGTGCGGGCCTGAGTCGAAGGGCCCGTTCGGGGGCCGTGCCCTTCCCGTCGGCCACGCAGCGTGGTACACCATTGTCGTCTCACCAGTTCCTGGACCGTTCGCGGTGAGACGAGGACGGCGACCCATTCGGGTCGCCGTCCTCCCTGGACATCTGAAGGGAACGCCGGATGGAGCTGTCGTCGCGTCGCCGCGACCGGGGGGCCACCCTGGTCGAGTACGCCCTGATCCTCGCCCTCGTGGTGGTGGCTGCCGTCGCGTCCATCCAGTTCCTCACCAATCAGAGCGAGGCCGAGGTGGCCAACCAGGCCGATTGCGTGTCCACCCGGCCCCCTCCGCCGAGCTGCCAGGCCCGCGCGGTCACCACCACCACCACGACCATCCCGCCCGAGACCACCACCACGATCGCTCCCGAGACCACCACCACCGAATCCACGACCACCACCACGTCCACGACAGCGCCGCCGTCGAGCACCACGAGCACGACCGCCCCTCCGGAGCAGTTCGACCTCACCCTGACCGGTTCGACAGAGAGCTTCTATCTCTGGTGGCGAGCCTTCGGCGCCATCTACGTCGTCGATGCTGATGGCGCGCCGGCCCGGGGTGTGACTGTCGTGCTCACCATCCAAGAGGCGGGCCAGTCGGGAGCTTCGACCGTCTCGTGTCAGACGTCGAACGCGGCTGGGGGTCCCAACGCAGGGCGTTGCTCGGTTGCGAGCCCCTGGATGTGGCGGTCGGATGTGCCATCGGTGGAGATCACGGTGATCACCGTCGACGGGCAACCCGTCACCCCGACCCAGCTCACGATCCCGCGCCCGTGATGAACGACGTTCGGGCCCGAGGCGACCACGGAGTAGCCATCGTGGAGATGGCCCTGGTGTCGCCGATCTTGTTCACGTTGCTCCTCGCGGTCTTCGAGTACGGCCTCGTCTACCGGGACATCCTCACGGCGGCCGACGCCGCCAGCGACGGCGCTCGCGTCGGGTCGCAACAGGGCAACGACGTGCTCGTGACCGGCGCCACCGCCGACTACACGATCGTCGATGCCGTCCGCATGGGCTTGGCCGGGCTGGACCCGGAATCGATCGAGCGGATCGTCGTCTACCAGGCGGGCCCGCCGAGCGACGGCAGCCCGTTGTCCCAGGTCCCGGCGGCATGCCGCACCGGAGGATCGAGCACCGCCGCCGACTGCAACGTGTACCTCCCCGCAACGGCCTTCGTCGCCATCCAGGACGGCGACGTCGAGTTCTTCGAGTGCGTCGATGCCGGCGACCCGGCGTGCGGCTGGGACCCGACCACGCGCGTCGACGGGCCGACCGTCGCCGACATCGAGTACCTCGGGGTCTACGTCGAGGTGCGCCATGACTACCTGACGGGGCTGTTCGGCTCCGCGTTCGACATCGAGCGGGCCAGCATCACCCGCATCGAGCCCGGGGACCTGAGCGGATGAGGCCGACGACGCAGCACCGCGGGACGGGCGACGAGGGAGCGGTGCTCGTCGAGTTCGCTCTGGTCTTGCCCTTCCTCGTGCTGATCTTCCTCGGGGTCGTCGACTACGGCTCCGCGTTCAACGACGCCAACCGGGTCGACCGCGCCGTGCTGAGCGCAGGGCGCACGGTGTCGTCGGTCGCCGACGGTCGCCAGGCCGACTTCGCCACCGTCCAATCGCTGGCTTCGAGCCTCGAGACCAGCAGTCGCGTGAGCATCGAGAAGGTCATCATCTACGACTCGACCGCAGCCGATGGTGCGGTCCCCGCCAACTGCCTCAGCGTCTCGACGACGGGGTCCCCGCCCTTCGGCGTGAACGGTCGGTGCAACGTGTACACGGGTGCGCAGGTGGCCAGTGCCACCCAGGCCAGCTTCGCCGGAACCTCGAGCTGCACAGCGGGCAGCTGGGACCGCCGGTGGTGCCCCACGAGCCGCCAGCGCGACGTCAACCCCGACCGGGTGGGCGTGTGGGTCCAGGTGAGCTACGCGCCGCTGACGGGTCTGCTGCCTGCGGGCGGCCTCACCGTCGAACGCAGCGCGATCTACCAACTCGAGCCCACCGCCGCAGGGAGCTGAGAGCGTGCACCGAGTCGAGAACCGGAAGCGAGGGCGAGCGCAGCGCCCCCTCAGGGCTCAGGACGGGTTCATCCTCGTGCTCACCGCGCTGCTGTTGCTACCGCTGCTGGCCTTCACGGGGCTCGCCGTGGACCTCGGCTCGTGGCTGGGGCGAGCCGCACAGATCCAGAAGGCGGCGGATGCCGCCGCACTGGCCGGCGTGGCCTACCTGCCCGACACCGGCCGCGCCGACCGCGCGGCGCGGGAGGTGGCCACCGCCAACGGGTTCACCGACGGCACCGATGGGATCTCCGTCTCGGTCACACCGGTCTCCGGGAACAGCGCTCAGCTCCGCGTGACCATCACCGACGCCGGCGCCGACCAGTACTTCACCGAGCCCTTCACCGGGGGTGCTGTCGACATCACTCGTGCGTCAACCGCCGAGTACATCAAGCCGGTGCCCATGGGCAGCCCCAAGAACTTCCTCGGCACCGGCGGTCTGCTCAGTGGGTCCAATCGTGAGAACTTCTTCTTGGCGGTGAGCGGGGGATGCTCTTCGAAGGAGCAGGGCGACCGCATCATGACCCAGACCGACGCCAACTTCACCACGACGAACAACCCCCCTACGGGATCGAACGGGTGGAACCGGTGCACCGGTTCCACCACGATCGTCAACCAGAGCTACGACCCGAACGGGTACTTCTACGCAGTCGAGTTCGCCCAGGACTACGCCGGTTCGGTGCGCCTCCAGGTCTACGACGCCCCCTACTGCACCAGCGGTGGGGCAGGGGACTCCACCGGCGCCTTCACCACGCGCTTCACGGTGAGGGACAACACCTCCTTCAACCCCTTGAACACCGGCGTCATCAACAGTCGCGTCTTCTCGCCTTCGGATTGCGGCTCGTGGGGTGGGCGATGGGAGACCCTCCACACCCTCGTGAACCCGACGGCGGGCACCTACTTCATCCAGGTGCAGGGGCAATCGCAGGCCGAGGCCGGCAGCCAGGACCAGATGGGCTCCAACTCGTTTGGGCTCCGCGCCCTCGAGACCCGCTACGGAGGGTCGTTCCAGCCGTGCACGTCGGACCCGAGCCAGTCCGGTTCCCGAGTCGACTGCCCCAACGTCTACGGCGTGAACAACATGGGGATCCTGGCCGCGCTCGCTGGGACCACGCCGTCGTTCTACCTGGCCGAGATCGGCCCCGAGCACAACAACAAGACCATGGAGATCAGCTTGTGGGACCCGGGCGAGGGCTCGCTCGAACTCGAAGTCCTCGACCCGACCGGTGACCCCGCGACGTTCCGATGGGAAGTCCTCTGCCAGGACGGCAGCTCGGCGCCGTGCGCGGGCGAGATCGCACCCAACGGTGGCTACGGGCCTCAGGTGGACGACGAGCTCGACCTCGGGAACCCGTCGAGCGACTATCCCCAGCCCGGTCCGCACCGGGTGTCGACCTCCAAGTACAGCGATCGGCTCCTCAAGCTCACCATCGAGCTCCCCACCGACATCACCGCCGCCTATGGGGGGCTCACCTGGTGGAGGATCCGCTACACGGTGGGCAGCGCCCCCACCGACCGCACGACGTGGGCTGTCGCCGTGAAGGGCGACCCCGTGCGACTGATCCCCAACGACTGACCCGACGGCAGCGTCCGCCTGAGAACCTTCGTCGGAGCGGGGTCGGTGGCGCCGTAGGCTTGGCCGCCGTGTCCGGATTCGTCGACGAGTGCCAGATCCACGTGCGAGCAGGCGACGGCGGCGCGGGCGCGGTCGCCGTGCGACGCGAAGCCCACGTGGCCAAGGGCGGCCCCGACGGCGGCGACGGCGGCAAGGGCGGCGACGTCTGGTTGGTGGCCGACACCAACGTGGCCTCGTTGCTCGCCTTTCGCGATCACCCCCACCGGCGGGCTGGCAACGGCGCGCACGGGTCGGGCAAGAAGAAGCACGGCGCCGGCGGCGACGACACCATCGTGCACGTCCCCGAAGGGACCGTCGTGCTCGACCGCGACGGCACCGTGCTCGCCGACCTGGTGCACGCCGGCGACCGCTGGATGGCCGCCGCCGGCGGCCGGGGCGGCAAGGGCAACGCCCGCTTCCTGTCCAACAAGCGCCGCGCCCCCATGTTCGCCGAGCAGGGAGAGGAGGGCGAGGAGTTCTGGCTCAACCTCGAGCTCAAGCTCATGGCCGACGTCGCCCTCGTCGGCTTCCCCAACGTCGGCAAGTCCACCCTCATCTCGCGGGTGTCGGCCGCCAAGCCCCGCATCGCCGACTACCCCTTCACCACCCTCGAGCCCAACCTCGGCGTGGTCCGCCTCGACGACGGCTTCGAGTACGTGGTGGCGGACATCCCGGGCCTCATCGAAGGGGCCAGCGAGGGCAAGGGCCTCGGCCACCGCTTCCTGCGCCACATCGAACGGGCCCGGGTGCTGGTGCTGCTCATCGACCTCGCCGGCGGCGACACCGGGACCACCTCCGCCGACCCCGCCGAGCAGATCGCCGTGCTCCTGCGCGAGCTCGAGCAGTACCAGCCTGATCTCGTCGACCGACCCCGCCTGCTCGTCGGGTCCCGCGCCGACCTGGTCCCCGAGGTCCTGCCCCTCGCCGAAGCCGGCGACGGCATGGTGACCGGCGACGGCGTCGCCCTCGACCTGTGCATCTCGGCGGTCACCGGTGCCGGGCTGGCCCACCTGCGGGGTCGCCTGGCCGACGCCGTGCGTGAGGTGCGGGCGGTCGTCCCCGAGAAGGAGGGGTTCGTCATCCACCGGCCCTTCGCCGAGGGCGTCGAGGTCGTGCGCGACGACGACGGCAGCTTCCGGGTCCTCGGTCGCGAAGCCCAGCGGGCCGTGGCCCTGTCGGACCTCACCAACGACGAAGCCCTCGACTTCGCCCACGCCCGCCTCAAGAAGCTCGGTGTCGACCGGGCCCTCGCCCGCGCCGGTGCCCGCGAGGGCGACATCGTGCACATCGGTGGCCTGAGCTTCGAGTACGAGGACGAATGACCACCGAGGCCCGGGCGGTGGGAGCGACCCCATGATCGTGGTGGCCAAGATCGGCACCTCCTCGGTGACCGATGCCGAGGGCCACGTGAGCGTCGCCGCGGTGGCCAAGCTCTGCGGCGAGGTCGCCGCCCTGCGCGCCGCCGGCCACCAGGTTGTCGTGGTCACCTCCGGTGCCATCGGCGCCGGGCTCCCGGCCCTCGGCCTCGGCGGCCCCGCCCGCCCCCGCGACGCGGGCACCCTCCAGGCCGTCTCCGCCGTCGGCCAGAGCCGCCTCATGCGGGTCTACGACGAGGCCCTCGCCGGCCACGGGCTGGTGTCGGGCCAGGTGCTGCTCGCCCCGCTCGACTTCATGGAGCGCCGCCAGTACCTCCACGCCCGAGGCACCCTCCTGCGCCTCCTCGAGCTCGGCGTGGTGCCCGTGGTGAACGAGAACGACGCCATCGCCGACGACGAGATCCGCTTCGGTGACAACGACCGCCTCGCCGCCCTCGTCGCCCACCTCGTCGACGCCGGGCTGCTGGTGCTGCTCACCGACACCCCCGGCCTGCTCTCCGCCGACCCCCGGCTCGACCCCTCCGCGTCGCTCATCGAAGAGATCGTGGAGGTCGACCACGCCCTCGAGTCGCTCGCCGGCGGACCCGGCACGCCCGGGGGCAGCGGCGGCATGGCCTCCAAGATCGCCGCCGCCAAGATCGCCGCCTGGTCCGGGGTGCGTACCGTCATCGCTGCCGCCACCCGCGGCGACGTGCTGCGCGATGCCGCCGACGGCGTGCCCGGCGTGGGCACCGTCGTGGTGCCCCACACCCGCCGCCTCGCCGCCCGCAAGCTCTGGATCGCGTTCGCCGTCGGCTCCTCCGGCACCATCACCGTCGACGACGGGGCCCGTGCCGCTCTGTCACGGGGCGGTGTGTCGCTCCTGCCCGCCGGCGTCACCGCCGTCACCGGTCGCTTCGACGCCGACGACGCCGTCGAGATCACCGACCCCTCCGGCCGGGTCTTCGCCAAGGGGCTCATCGCCGCCGATTCGGTCACCGCCGCCACCATGGTCGGCAAGCGCACCCGCGACCTCCCCCCGGGCGCCCCCGACGAGCTCATCCACGCCGACGACCTCGTCATCCTGCCGTGATCCTCTGCTCAGCTCGGCAAGCCTCGCTGAGCCGGCTTCGCCGAAACGCGTAGCTCCTCTGAGCCGCCTCGCTGCGCGTCGGCGTCTGTAGCCCCGGCAAGCCTCGCCGAGCCGGCTTCGCCGAAGCGCGTAGCTCCTCTGAGCCGCCTCGCTGCGCGTCGGCGTCTGTGGACTCTGCGAGACGAGGGTGGTGGACGGTGGGTGGCCGTCGAGCGGACAGCCCGGCGCGCAGGCCGAGCGCAGTGCGGCCAGGCGGCCGCCGCCTGCGCTCACCGAAGAGTTCGTCGACCGGGCTCGGGTCGGCGCAGCTGCCGCTGCGGAGCGAGGCGAGCACCGGGCGCCGGTCGGCGGACAGGACCCGCCGGACACCACCCGGGCTGGCTGCGGAGCGAGGCGAGCACGGAGCGCCCGGCGGTGGACAGGACCCGCCGCTCGACGAGCGCTCGGCCGACGAGCGGTCAGCTGACGAGCAGTCAGCCGATGAGCGGGCTCAGGCGGGGGGCTGGTCCTGGGGAGCGGACTGCTGGCCGGGCAGCTCGGCCTGGAGCTTCTTGGCCTCCTCGAGCAGCGCGGCGGCCTCGTGGCCCCCGGGGCTGGCCACGGGCAGGCCCATCTGCTCGCGGAGCTGATCGAGGCGGGCGATGGCTTCGGTGTTCTGCGCCGCCTTCTCGACCTCGAGCATGCGACCCTCGACACCCTGGTTGGTGAGCTCCTGGGCGCCCTTGGCCTTGGCGTAGCGCAGCTCGATCTTCTCGCGGACCTGCTCGAAGCTGGGCACGTCCTCGCCGACCGTCACCGACAGCGACTCCATGGCCGCGTTCATCTGCTCCTGCATCTTGGCCTGGTCGAGCTGGCCCAGCAGCTTCTGGCGCTCGGCCAGCTTCTCTTGCAGGGCGGCGGAGTTCTGCGAGACCGCGGCCTTGGCCTGCTCGGCCGCCTGGGAGGACTGCAGGACCAGGGTCTTGGAGTCCTCGACGTCGGCCTCGATGGCGATGAGGCGGTTGGCGAAGGCCTCGGCGGCGTGGGTGTACTCGACCGCCTTGTCCTGGTCGCCGGCCTTGTTGGCCTGGTCGGCCATGACCAACGCCTGGCGGGCGTTGGCGGTGAGCGTCTCGTACTCGCCCATCGTCCGGTTCAGGCGCATCTCGGCCTGCTTCTGGTTGGCGATGACGTTGGCGGCCTGCTCCCGCAGGCGCCGATGTTGGTCCTGGGCGTCGCGGATCGCCTGTTCGAGCTGGACCTTGGGGTCGGCCCGCTCGTCGAGTGACGTGTCGGCCTTGGCCCCGAGGTACTTCCACCATCGCTTGAGCGCCTTGAACATGCCCGGAAGGCTAACCGGCCTTCCGTCGCCTTTGGCGGCCGGGCCCGACACCCGCTCGTGCAGGGTTCGTCGGGCTCCCCCGCGACGACGTGGTGCAACGTCGCCGGGGAGGGGGTTCGGCGTCGCCCAGCGCCGCAGAGGTCAGCCGGGGGGAGAGGTCGGGGGTGTCGGAGGCGACTGGTCGTCGGCGGGGGCCAGACGGCGACCGCGCAGGCGGTTGGTGACGGCCTGGAGCTCCTCGGCCCGCAGGGCCCACAGCACGAGCCCGTAGGCGAGCGTCCCGAGAGCCCCGGACGCGAGGCCGGCCACCACGCCGTGGCCGAGGACGGCCTGCACCGCCACGATGACGGCCACGAGGGCGGCCGTCGCCCCCACCAGGCGGGCGATCCCCACCAGGGTGCGCCGGTCGAACCACGGGCCGATCCGGCGTTGGAGGGCCACCAGGGCGACCACGGCGAACACCGCATAGGCGACCGAGAACGACGCCGCCAGGCCCTCGACGCCGAAGGGCCCGACGAAGGCGATGGCCAGCACCACGTTGAGGGCGTTCTGGCCCAGGTTGATCCAGAAGGGGGTGCGGGTGTCGCGCAGGGCGTAGAAGCCCCGCATGGCGTAGAGGTAGGCGGCGAAGAAGGGCAGGCCGGCGGAGAAGGCGGCGAGCGTGCCGGCGATGGTGTCGCCCGACTCGGCGTCGAGCGCGCCACGCTCGAGGGCCACGGTCACGACGGGTCCGGCCAGCAGGGTGAGTCCCGCGGCGGCCGGCAACAACAGCACCAGCACGAGGCGGAGGCCGTAGGTGAAACGGGCTCGCAGTGCGGCCATCTCCCCGCGCACGGCGGCGCCGGCCATCTCGGGGGTGAAGGCCACCATGACCGACACCGCCCACAGGCCGTAGGGGAGCTGGAAGAACATGTAGGCGACGGTGTAGGCGGTGACCCCGTCGACCCCGTTGGCCAACACGATGACCGTGAAGAAGGCGACCTGGTTGGCGAGGACGTAGCCGAGCGTCCACGCCGAGAGCCGGACCACCTGGCGCACGGCCGGGTTGCGCAGCTCGAAGCGCCACCGCAGCTTGATGCCGGCGTGGCGCATGGCGGGCCACAGCACCACGGTCATGGCGACGATGCCGGCCGTGGTGCCCAGACCGAGCAGGAGCAGCAGCCCGGTGTCGTCGCGGACCTGATCGAAGGTGGGCTGGTCCCCGCCGGCGAAGCGGGGCAGCGCCAGGAACAGGCAGATGACCACGACGTTGTTGAGCACCGGGGCGAAGGCGGGCACCGCGAACGAGCGCCGGGCGTTCAACAAGGCGGTGCCGAGGGTGGTCAGCCCGTAGAAGAACATCTGGGGCAGGAACATCACCAGCAGCGGCACGGCCACCTCGGCCTGGCGCTCGGCGTCGGCGGGGTCGGTGGTGATGCTGTAGGCCCGGATGATCCACGGTGCCGCCACCATGGCCAGCAGGGTCATGGCGGCGAGGACCACGGTGATCACCGTGGCCAGGGCGTCGATGCCGTCCTGGTCGTCGCGGTCCATGTGCTCGACCACGACCGGGACCAGGGTGGCGGCGAGGATGCCGCCGAGCACCAGGTCGTAGAGCATGTTGGGTGTGTTGTTGGCCAGGTTGAAGGCCTCGGCCAGCGCAGTGGTGCCCAGCGCGTAGACGATGACCGCAGTGCGGACCAGCCCGCTGATCCGGCTGAGGGCGGTGCCGACCGCGACCGTGGCCGATGACCGGAGCAGGCGGTTGCCGCTCGGCGCGGTCACCGTTCGGAGGTGCCCGGGGCCGGCGGCAGGGCCGGCAGCTCGGCGAGGCCGGCAGAGAGGTTGGTGAGCTCGGCGACGACGTCGGTCACGGCCGAGCCGATGAGGGCCAGCGAGTCGGTCTGCTGGGTGGCGCCCAGCTCGAGGGCGCGGGTCACGACCTCGTCGAGGCGGGCGTCGAGGTCGCCCAGCCGCGCCTCGGTGGACACCAGGCGCTGGTCGATGCGCTTGGCGATCTCGAGCTGTCGGCGGCGGGCCTCGGCGGCGGCCCCGTCGCTGCGCTCGAGCTCGGCCAGGATGTCGCCGAGGTCGATCGCCTCACGCGCGTCCGTGAGATCCTGGCCGGCCGACGCCACCTGCCAGGTCTGGTCGACGGCGGTGGCCACATCGCGGCCGACCACCTCGAGGCGGTCTCGCAGCGGTCCCTTGTCGAGCCGGCGGACGGCGGCGTGGTAACGATCCTCGGCGGCGACGGCGTCGTCGACGAAGGGGCGCCAGCGGGGGCCCAGGGCCCGGCTGCGCATCCTCCAGCGGGACCGGCGGGGGAGGAGGGCCGCGAGCCGGTTCCGCCATCGAGAGCGGCGCGTCACGACCCCACCACGACGCGCCCGTCGTCTCGCGTCGGTCCTGGGTCGGCCATGGGCGACAACGTACCTGCACCGGCTCCGGGCCCCGTGGTGCCCGCCGGTAGCCTGACGACCGTGTCGACCGAAGCCTCCCTCTCCGCGTCCCCCGCCGCCGCCACTGCCGTCGCCGACCTGGCCCGTCGGGTGAAGGCCGCCTCCCGGGTGGTGGCCACCGCCTCCACCGAGGTCAAGGACGAGGCCCTCCGGCGGGCGGCGGACCTCCTGGTGGCCCGGTCCGGCGAGATCCTCGCCGCCAACGCCACCGACGTGGCCCGGGCCGAGGCCGACGGGGTGTCCCCGACGGTCGTCGATCGCCTGCGCCTCACCGAGGCGCGCATCCAGGCCATGGCCGGCGGCCTGGCGCAGGTGGCCGCCCTGGCCGACCCGGTGGGCGAGGTGCTCGACGGTTGGGTGCGTCCCAACGGGCTGCGCATCCGCCGCGTCCGGGTGCCGCTGGGCGTGGTGGCCATCATCTACGAGAACCGACCCAACGTCACCTCCGACGCCGCGGGGCTCTGCCTCAAGTCCGGCAACGCCGCCTTCCTGCGCGGGTCGTCGGGGGCCATCTCGTCCAACACGGTGATCGCCGACGCCCTGCGCGACGCCGCGGCCGATGCCGGCCTCCCCGCCGACAGCGTCGTGCTCGTCACCGACACCAGCCGCGAGGCCGCGGTGGAGTTCATGCGCCAGCGGGGCTCCGTCGACTGCCTCATCCCCCGGGGTGGCCCGTCGCTCATCCAGTCGATCCTCGACAACGCCACGGTGCCGTTCGTGATCGACGGCGACGGCAATTGCCACGTCTACGTCGACGCCGATGCCGACCTCGACATGGCCCTCGACATCATCGTGAACGCCAAGACCCAGCGGCCGTCGGTGTGCAACGCGGCCGAGACGATGCTGGTGCACGCCGACGTGGCCGACGCCTTCCTGCCCCGGGCCGCCGCCGCCCTCCACGGGGTGGAGCTGCTGGGCGACGCGCAGGCCTGCGCTCGAATGCCCGGGGCGGTGCCGGCCGACGACGAGGCGTGGGCCACCGAGTTCCTCGATCTGCGCCTGGCCGTCAAGGTCGTCGACTCCCTCGACCACGCCGTGGAGCACATCTCGACCTACGGCTCGGGCCACAGCGAGGCCATCGTCACCCGCTCGCTGGCCGCCGCCGAGCGCTTCACCCACGAGGTCGACGCCGCCGCCGTGCTGGTGAACGCCTCCACCCGCTTCGTCGACGGCGAGGAGTTCGGCTTCGGCGCCGAGATCGGCATCTCCACCCAGAAGCTCCACGCCCGCGGCCCCATGGGCCTCCGCGAGCTCACCTGCGTCAAGTACCTGGTCCACGGCACCGGCCAGACCCGCGCCTGACGCCCCGCCCACCGGGAGGCCGAGCGCAGGGGCAGTCGCCCGGACCTGGGATGCGCGTCGGATGAGCACAGCGGTTGGTGGCCGTCGAGGGGACGGCCCGGCGCGCCGTGTGGCGCAACGGGTGGGCCGACGCCGTGTGGGATCCGCGTCGAGTGAGGAGAGCGGTGGGTGGCCGCCGTCGGGACAGCTCCGCGCGCAGGCCGAGCGCAGTGCGGCCCGGCGGCCGCCGCCTGCGGTCGCCGAAGCGTTCGGCGACCTTGCCCGGGTCGGCGAAGCCGCCGCTGCGGAGCGAGGCGAGCACGGAGCGCCCGGCGGTGGACAGGACCCGCCGCTCGACGAACGGTCACGGCCGCAACGGTGAGCAGGAGAAGAAGGGCCGCACCGCGTCGGCGGGGGCGGGGATAGGGTCGATCTTCATGGATTACCGCTTCGAGTCGCCTGCTGCTGTCCGCTCGTCGCTCAAGGAGGTCGACTACCTCTCCGACGAGGGCATCGCCGGCGTGGTGTTCCTGGCCGACCGCCTGGGCAAGCCGGTGCTGGTCGAGGGCCCAGCCGGCACGGGCAAGACCCAGCTGGCCAAGTCGGTGGCCGAGGTCCTCGGGGCCCGGCTCATCCGGCTGCAGTGCTACGAAGGCCTCGACGAGTCCAAGGCCCTCTACGAGTGGAACTACAAGAAGCAGCTGCTGCGCATCCAGGCCGAGCGCAACAACGAGTCGACCTGGGAGGACATCGAGGACGACATCTTCGGTGAGGACTTCCTGCTCACCCGACCGTTGCTGGAGGCCATCCGGGCCACCGACCCGGTGGTGCTGCTCATCGACGAGGTCGACCGGGTGGAGGTCGAGACCGAGGCCCTGCTGCTCGAGATCCTCTCCGACTACCAGGTCTCCATCCCTGAGCTGGGCACGGTCGAGGCCACCCAGATCCCGATGGTGTTCCTCACCTCCAACAACACCCGGGAGCTCTCCGAGGCCCTCAAGCGCCGGTGCCTGTTCCTGCACATCGACTACCCGGACATGGAGCGCGAGAAGGAGATCGTGCTCACCAAGATCCCCGACATCACCGAGCAGCTGGCCGACCAGGTGGCCCGCATCGTGCGGTCCATCCGCCAGCTCGAGCTGAAGAAGTCGCCGTCGGTGTCCGAGACGCTCGACTGGGCCCGCACCTTGCTGCTGCTGGGCGTGGACTCGGTGTCGGAGGCGGAGGCCACCGAGACCATCAACATCCTGCTCAAGTACCAGAGCGACATCGCCAAGGCGTCCAAGGAGCTGGCCGGCGACACCAGCGGGGCCCGCAAGCCGGGAGTGCCCCGCACGTGACTCCGCCCACCGCCCCCGACACCGTCGCCGGCGGTGCCCCGGGTCAGGAGCCGTCGCCCCTGCTCGAGCTGCTCGAGGGCTTCATGGGCGAGCTCCGGGCGGCCGGGTTGCCGGTGAGCCTCACCGAGAACCTCGACGCCATGGAGGCGGTGCGCCACATCCCGCTCGAGGACCGCGACGCCTTCAAGTACGCGTTGGCCGCCACCCTGGTGAAGAACAACGCCCACTGGCGGGCCTTCGAGACCGTGTTCGAGGTCTACTTCTCGCTGCGGGGCAAGGAGTTCGCCCTGCGGTCCGACGACACCGCCGAGGGGCCCGATCCCGACGACGACGACACCGCGGGGGCCCTGTCCGACGGGGCCGGCGGCGCCGGGGGAGCGGGTGAGGGGCTCACCCCTGAAGAGCTCCAGGCCATGCTCTTCCAGGCCCTGAGCCACGGCGACGACCCGCTCATCCGGGCCCTCGCCCGCCAGGCCGTCAAGCGGTTCGCGGGCATGGAACCGGGGCGTCCGGTGGGCGGCACCTACTACCTGTACCGCACGCTGCGGAACCTCGATCTCGACGACAC
This sequence comes from Rhabdothermincola salaria, assembly GCF_021246445.1. Taxonomy (NCBI): domain Bacteria; kingdom Bacillati; phylum Actinomycetota; class Acidimicrobiia; order Acidimicrobiales; family Iamiaceae; genus Rhabdothermincola; species Rhabdothermincola salaria. The sequence goes on from NZ_JAJQXW010000001.1 coordinate 464,081, forward strand.
GCTCGAGAAGCTGATGGACCAGGCGCGTGACGACTCCCCGCAGCCCCTCACCCCCCTCGAGGAGCGCCTCGAGCGCGACGAGTACGAGAGCCGCATCGATCGCCTCAAGAAGGAGGTCGAGGCCGAGATCCGCCGGCGCCTGGTGGCCGACCGTGGCCCCGAGGCGATGGCGCGCACCCTGCGCAAACCGCTGCCCGAGGACGTCGACTTCATGCACGCCAGCCGGGAGGAGCTGACCAGCCTGCGCAAGGCGATCTACCCGCTGACCCGCAAGCTGGCCGTGCGCCTGGCCCGCAAGCGCCGCCACGGCCGCAAGGGACCACTCGACTTCCGCAACACGGTGCGCCATTCGCTGAGCTACGGCGGCGTGCCCGCCGAGCCGAAGTTCCGCTACCCGCGCCCGTCCAAGCCGGAGATCTTCGTCGTCGCCGACATCTCCGGGTCGGTGGCCAGCTTCGCCCGCTTCACCTTGCACCTGGTGTACGCCATCGCCGGGCAGTTCTCGAAGGTGCGCTCGTTCGTGTTCATCGACGGCATCGACGAGGTCACCCGCTTCTTCGAAGGGGTCGACGACATCGGCGAGGCCGTGCACCGGGTCAACACCGAAGCCGACGTGGTGTGGGTCGACGGCCACAGCGACTACGGCCACGCCTTCGAGGTGTTCTGGAACAAGTGGGGGCGCGAGATCAGCCCCAAGACCACGGTGATCATCCTGGGCGACGCCCGCAACAACTACCACGCCTCGCAGGCCTGGGTGCTCAAGGAGATCGAGAAGAAGGCCCGTCACGTCTACTGGCTGAACCCCGAGCCGGCCTCCTACTGGGACACCGGCGACAGCATCGTGGGCGAGTACGGCGTGCACTGCGACGGGGTGTTCGAGTGCCGCAACCTGCGCCAGCTCGAACGCTTCGTCGAGCACCTGGCCTGACCGCGACCTCGATGTCCGACGCGAGCGATGTGACGGGTCGCGACGAGCTGCTGGTGCGCCTGCACGAGCTCGTCCCCGCTCTCGCGGCTCGCGCCGGTGAGGCCGAGACGTCGCGGCGCCTGCCCGAGGCCACGATCGACGACCTGCGCGCCACCGGCGTGTTCGCCGCGTTGGTGCCCCGGCGCTACGGCGGACTGGGCCACGACGTCTCGCTGGTGCCCGAGATCGGACGCGTCCTGGGTGCCGCTGATGTCTCCACCGGCTGGGTGGCCACCTTCTTGGTGATGCACAACTGGTTGCTCGCCCAGTTCCCCGAGACCGTGTGCCGGGAGGTCTTCGCCGAGCGCGCCCACGCGCTGGCTCCCGCGGCACTGTCCCCGTCGGGTGCCGCCCAACGGGTCGAGGGTGGCCTGCGGGTGTCGGGCCGGTGGGGGTGGGGGAGCGGTGTGGCCCACGCCGACCGGATCCTCCTGACCGCGATCGTGGAGGGCTCCGCCCCGGACCTGCGCATGGTGCTGCTCTCGCCCGACGAGGTGACCGTCGAGGACGTCTGGCACACCGACGGACTCCGCGGCACGGGGAGCAACGACATCGTCGTCGAGGGCGTGTTCGTCCCCGACGATCGCACGGTGTCGTTCTTCGACCTCGTCGAGGGCCGCGCTGCCGACCGCAGCGGTCACGACGAGCCGTCGCTGCGACGGCCCCTGGTCCCGATCCTGGCGCTCACTGCCGCCGCCCCGCTGGTCGGTGGCGGGTTCGGGGCGCTGGACGCGTTCACGGCCCGCCTCCGTGAGCGGGTGCTCGCCTACTCCCTGGGCGAACGTCAGCAGGACAAGCCCGCGGCCCAGATCCGCCTGGCGGTGGCCGAGGCCGATCTGCGGGCGGCGTCGTTGTTGATCGACGACGTGTCGGACCGCATCGCCGGCAGCTACGGAACCGGCGGTTCGCTCGACGCCGCCGAACGGTCGGCGCTGCGCATGGCCGCCGCCCATGCCGTACACCTGGCCAAGGACGCGGTGAGGAGCCTGGCCGACGCCGCCGGGGGGTCGGCCCACTTCCTCGACCAGCCGATGCAGCGGTTCCTGCGTGATCTCACCATCGGCTCGAGCCATGCGGTGTTCGACCACGATCGGGCCGCCGAGACCAGGGGCCGGATCATGGCCGGATTCGAACCCGGCCCCACCGACATGGTCTGAGTCCGGCCCCTACCTCAAGCTGAGCAGGAGGTCGTCCCAGGGGGCGAAGAGCTGGGGGGCGTCGTGGGCCTCGCGGAGCAGCACGCCGAGGCGGCGGCAGGTGATGAGCAGCTCGCGGGCCTGGCGGCCCGGCCAGGGGCGGGGGAGCAGCTCGGGGGGCAGGAGCGGGTCGTGGTTGAAGCACTCCTGGAAGTCGATGCCCATGGCCAGGCTCCCGGGGAGGAACTCGGCCTCGGTGAGGCGGCGCTTGTCCTTGCGCCACTGCTCGAGCATCGGCGGCACGCCCTGGTAGGTGGTCACGAAGCCCTCGTAGCGCCGGGCCAGCTCGTCGAGGGGCCAGAGCCTCGCCGCGATGGCCTTGGGGTCGGTGGCGCCGCCCACCTCGAGGTCGTCGGTGGAGGCGAGGGTCACGTGGTCGTCGACCTCGAGGTGGGCGACCGTGCGCCGCACGTCGTCCTCCCAGGCGTGAGGTGAGACGTAGAGGCCGTTGTGCACGGCCGCCCCACCGAGGTCGAGGAGGTGGTCGCGCAGGGCGTCGCGGGCGCTGCGCCGGGCCTCGGGCACGGCGAAGGCCACGAGGTGCCAGTTGCGGTCCCACCCGCGTCCGGCCGCGTCCTGGGCGAAGGCCAGGCGGGTGCGCTCCATCGATGCGGCCATGGCCCGCAGCCCGGCCGACGTGGCCCGGAACGAGGCGTCGCGACCCTCGCCCTCGCGCTCGAACAGGCCCTCGGCGACCAGGCGGCGCAGGCAGGAGCGCACCTGCTCGACGCTCTGGCCCGACGCTTCGGCCACCGGGTGGATGTCGGCCGCGTGCAGGGTGCCGTCCTTGCGCACCATGCCCAGCACCAGCACCCGGGTGGGGATCTCGGTGTCGCTGCCGAACGGCGTGGGGCGGTGAGGCGGCTGCTCGCCGGACTCGTCGGACGCCTCGGTCCGGGGGCTGGTCGGAGTCGTCACGGCCGTAGTCAACCCCGACCGGCAGGGTTCCCGCAATCTGGTCGGATCCGAGGACGTCTGCCTGCTCACATGGTGTGCAGGCCGCACTCCGTCTTGGCTCGTCCGACCCAGCGGCCCGAGCGGGGGTCGTCGGGGTCGAGGGGCTTCTGGGTGCAGGGCTGGCACCCGATCGACGGGTACCCCTGGTGCAGCAGCGGGTTGACGATGACGTCGTGGTCGTCGATGTAGCCCTGCACGTCGAGGTCGCTCCAGGTGGCGATGGGGTTCACCTTGATGAGCCCCCGCAGGTCGCGCGCCACGATGGGGGCGCGCACCCGGCTGTCGGCCTCGGCCCGGCGCAGGCCGCTCATCCAGGCCGCCTTGCCGGCCAGGGCCCGGTCGAGCTGGCCGACCTTCACGGCCGAGCAGCAGTTCTCCGGGTCGGCCTGCCACAGCGGCTCGTTCTGGCGTTCGACGGTCATGATGCGCAGGTTCAGCCCGTAGCGTCGGCGTACCGCCTCGACGGTCTCGAGCGTCTCGGGGAAGTGGTAGCCGGTGTCGATGAACACGACCTCGATGGCCGGGTCGACCTTGACGGCGAGGTCGATGAGCACCCCGTCGGTCATCGACGCGGTGAGGGCGAGGTGGGGGGCGAAGTTCTCGACCGCCCACTCGATGACCTGGCTGGCCGACCAGGTCTCGAAGCGGTGGCTGAGCTCGGCGAGGTCGGCGTCGGAGAACCCCGGCGAGGACAGGTTGGTCAAGCTCACGTGGCGCACTCCGACGCACCCACCTCGGCCACGTAGGGGCCGGTCTCGTCGTAGTCGACGAAGAAGTCGGGGTTCTCCTCGGGCTTGGGGAAGTGGTCGAGGTCCTTCAGCTCGGCCGCCAGGGCCTTGGTGCCGCCGTTGCGGTCGATCCACTGGCGGAACGTCTCGCCCGCCTCGCGCTCGCCGGCGAAGCGGCGGACCACCCGCACGGTCGCCTCGGGCGCGGCCTTGGCCGGCACACGCAGGGCCTTCTCGCCGAAGTGGATCTGCTCGTCGCCGACGTAGCCGCCGAGCAGCATCTGGTAGCCGGGAGCGGACTTGCCGTGGGCCCGGCGCTCGGCGCCGTTGAAGCCGATGTCGGCGACGTGGTGCTGGCCGCACGAGTTGGTGCAGCCGGAGATGTTGATGCGCAGCCCGCCGACCTCGGCCAGCCCCTCGGCCTCGAGGGCCTGGGCGATCGCGTCGGCGAGGCCGCGGCTCTGGGTGACGGCGAGGTTGCAGGTGTCGGCCCCGGGGCAGGCCACGACGTCGCGGACCAGCTCGGCGCCAGGGGCGGCCATCCCGATGGCGTCGAGGCGGGCGTGGAGGGTCGGCAGCTGCCGGTCCGAGAGGCCGCGGAACACGAAGTTCTGCCGGTTGGTGATGCGGACCTCGGCGCCGAGCTCGCGCTGGACGGCGGCGAGGCCGCGGAACTGCTCGGAGGTGATGTCGCCGAGGTGGGCGTGGGCGTAGGCCGAGACGGTGCCGTTGGCGACGCCGCGCACGACGTTGGCGTCCTCCCACTGCTCGTAGGCGCCGGTGCGGCGCAACGAGACGGGGGTGCCGTGGCCCATCGGGGTGGCGGCGACGTCGGCGGCCACGCCTGCGGGGGCGTCGCCCGCCTTCTCGACCTCGGTGGGGATGCCGCCGGGCCACGACGAGGAGGCCAGCAGCAGGTGACGGGATGCGAACACCCGCCGCTGCAGCTCCTCGAAGCCGAGCGTGTCGACCAGCCACTTCATGCGGGCCCGCAGCTTGTTGTCGCGGTTGCCGGTCTGGTCGAAGACCCGTAGGAGGGCCTCGATGGTGGGCAGCAGGTCCTCGCGGGCGGTGAAGGGCTCGAGGGCGAGGGCCGGGTGGGGGTTGGCGCCCAAGCCGCCGGCGACGTACACGCGGAAACCGGCTTCGACCCGACCGTCGTCGTGGGTCCGGGTCGTGGCGATGACGCCCACGTCGTTGAACATGGCCTGCCCGCAGTCGGTGCTGCACCCCGAGAAGTTGATCTTGAACTTGCGGGGGAGGCGCTGGGCGATGGGGTTGCGCAGGAAGTGCTGGAAGGCGGCCTCGGCCCAGGGGGTGATGTCGAGCACCTCGAAGGGGCACGCTCCGGCCAGGTGGCAGCCCTGCACGTTGCGCACGGTGTCGCCGCAGGCCTCCCGAGTGGTCATGCCCACGGCCGCCAGGTCGCGCAGCACGTCGGGGATGCGTTCGAGCTGGACGTAGTGGAACTGCACGTTCTGGCGGGTGGTGAGGTGGCCCCAGCCCCGCGAGTAGCGATCGGCGATGTCGCCCATCCGGTCGAGCTGCTCGGCGGTGATCACCCCGCTGGGGGCCTTGACGCGCACCATCTGGTTGTGGCCGCCCTGGCGTTGGCCGTAGATGCCGTTGTTGAGGCGGAAGACACGGAAGACGTCCTCGGCGAGGTCTCCGTTGAGGTAGCGCTCCAGCTGGGCCTCGAACTTGGCGATGTCGGCTGCGGTTCCTGCGTCGATCGTGAGATCGCCCATGTCGTCCTTCCCCGTCCCCCGCGGGAGACCTGAATCCTGACGTGCCAGGTCGGGAATGTACTCGGGTCGGGGCCAAAAGGCGACTGTTCCGATCGGAATTTGCGAGAATACCCGGTGGGGTATGGCGCCTGGGTCCGACGGCCCCTTGGGTCGTTTCCCGCTCAAGGACGCCGCCGGGGTGGCCGACACGTCGGTGTGAGCACGTCCGCGAGCACCCCTGCGATCTCCCCGCCGCCCGGCGTGCCGGTGCGCCCCGGGGAACGGGGCGTGGGCGTGCGCGCCCGTCAGGTCCTCGCCGTGCTGGCCCTGCTGCTCGGGGGTGCCTACCTGGTGTGGCGCGTCGGCTGGACCGGCGACGGCGCCCTGGTGTGGACCTTCTGGCTGCTGGTGGCGGCCGAGGCCTTCGGGTGGCTCAGCCTCGCCCTCTACGCCTTCATGGCCTGGAAGGTCCCCGAGACGGTGCGGCCGGCCATCGTCAGCCCCCGGACGGTGGACGTCTTCGTCACCACCTACGACGAGTCGGTGCCCGTGGTGCACGCCACCCTGGTCGGCTGCCGCGCCATCCGCCACCCCCACACCACCTGGCTCCTCGACGACGGACGCCGCCCCGAGATGGAGGCCCTCGCCGAGTCGATGGGGGCCCGCTACCTGACGCGGGCGGACAACGCCCACGCCAAGGCCGGCAACATCAACGCCGCGCTCACCCGCACCGAGGGCGACCTGATCCTGACCCTCGACGCCGACCACGTGCCCTTCCCCGACATCCTCGACGCCACCGTCGGCTACTTCGAGGACGAGTCCGTCGCCCTGGTGCAGACCCCTCACGACTTCGCCAACCGCGACTCGATGCAGCACACCCGCCCGGACCGCCACGAGCAGAGCCTCTTCTACGAGGTCATCGCGCCCGGCAAGGGACGTCACGGGGCCGCCTTCTGGTGTGGGTCGGCGACCGTCATCCGTCGAGCTGCCCTCGAAGAGGTCGGCGGAGTGCAGACCGAGACCGTCGCCGAGGACTTCCACACCACCCTCGCCATGCACGCCGCCGGGTGGTCCACCCGTTACCACCACGAGACGCTGGTGCAGGGCCTGGCCCCCCACGACCTCGCCGGCTTCCTGTTGCAGCGCGACCGCTGGGCCCGAGGCAACCTCCGGGTCTTCCGCACCCGGGAGAACCCGGTCACGTGCCCCAACCTCACCGTGAAGCAGCGCCTCAGCTACACCGCCTCGCTGCTCAACTACTTCTCCGCCTACCAGCGCCTGGCCCTGCTGGTCGTCCTGATCGTCACCCTCGTCTCGGGCCGCTTGCCCCTGCACGCCGACCCCGTCGCCCTGCTGGCGCTGTGGCTGCCGTGGACGGTCGCCGCCTTCGCCAGCACCCTGGCGCTGGGGCGAGGACGCCTCGGGCCGCTCGACGCATCGCGCTACGGGTTGTTGACCATGGCCATCTTCGCCCGCGCCGCCGGCGTGCTGTTCACCCGCAAGGTCGGCACCTTCAAGGTCACCCCCAAGGAGGGCACCGACGCCGGCGGCGTCGAGGTCCTGCGCGCCGCGAAGATGGTCGTGGCCTTCGCCGCCGTGCTGGCGGTGGCGGTGGTGGCCCGCGCCGTCGCCGCCGTCGGCTGGCTGGGCCTGCCGCCTCTCGTCGGGTTCGCCCTCTGGGTCACGCTGGCCCTCGGTGCCTACGAGCTGTGGGTCATGCTGTGGACGCTCGGTCCCCTCGTCCGCCGCCGCCAGCTGCGCCACGACTACCGCTACCCCGTGCAGCTGTCGGGCCGCGTCGACGGCGGACTGGTGCGGGTGCGCGACCTCAGCACCAAGGGCGCCGGGCTCGACGGCCTCGTCGACCGCCGGGTCGGCGACATCATCGAGCTGCGGCTGTGGTTGCCCGACAGCACCGGCACGGTCCGCGAGAACGTGCTGGTGGGCCTGGTGCGGTCGCGCCGCACGGTCGACGGCCACATGACCGGCGTCGGGGTCATGTTCGACGACCTCGATCGGGTGACCCGGGACCGGCTGGTCGAGTACCTGGCGGTGGTGCGCGGCGCCGAGGTGGCTCGCCGGGGGTCGCCCGTGGAGGCGCCGGCGTCGCCGACGGGCGAGGCCTCGGCCGAACCCACGAGGTTTCCGCGGGCGGTCTGAGCTGGGTCCGGCGTCCGCGGCCGACCCGGCAGGCGCTCAGCGCCGCAGCAGCTCCGACACCCGGAAGGCCAGATCGAGCGACTGGCGGGCGTTGAGCCGCGGATCGCACATGGTCTCGTAGCGGGTGCCGAGATCGGCGTCGAGGATCTCCTCGGCTCCGCCCAGGCACTCGGTGACGTCGTCACCGGTGAGCTCGATGTGCACGCCGCCCGGCCAGGTGCCCACCTGCTCGTGGGCCCGGAAGAAGCCGGCGATCTCGGCCAGGACGGCATCGAAGTGGCGGGTCTTGCGGCCGCTCGGCGCGGTGAAGGTGTTGCCGTGCATGGGGTCGCAGGCCCAGGCCACGGGGTGGCCGGACTCCTGCACCGCCCGCAGCATGGGCGGCAGCGCCGTCTCGACGGTGTCGGCGCCCATGCGGCTGATGAGGGTGAGCCGCCCCGGGATCTTCTCGGGGTTGAGGGCCTCGCACAGCGCCACGACGTCGTCGGGGGTGGCGGAGGGGCCCACCTTGCAGCCGACGGGGTTGCGCACCCCCGAGAGGAAGTGGACGTGGGCGCCGTCGAGCTGACGGGTGCGCTCACCGATCCAGAGCATGTGCGCCGAGCAGTCGTACCACTCGCCCGTGAGCGAGTCCTGGCGGGTGAGCGCCTCCTCGTAGCCCAGGATCAGAGCTTCGTGGCTGGTGGCGATGTCGGTGGTGTGCAGCTGCGGGGTGGCTTCGGTGTCGATGCCGCACGCGGCCATGAAGCGCAGGGCCCGTTCGATGCCGGCGGCCACCAGCTCGTAACGCTGGCCCTCGGCGCTCGAGGCCACGAACTCCTGGTTCCAGGCGTGCACCCTGGTGAGGTCGGCGAAGCCGCCCTTGGTGAAGGCCCGCAGCAGGTTGAGGGTGGACGCCGACTGGTTGTAGGCGGTGATGAGCCGCTCGGGGTCGGCCCCCCGCGCCGCGGCGCTGAAGGTGATGTCGTTGACCATGTGGCCCCGGAACGACGGCAGCTCGAGGCCCTCGACGGTCTCGGTGCCCGACGAGCGGGGTTTGGCGAACTGCCCGGCGATGCGGCCCACCTTCACCAGGGGGACCCCGGCGGAGTACGTGAGCACGACGGCCATCTGGAGGATGACCTTGAGCTTGTCGCGGATGGCGTCGGCGGAGAAGGCGTCGAAGGACTCGGCGCAGTCGCCGGCCTGGAGCAGGAAGGCCTCGCCGGCGGCCACCTTGGCCAGGTCGTCGGTGAGGCTCCGGGCCTCGCCGGCGAACACCAGCGGCGGCAGCGTCGACAGCGTCTTGACGACCGCGTCGAGCGCGGCCGGATCAGGCCAGTCGGGCTGCTGGACCGCCGGGAACTGGCGCCAGGACGAAGGGGACCACGTGGTGCTCACGGGTCAACGTTGCCGGACGGCGAGGCCGGGGCGCAAAGCCGTTTCCTCTGGCGAGGCCACCGGGTCAGGCGGCGTCGATGCGATCCGGGGCCTGGTCGCGCACGGCCGTGACGGCCCGCTTGACCAGGCGACGGGCGGCCTCGGCGGTGACGCCGAGCTCCTCGCCCACCTCGCGGTAGGAGCGCTTGCGCCCGTCGTTGAGGCCGAAGCGCTGCTCCACGGCGAAGCGCGCCCGGGCGTCGAGCACCGACAACAGGTCGGTGATCATCTGCTCTTCCTGGCGGTTCATCACGATCTGCTCGGGCCCCGGCAGGGCGTCGGGGAGCAGGTCGATGAGCTCGTTGGAATCGTCGTCGCCGATGGTGCGGTCGAGCGAGGTGGGGGTGGTCAGGCGGTGGAGGCGGGCGTGCTCGTCGTCGAGCTCGTCGCCGTCGCCGCTGACCTGGCGCAGCGCGGCGCGCAGGCTGGCCGAGCGGTCGCCCGGCAGGCGAACCAGGCTGGCCTTCTGGTCGAGGGCCCGGCCGATGGCCTGGCGGATCCAGAAGGTGGCGTAGGTGGAGAACTTGAAGCCCTTGCGCCAGTCGAACTTGTCGACGGCGTGCTCGAGGCCCAGGTTGCCCTCCTGGATGAGGTCGAGCAGCTCCATGCCCGGCGGGAGGGGGTAACGGCGCGCCACGCTGACGACCAGGCGCAGGTTGGCGCGGATGAAGCGGTCCTTGGCGGCGGCGGCGGTGCGCACGGCTCGCTTGAGCTCGACGCCGGTCTCGCCCGCCTCGAGGAGGGCGGCCGCGTCACGTCCCTTTTCGATCACCTGGGACAGCTCTCGTTCCTCCTGGGCGGTGAGGAGGGGGACGAGGCCGATCTCGTTGAGGTACTGGCCGACGGAATCACTCATTGCTGCGCTGCTCCATCCGGGGTGGGGGAGAGACCCGTTCCCGGTAGCGTTGGGGGTGTTCGAGCTTCCCTCACGGCACATAAACCGGCGGGAAACTTCACAGGTGTAACCACGGTGGGGGCCGGAAGATTCCGGTTTCGGTGGTGACCCGCGTCACGGGCGGGGCACGCTGGGGGTCGAACGCAACGGCGTGGCGGCGCTCGTGAAGGGGGGTCTGGGTGAACCTACCCCTCTCTACGGTCCCCGTAGACTTCCCGGATGCCCCGCGACGCCGCCCGGGTGGGCCTGCTCGGGGGAACCTTCGATCCTCCCCACGTCGGCCACCTGGCCACCGGGGTCGAGGTCAGAGACGTCCTGGACCTCGACGCGGTGTGGCTGGTGGTGGCCAACGAGCCGTGGCAGAAGGTCGGGAGCCGTCCGATCACCCCGGCGGTGGATCGCCTGGCCATGGTGCAGGAGGCCACTCGTGACATCGTCGGCCTCGAGGCCTCGGGCGTCGAGATCGACCGGGGCGGGCCGTCGTACACGGTCGACACCCTGGTCGACCTTCGTCGTGCGCACCCCGAGGTCGAGTGGTTCGTCGTGCTCGGCGCCGATGCCGCCGCCGGCCTGCCGACCTGGGAGCGGGCCGGAGAGCTGGCCGACCTGGCCACCTTCGTGCTGGTCGACCGCCCCGGCCTGCCGAGCCCGGCGCCCCCTGCGGGGTGGCGGTTCGTGCACGTCTCGGTGCCCCGCCTCGACGTCTCGAGCTCGGAGCTGCGTGACCGGGTCCGCACCGGGCGCCCCCTCGACGTGCTGGTGCCGGCACCCGTGATCGCCTGCATCGAGGCCCGCCGCCTCTATGGTTGGGGGACGACATGATCAGCTCGACGCACTCCCCGGCGACCGGAGCCGATGAAGGTTCGGCCGCCCGGAGCGGCGCAGGACCGGTCGACGACGGCCCCATCAGTCCCCGGTCCGAGGGGTCGAGACCCGGGCGTGCCCGGCGCCCCCGACACGCGGCCCCGACGTCGTCGCTGTTCTGGCGCTACGGCTTCCCCGGGCTCCTCGTCGTGTTGGTCCTCGCCATCCCGGTGCTGATCGTGATCGGCGCTCGGGTGGTGCTCGACAGCAGCGACGGGCGCCTGGTGAACCGCGTCACCGACCCCGCCGCCCCGGGATGGGAGGCCGTGCTCGACCCCACCCCGACCGAGCTCGTCCTCACCGTCGACGCCGCCGGTGAGCTGGAATCGGTCGCGGTGCTGGTCCTCTCCGGCGAAGGCAGCGGGGCCGTGCTCCAGGTGCCCGCCGAGACCCTCGTCGACATGGGCCCCGACGTGGGTGAGGTGAGCCTCGCCTTCGGCTGGTTCGCCAACGGGGCCGACGGCGCTCGTGACATGACCGGGCGCCTCCTCGACCTGTCCTTCACCGACACCCGGGTCCTGACCCCCGAGGACTGGGCCTCGGTCGTGGCTCCGGTCGCCCCCCTCACGGTCAACAGCCCCGACGCCGCCACCGGACCCGATGGGGTCGAGGTCTTCCCGCGAGGGTCCATCCAGCTCGAGGCGACCGAGGTGCCCGCGTACATGTCGGCCACGGGTCCGAGCGAGACCGACGTGGCCCGGCTGGTGCGAGTCGAGGCCCTCTGGCGCTCCTGGCTGAACGCGGTGGGCGTCGCCGGCATGGAGTCTGTACCCCAACCCCTCGACCAGGGCCTCGGGCTCTTCGTCGGGACGCTGGGCGCCGAGCAGGTGCGCTTCGTCACTCTCCCGGTGGCCGACGTGGGCGAGGAGGGCGTCGAGGTCTACCGGGCCGAGCCCGAGGACGTGGCGCGCGTCGTCGGCGAGCTGGTGCCCTTCCCGGAGGGGCCACCCGGCACCCGCCCCTCCGCCCGGGTGCTCGACGGCACCGGGCAGCTCGACCGCGGCGTGTCCGCCGCCATCGTGATCGGGGCGGCCGGCGGTCAGGTGCGGGTGATCGGCAACGCCGAGGACTTCGACATCGAGACCACCGAGATCGTGTACTACGACGACAGCCAGCAGGCCGCCGCCGAGGCCGTCCGCGACGCCCTCGGTGTCGGTGAGGTCATCCGCAGCGAGCAGAAGAGCCCGGTCGACGTCACGGTGGTCCTCGGCGCCGACGCCCTCTCGGTGCCCGCCCTCGCCCCGGCACCGTCCACGGTGCCCGGCGTTCCCCTACCCGAGGAAGACCCCGGTGCCTGACCCCAAGCGCTCCTCCGACGACGACGGCGCCCGCGCCGAGTCCGACTCCCTGCGGTGGGTGGCCCTCGCGGCCCGGGCCGCCGCATCCAAGACCGACGCCGCCAAGGCCGCCGAGTCGACGGTCGTGCTCGACGTGGGCGACGTGCTCGCCGTCACCGGCTGGTTCGTCATCGCCAGCGGTTCCAACACCCGGGCGGTGCGCACCATCGCCGAAGAGGTCGAGGAGCACATCACCGCCGAGGGCGGCCCCAAGCCGCTGCGGGTCGAGGGCCTCGACCAACGGCGGTGGGTGCTGCTCGACTACGGCGACTTCGTGGTCCACGTGTTCCTCGACGAGGAGCGCGACTACTACGACCTCGAGCGGCTCTGGAGCGACGTGCCTCGGGTCGACTGGCAGGCGCTCGTCGCCTGAGCTCCCACGAACGTTCCTGGACAGAGCACGAGCGTCGCCCGCCATGGGGGACAGGCGAGAGTGGCGGTCGGCGGGCTCGTGTTCGGGGAGGCCCTGACCCGTCGGCGCCGGCGTCCGGTGGCTCGTTCCCGGCGGCCCGGTGGGCCGGTGACGACCGCCGACCCGTGGCCGGCGACCGTGCCGCCACCCGTACGGTCGGAGTGTGGCGAATCGACTCGACGGAGTGGAGCTAAGGAGAATCGAACTCCTGACCTCTTCCATGCCATGGAAGCGCTCTACCAACTGAGCTATAGCCCCGTAAGAGTCGCTGACTTTATCCGCCCCTCAACCGGGAGCAAAATCGCCCCGGGGGCGGTCTGACGGTCGGGCGTCACGCCAGGGCCCCGATGGGGCTCGCGTAGCATGTCGCCCCTATGGCTGACGGCTACGACCCCCAGGCGATCGAGGCGAAGTGGCAGGCCTGGTGGGCCGAGCACGGCACCTACGAGGTGGACAACGACGACCCCCGACCGCACTGGTACACGCTGTGCATGTACCCGTACCCCAGCGGGGCGGCGCACATGGGGCACGTGCGCAACTACACGTTCGGCGACCTCATCGTGCGCTACCGCACCATGAAGGGCCACGCCGTGCTGTCGCCCATGGGCTTCGACAGCTTCGGGCTCCCGGCCGAGAACGCCGCCATCAAGACCGGTCGCCACCCTCGAGAGTTCACCGACGAGCGCATCGAGCAGCTGCGCAGCTCGATCATGCGCATCGGGGCGGTCTACGACTGGCGTCGGCTGGTGACCAGCCACGATCCGGCCTACCAGCGCTGGACCCAGTGGATCTTCCTGCGGTTCCTGGAGGCCGGGCTGGCCTATCGCCGCAACGCCCCGGTGAACTGGTGCCCGGGCTGCCAGACGGTGTTGGCCAACGAGCAGGTGCTGGCCGACGGGACGTGCGAGCGGTCCGGGGACCTCGTCGACAAGCGCGACCTCGAGCAGTGGTTCTTCAAGATCACCGACTACGCCGACCAGCTGCTCGACGACATCGACGACCTCGACTGGCCCGAGCGGGTCAAGGTCATGCAGCGCAACTGGATCGGTCGCTCCGAGGGCGCCGAGTTCGAGATGGCGGTCACCGATGCCGACGGCGTGCCCCGCCCCGACGGGGCCACCGTGCGGGTGTTCACCACCCGTCCCGACACCAGCTTCGGCATGACCTACGCGGTGATGGCGCCCGAGCACCCGCTGGTGGACTCCATCGTCGCCGACGACCGGCGCGCCGACGTCGAGGCGTTCGTGGCCACCGCTCGCCAGGCCAGCGACGTCGAGCGCATGTCGTCGGAAGGCGCCCTCGACAAGCGGGGCATCTTCACCGGCGCCCACGTGCGCAACCCGTTCACCGGCCGGCCGGTGCCGCTCTACCTGGCCGACTACGTGCTCATGGGCTACGGCACCGGGGCCATCATGGCCGTGCCGGCCGAGGACCAACGGGACTGGGACTTCGCCACCGTGCACGGCCTGCCCATCGTGCGCACCATCCAGCCCCCCGACGGCTGGGAGGGCGAGGCCTACACCGGCGACGGGATCCACATCAACAGCGGCTTCCTCAACGGCATGGGCAAGGACGAGTCCATCGCCGCCGCCATCACCTTCCTCGAAGGCGAAGGCATCGGCGAGGGCCGGGTCAACTACCGCCTCCGCGACTGGCTGGTCAGCCGGCAACGCTTCTGGGGTTGCCCGATCCCCATCATCTACTGCGACACCTGCGGCATCGTTCCCGTGCCCGACGACCAGCTCCCCGTGCTGGCTCCCGACGACGTGCAGTTCCTCCCCACCGGTGAGTCGCCGCTGCGCAGCAACGAGGGCTTCCTGCACACCACCTGTCCCACGTGCCAGGGCCCCGCCACCCGTGAGACCGACACCATGGACACGTTCGTCGACTCGTCGTGGTACTTCCTGCGCTTCACCGACCCGTGGAACACCGAGGCGCCGTTCGGCCTCGACGCGGCCGCATCGTGGATGCCCGTCGACCAGTACATCGGCGGGGTGGAGCACGCCATCTTGCACCTGATGTACGCCCGCTTCTTCACCAAGGCCCTCGCCGACCTCGGGGTCGCTCCCAAGGAGATGCGCGAGCCCTTCTCCCGCCTGTTCACCCAGGGCATGATCCGCCTCGGCGGCGACAAGATGTCCAAGTCCAAGGGCAACCTGGTCGCCCCCGAGGAGATCCTCGAGCGCGACGGGGCTGACGCCCTGCGCCTGGCTCACCTGTTCGTCGGCCCCCCGCAGGACGACGTCGACTGGGAGGGCGTGGGCATCGACGGGTGCGCCCGCTTCCTGCACCGCGTGTGGCGGCTGGCCGCGGGAGAAGCCGGCAACCCGGCGGTCGAGCGTCCGGCCACCGATGCCGACGTGGCCATCGACCGGGCCGCCAACCGGTTGATCGCCAAGGTCGACGACGACTACGAGCGGTGGTCCTACAACACCGCGGTGGCGGCGTTCATGGAGTTCACCAACGAGCTCTACCGCTACGCCCAGGCGCCCGAGGGTCCACGCGTCCAGACGTTGGCCGCTGCGCTCGACACCCTGCTGTTGCTCATGGCGCCGATGGCCCCGCACCTGACCGCCGAGCTCTGGGAGCGACGCCACGGGGGGCACGTGCACGAAGAGCCCTGGCCCGAGGCCGACCCGGCCCTGCTGGTGGTGGACACCGTCACCATGGTCGTGCAGGTCAACGGCAAGGTCCGAGACCGTCTCGAGGTGCCGTCCGGCATCGACGCCGCCGAGGCCGAGCGCCTCGCTCTGGGCAGCGACAAGGTGCAGGGGTTCCTGGGCGGGAAGCCGCCCCGCAAGGTGATCGCCCGCCCTCCCCAGCTGGTCAACCTCGTCGCCGGCTGACTACTGGTCGCGGAGGAAGCGCTCGACCTCGGCGGCGAGGTCGTCGCCCGTGGGCAGGGGTCCGTCGCCGACGGAGTCGAGGGCGTCGAACTGGACTTCGAGCTGTTGCACCATGCCCACGTGCTCCTCGCTGTTGGCCACCAGCGAGTCGAGGCGCTCGCGGGTGCCGGCGGCGTCGTCGCGCAACGACCCCATGGGGAAGCGCAGCCCGCCGATGGTCCACAGACCGTCGACGAGAGCCACCGCCCCCGCCGGGAACGGCATGGTGGCGGCGTAGTGGGGCACCTGGGCCCACAGGCCGACCGCCGGGAGACCGACCTCGGAGCACTGCGTCTCGACGGCGGCGTGCACGCCCGCCGGGACGTCGATGCGACCGTGGGTGACGCCGACGCGGTGGGCCAGGTCGGGATCGGTGGAGGTCGAGACCAGCCGGGTGGGGCGGGTGTGGGGGACGGGGGCGGGGTAGGCGCCGAGACCGAGGACCATGCGGGTGTCGAACTCGAGGGCCAGGTCGACCACCGCGGTGGAGAAGGCCTGCCACCGGTGGTCGGGTTCGGCGCCGACGAGGAACAGCACGTCGTTGCCGTCGAGGTCCGAGGCCACCCGCAGCTCGATGGTCGGCCACGTGAGCCCGGTGTTGACGCCGTCGACCAGGTGCATGGTGGGACGGCGCGAGCGGTGGTCGAGGAGCCGGTCGGCGTCGAAGACGGCCACCGTCTCGGTGTCGAGGTCCTCCATGACCGTGCCGAGCGCGTTGGTGGCGGCCAGACCGGCATCGATCCAGCCGTCGAGGCCGAGCACGAGGACGGGTTCGTCGAGGTCGGGTCGGCTGTGGAGTTCGAAGAGGTCGGTCACTGCGGTCCACCCTCCCACGTCCGGGGGCCCGGCGTCTCCCCGCCGGGAGGGCCGGTGGGGGTCACCTGGGGGTCACGTGGGGGCCATGTCGCGGTCACGTCGGGGTGGCATCGGCGGCGCCGAGGACGCGGATGCCGCTGTCGGAGGCGCTCAGGCCTCGCCCGGTGAGGGCACCGGCCAGCTCGGTGAAGCGTCCGGCCGTCCCGTCGGGCTCGGTGACGTCGATGACCACGTCGGTGGCGTCGCGACGCACCGTGAGGCGGGCGTCGTCGGCCATCCGGGTGGCGGCGGCCAGCAGCTCCTGGGTGCTGCGCAGCACGGCCAGAGCGGCAGCTCCCTCGAGCACCCGGTCGAGCTCCCAGTCGACGGCGACGTCGACGCCGGCCTCCTCGCGCAGGGCGGCGACGTCGACGTCGATCGCGGCGCGCAGGGGATCGCCCCCGTCGTCGAAGGTCTCCGCGGTGGGGTCGGCGCTCACGCTGGTGTGCCAGGTGCGCCGTGTGCGGGCCAGCTCCAGCGCCCACAGGGTGTCCGGCCCGGGGCCGCCGTCGAAGCCCTCGTCCGCCCCACTGCGCGCAGGCTCGCCACGGGCTGGGGTCTCGTCGCCGTCGACGACGTCGGTGAGGGTGGGGGCGTCGGCTCGTTCGAGCATCAGCTCGACGAGGCGGGCCTCGGCGACGCTGACGCGCTCCTCGGCTTCGCTGACCCGCTGCTCGGCGGTCTGGAGATCGTGGCCTGCCTCGGTGAGCTGCTCCTCGGCCTCGATGCGGGCGGCGTCGGCGGCCGCGGCGGTGGTCCGGGACTCGTCGAGCTCGGACCGCAGCCGCTCGAGGTCGCGGTGGGCCTCGTCGAGCTCGCCGCGGGCCGCGGCCAGGTCCGACTCGGCGGCCGTGCGGGCCGCGTCAGAGGCGCCCAGCTGCTCCTCGAGCTGCTCCACCGAGGCGCGAGCGGCGGTGAGGTCCTGGGCGGTGCGGTTGCCGCGGGCGGCCAGCCAGACGCAGGCGATCACGGCGAGGGCGAGGCAGACGGCGAGAACGGCGATCACGAGGCGCAGAGTAGTGAGGCCCGGAGCATTGCGAGACCACCCGGGTCGAGCTTCTCGACCCGCCGTCGAGCCGTCGGCCTCAGCCGAGGCCGTCGAGGGTGGCCTTGGCCGCCTCGGCCAGCGCCTCGACCTGCTGGCCGAACACGTCGAACTCACCGGCCTCGCCCCGGTCGCCCATGGCGCCGGCCGAGTAGCGGGCGTACACGCCCTGGAGGATGCAGGCCAGCTTCCAGTAGCCGAAGGCCGTGTAGTAGCCGACCATCGAGACGTCGCGCCCGGTGAGGGCGGCGTAGCGCTCGACCAGCTCGGCCTTGGTGACGAACCCCTCGACCGTGGTCGCCGCCGGGAGCCCCGAGAGTGTGGGCTCGCCGGGGTCGGCCCAGTACACGCAGAGCAGGCCGAGGTCGGCGAGGGGGTCGCCCAGGGTGCACAGCTCCCAGTCGAGGACGGCCACCACCGATCCGTCGGCGGCGAGCATGCAGTTGTCGAGGCGGTAGTCGCCGTGGACGATGGTGGCCGGCCCCTGGTCGGGGACAGCGCCGGCCAGGCGGGCGTGGACCTCGTCGACGACCGGGAGGTCACGGGTGCGTGAGCTCTCCCACTGGCCGTGCCAGCGCTTCAGCTGCCGTTCGAGGTAGGCCTCCTTGCGGCCCAGGTCGCCCAGGCCCACGGCGTCGACGTCGACGTCGTGGATGGCGGCCAGGACCTCCACCAGCGACTCGCCGGCCCGCCGGCGCTGGTCGAGGTCGAGCAGCTCGGCCTCGGGGACGTCGCGCACGACGGTGCCGTCGACGAAGTCCATGACGTAGAACGGGGCGCCGTTCACCTCGTCGTCGGCGCACAGACCGACCACGGGAGGCACCGGCACGTGCCCGGCCAGTGCCGAGATGATGCGGTGCTCGCGGCCCATGTCGTGGGCGGTGGCCAGCACCAGCCCGAGCGGCGGGCGGCGCAGCACCCACCGGCGCCCGGCGGTGTCGGTGACCCGGTAGGTCAGGTTCGAGTGACCTCCGGCGATGAGATCGAAGCGCAGCGGAGGGGCGATCTCGGGGACCCGGGCCGCCAGCCAGGCCGTCACGCGTTCGGCGTCGATGCCCTCGACGGGCGCGGTGTCGGTCACGGTTCCCTCTCGTTCCCCATCGTTCGGTCCGAGCCGTCACGCTACCGGTGCCGCCGTGGGCGCTCGGCCTGGCACCGCGCGGTCCCTCGACCCGCGATCCCTATCCTGGGCTCGTGACTGTCATCGATGTGACCGACGCGACCTTCCAGACCGAGGTCCTCGACCGTTCCCAGACCACCCCGGTGGTGGTCGACCTCTGGGCCCCCTGGTGCGGGCCGTGCAAGACGCTCGGGCCGCTGCTCGAGAGCGTGGTGGGGGCGACCGAGGGGCGGGTCGTGCTGGCCAAGGTCAACGTCGACGACAACCCGGCGACCTCGCAGGCCTTCCGGGTGCAGAGCATCCCTGCGGTCTACGCGGTGAGCGGCGGCCAGGTCGTCGACGGCTTCGTCGGCGCCCAGGGTCCCGACGAGGTGCAGGCGTTCGTCGACAAGCTCGGCGGGGGCGGCGAACCGAGCGAGATCGACCTGCTGCGTGAGGCCGGCGACGAGGCGTCCCTGCGCCAGGCGCTCGAGCTCGAGCCGGACAACCCCGACGTCATCGCCGACCTGGCCGAGCTGCTGGTGGGCGACGAGCGTCGCGACGAGGCGCTGGAGCTGTTGGCTCGGGTGCCCGAGACCCCCGCCATCCGTCGCGTCGCCGCCCTGGCTCGCAGCGGTGGCGACTTCGCGTCGGAGGCCGAGGTCGAGGCCAAGCTCGTCGAGCTGCTCGACCGGGTCAAGGACGACGACGCGGCCCGCCAGGAGTACGTCGACCTCCTCGAGCTGCTCGGGCCCGACGACCCCCGCACCGCGACGTACCGCAAGAAGCTCACCACCCGTCTGTTCTGAGCCGGTCGATCCCGGTCTCGGCCGCCGACCCGGTCCCGGTCCCGGGGCGTGGCCGGGCCACCCGGGGCCGGTCAGCCCCCCTTCCCCCTCGGCGTCGGGCGTTCTAGGCTCGGGGCGCCCTCCGGTCGGACCCGGTCGGGTGCCCAGCACGTCACTTCCCCCGACGACGGCCCGATGGCGCGCACCAGCGCGACGTCACGGTTTCGTAGGGGTCTCGGGTGGCCGAACCAGGTGCCAGCGACACGGTCGACGAGCGCGCTCGGATCGCCCTCGAGGCGCTGCGAGCGCACGAGCCCTCCGACCGCAGTCCGGTGGTCGCGCCCGACTACGAGCTCGAGGGCGTCGTCGTCGACCACGGCCTCCCGGCCTGGGTCGAGGACATCCACGGGCGGGTGGCGGCTCGCTGGCCGGTCCTCGACGAGCGTCCGGGGTGGACCGTGGGTCTGTTGGCCGTCGTCGGGGCGGTCCTGGTGGGAGTGGGGGCGTGGTGGCTGACCGGTGGCGGGTCGTCAGGAGGCGGGCCGCCTCCCACCTTGGCGTTCACCTCCACCAGCGCAGCGGCGGCAGCCGAGGAGACGCCCCCGGCCGGCTCGGGCTCGCCGTCCACCGCCCCCACGGCGCTGGTGGTGCACGCCGCCGGTGCCGTCCACCAGCCGGGTGTCCACCGCCTCGAACCCGGGGCCCGGGTCGCCGACGTGGTGGCCGCCGCCGGCGGGGCCACCCCCGATGCCGACCTCGACCGGGTGAACCTGGCCGCGCCCGTCGCTGACGGCGAGCGGCTCTACGTCCCCCGTCTGGGTCAGCCCGATCCACCGCTGGTGGCCGGATCCGGTGGCGGTCCATCCGGCGGTTCCGCGTCGGGACCCGGTGCCTCCGAAGGCGGCACGGGGCCGATCGACGTCAACGCCGCCACCGTGGCCGAGCTCGACGCCTTGCCCGGCGTCGGGCCCGCCACCGCCGAGGCCATCGTGGCCCACCGGGAGACCAACGGACCCTTCCGACGGGTCGAGGATCTCCTCGGGGTGCGAGGCATCGGTCCGTCCAAGCTCGACGGGCTGCGCGACCACGTCGTGATCGGGTGAGCACCACCCCCGCGGTGGGACCGGACCCCGAGTGGGGCGGGGTGGCGGTGGCCCGTCGGGTGTGGTGGTGGTGGGCCCGCCAGGCTCGGGCCCGACAACTCGACGATCCGGCGGCGGTGGTGCTGGCCGGGTCGGCGGCGTTGGGGACGCTGGCCGCCGTTCCGGTCCCGGTGCCGGTGGCGGCGGTCCTGGCCGCGGCCGCGCTCGCCGCCCGACGCGTCCTGCTGGTGTGGTGTGCCGCCGCCCTGCTCACCTCGGCCCTGGCCGCGCAGGCCTGGGCGGGGCTGGCCGCCATCGAGGCCGGGCCCCACGACGGGATGGTGACCCTGGCCCGAGACCCGGAGGCGGTCGTGGGGGCCTGGCGGGTGGAGGTCGTCGCCGACGGTCACCGCCTCGAGGCGTGGGCTCGCGGTGGGGCCGGCGCGGCGCTGAAGGACCGGGCCGCCGGCCAGCGGGTGCGGGTGCGTGGGCGCGTGGAGCCGGTGCAGGGTGTGCCCTGGTTGGCGGCTCGTCACGTGGCCGGGCGCCTGGTGATCGACGACGTGGGGGAGTGGGAGGACGGTGACCCGCTGTCCCGCCTGGCCAACGCGGTGCGCGCGCTGGTGCGTCGGGGTGCCGAGCGCCTGCCTCGCGAGCAGCGTGCGCTGCTGCTCGGATTCGTGCTCGGCGACGGTCGCGAGCAACCGCCCGAGGTGGCCGACGACTTCGACGCCGCCGGTCTGCAGCACCTCCTCGTCGTGTCCGGCCAGAACGTGGCGTTCGTGCTCGCCGCCATCGGCCCGGGCCTGCGTCGACTCGGTCCGCGCGCCCGCCTGGTGGCCACCGTCGCCGTGCTGGTGGTGTTCGCCACCGTGACGCGCTTCGAGCCGTCGGTGCTGCGGGCCACGGCCATGGCCGCTCTGGCCGTGCTCGGGGCCAGCCTCGGTCGTCCCGCGTCGGGCGTGCGGGTCCTGGCCCTGGCCGGCACGGCGCTGTTGGTGGCCGACCCCTTCCTCATCCACTCGATCGCCTTCCGGCTCTCGGCCGCCGCCTCGGCCGGCATCTTGTTGCTCTCGGGGCCGCTGGCGCGCGCTGTCCCCGGTCCCCGGTTCGTCGTCGTGCCCCTCGCGGTGACCCTGGCGGCGCAGGCCGCCGTCGCCCCGGTGCTGGTGCCCATCTTCGGGCCCATGCCGGTGGCGGCCATTCCCGCCAACCTCCTGGCCGGACCGGTGGCGGGGCTGGTGATGATGTGGGGGTGCAGTGCCGGGTTGGTGGCCGGGGTCGTCGGTGGACCGGTGGCCGGCCTGCTGCAGTGGCCCACCGGGCTGGGGATCGCCTGGGTGGCGGGCGTGGCCCGTTGGGGAGGGGCCCTGCCGCTCGGGCAGGTGGGGCTCCTCGGGGTCGTGGTGGCCGTCGCCGGCGGGGCCGGCCTCGGTCTGGCTCGCGCCCGGTCCCGGCCCGGGTGGGCGCTGGTGTGCGCTCTGGTCGTCGTGGCGGCCCTCCTCGCGCCCGCGGTGGGCGAGGTGAGGCGGGACCCTCGCCCGGGGGTCGCCGAGGTGTCCGGTGGCGTGGTCTGGCGCGGTGCCGCGGGCGAGGGCGCCGGCGGCCGCCGGGCCGTCGTGGTGGTGCTCGACGGTGACGCCTCGGCGGAGTACCTGCTCCGCGACCTGCGTGAGGCGGGCATCGGACGGGTCGACCTGGTGGTGTCCCGGTCCGGCGGCTCGCGTGCCGCGTCCACGCTCGCCGTGCTGGCCCGTCGGGTGTCGATCGATCAGGTGTGGGCCCCGTCGGGTCACGACATCGCCGGGGCCGTCGTCCCTCCCGTGGGCGTTTCGGCCGCCGGTGGGGTGCAGGTCGACGTGCGGGCCGTGACGCCGCGGCTCGAGGTGGATGTCGCCGTCCTCGGCGCCAGCCGACCCTCGGCTCGGTGAGCCCTCGGTCCGACCGGTCGAGGCCATCGGGCCCCGCTGTAGGGTCGGTCCCCGTGTTCCTCGACCTCGGCACCACGCGCTTCGACATCACCCACCGCGCCGTGGTCATGGGCATCTTGAACCGCACCCCGGACTCGTTCTACGACCAGGGCGCCTATTACGACTTCGACGCCTTCCTGCGCAAGGCCGAGCAGCTGGTCACCGACGGCGCCGACTTCCTCGACGTCGGCGGCGTGAAGGCCGGGCCCGGCGAGGAGGTCACCGAGGCCGAGGAGCTCGAGCGCGTCGTGCCGGCGGTCGAGGCCCTGCGGGCCCGATTCGATCTCCCGCTCTCGGTCGACACCTGGCGAGCGTCGGTGGCCGAGGCCTGCTTCGCGGCCGGCGCGGTGGTGGGCAACGACATCAGCGGGTTCGCCGACCCCGACTACCTCGCTGTCTGTGCGGCGGCCGGCGCCTCGGTCGTCGCCACCCACATCCGCCTGGCGCCCCGGGTGCCCGACCCGGACCCCCACTACGACGACCTCGTCGTCGACGTGTGCGACTTCCTGCGCGACCGGGCCCGGAGGGCCCGTGAGGCCGGCATACCGGCCGAGCGGATCATGGTCGACGCCGGCCTCGATCTCGGCAAGACCGAGGAGCAGTCCCTCATCTTGTTGCGCCGCTCCGACGCTCTGGCCGAGCTGGGCCACCCGGTCTTCCTGTCGGCGTCGAACAAGCGCTTCCTGTGGACCCTGCTCGGGGTCGAGCGCCACGAGGCCGGCGAGGGCACCATGGCCGCCCATGCGCTCGGCATCGCCCTCGGTTGTCGGGTGCTCCGGGCCCACGACGTCCGCGACGGCCGCCGGGTGGCCGACACCATGGCCGCCATCCTGGAGGCCGCGTGACACCCCCCACGCCGGCCCCCGCGCCGCCCCCCACGCCACCGGCCACGCCGGCCCCCGCGCCGCCGGCCACTCCCGATCCGTTCTTGCATGGTTTCGGCGCACTCCAGTGCGCCGAAACCATGCAAGAAGGCGTGTCGGGGGCTTCGGGGCGGTCGGGGGCGTCGCCGCGGGGGGCGGGGTCGCTGCGATGAACGTCGATCTTTCGGCGCCGGTGTACCTGGTCAAGGGGGCCGACGAGGTGCTGCTGGGCGATGCCGTGGTCGACCTGGTGCGGGCCCTGGTGGGCGACGGCGACCGGTCGCTGATGGTCGAGGAGCTCACCGCCGACGCCTACGACGGTGACGAGGGCATGGACATCGCCCCGCTGGTCGACGCCGCCCAGACCTCTCCCTTCCTCACCGAGCGCCGGGTCGTGGTCGCCCGCCATGCCGGGGTGTTCAGCACCAAGGACGCGGTGGCGCCGCTGGTCGGCTACCTCGCCGACCCGCTGCCCACCACGTCGCTGGTGCTGGTGTGGGAGAAGGACACGCGCCCCAACAAGCAGGGCCGCCTGGCCAACGTGCCCCGCAGCCTGAGCGACGCGGTCACCACGGCCGGCGGCGTGGTGGTCGACACCGCGCCCGGCACCGGCAAGGCCCGCGCCTCGTGGGTCGACGAGCACCTGCGCGACGCGTCCGTCACCCTCGACAACCCAGCCCGAGCGGCGCTGGTGACCCACCTCGGTGACGAGGCCAACCGTCTCCCCGGCCTGTTGTCGACGCTCGAGGGCGTCTTCGGGCCCGGTGCCCGGCTCGGGGTCGACCAGGTGATGCCGTACCTCGGCGAGGCCGGGGACGTGGCCCCCTGGGACCTCACCGACGCCATCGATGCCGGCGATGTCCCCAAGGCGCTCGACCAGCTGCACCGCATGCTGGCCGGGGGCGGCCGTCATCCGTTGCAGGTCATGGCCACGCTGACCAACCACGTGGTGCGCATGGTCCGCCTCGACGACCCCACCATCCGGGGGGAGAAGGCGGCCGCCGAGGCCCTGGGCATCAAGGGCTCGACCTTCCCGGCCAAGAAGGCGCTCGCCGGGGCCCAGCGGCTCGGTTCGGAACGGCTGGCCGAGCTGGTGGGCCTGGTCGCCCAGGCCGACCTCGATCTGCACGGGGCCAAGGCGTGGCCGCCGGAGCTGGTGGTCGAGGTGCTGGTGGCCCGTCTGGCCGGCCGGAGCCGGGCCGCCACCCGCCGCTGACCACACCGCCCAGAGCGCACCTCACCGCCCTGGCGCTGGTACGTCCCACCCGACCCGCCCGGACCCACCCGACCCCACGCGTACCTGTCGGGTTTGGGCGCTACCTGTCCACGCCCAAACCTGACAGGTTGCCGTTCGGGTGAAGGCACGAGGGGGTCGTGGGTCGGAGGGGGTCGCGAGAGTCATGGACCCGAGGGCGAGGGGTGGCAGACGCGACACGACCGGAGCCTGGGCTCCGGTCGTTCGGTGATGCGGGTGCGGGCCGTCGGTGCGGCCCGTCGGCTCAGCTGGCCTCGGTGTCGGCCTCGGCGGCGGCCGCGGCGCGCTTCATGAGTCGGCTCTTGCGGCGAGCGGCCTGGTTCTTGTGGATGACGCCCTTGCTGGCCGCCTTGTCGATGCGCTTGATGGCCTCGTTGAGGGCGGCGGTCGCCTCCTCGCCACCTTCGGCGGCGGTGACCTCGGCCCGCTTGGTGCGGGTCTTGAGCTCGGAGCGCACGGCCTTGTTGCGAAGGCGCCGCTTCTCGTTCTGCCGGTTGCGCTTGATCTGGCTCTTGATGTTGGCCACGTGGAGACCTTCGTTCGTGCGAGATGGGGGGTCGTGCGAGAGGGGGAACGGGGTCCGGGCGCGCGGCGCCGGACACGAAGTGACGATGATAGCGGGCGAGGGAGCAGGGATCACAACCGCGTCCGACGACCGCAGGGCCGCCGGCCCCTCGGCAGTAGGCTCGACACCGCCGCGCCGGCCACGACGTCGCCTCGTGGCTGCTCGCCCCCCGTCACGTTCAAGGATCGCCGGTTCCCGTTGCCCACGCTCGAACGCTTCCGCAACCTCTGCATCATCGCCCACATCGACCACGGCAAGTCCACCCTGGCCGATCGGCTGCTCGAGCTGTGCGGTGCCGTCGACCCCCGTGACATGCGCGCCCAGTACCTCGACTCGATGGACATCGAGCGCGAGCGGGGCATCACCATCAAGTTGCAGAGCGTCCGCCTCGAGCACCGCGACCACACGATCCACCTCATCGACACGCCCGGCCACGTGGACTTCGGCTACGAGGTCAGCCGGTCGTTGGCCGCGTGCGAGGGGGCCATCCTCATCGTCGACGCCGCCCAGGGGATCGAGGCCCAGACCCTGGCGAACTGCTACCTGGCCATCGAGCACGACCTCGAGATCGTGGCCTGCCTCAACAAGATCGACCTCCCCGCGGCCGAGCCCGATCGCTACGCCGCCGAGATCGAGAAAGTGCTCGGCATCCCCGCCGACGAGATCCTGCGCATCAGCGCCAAGACCGGCGAGGGGGTCGAGGACCTTCTCGACGCCGTCGTCGACCGCATCCCGCCGCCCGAGGGAGACCCGGAAGCGCCGCTGCAGGGGCTCATCTTCGACTCCCACTTCGACCAGTACCGGGGCGTGGTGTCGTCGGTGCGGGTGATGCAGGGCACCCTCGACACCGGCGCCAAGCTGCGCTTCGTGCAGGCGGGCGCCACCTACGAGGCCGACGAGGTCGGGGTGCGCACCCCGAACCCGACGCCGGTGAAGGCGCTCGGCGCCGGCGAGGTCGGCTACCTGATCGCCGGCATCAAGGACGTCGGCGAGGCCCGTTCCGGTGAGACCGTCACCACCGTGGCCCGGCCCGCCCCGGCGCTCGAGGGCTACCTCGAACCCAAGCCCATGGTGTTCTGCGGGCTGTACCCCATCGACGGTGACGAGTTCACGTCGCTGCGCGAAGCCCTCGAGAAGCTCCGGCTCAACGACTCCAGCTACACCTACCAGCCCGAGAGCTCCGGCGCGCTCGGCTTCGGGTTCCGCTGCGGCTTCCTCGGGCTGTTGCACATGGAGATCATCCGCGAGCGCCTCGAGCGGGAGTTCAACCTGTCGCTCATCGCCACCGCACCGTCGGTGCAGTACATCGTGCACAAGGACACCGGCGACACGATCACCATCGACAACCCGAGCGAGCTGCCGCCCGCCGGCGAGGTCGACCACATCGAGGAGCCCTTCCTCACGGTCACGATCCTCACGCCCACCACCTACACGGGTGCACTGATGGAGCTGTGCCAGAACCGCCGCGGCGAGCTCGACAAGATCGAGTACCTGTCGCCCGAGCGCATGGAGCTCGTCTACCGGCTGCCGCTCGCCGAGGTGGTCACCGACTTCTTCGACCAGATGAAGAGCCGCACCCAGGGCTACGCCAGCCTCGACTACGAACCGGCCGGCTACCGCAGCTCGAACCTCGTGAAGGTCGACATCCTGCTCAACGCGGTGCCTGTCGACGCCTTCAGCATGATCGTGCACAAGGACAAGGCCTACGCCTACGGCCTGCGCATGACCGAGAAGCTCAAGGAGCTCATCCCCCGCCAGCTCTTCGACGTGCCCATCCAGGCCGCCATCGGCGGGCGCATCATCGCCCGCGAGACGGTGAAGGCCAAGCGCAAGGACGTGCTGGCCAAGTGCTACGGCGGCGACATCAGCCGCAAGCGCAAGCTGCTCGAGAAGCAGAAGGAGGGCAAGAAGAAGATGAAGAACATCGGACGCGTCGAGGTCCCCCAGGAGGCCTTCGTCTCCGCCCTCCGCCTGGAGGACTGAGCCACCAGAGGACGGGTCTTGCTCTGCCGGCTCGTCGAGATCCTCGGCCTGGTCGAGCCTCCTCTCGTCGCGGCGTCGTCTGTCACCCGGGTGGACAGCGTGCGCCTTGAGTCTGCACCCAGCGACGCTGTGCCTCTACATGAGCCCCGCGACGACCGATAGGGTTCACCCATGGTGCGGGGCTTGGCTCTCCTCGTGGTGTTGGCGCTCGCCGGCACCGCCTGCGGAAGCGAGGACGGCGCCACCGGCAGCTCCGGCGCCACCGACACCACGGCGGCGACCAGCGATGCGTCGTCGGGCGGCGACACGGCCTCTGATGACACTGCCTCTGAGGACACGGGCTCTGACGGCACGGGCGGGTCGACCACGAGCGAAGCCGGGACCGGCAGCGGCTCGGCCACGGTCACCCACGCAGGCTCCCAGTACGAGTTCGTGGTGATCCAGTGCGTGCGCGACGTGCCGTCGGCCATCACCGACAGCGTCGTGGCGCTGCAAGCCGACGGTGTCACGGCGGGCACACCCGATGGCGTGGTCGCTGACCTCCTCGGGGTCATCGAGGAAGGCACCGATGTGGCGGCTGCCCTCGCGCCCGCGCTGGCCCACGGCCCGGTGTTGAGCGTCACCCGGGTCGAAGGTGGAGGAGACCAGCTCGCGATCATCACGGAGTCGGAGCCCATCGTCACGACCGCAGATCCGACCGACCCCGCCCACCGTTTCCTGGACATCGACGGTGGCACCGTGAGCGGGACGGGGTCGACCGACCAAGGAGCGATGTCCCTTGACCTCACCTGTCCCTGATGCCATGAAGGCCGCCGCCGCGCTGGTGCTGGTCGCGGTGCTCAGCCCGTTGTTGCTGGGCTGCGGGAACGGCGACGACGACACCGCCGGCGGCGGCGGCGACCCTGCGGTCCCGACGGCCGAGGACGCCGACGACTCCTCGACCGACCCGCCCACGGGCGACGACGCCGAGTCCGACGACGCCGAGTCCGACGACGCCGAGTCCGACGACGCCGCCGCCGAGGTGGTCGAGGAGCACTGGTTCAACGAGATCGACCAGTTCGATCGCCCTCGTGTGCGATGGACCGGGATCGTCGAGAACGTGGGATCGCAGCCGGTGGAGGTGTCCGTCGAGATCGAGGCGCTGGATGCCGATGGTGAGACGCTCGGCTCGGCCGACAGCCAGTTCCCCTGGCTCGTCGCTCCGGGCGAGCAGATGCCCTTCAGCCTCGCCATCGGTCGCCTCCCGACCGAGGCGACGTCCGTCGAGAGCGCCCTCTTGCTCGACGACCTCCCGGACTTCCGTGCCGAGCGGGTGGGCACCGCGACGTTCACCGGGGAGCTCGTCGACGTCGTCTTCGACGACGGCCGGGACTTCGTGGTCCGTGCCGACGTCGAGGTGGAGAACGTCGGAACGGTCGGGTGGGGTCCGGACTTCGCGCTCGCGGTCTACGCCGCCGACGGCACGCTCGTCAGCGGCGGTTGGGCGTCAGCGAACGCTGAGGTGCTCTGTCCGGGTGACACCACGGTCGTCGGGGGTGAGCTCACGATCAACCCTCCACCCGACTTCGACCCGGCGAGTGCCGACGTCAGGGTTCACATGATCGACTTCGAGCTGGCCGAGTCGGTGACCGGCGACTGCTGAGACAAGCCGCCTCACTCCCGTCCCGGCCCAGACGCAGAAGGCCGACGATCTCGCAGGCGGCACCGTCCGGGCTCGACCAGAGGCCCACCGCGTCGGTCTGGCCCGTCGTCGCGACGCCGATGGGATGCTCGCCGGCTAGCAGTCGCGGGGGTCGTCTGCTGGCCGTGGGCCCGGCCCGGTAGGATCGGATGAAGATCGGCCCACCGGCCGTCACCACCTCGGCCCACGGCCGGACCCACTCGTAGCCGCAGCACCCGATCAACGGACGTCCCATGCTCGACGATCGCAAGGCCACCATCCTGCGGGCGGTGGTCACCGAGTACATCGAGACCGCACAACCAGTCGGCTCCGGCCACGTGGCCAAGGCGCCGGACGTCACCGTGTCCTCGGCCACGGTGCGCAACGACATGGCCGCCCTGGAGGCCGAGGGCTACCTCGACCAGCCCCACACCAGCGCGGGTCGCATCCCCACCGAGAAGGGCTACCGCTTCTTCGTCGATCACCTCGGCGGCCCCGGTCGCCTGGGTGCCACGGAGACCCAGCAGGTGCGCACCTTCTTCTCGCGCACCCACGGTGAGATCGAGCAGATGCTCTCCGACACGAGCCGCCTGCTGTCCCAGCTCACCCGCTACGCCGCCGTGGTGGTCGGCCCGCCCCACGAGGTGGCCACCATCAAGTCGGTGCAGCTGGTGTCGCTGACGGCCCGGGTCGTGCTGGTGGTGCTGGTGCTGTCCAATGGAGCGATCGAGAAGCACACGATCGAGCTCGACGACGACGTCGACGAGCTGGTGGTCAACGCCGCCGGGGTCCGGTTGGCGTCGATGGTCATCGGTCGGTCGCTGGCCGACGCCGCCTCGGTGGAGGTCGACGAGGACCTCACCCGCCCCGCCTCGTCGCCGGCCGGCGCCGACGGTGTCGGGTCTGTGGTCCGCGCCGCCATGGCGGCTCTGCGCGGCGAGCACCGCCACGACGACCAGGTCTACATCGGCGGCACCTCCGACATGGCCGCCGCGTTCGACGCCGTCGGCACGGTCAGCGAGATCCTGCGCATCCTCGAACAGCAGCTCGTGGTCGTGAGCCTCCTCGAGGACGTGCTCGATCGCGGCCTGTCCGTGGCCATCGGCACCGAGACCGGCAACCAGGCCCTGGCCGACTGCTCCCTGGTCGTGGCCCCCTACGTGGTCGACGGCGAGGCCGCCGGCTCCATCGGGGTCCTCGGCCCCACCCGCATGCACTACTCACAGGCCCTCGCCGCCGTTGCCGTCGTGAGCAACCGGCTGGGCCGCCGTCTCAGCGAGGGCTGACACCAACCTCCATGGCTGACTACTACGAGCTCCTCGGGGTCTCCCGCGACGCCACCGCCGACGACATCAAGCGGTCCTATCGTCGACTCGCCCGCGAGCACCATCCCGATGCCAACCCCGGCGACGTCGAGGCCGAGGCCCGCTTCAAGCAGGTGGCCGTGGCCTACGAGACCCTCTCCGACCCCGAGCGCCGCCGCCAGTACGACATGTTCGGCGAGGCCGGACCCGGGGCGCAGTCGCCCTTCGGCGGCGGCGGGCTGGGCGACATCTTCGACATGTTCTTCAACCAGGGCGGGTTCGGTGGTGGTGGCCAGACGGCCCCGAGCGGCCCGCCGCGGGGCAGCGACCTCGAAGCCGTGGTCGACCTCGAGTTCGCCGACGCCGTGTTCGGTGCCCAGGCACCCGTGTCGGTGCGTACGGCCATGCCCTGCGACGACTGCGAGGCCACGGGGGCCGCGCCCGGCTCGCAGGCCCAGACCTGCGTCGAGTGCGCGGGCGTCGGCCAGGTGCGCCGGGTGCGCCAGTCGATCCTCGGGCAGATGGTCACGGCCGGCCCGTGTCCCCGGTGCAACGGGTTCGGCACGGTCGTGCCCACGCCGTGCCCCACCTGTCGGGGCGAAGGCCGCAGCATCGAGGAGCACACCTTCAACGTCGACGTCCCGGCGGGGGTCGACACCGGCGCCACGCTGCGCCTGCCCGGTCGGGGCGCCGTGGGTCCCCGCGGCGGGGCCGCCGGCGACCTCTACGTGCACGTGCGGGTCGCACCCGACGACCGCTTCGTGCGCCACGGCGACGACCTCCACCACGACCTGCACGTCGCCGCCACCCAGGCCGCGCTGGGCGCCGAGATCCCCCTCACCACGCTCGACGGCGACGAGGTCGTGGCGGTGGCCCCCGGGACCCAGACCGGCAAGGTGCACCGGCTGCGAGGCCAGGGCGTGCCCCACCTCCAGAGCCGCGGGCGAGGCGACCTGCTGGTCCAGATCGTGGTCGACACGCCCACCGAGCTCTCCGAGGAGGAGGCCGAGCTGCTGCGCCAGTTGGCCGAGCTCCGAGGCGAGGAGGTCGCCTCGCCGGAGTCAGGGCTGTTCTCGCGGCTCAAGTCGGCCTTCAAGTAGAGGTGCCCTCGTTGGCGGCGGGCGTCCCCGGGGGCACTGCGCCCCACGTTGGCGTCGACGACGTCGAGGTCCCGATCCTCGCTGGCGACGACCGGCACCACCTCGAGCGGGCCCTTCGGCTCCGCGCCGGCGATCGTGTCAGCGTCACCGACGGCGCCGGTCGGTGGCGGTGGTGCCGCTTCGGTCCCGAGCTGGTGCCCGACGGTCCCGTCGAGGCGGACCCGCCGCCGTCGCCGCCGATCACGGTGGCCTTCGCCCTGGTGAAGGGGGAGCGGCCCGAGCTGGTGGTGCAGAAGCTCACCGAGGTGGGCGTCGACCGCATCGTGCCGTTCTTCGCCGAACGGTCGGTGGTGCGCTGGGACGAGGCCAAGGCGGCCCGGCACCACGAGCGCCTCGTGCGCATCGCCCGGGAGGCGGCCATGCAGTGTCGCCGGACCTGGTGGCCCGAGGTGGTGGAGACGACCCGCTTCGAGGTCGTCGCCGCGCTTCCCGGGGCGGTCGCCGCCGAACGCCACGGCGCCGCCCCGTCACTCGAGCACCCCGTCGTGCTCATCGGTCCGGAAGGGGGCTGGTCCGACGAGGAACGCGGACGGCTGCCCGGTCTGGTCGGTCTCGGGCCCACGGTGCTGCGGGCCGAGACGGCGGCCATCGCCGCCGGGGTCGTCCTCTCGGCGCTGCGCTCGGCGGTCGTTCGACCGGTCTCGCCGCCGGACGCCTGACGTGCTCCGTCGGACCACGGCCACCGAGGGTCGTTGTCGTGGCGATGCCCCGGGAGTACGCTGACCACGCTGAGTGGCGAAGCCGCCGGGCGGCCTCTCTGCCGCCGTCTCGCCTCGGCGCTCGTTTCCATGGAGGAACCCCGATGACCGACACCGTGACCGGTGAGATGACCGAGACGTACAGCCGCAAGGTCGGCGACCGTCTACGGGCCATCCGACGCCAGAAGCGGCTGAGCCTCCAGGACGTGGAGGCGGCGTCGGACCTCGAGTTCAAGGCGTCGGTGCTGGGCGCGTACGAGCGCGGGGAGCGGGCCATCTCGGTCCCGCGCCTGCAGCGGCTGGCCCGCTTCTACAACGTCCCGGTCGATCAGCTGCTGCCCAACGACGACGGCCCCGCCTTCGCCGAGGACGGGCCCGCGATGGGCATCATCGACGAGCGCTCCTTCACCATCGACCTGCGCCGCCTCGAGGACCTCACCGGCCCCGAGGCCGACATGTTGAACCGCTACCTGAGCATGATCCAGGTGCAACGCCAGGACTTCAACGGTCGGGTGCTCACCATCCGCAAGGACGACCTGCGAGCCATCGCCTGCATCCTCGGCGTGGGCCCGAGTTCGGCCACCGAGCGTCTCGGCGACCTGGGACTCGGCCACGGCGTCTCCTGACCCGGTGACGTCGGCCCCCCTCGGGGCGCCCGCCCCGGCCTTCGGCGTCTACGTCCACATCCCGTTCTGCGCTCGTCGCTGCGACTACTGCGCGTTCGCCACCTGGACCGACCGCCACCACCTGACTGACGCCTACCTCGGCGCCGTGCGCGCCGACATCGACGGTCACCGTCGCTCGGGGGCCATGGGCCCCGCCACCTCCGTGTTCGTCGGCGGTGGCACCCCGTCGCTGGTGCCGGCGGCCGACCTCGTCGCCGTGCTGGCCGGCATCCCGCTGGCCCCGGGCGCCGAGGTCACCGTCGAGTGCAACCCCGACACCGTCGACGAGCACTCGCTGGCGACCTATCGGGCCGGCGGGGTGACCCGGCTCTCGTTCGGCGTGCAGTCGATGGTGCCCGAGGTGCTCGTCGCCCTCGGACGTTCCCACGACCCCGACAACGTCAGGCGCGCCGTGGACGCGGCGCGAGCCGTCGGGTTCGAGACGTTCAACCTCGATCTCATCTACGGCGGTGCGGGCGAGACGCTGGCGCAGTGGCGCACCACCCTGGAGGCGGTGGTGGCCCTCGACCCGCCTCATGTGAGCGCCTACGCCTTGACCGTCGAGGCCGGTACCCCGTTGGCCGCCGACCCGGCCCGTCACCCCGACGACGACGATCAGGCCGACAAGTACCTCATGGCCGACGAGGTCCTGGGCGCCTCCGGGTTGGAGAACTACGAGATCTCCAACTGGGCCCGTGCGGGGCACCGTTGCCGCCACAACGAGCTCTACTGGGCGCAGGGCGACTACCTGGGCGTTGGTTGTGCCGCCCACTCGCATCGGGGCGGGCGCCGGTGGTGGAACCTGCGCACCCCGGAGCGCTACATCGAGGCGGTGCAGGCCGGCGAGTCCACCGAGGCGGCCCACGAGGACCTCGACGACGACCGCCGGCGCATCGAGGGGCTGCAGCTGTCGTTGCGCACCGGGGCCGGCGTGCCCGAAGCGGCGCTGGCCGCCGACGACCTGGCGGTGCTCGACGGGCTGGTCGAGCACCGCGCCGGTCGGATCCGGCTGACCGTCGAGGGTCGTCTCCTGGCCAACGAGGTGGCCGTCCGCCTGCGCTGACGGCATCGTCAACGGGTGGTCGTCGACGGGTCGGGCAGGTCGAACACCTGCCCCACCATCACCAGGTCGGGATCGGAGGGCACCACCAGCCGATCGCGGTTGGTCTCGACGAGGGCGGTGAGATAGGTCGCCACCTCCTGGTCGGCCGGTGGACGAGCGAGGTGGTCGGTGAGGACGGCCGTGGCCACGTGCCAGAGGTGTTCGCCGGGTTGGATCCGCCACGTGGCCTGGGGGTCCGTCGGCCGCGCGGGGGTCGCCTCGGGGTCTGCCGGGGTCGGGGCGGGTTCGGCGGGGGCTGGGTCCGTGGACGGCAGGTCGGACCCGATGCCGGGTGGGATGTCGTCGAGGGCCATCACCACGGCTCGCTCGGTGGGGCCCGTGGCGGACGGGCCTGTGGTGGCGGGGCCCGTGGCGGACGGGCCTGTGGTGGAGGGGGTCGCGGCGACGGCCGTGTCGGCCACGGGCCGGTCGGGGAGCACCATCACCGTGGCGACCTGGCGAGCGGGCTCGCCCGTGGCGGCGGCCGCCGCGCCCGGGGCGAGGGTGGCGGTGGCCAGGGCCACGCCGGCGGCGGTGTGCACCAGGCGTCGCACCGCCGGCAGGCAGAGGCGATCGACGAAACCCACCAGCCGGCGTCGTCGCCGCAGCGGGCTGCGGTGCACGACGAGGCCGAGGACGCCGGTGGCGGCGGTCCAGGTGATGAGGCCCAGGCCGACGAGGCGCACCACGGCGAACGCGGCGACGATCGGGTCGGTGGTGGTGAGCCACTGGACGAAGCCCTGGTGGTCGTAGGTGTCGGGACCGGGCAGGGCGTGCCCCGTCCACCACAGCACGCCGGCCACCACGGCGAGGACGGCTGCGCCGAGCACCAACGTGCGGGTCGGCCGGGTCGGCGCGGGTGCGCTCGCGGCGGCGGAACCGGCAGGAGGATGGATCGTACTCATCGCCAGGCCTCCGGACCGAAGGCGGTGGTGGTCCCCTGGGCGTCGCTCACGACCAGTGGCGTGCAGCCGGCGGTGTCGGGTTCCCCTGCCTGCAGGGCCACGCCGCCGGCGACGCTGGTGCCCGGTTCGGTGGCGTGGGGGACCCCCGGTTCGGGCCACGACCAGAACACGAAGAGGGCGCCGGTCTCGGGGCGCAGCACGGCGGGCACCTCGCGACCTGTGCAGTGCCAGTCGCCCACGGCCACCACGTCGCCGGGACCGCCCACTGCATAGCGGCGGCCGCCGTGCTCGACGACCGTGGCCTCCCCCTCGGGCGGGGTCGTCTCGGTGGTGGTGCTCGCGTCCGGTGCCGGCTGCGGCCCGCGACTCGCGGCCTCGGTGTGGTCGGTGGCGGGGGCGTCCGATCGGGCGGGGTCGGCGCTGGTGACGGTGGTGGGCGCTGGTGGGTCCGCCACCGACGGGGCCGGCGCCGTGGCCGAGGAGGTGCCACCCAGCCAGGCCGACACACCGAAGAAGGCGGCGAGCGACATGGCGGCGACGCCTCCGACCGCGGCGACGGGCCCGACCGGGAGTGGCCGCCGTGCGGGGTCGTCGTCCGGCCGTAGTCGGGCGATGTCGCCGAAGAGGCGGTCGGAGGGGTGGACGGGGTCATCGGCCCGGGGCGAGTCGATGACCACTCTGGTCGCGCCGCCGAACTGGCCCGGGATGGGCTCCGAGGGCCGGGGGTCGGCGCCCTCGCGGCGGTCGGGGTCTCGACGAGTTCCTTGCGGCGGAGACCCGTCGTCTCGGTGGTGGTCGTTGTCGGCGACGAGGTCGACGCGGTCGGCGGGTGCGAGCCGTCCACGGTCGACGTCGCCGAGGAGACGGATGAGGGGATCGACGGCGCCGTCGGCGGTGCTCGTCGGGGCGGGCGCTTCCGTCGTCTCGTCGGGGCCGTCCGCCCCGCGGGTCGGACCGGACCCCCACGGGCGGCCGAGCGCAGCCTCGGGCACGGCCCGGCGAACGGCGTCGACGAACGCCTGCAGCCCTGGTCGGCAGGTGGGGTCGGGACCCGTGGCCTGGGCGGCCACTCCGAGCAGCGCCCGCCGCTGGGCCCGGGTGCGGCGGTCGTCGCGGCGGCGCCGACCGTCGGCCTCCGTCGCTCGAGTGGTCGAGGCGCCACCGCCGTCGGCGTCGAGCAGGTCGGCCAGGAGGCGGCCGAGCCCGGCGACGTCGTCGGAGGGGCGGACGGGATCTCGACCGTCGTCGCGTGCGTCGAGGCGCCGGGCGTCGCCGAAGCCGCAGAGGACCGGTCGACCGTAGGGGTCGAGCAGCACGTGGCTGGGATCGAGGCCGCCGTGGACCACCCCGAGGCCGTGCAGGTCCCGCACGGTCGCCGCCACCGCCACGACCAGCCCGGCCGCCCGGGCGGGGGTGAGCGGCCGGGCGAGGTCGGCCGTGGACCGGCTCCCGACCCACCGGGTGTGGACCTCCGGTTCGCCGTCGGCGTCCACCAGGCCGACGAGCTCCACCACGCCCGGGTGGTGAAGACCATCGAGGATCGCTGCTTCCCGCCGGCCCCGGTCGGGTTCGTCGGGTGGGGGCGACTTCGCCGCCACCAGTCGACCACCGTCGTCGTGCACCACTCGGACCCGATCTCCCATACCGGCAGTGTTGACCCCAGAACAACGGAAAAGCAATGAAAAACTCGAAAAGGTCTGAGGTGATCGAACACGCGAGGCGGAGCACGTTCCGGCACGTAGCCTGGGAGCGTCCGCGGCACAGGGAGTCGGCCCAGGGGTGAGCACGCACTACGAGGTGCTGGGCGTGGCGGCCACCGCCAGTCCCGAGGCCATTCGAGGCGCCTATGTGGCCATTGCCAAGGCCAACCACCCCGACCGGCGTGCGTCGGATGATCCGGCCCGCCGGGCCGCGGCCGACGCCACCATGAAGCGGGCCAACCAGGCGTGGTTCGTCCTGCGCGATCCCGGTCGCCGCTCCGAGTACGACCGCACGCTGTCCCGGCCGGCGACGGCCCCGTCGTCATCGACCGCGTCGGCGCGGCCATCGGGCGGGGTGGGGGGCGAGCGCATCGCGTCGGGGGTCGTCGTGCCCGCGGCCCATGCCGGCTTCTTCCGGTGGGTGCCCGTCGTCGTCGCCGTCGTGGTGCTGGGCGGGATCCTCGTCTTCAGCGCCTACGCCACGTCCCAGGACACCACCACCCCGACCGGTCCGACGACCACCGCGCCGACGTTCCCCGTGGGGTCGTGCGTCCTCGTGGCCGCGCTCGACACCGGCCCGCAGCCGGTGAAGGTGGCGTGCGGCACCGGCAACTCGGCTCGGGTGGACTCCATCGTGGCGACACCCCGGCCGTGCCCGCCCGACAGCGTGGGCCTCCCCCTCGACGACAACCGCACCACCCTGTGCCTGAAGAGCACCCGCTGACTCGGTGCGGTTCCTAGGCTGGACCCCGTGCTGCGTGCCACCGGACTCGATCATGTCGTGCTCAACGTCGCCGACGCCCGCCGGTCGCTCGCCTGGTGGCGAGATCTGCTGGGGGCCGAGGCGGTCCGTCTCGAGGAGTGGGAGGCGGGCGACGCGCCGTTCCTCTCCGTGCGCCTCGACGCCACGACGATCATCGACCTGTTCGAGACGGAACGAACGGGCGTGAACGCCGATCACCTCTGCGTGGTGGTCGAGGGGGGCGACCTCGCCGAGGTGGCGGCCTCGGGCACCTTCGACGTGCTCGGGGCGCCGGCCACCCTGTTCGGCGCGCAGGGTTGGGGCACGGGGCTGTACGTGCGCGACCCCGACGGCAACACCGTGGAGCTGCGCACCTACCCCTGACGCGATCGACGCCCCACGGGACGCCCGGCCCCGGTTGGGCGCCTCTCGTCGGCTGGGATAGGGTCATCGGCCCCGGGCGTATGGCTCAGTTGGCTAGAGCGCTGCCTTCACACGGCAGAGGTCACAGGTTCGAGTCCTGTTACGCCCACCCGGAAGCCCCGCCATCGGCGGGGCTTTCTACGCGTACGGGGCACTGTGCCGCGGACGTACCGCGAGCCCGTCGGGGCACACGGATCGCCGCCCGGCTCGACCGCCTCAGGACGGCGGCTCAGGTAAGTCGGGGGGTCACCGTCGGCCGAGCAGGGCGGACAGCTCGTCGCTGACGTCGCCGAGGGCGGTGATGCCGCCCTGGCGGTAGGCCACCCAGGACGGTCCTGGGTCGAGCGAGGCGTCGGCCGCGTCCTGCCAGGCCTCCAGGAGTGACTGCACCAGGGCGAGCAGCGACACGGTGTCGACCACTCCGTGGGTGCGGGCGGCGCGCTGGGCTTCGGCCAGC
Source organism: Rhabdothermincola salaria (assembly GCF_021246445.1). Lineage (NCBI taxonomy): Bacteria > Bacillati > Actinomycetota > Acidimicrobiia > Acidimicrobiales > Iamiaceae > Rhabdothermincola > Rhabdothermincola salaria. The sequence goes on from NZ_JAJQXW010000001.1 coordinate 501,949, forward strand.
GCAGCCATCCGCCCCTCGGCGTGCTTGACCGTGGCGGCGCCGTCACGCCCGTCGATGCGGCAGAGGGGTGCCCCGCCGCTCGCGGCCGTGAGGTCGGCCTCGGCTCGGGCTCGAGCCTGCGCGAGCAGGTCCAGTGGGTCCTGCACGACTTCGACGCTATCGGGTCGCGAGGGGAGCACGCTCCTGCGCGCCGGGCGGGTGATGCTCGCCTCTCGGTCGCCTGGCGCGGCCGCAGGGTCGGCGGATCATCCTCGCTCTCGCACATGGTGCGATCGGCGTCGTTCCGGGGACTTCGTGCCCTGTGATCAACGCCGACAGGTGCAGACGATGCCAGCAGTGACCTCCCCTGCGACAGCCTCCCGTCGCCAGCGGATCCTGGCGGCAGCTGCAGCCCTGCTCGGTCTGCTCGCGCTCGTGGTGCTGGTGGCCGTGCCGGCTCGCCCGGCCGGCGCCCAAGAGGATGGTGGTCGGGATGGGGTCGATCGCTCCGAGGTGGTGGTCGAGGTCTTCTGGGGCGATGGGTGCCCGCACTGCGAGGCCCTCCTGCAGTTCCTCGACGAGCTCACCGGTCGCGTCGACGGGGTGACGGTGGTCGCACGAGAGGTCTGGTACGACCGGGCCGCCCAGCAGCTCATGGGGGAGCGGGCCCGGGCCATCGGTGTCCGCTCCGACGCGGTGCCGTTGACCATCGTGGGCGATCAGGCGTGGGTTGGCTACAGCGGACCGATCGGTGCCCAGATCGAGGCCGCCGTCCTCCGCCAGCGTGGGGGAGCTGCGCCGGCACCGAGCGGTGGCGACGCGGTGCCCGATGCCGGGGAGGCGACGGTCATCGACGTCCCGCTCGTGGGCGAGGTCGACGTGCAGGGTCGTTCGTTGCTGGTGGCCACCGCACTCATCGCCGTGGTCGACGGGTTGAACCCCTGCTCGCTGTGGGTCCTGACCATGCTGCTGGCTCTGGTGTTGCACACCGGTTCGCGCCGGCGAGTGGCCGCGATCGGCGGCACGTTCCTGTTCGTGACCACTCTCGTCTACGGCTTGTTCATCGTCGGGGTGTACGGGGCGATGTCGCTCGTCGGCTCGCTCGGCTGGATCCGGGCACTGGTCGCCGTGTTCGCCATCTGCTTCGGGCTGGTGAACGTCAAGGACTACCTGTGGTTCGGCGCCGGTCCATCGCTCACCATCGCTGATGAGCGAAAGCCACGCCTGTACCGGCGCGCCCGTTCCCTGGCCGGGGCCGATCTGGCCTTGCCGGCGGCGCTGGTCGCCGCGGCGGTGATGGCTGCCGGGGTGGCCCTGGTCGAGTTGCCGTGCACCGCCGGGTTCCCGGTGGTGTGGAGCGATCTGGTCGCCAACACGGGTGCGTCGGGAGCGACCTTCGGGGTGCTGTTGGCGGTCTACCTCGTCGTCTACCTGCTCGACGAGCTGGTGGTCTTCGGTGCGGCGGTGGTCACGATGCGGGTGACCAAGCTCCAGGAACGCCACGGGCGGGCCCTCAAGCTGGTCGGCGGGATGGTGATGATCGTGATCGGCTTCACCATCGTCACCGCCCCACAGGTCCTCGAGGAGCCCGTCGGGTCCCTGGTCGTCTTCCTCGTCGCTGCGGGACTGAGTGCGCTGGTGGTCCTGGTGGATCGAGTCGTCCGGCGGCGCCTCCCGGCGCGGTCGGAGTCGGGCCGCTGACTCCGGCAGCTCAGCCGGAGAGCCCGGAGAGGCCGTTGCCGAGGACCTTGGCGCCGAGCAGCAGCAACACCACGGTCATGATGGCGGCGTTGTGGTCGGTCATGAACCGACGCACGGAGCGGAGGCTCCGGGAGGCAGGGGCCGGGGCGACGAGGGAGAACACCACCGACCCGACCACGCTGAGCGAAGCGATGGCGACGAAGGCCGCCACCGCCAGCGCCTCACCATCGGCCTCGAGCCCGGCCTGGGCGATGGAGGCGGCGGCGGCCAGGGTGAGCACCAGGTTCTTGGGGTTGGCCGCCGAGAGGGCCAGGCCGAGCACCAACGCCCGGCCGGGGCCCATGGCGTCGATGCCGGCCATCCAGCCGGGCATCTCGGGGGTGCTGCCCGGCGCCGGTCGCTTGCGCCACTGGCGGCCCGCCATGGTGAACAGCGCGACGGCGAGGGCCATCTGCAGCCAGTTCACGCCGGTCGCGACGTCGGAGTCGGGGTCGCTGGCCCCTCCGGCGACGAGGACCACGAGCACGCTCACCACGCTGAGCCCGACCACCCAGCCCACCGCGAACGTCGGTCCTGCGGACCGGGCCCGGGGGCCGGCCAGCACCATCACCACCGCCACGACCGGGAAGGGACTGAGAGCGACCGCCATCGCCGTGGGTAGCAGATCGGCGATCGCGTCGACGGTCATCGTGGGGAGTCTGGCAGCGGCGTCGGGCCTGGTGGGTGAGCGCCCGCCCGATGCCCGACAACAGGCGGTCCGCGTGCCAGGATTCCCGCCGTGTTGAGCCTCTCCGATGCCGACATCGCCCGCATGCGGGGCCAGCTCTTCTTCGAGGGCGACGGAGCCGCCCACAAGCTGAGCCGCTACTGGTTGCTGTTGTTGTTGGCCGCGGTGATCGCGTCGGCGGGGGTGGTGGCGGACTCCACCGCCACCGTCATCGGCGCCATGATCGTGGCGCCGCTCATGGTGCCCATCCTCGGCACCCTGCTCGGGGTGGTCCTCGCCGATCGCGACAACCTCATCCGCTGCGTCGTGCTCGTGGTGGCCGGTTCGGCCGCGGTGGTCGGTGTCGGCTACCTGCTCGGGGTGCTGGTCGAGCCGATCGTGGCAGCCTCCACCAACGGCCAGGTGGCCGGTCGGGTGTCGCCTCGCCTGGTGGACCTGATCGCCGCCCTCGCGACCGGGGCGGTCGGGTCCGTCGCCCTCGCCCGGGAGGACATCTCCGACACGCTGCCCGGCGTCGCCATCTCCATCTCGCTCGTGCCGCCCCTGGCCGTGGTGGGCCTGACGCTGGAGTCGGGGGCGCCCGAAGAAGCGTTCGGGGCGCTGCTGTTGTTCCTCACCAACGTGAGCGCCATCCTCGGCAGTGGCCTGGCGGTCATGGCCGCCTACCGGGTGCACCGTCTGGTGGAGCCCCGACCCGAGGGGTCGGTCCGGACGCTCCGCCGGGGTCGGGCCACCGCGGCGATCATCGTGAGCCTCGTGGTCATCTCCATCCCTTTGGGGCTGACCTCGGCCCGGGTGACCGCCGACCGCAACACCGAGGCGACCGTCGACCAGGTGGTCGGCTCCTGGGCCGAAGCCGCCGGCTGGGACCTCGTGGGCATCACGACCACGTCCGAGGGAGTGTCCGTGAGGGTCACCGGCCAACTGCCCGAACCCGAGGTGGGGGACCTGCGCGCCGAGCTCGACACGGCCGGCCTGGCCGGCACGGAAGTGGAGCTCGAGCTCATCCCGGTGACCCGCCTCACCCTCTGAAGCCAGATCCCGGCCGGCGCCGGTTGGGTCGAAAGGCCCTGCGTCCGCGACGAGGCCGGCGGGTAGGGTCGAACCCGGAGTGCCGGGAAGTCTGGTCGGCTCGTATTCGTGGACCGCCGACGAAAGGCGACCGATGACCAGCACCGCACGCGAGGCCACGAGCCTGGCGGAGGTCGACGAGGCCGACCACCACGCCCTGGCCTCCCACGAGGTCATCCTCCTCCTCGAGACCGACGTCGATCGCGGCCTCGATACCGCCGAGGCCGAGCGTCGAGTCGGGCGCTACGGGCCGAACGAGCTCGACGCGGCGGCCACGGCCGGCCCCATCCGGCGTCTGCTGCGACAGTTCAACCACCCCCTGATCTACGTGCTGCTCGTGGCCGGGGTCGTCACCCTCGTGTTGGGCGAGTACATCGACTCCGGGGTGATCTTCGGGGTGGTCGTGGTGAACTCGATCGTCGGGTTCATCCAGGAGGCCAAGGCCGAGGCCGCCCTGGACGCTCTGCGGTCGATGGTGCGCACCGACTCGCGGGTGCGGCGCGACGGGTCCAAGCAGACGCTGCCGTCGGTCGACCTGGTACCGGGGGACGTGGTCTTCGTGGAAGCGGGGGACAAGGTCCCCGCCGACCTGCGCCTGGTGGAGGTGAGCGAGCTGCAGGTGGACGAGTCGGCCATGACCGGTGAGTCCGTCCCCGTGCAGAAGGACGAGGTCGCGCTCGACCCGACCACTCCGGTGGCGGATCGTCGGAACATGGTCTACTCGGGCACCCTGGTCACCGCTGGTACCGGGGTGGGTGTGATCGTGGCCACCGGCGCGCGCACCGAGCTGGGCGAGATCCATCGTCTGGTGGGCACGGCCGACCGGCTGGCCACCCCGTTGACCAAGAAGCTGACGTGGTTCTCCAAGGTGCTCACGGCGGCGATCCTGGGTCTGGCCCTGGTGACGTTCCTGATCGGGTTGGCACGGGGCGAGAGCGGTGTGGACATGTTCACCGCTGCCGTCGCCCTGGCCGTGGGATCGATCCCCGAGGGGCTCCCGGCCGTCGTGACCATCACCTTGGCCATCGGCGTGAACCGGATGGCTCGCCGGCAAGCCGTGATCCGTCGCATGCCGGCGGTGGAGACGCTGGGCAGCACGACGGTGGTGTGCTCGGACAAGACCGGCACCCTGACCGAGAACCAGATGACCGTCCGAGTCATCTGGACCGCGGACACCCGCTACGAGGTGACCGGCTCGGGCTACCAGCCCGAAGGGATCATCCGGGTGCTGCCGGAGGGCGTTGGCTCCGCCGACGGAGAGGGTGGTCCCGACCGCGGTGGGGTGGACCTCGACGAAGAGGGGGCGCTGCACTGGACCCTGACCGTCGGCGTCGCGTGCAACGACGCCCGCCTCAACCGAGAGGGGGAGACCTGGACCGTGGTGGGGGACCCCACCGAAGCGGCCCTCCTGGTGGCGGGAGCCAAGGCGAACATCGACCGCAAGGAGCTGAGTCGCGCGCTGCCTCGACGCGGCGGGATCCCGTTCAGTTCCGATCGCAAGTACATGGTCACCGTCCACGAGGACGGGCAGGAGCAGCGGCGGGTGGCCGTGAAAGGCGCGGTGGAGCGGGTTGTCGAGCTGTGCCGCCAGGAGCTCCTCGCCGACGGGTCGACCCGGCCGGTCGACCCCGACCGCGTCCACGAGGCGGCCGAGGAGCTGGCGGCCGAGGGCCTGCGGGTGCTGGCCACCGCCACCGGCCACATCGATCCCGACGTGGCCCCCGATGTCGAGAACATGCGGGGGCAGCTGGTCTTCACCGGGCTGCAAGCCATGCTCGACCCGCCCCGTCAGGCGGCCATCGACGCCGTCGGCGCCTGCCAACTGGCCGGTATCGACGTGAAGATGATCACTGGCGACCACGCCACCACCGCGACGGCCATCGCCGAGCAGCTCGGCATCCTCGGTGAACGCGACGACGGCGACGTGCTGACCGGCCCCGACCTGGCCGAGCTCAACCCCGAGGAGTTCCCGGGCGCCGTGGAGCGGGCGTCGGTCTTCGCTCGGGTGTCGCCCGAGCAGAAGCTCCGCCTCGTCGAAGGGCTGCAGTCTCGGGGGCACGTGGTGGCCATGACCGGCGACGGGGTGAACGACGCCCCCGCCCTCCAGCAGGCCGACATCGGCGTGGCCATGGGTCGGGGAGGGACCGAGGTCGCCAAGGAAGCGTCGGACATGGTCCTCACCGACGACGACTTCGCCACGATCGAGGCGGCCATCGAAGAGGGCCGGGGGGTGTGGGACAACCTCAAGAAGTACATCGTGTGGACCGTGCCGACGAACATGGGCGAAGGCCTCGTCATCCTGTCCGCCATCGTGCTCGGGCTGGCCCTGCCGATCCTCCCGGTGCAGATCCTCTGGATCAACATGACGACGGCCCTGGCCCTCGGCCTCATGTTGTCGTTCGAGCCCAAGGAGCACGGCATCATGCGCCGGCCGCCGCGCGACCCGTCCGAACCGCTCTTCAGCGGGACCCTGGTCGCCCGGATCTTCATGGTGGCCGGTCTGCTGGTCGGCGGCGCGTGGTGGATCTTCGAGTGGGAGCAGGGCAACGGCGCGCCGATCGAGGAGGCCCGAACGGCCGCCGTCAACATGTTCATCGCCATCAAGATCGCGTACCTGCTCAGCTGCCGTTCGCTCACCCAACCAATGCGCGAGATCGGGTTCTTCTCCAACCACTGGCTGCTGTTCGGGATCGCGGTCCAGGTGGCCGGCCAGATGGCCATCACCTATCTGCCGTTCATGAACACGGTGTTCGGCACGGCGCCGCTCAGCCTCGGCGCGTGGGGTCTCATCGTCCTCGGAGGGGCGGTGGCGCAGGCGGTCGTGACGACGGACAAGACCGTCCGACGTCGTCTCGCCGAACGGGCGGCCGCCTCGACCTGACGGGGAGCCGTCTCGGCTCGGTCCGCCTGGCGGCGAGGGCTACGGTTGCGCTCGGCCTGCGTCGGTGCGGCCCCCCGAGACCCGAGGAACACGATGAACAAGGCGACGTTGCGCACGCTCAGTGCGGCCGACCAGGACCTGTTGCGCGAGACCGAACCGGCTCGGCTCCGGGAGCTCGACGAGGACGACCTGCTGGCGTTGCACGCCCGGATCCGTCGGGCCCGCAACAAGTACGCCAAGAACTACCGCCGCCAAGCGGCGTCGCGCGTCACCGCCGACAAGAGTCGGGCGGTGGCCAGCAAGGCCAACCAGCGCACGTCGGCCAAGGCCGAGGTCTACGAGGACGCCCTGGCCCGGGTGAGCCGTCACCTGGCCAAGGCCGCCCGTCAGAGCGCCGAGGCCCTGAAGTCCGAGCGTCTGGCCGCCGCACGCGGCCAGAAGGGCAAGGGCAAGGGCGCGTCGGCCAGCAAGGGCAAGGGGCGAGCCAAGGCCTCGTCGGCCAAGAAGGGCGACGCCAAGGACAACAAGAAGTCCCGCACCCCGATCTCGAAGCGGTCCTCGGCCTCGGCGCGTTCCACCACCCGCCGGGCTCAGGCGAAGCGGGCCGCCAAGTGACGGGCCCGATGCCCGCCGCCGGCATCGGCGAGAACCTCTACCTGGCCGAGAACGCCTCCACCCTCAGCTACACCGTCGACCTCACCATCGGTGGCGACTCGTGGTCCTACGCCGAGACCACCATGCTGCGCATGCGCGAGTTCGACGAACCCTTCCCCCACACCGACCACAACACCTTGCACCGCGTCGCCTGACGCGCCCCTGGAGCTGCTCCCATGATCCGATCCCTCTCACGCGCCGCGCTGGCGGCCTCAACGATGGTGGCCGCCCTGGTCCTGGTCGCCGCGCCGGCGAGCGCCCATCCCGGCCACTCCAGTGGTGACGTCGGCGACGACGTCCGCCATCTGGTTTTCGGTGTCGACCACACGATCGTGGCGGTCACCCTCGCCGTGACCGTCGTCGCGCTCGTGGCCCTCGGTGTGCTCTCGTGGTTGGCCTCGGTCGGGCGCTCGCCTGTGAAGGTGCCGAAGGGCTTCGCGACCGGCGTGGCCCGCACCGGGTTCGGGCTGGGAGCTCTGGCCGCTGGTGCCGGGTTGCTCGCCGTTTCCTGAGTCGCCTCACTACGACGTCGGCGGAGCCTGCAGCATCGGGGTGAAGCGGTGCGGTGGCACCGCCGGTGACCACAGGAAGCCCTGGGCCAGCTCACAGTCGAGCCCGAGCAGGGTGGCGCGCTGCTGCTCGGTCTCGACCCCTTCGGCGACGACCTCGATGCCGAGCAGCCGGGCCACTCCGCAGATGGCCCCCACCAGGGCGACGTCGTCGTCGTTGGGGAGGTCGACCACGAAGGACCGGTCGATCTTGAGCTCGTCGATCTCGAGGCGCTTGAGGTAGGCCAGCGACGAGTAGCCCGTGCCGAAGTCGTCGATGGCGACGCGGACCCCCATGGCTCGCAGGGCCTGGAGGGTGGCGGTGCTGGGTGTCGAGCACCTCCACCATCGTGCTCTCGGTGACCTCCAGGACGAGCTGGGTGGGGTCCAGCCCGCTCTCGGCGAGCGCATCGGTGACCACGCCGACCAGGTCGGGGTCGGCCAGCTGCCGGGCCGAGATGTTCACCGACACCGACAGGGCCCGCTCGTCGTCCGGCCAGGCCGCGGCGTCGTGGCAGGCCTGGCGCAGGATGGCACGGTCGATGGCGCCGATGAGGGCGATCTCCTCGGCGAGGGCGATGAAGTCGTTGGGTCCGACCGTGCCGATACCCGGACGTTCCCAGCGGGCGAGGGCCTCGGCTCCCACCACCGTGCCGTCCTGGATGCGGACCCGAGGCTGGTAGTGGGGGACGATCTCTCCTCGGTCGAGGCCCTGACGCAGGGCGATCTCGGTCTCGAGGCGTCGGCGCGCCCGACCTCGGTCGGCCTGGTCGAACCAGGCGGTGTGGCTGGGGCCGTGGTCCCCGGCCGGGCCGAGGGCGCCGATGGCGTCGGACAGCAAGGCGTCGGCCTCGGTGCCGAGACGGGACGTGGCCACCCCGACCGAGATCGACGGGCGCAGGACGTGGTGGTCGACGGCGACGTCGCTGATGGTGGCCCGCAGGGCGGCGATCCGCTCTTCGACGGTGGTGCGCTCGGCGAGACCGGGGCACAGCACGGCGAAGCGGCCGTCGGTCAGGCGACCCACGAACTCGTCGGACGTGACGGCGTTCTCGAGGCAGCGGGCCACGTGCACGACGAGGGCGCCGCTGGCGTCGTGGCCGAGCGACTGGTCGACGCGGGCCAGCTCGTCGATCTCCATGGTCAGGACGGTGACCCGGCCGTCGAGGCCCTCACGCAGCGCCCGGCGAAGCCCCTCGACCACCGCGGTGCGGCTGGGCAGGCCGGTGAGGGGGTCGGTGAGGTCGGCCTCGATGTCGGCCTCGCGGCGGCGGGCCTGCTCCATGATGCTGGCGGCGATGTTGCGCACCTCGTGGACCAGGTCGGTGTCGAGGTCCTCGGGGGGTCGGTCGTCGCGGCCCATGACGAGGGCGACCACGTCGTCGCCACTGCTGGTGCGGCTTCGCGCCGCCGCCACCCAGCCTCGACTCGCGGGGCCGTGGTCGGCCGCGTCGACGGGTGGCGGCTGGAAGGGGAGGTGGGTGGCCAGGTTCCCGGAGGTCATGGCCCGGTCCAGCCAGGGCAGCGACGCCAGCGGGACATCGTGGATCATGGCGCGCACCTCGGGAGGCAGGCCCGGGTCGGCGCGGACCCGCAGCCGGCCGTCGTGCACCGAGAGCAGGACGACCCGGCGGGCTCCGAGTCGCTCCTCGGCCAGTCGGGCGAGGTCCACCAGGACGTCGTCGACGTCGACGCCGGCGACGGCCCGGGCCAGCAACCGGTCGACGCCCTGGCGGAACCGGGCGGCGCGGCGAGCCGACGAGATGTCGCGGATCACGATCTGGAGGTGCTGGCGGCCCTGCAGTTGCACGACGGTGACGCGGGCACCCACTTCGAGGGTGGCGCCGTCGTCGGCCAGGACGCGGTAGGTGTGGCGCACGACGCGGTCTGGTCGGCTCCGCACCGAGTCACGGTGCTGTTGGGAGCGGCCCAGGTCGTGGGGGTGCACCACGTCGGCGACGCGTCGGCCCACCACCGGCCGCTCGCGGGCCCGCAGCAGGAGCTCGGTCGCCTGGTTGGCGTAGACGACGACGCCCGCATCGACGAGCACGACGGCCTCGTCGAGGTTCTCGAGCAGGCTGCGGTAGCGGGCCCCGAGCTCGCTGCGCTCCTGTTCGGCCTCGACCCAGTCGGTGACGTCGAGGAGGAGCCCCTCGAGCAGGCCCTCGATCGCCGCCCGCCCTCCCTGCTCCCAGACCCAGCGCACCGCGCCGTCGGCCCGGCGGATCCGGTAGCGCAGGTCGTAGGGCTTCTCCGCGTCGACGGCGATGCTCACCTCGCGGTGCACCATGGCCAGGTCGTCGGGGTGGATGAAGGCGCTGAAGTCTCGCCCCACGAGGTCGTCGGGCGAGAGGCCCAGGAGGGCCCGGACCTCGCCCCACACGTGGCGCACGGTGAAGTCGGCGTCGTGATCGCACAGGTAGGCGATCCCGGGCAGATGGGCGAGCACCGCGTCGGCCGCGCCCTCACCGAGGGTGGTCGCATCCTCGGGATCCGGGGCTCTCCCCGCTGAAGTGGTCACGTGGTGTGGTGGCTCCCGACTGGTGGGGTGAGCCGTCGATCGCACCAGATTAGTGCGGGGCCCTCCGTCGGTGGGGATGTCCAGCCGACGGCGGGCCGTGCTCACCGGAGGAGACCAGGGGCACGCAGAGTGAGCCCTGGTCGTCGGAGGGCGGAGGGCCGTGCTGTCGGCGGGGCCGGAGCCGGTGCGAGACTTCGGGCATGTCCCGTCCGGTGAGCCGTCGCCAGCTCCTCGGCGCGGCGGGTGCCGCCGCCGGGGGCTTCGTGGTGGGCGGCGTCGTGGGGCCCCTGGCGGCGGGCGGCACCGGGGCCGACGACGATCCTGCGCCGCGGGCCGACGCCACGGCGGTCGCCTTCCACGGCGCCCACCAGGCCGGTGTGGCCACCGCCCCCCAGGCCCACGTCGTGCTGGCCGGCGTCGACATCGCCGGTTCTGCGGCTGAGTTGGCCGCAGTGCTCGACACCTGGTCGGTGGCCGCCGCCCGGCTCACGGCGGGGGCCCAGGTGGGGGAGCGGTCGCCGAGCTCGCGGCTGCCCCCTGTCGACACGGGTGAGGCCGACGACCGTCCGCCGTCGCGGCTGACCGTCACCGTGGCGGTCGGGGCGTCGGCGTTCGACCGGTCGGATCGCTTCGGGCTGGCCGCCCGGCGGCCACCGGGCCTCGTCGAGCTGCCTGCGGTGGCGGGCGACGACCTCGATCCGCGCTTCTCCGGGGGTGACCTCTGCCTCCAGGTCGGTGCCGACGACCTCCAGGTGGCGTTGCACGCCGTGCGCAACCTGGTGCGGGTGGCCGAGGGGCGCGCCAGCGTGCGCTGGTCCCACGTGGGCACCGGGCCGCCGCCGGGGGCGGCACCGGTGGTCGGCGACGGCGCGTCGTCTCATCGCAACCTGCTGGGGTTCCGGGAGGGTACGGCCAACCCTCGCCCCGGCCGCCCCCGCTTCGACGACGCGGTCTGGGTGGCCGAGGGTGACGACCCGTCCTGGATGGTGGGTGGCACCTATCTGGCGCTTCGCCGCGTCGACCTCGACCTCGGCGCGTGGGAGGAGCTGACCCTCCTCGACCGGGAGCGGGTGATCGGACGGCACCGCCGCTCGGGGGCCCCGCTCGGCGATGTCGCCGAGGACGCCCCTCTCGAGCTGGAGGCGGAGGGGCCCGACGGGCGCCCCGTCACCGATCCCCGTTCGCACGTGGCCGTCGCCCACCGGGCGTCGCAGGGCCGACGACCGCTGTTTCGTCGCAGCTACAACGTGGTGGAGGGCATCCCGCAGGCCGAGGGGGCCGGCGCCGGTGGTCTGTTGTTCCTGGCCTTCTGCCGTGACCCGGCCGAGCAGTTCACCCCCGTGCTCGAGGCGCTCGCTGCCGGCGACCTGCTGGGCACCTACCAGCGCACCGTCGCGTCCGGTGTGTTCGCCGTGCTCCCCGGCCTGCGGCCCGGCGACTCCTGGTCCCAGCACCTGTTCGGCTGAGCGGTGTCGGGGTCCGGCCGGGCTGACGCTCCGCCGGCCACGCGCTGTCCGCTGTCCGCCGTATGCGTCGTGCGTCGTGCGTCGTGCGCGTCTCGCCTCGGCGGGCCCGCCCGCGGTCGTCCGGCCGGTTCCGACCCATCGTCGGTTGTGAATGTGACAGTGTCACAGGCGACACCTGACGACCCTCTTGGAGAGACCCGTGCCGCCCATCCCCGTCGACGAGTACCCCCTGCACCAGGCCCCGCTGTCCCTGGCCTACCCGGCGTCGAGCGACCGCAACTTCTACGACCGCTGCTACATCAACGCCCACGATCGCACCGGCGAGGTCTTCCTCATCACCGGGCTCGGCGTCTACCCGAACCTCGGCGTCATCGACGCCTTCGCCTGCATCCGTCGCGGCGACCAGCAACACGTCATCCGCATGTCCGACGCCCTCGGTGACGACCGCATGGACCAGTCGGTCGGTCCGTACCGCATCGAGGTCCTCGACCCCCTCAAGGAGCTGCGGGTGGTGTGCGAGGGCGACGACCACGGCCTCTCGCTCGACCTGCACTGGCGGGGCTCGTACCCGGCGGTCGACGAGTCACCCCACGTGATGCGGGGGCCGAGCGGCAAGATCATCCTCGACGCCCAGCGCTTCGCCCAGGTGGGCACCTGGGAGGGGTTCATCCGGGTCGACGGCGAGGAGCTCACCGTCTCTCCCGACCAGTGGGTCGGCACCCGTGACCGCTCCTGGGGGATCCGCCCCGTCGGCGAGGCCGAGCCCGCCGGACGGGCCGCCGCCGAGCCCGATCCCAACTACGGGTTCTGGTGGCTCTACTGCCCGATCCGGATGGAGGACCACGCCCTGGTCTTCATCTTCCAGGAGACCGCCGAGGGCCACCGCTTCCTCAACGACGCCCTGCGGGTGTGGCCCGAAGAGAGCGGCCGGGGGGTCGAGACCCTCGGCTTCCCCAAGGTCGACATCCAGTACCGCTCCGGCACCCGCATCCCCACGGGCGCCACCATCACCGCCACCGAGCCCGACGGCACGCCGTTGGTGGTCGAGATCGAGAGCAAGGGCTACGTGGCCCTCGCCGCCGGTTGCGGCTACGGCTCGGATCCGCAGTGGACCCACGGCCTCTGGAAGGGCCGCGACTGGGTCGAGCGGGCCACCTACGACCTGAACGACCCGGCCAACGCCGCGGCCACCCAGTTCGGCATGCTCGACCACGTCGGCATCGCCCGCTGCAACGGCCAGGTCGGTGCCGGACTGTTCGAGCACGCCTCCATCGGCCGCCACGATCCCTCGGGGTTCACCGACTTCATGTCCGTCGCCCCCTGACGGGTCCCCCAACGACGCTGCGTGCCCCCAACGCTGGGTTGCCCCCACCGCTGGGTGCCCTCAACGCTGGGTGCCCTCAACGCTGGGTGCCCTCAACGCTGGGTGCCCTCAACGCTGGGTGCCCTCAACGCTGGATGCCCCCACCGGGTTCTTGCATGGTTTCGACGTGCTCCGGCACGCCGAAACCATGCAACTACGGCAAGTAGACGGTTCTTGCATGGTCTGGGCGTGCCCTGGCACGCCGAAACCATGCAACTACGGGAAGCGGGATGTCAGGCGATCTCGACGAGGTCGAGCATCTCGGCGCTGAAGTAGTCGAGCTGGCCCTCGGGCATCATCAGGCAGCGGTCGGGGGCCAGGTGGCGCACGAACTCGGCGTCGTGGCTGACCACGATCATGGTGCCCGGCCACGACGCCAGGGCCTGGCCGATGGCGGCGCGGCTCATGGGGTCGAGGTTGTTGGTGGGCTCGTCGAGGAGCAGCAGGTTGTGGCGCCCCGCCACCAGCTGGGCCAGTGCCAGCTTGGTCTTCTCGCCGCCCGACAACGTGGCCGCGTCCTGGAAGGCCTTGTCGCCCGACAGGCCGAACATGCCGATGAGGGCGCGCAGCATCTCGTCGCCGAGGCCGGCCTGGTCGCGCATGTGGTCGAGGAGTGAGCGTCCTCCCGTGATGCCCTCGTGCTCCTGGGCGTAGTAGCCGGGCTCGACCCGCAGTCCCAGCTCCACGTCACCGAGGTCGGGTTCGAGCTGCCCGGCGAGCACCTTGAGCAGGGTGGTCTTGCCGGCGCCGTTGAGGCCCATGATGAGGAGCCGCTCGCCTCGACCGACGTCGAAGCTGACGTCGGAGAACACGTCGAGGGCCCCGAAGCTCTTCCACACCTCTCGGGCGGTGATCACGGTGCGTCCGCACGACGGGGGTTCCGGGAAGCGCAGGTCGAGCGACCGTCGGGCGGACGGCCCGTCCACCCGGTGCTCCTCGATGCGGGCCACCCGGCGGTCGAGGTTCTTGGCCACTCGGGCCCGCTTGGCCGTCTGGCCGCGCATCTTGTCGGCCTGGGCCGAGAGGCGCCGGATCTCGGACTGCTGCTGTTCGGCCACCTTGGCCAGGCGCTCCTCGTCGGCGGCTCGGGACTTGAGGTACTGGGAGTAGGTGCCCTTGTACTCGACGATCTCGCCGACGGCCTCCTCTTCCTCTCGGTCGAGGTGCACGACGCGGGTGATGGCCTCGTCGAGCAGGTCGAGGTCGTGGCTGATGACCAACAGACCGCCGCGGTAGCCCCGGAGGAACCGCAGGAGCCAGTCGCGCGCGTCGGCGTCGAGGTGGTTGGTGGGTTCGTCGAGCAGCAACAGGTCGGAGCCGGCGAAGAGGATGCGGGCCAGCTCGAGGCGCCGGCGCTCGCCTCCGGAGAGGGCGCCCAGGGTGAGCTCGAGGCGGTCGGCAGCCAGGCCGAGGCCGTCGACGAAGCGGCGGGCCTCGGCTTCGGCGCTGTAGCCGCCGTCGTTCTCGAAGCGCTCCTGGGCGTCGGTGAACCGGATGATGTTGCGCTCGCTGGCGTCTTCCTCCATGGCGATGCGCAGCTTCTCGAGGCGCTCGGCGGCGGCGTCGAGGCCTCGGCCCGACAGGACGTGGGCCAGGCAGTTGGTGTCGTCGGGGACCGGCTCCTGGCGGGGGTCCTGGGAGAGGTAGCCGGTGGCCCCCTCGCGTCGGGCGGTTCCCGCCTTGGGGGGCACCGCCCCGCCGAGGACCTTGAACAGCGTGGTCTTACCGGCGCCGTTGCGGCCGACCAGGCCGACCTTGTCGCCGGCGCGCACCTGGAACGTGACGCCGTCGACGATGGTCTTGCCACCGATCTCGACCACCAGGTCCCGTACGTTCAACACCCTCCAAGGATGCCAGCTGGGGTCTCCGGTCCCGACATGCGCCGTTCAGTGGCGCGATATTCACTCACCGTGGTAGATCTGAGGGCGGTTCGCGCTCGATGTGGTCACCCGACGAATTTCCGCGCGAAGTGCTTCAGTTGACCGGAACGCGGGCCGAGAACACGGCATCCGAAAATGGTCCGAACGGACCATTCGCGCATCAGCCAGGGAGCACCACATGGAGCCGACGCAGGAGGTGACCACCAAGCCTGCCTCGGCGCGCCTGTCGGTCGCCGTGCTCGTCGTGGGCACCACCTGGGTCGTCCTGCACGCCGTGGGCTGGCTCGATCCCGAGGCCAAGATCACCTTCGGCCTGCTGGGGCTCACCACCGCGGTGGCCACCGCCGTCGGCGTCTACCGCTGGAAGCCGGAGCCCCGGTGGCCCTGGCTCACCCTCCTGGCCGCCCAGATCCTGGCGCTCGTCGGTGGTGGGGTCCGGGCCCTGCTCGACACGCTCGGCGACCTGAGCCCCGACCGGTCGCTCGTGCCCGACCTGTTGGCCCTTCCCGCCTACATCCTCCTGGCCGTCAGCCTGGCCGGCCTGGCCCGCTCCGCCCTGCGCAGCCGCGACGCCAACCTCGACGCCGTCCTCGACGCCGTCATCGCCTCGTTGGCCCTGCTCACCCTGGCCTGGGTGTACCTGGTCACCCCGGCCCTGGCCCAGGCCGACGCCCCGCTGTCGGTGCGCCTGGTGCTGGCGGCCTACCCGCCGGCGTCGATGTTCGTGGTGGCCATGGCCGCCCGCATGCTCTTCACGTCGGCCCGCAAGCCCCCGGTGGCCTTCCGGCTCGTCATGGCCTGCATGGTCGGGCTGCTCGTCGGCGACGTGCTCTACATGCTCGCCGACACCCGCCTGGCCGAGATCCCCACCACGATCCTCGATGTGCCCTACGCCATGGCCTACGTCGCCTTGGCCGCCGCGGTGCTGCACCCCTCGATCCGTCGGGTGTCCGAGCCGGTGAGCGCCGCCGACGACACCCCCCGCATCGGCCGCCTGGTCTTCGTGGCCGCCGCCCTCTCCATCCCGGTCATCGTGTTGCTGGTGCCGGCCGAGACCCTCGAGACCACCAGCGAGCGGGTCGTCGTGGGCGCCATCGTGTTGTTGCTCACCGGCGCCGCGTCCTGGCGGATGTTCCGGGCGCTGCGCCAGCAGGCCCGGGCCCAGGATCGCCTGGTGCACCAGGCCACCCACGACGTCCTCACCGGGCTGGGCAACCGCCTGTTCGTGGTCGAGCACCTGACCAAGGCCCTCGACGACGACCGGCGCGGCTCCATCGCCGTGCTCGTCATCGACCTCGATCGCTTCAAGTTGGTCAACGACTCGATGGGTCACACCTTCGGTGACGAGCTGTTGTTGGCGGTGGCTCGCCGGCTCCTGGACAGCGTGCGCCCCGGCGACGTGGTCGCCCGCATCGGTGGTGACGAGTTCATGGTGGTGTTGCACGGGGTGCGTGACGAGTCCGCCGCTCGCGACGCGGCCGAGCGCACCCGCCTGAGCTTCAAGTACCCGTTGGCCGCCGGCGACGTGGAGATGACCGTGTCGGCCAGCGTCGGTGTGTCCTACGCCCCGCCCGGCTACCTGCCCGAGGCGGGGGCCGAGTCGCTCCTGCGCGACGCCGACACCGCCATGTCACGGGCCAAGGACGCCGGCCGCGACACCGTCTCGGTGTTCGACACCTCCATGCGCGAGCGGGTGGCCGAGCGCCTCACCCTCGAGCGCGAGCTGCGCCACGCGCTCGAGCGCGGCGAGCTCGAGGTCTACTACCAGCCCAAGTTGCGCCTCTCGGACATGCGGGTGGTCGGCATGGAGGCCCTCCTGCGCTGGAACCACCCCGAGCGGGGCACGGTGCGTCCGGACCTGTTCATCCCCATCGCCGAGGACACCGGGATGATCGACGAGATCGGCCTGTGGGTACTCGATCAGGCCTGTGGCCACCTGGCCCGCCAGCGGGCCGGGCTGCGCCAGCCCGAGCTGCTCACCGTCAGCGTGAACCTGTCGGTGCGCCAGCTGCGCGACGACTCCCTGGTCGACAACGTGGCCCGCACCCTGCTGCGCCACGGGCTGCCCGGCAACGCCCTGTGCCTCGAGCTCACCGAGTCGATGTTCATGGAGAACCTCGATGGCATCCGCCGTCATCTCGAAGCGGTGCGGGCCTGCGGCGTGAAGATCTCCATCGACGACTTCGGCACCGGCTACTCGTCGCTGGCCTATCTGCGCAGCCTGGCCGTCGACGAGGTCAAGATCGACCGGGCCTTCGTGAGCGATCTGGACCCCCAGAGCGGTTCGGGCACCAGCGTGGTGGCCGCCGTGGTGGCGATCGCCAGCTCGATGGGCATCGCCACGGTGGCCGAGGGCATCGAGACCGAGGAGCAGGCCGACGTGCTGCGCGAGCTCGGCTGCACCGAGGGTCAGGGCTTCCTCTACTCCCGTCCGCTGCCCGCCGGTGAGGCGGTGGCGGTGATGGAGGAGATCGGCCTGGCGGCCGGCACCCGCCTCCGGGTGGTGCCGCACTCGGCCTGACGGTCCCGGCGCGGGTGGCGCGCCGGAGGGGGCTCAGCTGGCGGCGCGCACCCGACCGCTGTCGGCTTCCCACTCGGGGGCCGACACACCGGCTTCGAGGCCACGGCCGAGCCACAGCATCTCGTAGAGGTCGGGGTCGGTGAAGGCCAGCCGGGGTCCGAACTCCTGCATGTCGCAGTAGCAGGCGATGCTCGACGGCGACCCGAGGTAGCCCTTGGGCTCGAGCCCGGCGAAGGTCTGCCAGGCCCGGCCGCACACGGCCTGGATGAGGTCGAGGGCCACCAGGTCGAACACGGCGAGGCCGAGCTCCACCCCGCTCTTGGCGGCCAGGGTGATGACGCCTTGCACCAGGGCCAGGCTGATGAGGCCGTTGGTGGACGACTTGCGGTACTCGGGCATCACCGCGATGGTCGCCACGTCCCAGATGGTGCTGGGGTCGACGTCGAGGCCCGAGCGGGCCAGCACGGCGTCGATGTCCTCGCCCCAGATGCGCTCGAGGTCGTTGAGGCTCTTGAAGCCGGCGGGGGAGTCGACGATGAGGCGGACCACGCCGGCGGGCAGCCGGCGGGGGTGGTCGAGGACGACGAGGAAGACCGACCCGGGCTCGTACTCGTCGTACTCCTCGCGCAGGAACTCCTCGGTCTCGCCGAAGAACTCGCCGAACACGGCTCGCTCGACGTGGCGACCGAGTTCGGAGCGGGGGTCCGACGCGGGGATGACGTAGAGGCCGAAGGGGGTGGCGCTGCGCCCTTCCTCTCGCATCACCGCCGAGGCCAGCTCCTGGAGGTCCACCGGTCAGAACCCCTTGGCCACGCAGCGGTTGGTGCGGAAGAAGTCGGCGGTGAAGTCGAGGGCCGCGGTGGGGTCGAAGGCCTTGCAGGTGTAGATGTCGACGCTGAAGAACTTGACCGGTTCCTCCCACGCGTAGAAGTGGGCGCCGGAGGTCTCCCAGTGGATCCAGCCGGCCCAGCCGTAGAGGTCGGAGCGGTGGGTGGCGGGCTCCATGAGGGCCGTCATGTCGATGACGCCGGAGAGCTGCGACAGGTAGCTGGAGATCTCCTCGGCGGAGATGAGGTGGTCGACCTGGCCTTCGATGACGAGGCGCTGGCGATGGATCATGGGCGCCAGGTCGGGGAGCTCGGCGGGGTCCAGGACGAGCTGGGGGCTTCGTACGTCGATCACGCTGAGGGGTCCTCATCGGGCCAGGTGGACGCACGGCGCGTCACACGATCGGGACTCCACCCGCCGCAGAGTATGGAGGGCGCGGCCCGCCGAGGGAAAGGATCTGCGGCGGATTTCACGCCTTCCGAGCGGATTTCGTCCCGAGTGCGGACGCACCGTGGCGACAGCCTCACGCTACGTGTGTGTGATCGGTGCATCGGGGTGGGACTGCCCGGACGGGGTAAGGCTGTCGGACATGGACGCCATCACCATCGAACCGGGTCGATCGAACAGCGTGCGCCTCGAGCCGGTGCCCGAACCCGGCCCGGAGCAGGGCCCCATCGTGGTGGAGAGCATCGCCACCGGGGTCTGCGGCACCGATGCCGAGATCGTGGCCGGGGAGTACGGCGAGGCCCCCGAGGGCGAGGGCCGCCTGGTGCTCGGCCACGAGTCGTTGGGGCGCGTCGTCGACCCGGGCCCCTACGGCGGGTTCGAGGTCGGCGACCTGGTGGTGGGCGTGGTGCGCCGCCCCGACCCGGTGCCGTGCCGCAGCTGTGCGGTGGGGGAGTCGGACATGTGCCGCAACGGGCGCTTCACCGAGCGGGGCATCAAGGGTCGCCACGGCTTCATGGCCGAGCGGTGGGGCATCGAACCCGAGCACGCCGTGCGGGTGAGCCCCGCTCTGGGGGCGCTCGGCGTGCTGATGGAGCCGGCGTCGGTGGTGGCCAAGGCGTGGGAGCAGGTCGACCGGGTCGGCGACCGGGCGTTCTGGGAGCCGCGCACGGTGCTGGTGACCGGGACCGGGCCGATCGGCCTGCTGGCCGCCCTGATCGGGTGCCAGCGGGGCCTCGACGTGGTCGTGCTGGGCCGCCACGACACCGGTCCCAAGGCCGACCTGGTGACGGGCCTGGGGGCCCGGCTCGTGTTCGACATCGACGAGCTCGACGACGATCCGGACGTGGTGGTCGAGGCCACCGGTGCGGGCACGGTGATCGCCGGAGCCCTCGATCGGGTGGCGCCGGGCGGGGTGGTGTGCCTCACCGGCCTGGGCGGTGACGGGCACCGGCCCCGGTCGACCCTCGCCGAGCTGGCCACCCAGCTGGTGCTCGACAACACGGTGGTGGTCGGCTCGGTGAACGCCAACCGACGCCACTTCGTCAAGGCCCACGACGTGTTGTGCGCCGCCGACCAGGACTGGCTGGCGGGGCTGATCACCCGTCGCATGAGCCCGACCGAGGCGGTCGACGCCCTGCGCGAGGGCGGCGACGACGTGAAGGCCGTCGTCGACTGGACCTGAAGCCGGGCGCCCCGCCCACGACCGGAGCTGATGCCGGGCGCGCCACGGGCGGGACCCGGTGGCGGGTCCCGCCCGTGTGCCGGGGGGGGGATGGCGTTGTGGCGCGTGGCGCCCGGTGCGTCAGCGACGCCCGGCGAGAGCCCGCTCGAGCTCGGTCTTCGACATCTTCGAGCGGCCGGGGATCTTGCGGCGCTTGGCCTCGTCGTAGAGCTGGTCGTAGGTGGGGCCGTCGTCCTGAGAGCTTGGTGCCAAGGAGCTGGGGCGGGTGGCGATCTTGGTCATGGGCATGGGGTGGGTTCTCCTCCGATGCGAGACGACGGGGTAGCCGTGCTCCTACCCACTGCGTCGCTGGGCAGACGTGGTGTCGTGGCGAAGCGGTCGCGTGGCGGCGTCAGGACGCCACGTCCTCGCCCGGCTGGGGCACGACCGGCGAGGGCTCGGGTCGCGGATCGATGGGCGAGGGCTCCTCCGGAGGGACCACCGGGCCGGGTTCGGCCGGGCCCGGCGGGGAGGGGACCACCGGGTCCCCCGGAGTGGGCTCGGGGAGGATCGGCGACGGCTCGTGCCCGGGCAGGATGGGACTGGGGTCGGTGGTGGTGGCCCGGGGGCGGCTGGGCGATCCCGCGGGGAGCGGCGCGTGCTGTGTGTGTCGCATGGCCGCGTCCTACCCGAGAGCGCCCACCGCTACCCATGGGCGACCGCTCTCGGCCGGATGCTCGGCCGGATGGAGGTCTACGGACCAGCGTCCGGGGGTAGACGCCCCGTCGAGCCGGCCTGCGCGTCTGCGGCGCGCACCGGACGTCCCGCCGAACGAAGGAGCAGCGATGCCCGACAACGCCGACACCACGCCCGAGACCCAGAGCGCCGACGAGGCCGACGCCGAGGCGACGCACAAGGCCGATCGCATGCCCACCCCCGAAGAGGAGCGGCTCGCCGAGAGCCAGGAGCTCGATCCCGAGGTGGCCGAGTCCTACAAGGAAGCGGCCGAGCGCGGTGCCAACGTCAAGGGCGAAGGCGAGATCTGAGTGGGCCGTCGCATGGTGGCAGACCGTCTCCACCCGGTGGGCGTCAGCGCCCCGACGCCGGGCTCGTCGGTAGGGTGGCACGGTGTCCGCTGATCTCGATCAACCGCTCAAGATCGTCGTCTCCTCCGAGGGTGACACCGTCGTGGTGTCGCTCACCGGGGAGCTCGACCCCCACACCGTGCCGATGCTGGCCGACGAGCTCGATGACGCCATCGACGGCGGCGCCACCTCGGTGGCCCTCGACCTGTCGGGGCTCACGTTCATCGATTCGTCGGGCCTCCGGGTGGTGATCGCCACCCACCGGCGCCTCGAGGAGTCCGGTGGCCGCTTGGTGCTGCGAGCCCCGAGCGACACCGTTCGCCGCCTGCTGGAGCTCACGGGCCTGCTCGGCCACATCGACATCGTCTGACGTACCGATCCGATCAGCATCGCCCAGGGGTGTCCGCCCCCGGGCGATGCTGCGTCCGGCACCGGCTCGCGTGCCCACCACCCGTTGCCGCATCCGGTGTCGCCCACCAACCCAACGACCAGCCCTGCGCCGGCCGGCTCCCGCCGCCGGTGACCGCCGCCGCCCGAGGAGCCCCCGCCATGACCGACGCCGAGTCACGACCGGTCCGTCTCACGTTTCCCGCCGAGGCCCGCAACCTGCGGATCGCTCGTCTCACCGCGGCCGGTGTCGCCGGTGAGGCCGGCTTCTCGCTCGACGCGATCGAGGACCTGCGGGTGGCGGTCGACGAGCTGTGCGCCGTGCTCGTCGACGGCGCCGGGCCCGACGCCGACGCCACCGTCACCTACCGGGTCGTCGGCGACCAGGTGGTCGTCGAGGGGGAGTGCCAGAACGGCGCGGCCGACGCCGACCTGCACTCCGTCGCCCGTGAGCTGCTGAAGATGACGACCGACGACTACACCGTGGCCAAGGCCGGCGATCGCGTCTCGTTCCGCATGGTCAAGCAGCGCCACGCCACGTCGGTGTGATGATGGCCGAGACCCAGGATCCGCCGATCGCCGAGTGGTTCGTCGAGTTCCGGCGCACTCGCGACCGCCGCCTGCGCAACAAGCTCGTCGAGCACCACATGCGTGTCGTCGAGTACTCCGTGCGCCGCTACTCGAACCGGGGGGTCCCCACCGAGGACCTGCGCCAGGTCGGGCTCATGGCGGTGGTCAACGCCGTCGACCGCTTCGACCCCGAGGTCGGGGTGGCCTTCTCCACCTTCGCCAGCCGCACCATCGAGGGCGAACTCAAGCGGTACTTCCGGGACAAGACCTGGTCGGTGCGCCCGCCGCGCCGGGCCCAGGAGCTGCACCTCGACCTGCGGCGCACCGACGAGGAGCTCACCCACGCCCTCGGCCGGTCTCCCACCGTCGCCGAACTGGCCGACGCGCTCGACGTGAGCGAGGACCACGTCCTCGAAGCGCTCGAGGCGGGCACCGCCCACCAGGCGGCCAGCCTCGACCAGCCCGCACCGGGCGGAGACGACGAGGGGGCCACCCGTGGCGAGCGTCTGCTCGGCGAGGTCGACGGTGGCTTCGGTCGGGTCGACCGCGAGATGATCATCCGCGAGCTGGTGGCAGGGCTGCCCGAGCGGGAGCGCACGATCATCTTCCTGCGCTTCTTCGAGGGCAAGACCCAGCCCGAGATCGCCGAGATGGTCGGCGTGAGCCAGTCGTACCTCTCGCGCATCCTGCGGCGCACGCTGCTCGAGCTGAAGGATCGCCTGGGCGACCTCCCCCTCTACGACGAGGGGCTGTAGGACCCCAGGGTCTCTCTGGCGGCCACGGGCGTGGCCGGGGGCGGTGGATGGGGGCGTTGGTGCGTTCGTTCGGCCTTCGGGGCGGGGCGTTCGGTGCCGCGGGTGGAACGTCGGGCGCGCCACTGGCCCGCACACCCAGCTCGTCGAGCGGGAAGTGCGGGCCAGTGTGGTGGTGGCGGCAGGCGTGGTGTGGCGGTCATCAGTGATGGACCGGCGGGGCCTCGGCCGATCGACCGGCGGCGGTCCAGCGGTGTCGAGCGGCGGCGGCTCGACGCGGTGCGGCTCAGGACTCCGGGAAGTCGGACGTGGGGTGGCCGACGATGCTGTCGGCGGCGAGGGAGAGCAGCAGCACGCCGAGGCCGGCGGCGAGGACGAGGCCGAGCACGGAGACGAAGATCATGGTCATTCGGGGACGCTCCTTGAGATTCCTGGACAGCAGGTTCCCTACCCGCTCGCGTCGCCCATGTGCCGGTGTCACGGAATCGTCATGGACGGTCCGGCGCGGGGTGGCGCGGCGTCCGTTCCCGGCTGGGCCGGTCAGAGGCCGATGACGGCCACGCTGTCCGGGGGCAGGGCCACGCCGGGGCCCTCGAGAGCCACCGTCTCGTGGGAGGCCATGAGCAGGTCGGCGTCGGCTCCGGCGCCCGGGATGGGCAGGGTGGCCTGCTCGGCGCCGAGGTTGACGGCGACGGCGACGGCACCGCGGCGCAGCACCAGGGTGCCGTGAGCGTCGTCGACGGCGACGGTGACGCGGTCGAAGCGGCCGTCGAGCAGGTCCGGTCGGCCGGCGCGCAGCTGCAGGAGGCGGGCGTACCAGGCCCTCATCTCCGCGTGTCGGCCCGCATCACGCTCGGACCAGTCGAGCACGGCCTCGGTGAAGGTCGCCGGGGACTCGGGGTCGGCCACCTCCTCGGGCGACCAGCCGAACTCGGCGAACTCCGCCATCCGTCCGTTGCGCACGGCCTCGGCCAGGGCGGGGTCGGCGTGGTGGTCGGCGAAGAACGGGAACGGCGCCGATGCCGCCCACTCCTGGCCTTGGAAGAGCATGGGCACGAACGGCGACGTGAACACGAGCGCACCGGCGATCTTGAGGCGATCGGTCGAGAGCAGGTGGCCGAGCCGTTCGCCCCGGGCCCGGTTGCCGATCTGATCGTGGTTCTGGGCGTAGCCGACGAAGGACGCCCCGCTCAGGCCCTCGGGGGCCCGCCCGTGGTAGCGGTCGCGGTGCTCGCTGTACTGGCCTCGGTAGACGTAGGCGTGGCGTAGCGACTCGGCCAGCGGCGTGAGGCCCACGTAGTCGGCGTAGTAGCTGTCGTGCTCACCGGTGAGGGCGGTGTGCACGGCGTGGTGGAAGTCGTCGTTCCAGTGGGCGTCGATGCCGTAGCCGCCCGCGCTGCGGGGTTCGAGCAGGCGCGGGTCGTTGCGGTCGCTCTCGGCGACGAGCACCAGGCGGCGGCCGAGCTGGTCGGAGAGCTCGTCGACCTCGGTCGCGAGCTGTTCGAGGATGTGCACGGCGCTGGTGTCGATGAGGGCGTGCACGGCATCGAGGCGCAGGCCGTCGATGTGGTAGTCGCGCAGCCACATCAGGGCGTTGTCGACGAGGAAGCGTCGCACCTCGTGGCTGCCGGGGCCCGACAGGTTGACGGCGTCGCCCCACGGGGTGGTGAAGAAGTCGGTGAAGTAGGGCCCGAAGACGCCGAGGTAGTTCCCCTCGGGCCCGAGGTGGTTGTAGACGACGTCGAGGAGGACGGCGAGGCCGCGCTGGTGGCAGGCGTCGACGAGGGTCTTCAGGTCGTCGGGGTCGCCGTAGGTGGGGTGGGGGGCGTAGAGGTCGACCCCGTCGTAGCCCCATCCCCAGCGCCCGGCGAAGGCGGCCACCGGCATGAGCTCGACGTGGGTGACGCCGAGCTCGACGAGCGCGTCGAGGTGCTCGATGGCCGTGCGGAAGGTGCCGCCGTGGTAGTCGTCGCCGGTGGCGGCGGCCACGGTGCGGGGGTCGCCGGTGAAGGTCCCGATGTGGAGCTCGTAGACGACGGCTCCGGCGAGCGGGCCGGCGTCCCAGCCGTCGTCGTGCCAGGTGAAGGCCTCGTGGTCGAGCACCCGGGACGGCCCGTGCACGCCGTGGGGCTGCCACGGGGAGCGGGGGTCGGGACGGGCGTCGCCGCCGTCGACGCGGAACAGGTAGTCGGTGCCGGGGCCGGCGTCGTCGACGGTGAGGCTCCACCAGCCGCCGTCGTCCGACGTCATGGGCAGCCGGCGGCTGGCTCCGTCGCTGCCGCCCGTGGTGCCGGTGGAGTCGGTGCCCTGGGGGGCCGCGGTGGGCTCGGTGGTGCGGGTGGGCAGCTCGAGCTCCACCTGCTCGGCGGCCGGCGCCCACACCCGGAACTCATGCGCCATCGTCGACCCGATCGTCCTGCGTGTGCGCCTGGCGCTCCGCCGCCCTCTTGCCTGGGTGCGCCCCACCCTCCCAGGCCTTCTTGCATGAGATCGACGTCGTGGAGCACGTCGATCTCATGCGAGTTCGTTGGCGGGAGGCGGGTGACGTCATGGGGTGGTGTAGCCGTCGCCGTCGGGGCCATCGGGGTCGAGGCCGCTGCGTCGGCGGGCCTCGTCGGGATCGACGACGTGGACGGCAGCCTCCTCGGCGCTCGTCGGGCCGTCGGCCGCGGGGTCGAGGTCACCGACCATCGCCGCTTCCTCGTCGGCGCCGAGCGGATCGTCGGAGGGCTCGTAGAGGCCGCGGGCCACGTGCTCGTCGGGGGTGAGCCGGTCGGGGTTCTCGCGTGCCGCCCGGCCGGCGACGGAGTCGGCGGTCTCGGTGCCGCCCGCGCCGTAGGCCTCGGCCCCCCACTGGGTGTCGGGTGGCATGTCGTCGAGAGAGGCGCCGGTGGAGGCCTGCCCGGTGTCGCCCTCGACGTCCTCGTCGAAGGCGTCGAACTGCTCGGCTTGGTCTTGCTCGTCTGCCATGGGGACCATCTTCCCGCGATCGCGTCGGCCCCGAACCACGGCCCGAACCACGGCCCTGGGTCCCAGCCCGAAACCTCCCCCTTCTTGCATGACATCGGCGCACTCCACCACGCCGATTCCATGCGAGAAGCGGGATGGGGGCGCGGGTCGGCGGGAGAGGTGCGGGCGCGTTCTGGGGGTCAGTGGGTGCGGCGCAGCACGACGACGGACCGGGCGTCCACCTGGAACTGGCCCTCGGCCTGCAGCTCGTGGAGTCCGTCGGGGGCGCCGATGGCCCCCACCGCCACGACCGCCCCCACCGTGCCCACGGCTTCGGCGGTGGCCTGGCTCACGCCCGCGGCGGTGGCCGCCGCGACCAGGGCGTCCTCGGTGCCGAGGGTGGGGCGGCTGGTGTCGAGCACGGGCACCCAGGCCTCCCCCCACGGTGGACCGGGCACCGTCCACGACAGCGGCTCGTGGTGGGCGTTGAAGATGATCATGAACGTGTCGTCGACGACGGGCTCGCCTCGGGGTCCGGGCCACGGGATGGCGTCGCCGTTGAGGACCACGGCCATGGACTTGGCGTAGCCGACGTCCCAGTCCTCGTCGGTCATCTCGGTGGCGTCGGCCCGCAGCCAGACGATGTCGTGGGCGTCGGAGCCGCGGATGGACCGGGTCTTGAACCAGCGCCGCCGGCGGAACACGGGGTGGTCGGCCCGCAGGCGGCTGAGCCGGCGGGTGAAGCCGAGCATCTCCTCGTGGTTCGCGACGTCGTCCCAGTCGAACCAGGCGATCTCGTTGTCCTGGCAGTAGGCGTTGTTGTTGCCACCCTGGGTGCGGCTGACCTCGTCGCCCATGAGCACCATGGGCACCCCCTGGGAGAGGAAGAGCGTGGTGAGGAAGTTGCGTTGCTGGCGGGCCCGCAGGGCCACGACCTCGGGGTCGTCGGTGGGTCCTTCCACGCCGCAGTTCCAGGACCGGTTGTGGCTCTCGCCGTCGTTGTTGTCCTCGCCGTTGTCGGCGTTGTGCTTGTCGTTGTAGGAGACGAGGTCGTGGAGGGTGAAGCCGTCGTGGGCGGTGACGAAGTTGATCGACGCCACGGGGTGGCGCGAGTCGCTCTGGTAGAGGTCGCTCGAGCCGGTGAAGCGGGAGGCGAACTCGGCCAGCGTGGCGTGCTCCCCTCGCCAGTAGTCGCGCACGGTGTCGCGGTAGCGACCGTTCCACTCCGACCACTGCGGCGGGAAGTTGCCGACCTGGTAGCCGCCCTCACCGATGTCCCACGGCTCGGCGATGAGCTTCACCTGGCTGACGACGGGGTCCTGCTGGATGAGGTCGAAGAAGGCCGAGAGGCGGTCGACCTCGTGCAGGCCGCGAGCGAGCGTGGAGGCCAGGTCGAAGCGGAACCCGTCGACGTGCATCTCGGTCACCCAGTAGCGCAGCGAGTCCATCACCAGCTGCAGCACGTGGGGGTGGCGCATGTTCAGTGTGTTGCCGGTGCCGGTGTAGTCCATGTAGTAGCGGCGGTCGTCGGCCATCAGCCGGTAGTAGGCGGCGTTGTCGAGGCCCTTGAACGAGAGCACCGGCCCCATGTGGTTGCCCTCGGCGGTGTGGTTGTAGACGACGTCGAGGATCACCTCGATGCCCGCCTCGTGGAGCACCTTCACCATGGTCTTGAACTCCTGGACCTGGCTCCCGGTGGTGGCCGCGCTGGCGTAGCCGTTGTGGGGGGCGAAGAAGCCGATGGAGTTGTAACCCCAGTAGTTGCGCAGTCCCTTGTCGACGAGGTGGCTGTCGTGGACGAACTGGTGGACGGGCTGCAGCTCGAGCGAGGTGATGCCCAATCCGGTGAGGTGGTCGATGATCGCCGGGTGGGCCACCCCGGCGTAGGTGCCGCGCAGCTCCTCGGGGACGTCGGGGTGGGTGGCGGTGAGGCCCTTGACGTGGGCCTCGTAGATCACCGTCTGGTGCATGGGCACCTTGGGGTGGCGGTCGTTGCCCCAGTCGAAGAACGGGTTGTGCACCACGCCGCGGGGCACGTGGGGGCCGCTGTCGTCGTCGTTGCGGGAGAAGGGCTCGCCGAAGTCGTAGGGGAAGCAGGCCTGGGTCCAGTCGACCTCGCCGTCGACGGCCTTGGCGTAGGGGTCGAGGAGGAGCTTGTTGGGGTTGCACCACTGGCCTTCCTCCGGGTTCCAGGGGCCGTGGATCCGGTAGCCGTAGCGGGTGCCGGGCCCCACGCCGGGGACGTAGGCGTGCCAGCAGTAGCCGTCGACCTCGCGCAGGCGGACCCGCACCTCCTCGGTGCTGCCGGTGGTGCCGCCGGGATCGCCCGGGTCGAAGAGGCACAGCTCGACCTTCTCGGCCATCTCGGTGAACACCGAGAAGTTGGTGCCGCCCCCGTCGTAGGTCGCGCCGAGGGGGAAGGGCTCACCGGGCCAAGGATGCATGGCTCCCTTCTAGCCGAGCTCCGGGCGTATGCGGTCGGCCGACCCCGACTCTTCACATGGCGATGGCGTCGGTCGCCCGTTGTTCGGGCGGGGCGTCGATCCGTTCACCGGTGCCATCGGCGGTCCGCTCGGGCGTGCGTGGGATCGCCGTGGCGAGGGCGGCCACCGGTTCTAGCGAGCGCTGCGGGGGGAAGGTTCCCAGTCGACCCGTGGCAGCAGCCACCAACCGGGCCGACAGGTGTGCCAGCATCGCCGGCACCGACGTCCGCCGAGAGATGCCCTGGAGATGCCCGACGTGATGTCCGCCCCCCGAGACCCAGGCATTCGCAGCCGGCGGGGAACGAATGCTCGGGGCGGCTGTCGCGGCGTCGGACCTCCGATCCGGGGGACCCGGCGATGAGCACCCAGCGGGCCACGGCGACGTTCGCAGCCGATCTCGAGAGCGCGGCGGCCGCTCGCCACTTCGCCGAGGACCGCCTGCGGGAATGGGGCGCCGAGGAGCTCGTCGAGTCGACCCGGCTCCTGGTCAGCGAGCTCATGGTCAACGCGGTGCTCCACACCGGCACTCCGGCCAGGCTCACGCTGGAGCTCGACGTGGGTTGTCTGCGCGCCGAGGTGGTCGATGGCGGCGAGGGGGATGTGGCTCGCCGGCCCTACGAGCCCGATGCCCCGACCGGCCGCGGCCTGATGATCGTCGATGCCCTCGCCACCCGGTGGGGTGTCGACGAGTTCGACGCGGGCAAGGTCGTGTGGTTCGAGCTGGACCGTCAGCTCACCAGCCCCTCGGTGCGGGGCAGGTCCGCCTCCGGCTGAGGTCCCGCCCGCGGCTCTCTGGCTGACGCCCCGCTCTCCGGTCGTGGCTCCGCCCCGGACCCGCCAGCGGAGGCCCCGCGTTCCGACTGGTCCGACGCCCCCGTTCCGGTTGATCCGACCGGGCACCTCCCCGCCTTCGGCGGATGCGGCCGCGGTGGTTCAGCTGACGGTGCGGAGGGTAGCGATGGGCGCCTGGTCGTCGGCCGGTGGGGCCCCGGCGCCGAGGAGCATCAGCTCGGTGGGGTCCACCGGGTTGAGGTCGCCGGTGCGCACGGCCGGTTGGGCGTGGGTGAGCAGCGTGCGCAACATGGCCATGGCGAAGGCCTCGGTGTCGAGGTCGGGGTCGAGCTGGCCGGCCTGCTGGGCGGCGCCGACGAGGGCGACGATGCGGGGGATGGGGCCCCACGTGACGGCCCCGGGCGCGTAGCTCTCGCTCATGCCCGCGAACACGAGGATGG
The DNA here is from genome assembly GCF_021246445.1 of Rhabdothermincola salaria. Lineage (NCBI taxonomy): Bacteria > Bacillati > Actinomycetota > Acidimicrobiia > Acidimicrobiales > Iamiaceae > Rhabdothermincola > Rhabdothermincola salaria. The sequence goes on from NZ_JAJQXW010000001.1 coordinate 531,156, forward strand.
CGCTCTGGGTGAGCGGCTGGGAGCGCTCCATGAGCGCGGTGGCCAGGGCGATCATGGTCCGCAGCTCGGTGATGGGATCGAGTCCGTCGGGGATGGAGGTGAACGACTCGTCGGCCAGCATCAGGAACACCCCGATGCCGAGGGCGTGCTTGGAGCCGAACAGGCGGTGGATCTCACCGGCGGAGATGCCGGCAGCGGTGGCCACCTCTTCGATGCTGAGCTCCTGCCATGGCCGTTCGGTGAGCAGCCCTCGGGCGGTCGCGGCGATGTCGAAGGGGGTGACGACGCGGTCGTGGGTGTGGGCGAACGCCGTCATCTGGCTCTGGGGGGTGGTGCGGCCATGGCGGACGCGCTCGCCGTCGGAGGGGAAGCGGGTCATGAGGCCCGCCACGACCGGCAGGTCGGCGCCGTCGTCCTGCATGCGGGTGAGCGTGATGAGCATGGCGAACGCCGCCCAGGAGTACAGCTCGACGGGAGCACCCTCGGGGTCGATGAGGTGGCGAGCCGCGAAGGCGTCCATGAAGGTGGAGTAGAGGGCGGCGAGGTTGTCCATGGTCACCGGGGGACGGGCCTCCCGGCCCCAGCGGGTGAGCATCAGCTCCGACGCGGCGACCGCTCGCTTCTCGGTGATGCGGTATTGGCGGCGGAGCTTCTCGGCCACCACCGGGTCGTCGAGCTTGGCCAGCATGCCCAGGCGCACCCGGAGGGCGGGGTCGTCGACCACGGTGCGCAGCTGCATCTGGCAGGCCTGCTCGAACTGGGCGTGGAGGTCGCCGTCGCCCAGGGCCATCTGGTTCATGAGGTCGACGACGGCGGGGTCGTAGCCGTCGGCGGTTGGGTCGGTGATGTGGTCGACCAGCTCGTCGAGGTACTCCTGGGTGGTGCTCCAGTAGGCGTAGAAGGTGGCCCGGGTGATGCCGGCCGCCTTGGCCAGCCGGGAGACGTTGAGCCCGCCGAAGAGCTCGGCGGGCGGAGTGTCGATCCACAGGTCGAGGCCGGCCTGGAGGACCTTCTCACGTGTGGTGGGGGGGGAGGACGGGTTCGGCACGGCCCCGACTATACAGGACTGTTCACTAGACACTGATGTCTAGTGCAACGCTCGCTCGTGCTCATTGACCAGGGCGTCAGCGTGCGGTTGTCTGGCCACGTGCCGGCGGCCCCGCCGTCGACACGACCGGCTCCGTCCCAGGTCCGTCGCTCACTTCGGTGGGTGAGGTGCCGGGGACAGGCCGGGGCTGGACCGTCCGGATCACTCCGGGCGCCGGTCGCACTGCGTGCGAGGCGCAGCTCGGCTCGTCATCTGGGCGGCGCGGGCCGAGCGTGCCTCGACGTGGGCCCTGAACCGGCGACAGCCTCCTTCACCGCCGCCCGGACTCGCTCGAAGCGGCTCGCCCGAACCACGCGTAGTTGTCGGGTTAGGGCGTCGACAGGTGACGCTGTTTCCTGACAGGTTCGCCGGTGGGGTGTTGTTGTCGGGTTAGGGCGTCGACAGGTGACGCTGTTTCCTGACAGGTCCGCCGGTGGAACGCGGCTACTCGTGCTGGGGGGCGGGTGGATGGGCGGCGGGGTGAGCGTGTCGGGAGGACCGCACGGCGTTGCGGAGGGTCGCCACGACCCGCCCGGGCTGGTGCCAGACGTCGACCTCGGCGATCTCGAGCACGGTCCAGCCGCTGGCGCGGAGCCGACCGAGGCGGACCTGGTCGCGCTCGCGGTCGACAAGGCTGCGGTGGTACAGCTCGCTTTGGATCTCGACGATGACGGTGGCCTGGCGATGGGTGTAGTCGACCCGTCCGATCACGCCGCCGTCGTCGCCGATCGTCACCTGGCGCTCGAAGCCGGCGACGTCGTGGTCCCGGAGGATCTGCTCGAAGCGGTGCTCGAGGTTGGAATCGGTCGGCCGGTAGTCCGGATCGCTGCGGTCCTCGAGGATCGAACGCATGGTGCGGATCCCGGGACGGCCGCGACCTTGCAGATCCTCGAGCATGGCGAGCAGATCGCGGTAGGTGGTGAGCCGCAGGCTCAAGCACCGGTCCGTGAGGCGGGCGACGCGATCGGGGTGCACACGGGCGGCGAGGTCGAACAGGGTGCGGGCCGCCGTGGTGACCCGCAGCCCGTCGATCACGGTCACGTGGCCGACGTGGAACCTCGTGGAGGTGTGGCTCACGGGGGTCCTCGGGTCACGGGCGCGCCGGACCCGCATCACGTGAGGGGGGAGCAGAGCGAACCCGCCGAACCCGAGGACCGCGGCGGCGGAGGACGTGGCGAGGGCCGCATCATCGCCCTCACGGAGTAGTGCGGCCATGGCGGATCGGCGTTCGGTGGGCGGGGCGCTGACGAAGGACCAGACCCGCCTGGTGGCGCTGGCGATCTCGCCGGTCTCCCGCCAGCGACGGAGGCTGTCACGGCCAAGGCCGGCCTCCCGGGCCTGGGCCGAGGTGAACAGCCCATGCTGGCCGGCCGCGATCTCGCGGACTCGGGTCCTTCGGTCGTCCTTGGGGTGATGGGGTTCACTGGCCAGGATCGCTGGGAGTGGCCCCGGCGGGGTCGGTATGACCCAAGGGTTCGGCGTGGCATCGTCCATCTCGACTCCCTGGGACGGGAAGTGGTGGACGGCACGGCCGCCGATCGCCGGAGTCCATCACTGGAAGCACGCAGTGACAAGGGCACGTTCGGGCGACCGACACATCGAGGCTCGGCTCCTCGCTCGAACCGCGCGTAGTTGTCAGGGTTGGGCGTCAACAGGTGACGCCCTTTCCTGACAGGTTCGCGAGGGCCGGGAAGCCGGGCAGGTCCGGCTGGGAGGGAGACTCCTGGGATCGGCCTCGAGCGGAGTCGGGGGTGAGGCGTCAGGGGGTGAGGGAGCGGCCGATGATCTCCTTCATGATCTCGGTGGTGCCGCCGTAGATGGTCTGGATGCGGGTGTCGAGGTAGGCCCGGGCGATGGGGTACTCGAGCATGTAGCCGTAGCCGCCGTGGAGCTGCACGCAGCGGTCGACGACCCGCTTCTGCAGCTCGGTCGTCCAGTACTTGGCCATGGCGGCCTCCTCGACGCTGAGCGTGCCGGCCACGAGGGCTTCCACGCAGCGGTCGACGAACACCTCGCCGATCTGGATCTCGGTGGCCATGTCGGCCAGCTCGAAGCGGCTGTTCTGGAACGAGGACACCGGGCGACCGAAGGCCTGGCGCTCGTCGGTGTACTCGAGGGTCCAGCGCAGGGCCTGGCGGGCCATGGCGATGGCGCCCACGGCGATGGAGAGCCGCTCCTGGGCCAGGTTCTCGACCAGGTGCACGAAGCCCATGCCCTCGGTGCCGAGGAGGTTGTCGACCGGCACGTGCACGTCGTTGAAGAACAGCTCGGCGGTGTCCTGGCTCTTGAGGCCGACCTTGGCCAGGTTGCGGCCCCGTTCGAAGCCGTCCATGCCCCGTTCGAGCACGATGAGGCTCATGCCCTTGTGGCGTTGGCTGGGGTCGGTCTTCACGGCGGTGATCACCAGGTCGGCGTTGATGCCGTTGGTGATGAAGGTCTTGGAGCCGTTGACCACGTAGTGGTCGCCGTCGCGGATGGCGCTGGTGGACATGCCGGCGAGGTCCGAGCCGATGCCGGGTTCGGTCATGGCGATGGCGGTGATGAGCTCGCCCGAGGCGATGCCGGGCAGCCAGCGGGCCTTCTGGTCGTCGGTGGTGAGGCTGAGGAAGTACGGCAGGCAGATGTCGTTGTGCAGGGTGATGCCCAGCCCGGCTCCGCCGGTGCCGGCGTAGGCCATCTCCTCGGCGAGGACCTGGTTGTAGCGGAAGTCGTCGACCCCGCCGCCGCCGTACTGCTCGGGCGCGGCCATGGCGAGGAAGCCGTTGTCGCCCGCCTTGGTGAACAGCTCTCGGGGGACGATGCCGGCGCTGTCCCACTCCTCGGTGTGCGGGGTGATCTCCTTGGCCACGAAGGCGCGGACGGACTCCCGGAACATCTCGTGGTCGTCGGTGAGCAGCGTGCGTTCCATGGCGGTCAGGCTACGCCTCGGGCGCGCTGGCTGACGAGGCCGTCAGCCAGAACGAATCCGACGTTCTTGCATGGTCTTGGCGCCATGGGGCGCGACGAACGCATGCAAGAACCGGTTGTGGGGCAGGCTGGTTGTGGGGCCGGTCCGGGGGGGCGGTCCGGGGGCGGTCCGGGCGGCCTGTCCGCGGGTCGCTTCAGCGGGGGCGGCGGCGGGGGTCGACCAGGCCGGGGCCACCCATGGAAGCCGAGACGGAGGCCGCCTCACGCAGGCCGTCGGCTGCCGCGACGGTCATCCGCGACAACGAGGCGATGTCGGGGGTGCGCCCGGCGGTGGCGGTGCCGTGCAGGTGGTCGAGGTGGTGGCGCAGGACCTGGCTGCAGTTGCTCCGGAAGCGCTCGGTGGAGGCTTGGGTGGCGATCCACTCGGGATCGTCGACCCGGGCTTCACGGATCCAGTCGAGGGCGGGGGTGGCCGCGACCAGCAGCTCGGCCAGCTCGGGGTACTGCCGGGCCGGGCCCAGGCTGCGAGGACCGAGGTAGCGCCCGCACTGGCAGGGGCAGAGGGTGGCACTGCTGGGGGGAGTGGTGGTGGCCGCCATGAACTGATTGTGACCCATCTGCCACGCAAAGTGGGCACAATCGCGCCCTCTGGGGCCAAAACGAGCCGTACGGCCTAGGCGCGCCGCTCAGAGCTCGACGTGCACCGCGTGGGGGTGGGCGAGGGTGATCCGGGCATCGTGGAGGTCGGCCTCGAAGACGTGGCCTCCTGTGGAGCGATCCGCGGCCAGGAGGTGCAGGTGGAAGCCGGCGAACTCGAGGTCGCCGGCGTCGGGCGGGAAGCAGAACCCGACCATCGTGCCGACCAGCTCGGGGACGGTGAAGTCGTGCTGGTCGGTGGCGAGCACCTCGGCCAGGGGCCGGTAGGGCGGGTGCTGGCGGGCGACCGATCGAAAGCGCACCGGCGCGAAGCGGCCCTCGACCCGCAGGGCGTAGCAGCCGTCGGGATCGGGCAGGTGCTCGCGGACGAGGGCCTCGAACCCGGCCCGGTCGAGAGGCCCGGTGACGTCGATGGTGGTCGCCTCGACCAGGTCGCAGAGCACGGCGAAGGGGACCCGGGCGGTGTCGGGGGCGAGCCGGGCCACGCCGTCGACGTCGATGTCCCAGAACTCGCCGTCGACGACGACGAGCTCGCCGTCGAGGCCCTCGAGGGTGCCGATCCCGAAGTGGCCGAGCGGGCGCAGGTCGCCGACGGTGACGTCGCCCTCGTACGCGCCGGCCTGCACGTCCTGGGCGGTGTGGATCTGGATGATGTCGCCGGGGTCGTGGTCCTCGTCGGTGAGCTGGTCGCTGCGGAAGGTGTGCACGCGCAGGCGGTGGGCGAGGACGGGGTCGATCGTCACGGTCGTGGACCCTACCGACGAGCGGCGCCGTGTCGGGGTGGAAGTCGTCGGGCTGGTCGGGGAGCGGGCTCGATGTGGCTGCGCCCCAGGGGCCGGACCGGGCAGGCTGGATGTTGGCGGGCTGGTCGGGGACCGGGCGCGATGTCGTCGGTCTCGAGGGATCGGACCGGGCGGGGGTGCCGGGCTGGCTCTGGGCGGGAGCGGTGGCGCCGGCTCGCGTCACAGGCTCGCGTCACAGCGGGGTGGCGGAGCGAGCCGGTGTGGAGTCGCGCGAGGATCGGCGCTGGTCGCGTCGGCGGCGTGGCCGCTGCGGTGGGGATGCCGGCCGGGGTGGCCGACGTCGGCTCCGCAGCGCGTCGTGCCGACCAGGCCCGGCCCGCCCGGCCCGATCCCCGAACGGAGGCTCTCGATCGCTGTGACGTCCAGGATCTTCGACATCCCCGGTCTGCCCGCTCCGGCCCGACGAGCGCTGGTCCGCAACGGCTTGACGTCGTTCGAGGCCGTGGCGGCCTGCGACGAACGAGACCTCGCGGTCCTCCATGGTGTGGGCCAGCGCACCATCGAGGTGTTGCGTCGTGCCCTGGCCGAGCAGGGTCGAGGCTTCGGCGACCCCACCCCTCCGACTCGCTGACGGACTCGATCGCTGGCAGTCGCCGTGCGCGTACCTGTCGGATTTCGGCGCCGACAGGTGACGCCCTTTACCGCCAGGTTCGCGAGGGGGCGTGGCTGTCGGCGTTGGGCGTCGAGGGGTGGTGCTCCTTTTCCGACAGGTGCGCGAGTGAGTTGCGGGAGGGATGGCGCGCGGGGAGGGGGGTGAGCGGCGGGGGCTCGAGGAGGCGAACGCCCGGAGAGGTGGGCGCCCCGGGGGCGGCTACTCGTAGGTGAGCCAGGGGCCGGCGAGGGGTTGCTGGCCCCGGCCGGGGACGGTCCAGTCGCACACGCCGTCGGGGAAGATGGCGGCCAGGCGCTCGGCCTGGGCGGGGGTGAAGTCGACGGCGTAGACGTCGGAGGCGGCGTCGGCCGGCACGAGGGTGCAGGCGATGGTGGTGCCCACCAGCGGGGCCCCGGCCTGCTGGCGGGGGTCGGCGTGGAGGGGGAAGGCCTCGTTGCAGGGGCCGTCGAGCTCGTAGGCCTCGGGCCCGGTGAGCACGGCGCCGTCGGGGAGGCGGCAGCGGTCGGCGCCGTCGCCGGGGCGGGCCTCGGCCAGCAGGGCGGCGCGCACCGAGATGGCTCGCATCTCGTCGGGCGATGCCACGGCGCTCGGGCGGGCCCGGGCGTCATCCGCGTCACCCGAGTCGTCCGCCTCAGCCGAGTCGGCGGTGGGGGGAGGGTCGGTGTCGGGCGCGGCGGGCACGAGCGACCAGGCGCCGCTCCACGGGTCGCCGGCGCGGGGGACGGCCTCCACGCCGCCGTAGGAGTCTGCGGCCAGGGCGTCGGCGTCGGTGAGCCACTCGTCGAGGAGGCGGACGGCTTCGAGGGTGGTGTTGTCGTGGCCCAGGGCGGCACCGAGGAGGCTGGCCAGATCGGTGATGCCGGGCCTCGACCACATGACGAGGTTGGGGTTGGCGGTGCCGTCGCGGAGGGCCAGGCGGTCGCGGATGGCGTAGAGGCGTTGGCGGTCGTGGATGTCGCCGACGGGGTCGTTGTAGACGCCGATGAGCAGCACGGGGACGTCGACCAGGCCCCCGGCGCCGTCGTGGGTGAGCGCTCCGCCGGTGGCGGTGGCGCTGCCGGCGGTGAGGCGTCCGTCGCGGTAGACGCGCTCGAGCACCTCGTCGGAGGCACGGGTGCGGGTGGGCTGCCAGTTGCCGTCGACGTCGTAGCCGCCGATGCCCTCGTTGAGGTCGAGGAACTCGTCGACGGAGAGCACGCCCTCGTTGAGGGCGTCGAGCCCGTACTGCACGCCGGTGTTGTCGAGCGGGCTGAGGGCGTAGCCGGTCTCGCGGTCGGTGCCGAGGAGGTTGACGTTGGAGTCCTGCAGGGTGCAGCGCACGCCGCGGGGGTTCCTGTCGGGGTCGTACTCCTGCCCGGCGTCGAAGAGGGCTTCGGCGCAGCCGACCGACGGGTCGATGTTCTGCAGGTAGGTGGCCCGCCAGAAGGCGCAGGTGGTGGGGGAGGCGAAGCCGCTGATGGCCAGGCGCTGCTCGTCGGTGAGGTCGGCGCCCTCACCCGCGCCCTCGCCCGCGGCGTCGGACGGGTCGGCGCTGGTGCCGCCACCGAGCGCCAGCTCGAGCAGGGCGCCCAGCCCGCCGAGGCCGGTGCCGGCGTCGCCGTACCAGCGGCCCAGGAGCCCGCAGTCGGCCACGCCGCCGGCGATGCTCATGGCGTCGGGGAAGGGGATGGACGGGGCGACGGCGTCGAGCAGGCCGGGGTAGTTCTGGGCGATGAGGAGCTGTTGGATGGCGCCGCCGGAGCCGCCCTCGCCGATGGTGTAGCGGGGCAGGCCGTAGGCCTCGCTGAAGTGCTCCTTGGCCACCATGACGGTCTCGGCGGCCACGACGTCGTTGCAGGCGGTGGCGAAGGTGGTGAGCGACGAGGCCGCCACCGCGTAGCCGTCGGCCAACAGGTCGGTGGCCAGGGCCGCACCGCTCTCCTCGCCCTGGCCGAAGGTGGCACCGCAGCCGCCGCCGAAGCGGTAGACGAGCCGGCCGTTCCACGCCGAGTCGTCCCACGCCCGCACCGGGGTGGGCCCGGGCGTGGTGCCGGCGGGGGCCCCGGGGTGGGGGTCGAGCATGGCGAAGGTGGTGATCGAGCGGTTGAGCACCGCCGTCTCGAGGCGAACGATGAAGGGACGGTCGCCGTCGAGCACGGCGACGTCGTCGGGCACCACCGCGGGGTCGGCGAGGTCGCGCAGCGTGCCGCTGGTGGTGCGATACATCCATCGGACCTGGCTGCGGGCCCAGCAGTCGTCCTCGGGCGGCCCCAGGCCGGCGGCTTCGGTGGTGCACACGAAGGGGCTCAGCTGGGGCCCGGAGATGAGGGGGCCGTCGACGGGGTGCACGTCGACGGTGAGCTCGGCTGCCTCGTCGTCGAGCGCCGCGGTGATGGTGCTCTCGCCGAGGGGGAGGCCCTGCACCACACCGACGAGGCGGGGTGGGGCGTCGGGGGCGGCGTGGGGGTCGTCGGAGAAGGTGAAGGCCGAGGTGACGTCGCGGCCGTCGACGTCGACGGAGACGTCGTCGAGCGACAGGCCGGTGGGGGAGTCGATGCCGACGAGCACGTTGCCGTTGGTGACGTAGGCGGCCGGGGTGGACAGCGACAGGATGCGCAGGGGGGCGTCGGGGTCGACGGAGGGGGCGACCGGGCCCGGACGGTCGGCCTCGTCGCCGCCACCGGTGCAGGCGGCGGCCACCAGCGCCAGCGCCACGACCACCACCAGCCCCCTGAGCGCTCGAAGGGGACGAGCGGGCGGCGTGGTGAGGCGGCGGTGAGCGATCGGCATCGACCGCAGACGCTACGGCACGGCCGTGCCCTCGGCCGGGCACCCCGGCGCAATCCCGGGCCGACGCCTGGGGAAGGCCGACGCCGAACCCGGGCATCGGGAGGCGCCGGGTCAGGTTCTCGCCAGGGTGGCGGAGCCACCGCGGAGAGCGTGCCTATGCTCGCCCTCCATGACCAGGCGAGGTGGGGCTTCCAGCGGCGAGCCGAAGACGGCCGACGTGCTGTTGGAGGTGACCATCCGCCTGCTCGGCGAGCACGGTGAGGGCGGTCTGCGCGTCGAGGACGTGCTCAGCGAGGCCGGTGCGTCGCCCAGCTCGCTGTACCACCACTACGGCAACCGCGACGGGCTGATCGAGGCGGCCCGGGTGATCATGTTCACCCGATCGGTCGCGAGCGACATCGAGGTGCTGCGGACCATCCTCGACGAGTCCGAGACGGGATCGGAGCTGCTCGAGCGGATCCTGCAGGTCAACCGGGCCGTCCAGGATCCGAACCGCGCCCCGCGACGGCGCGAGCGCTTGGCCATCCTGGGCTCGGCGGCCGACCGGCCGGCGCTGTGGGCGGCGCTGAGCGAGCAGCAGGACAACCTCACCGCGGTGACCGCCGAGCTGATCCGAGACGCCCAGGAGCGGGGCCTGATGCGCTCGGACCTCGATGCGCGGGCGGTGGCCTACTTCATCCAGGCCTACACGTTCGGCAGGGTGCTGTCGGACGTGGCGAGCGAGCCGGTGGACCCCGACGAGTGGATGCGGGTGGTGGATCTCGTGGTGAGCCAGTGGATCGTCACCGACGCCGACACCCCGACGAGCCCCCCCCGCCGCCGCCGGCGCCCCGCTCGCTAGCCGCAGCCTTTCCTGGGGTCGTCGTGCCCCTCCTCCTAGTTGCATGGTTTCGGCGTGCTCCAGCACGCCGAAACCATGCAAGAAGCCGATGGGTGGGAACGCGGAGAAGGCCGGCCTCCTCGGAGGCCGGCCTTCACCGGTACAGGGGTCAGTCGTTGCCGACGATCCCCGTCACATGGCGGGAGTCAGTTCAGGCAGTGGCTCGCTTGCGCACCGCGAAGGTGACGAGGGCGCCGACGGCCAGCAGGGCGATGCCGAGCTGGGCGATGGGGGCGGAGTCGCCACCGGTGTAGGGCAGGGCGCCAGCGGCGACCGGAGCGGGAGCCGGGCAGGGCACGTTGATGACCGACGAGCGGGACACGCCGCCGCCGGTGGCGACGAGGGTGTAGGTGCCGCACTCGGCCGGCATGGTGAAGGTGAAGGTGCAGTTGCCGGCGCCGTCGGTGGTGACCGAACCGAGAGCGGCACCGTTGAGGGTGAAGTCGACGGCCGTGTCCGGCGGGAAGCCGACGCAGCGGGTGGTGACCTCACCGAGGACCTGCGCCGTGGGCGGGGTCTCGATGGTGGCACCGGAGTACTCCTGCGCGCTGGCGGTGCCAGCGAAGGCGAAGATTCCGGCGAGCACGATCGCCAAGGCGGCGATCGAACGGGTGAGCTTGGTCATGGGGGGACCCTTTCGTCTGGGTGTTCGGACGACGGGCCTCCCGCCACGCCGTGCGGCAATGCTCCTACAGCCAGCACCACCTGGTCAATCACCGTAGTGCAATTCCTCCGCCCGTAGGGGGTTCTTCTTGGTCGGGGCCCGCGATGGCCGTCCATCGCTGCCCGACGGTGGATCGCGCTCGGGGGCATCCGCTCGGACGAGCTCCTGGGCGGAGAGCGCCCCGCGTGAGCTCGTGGGCTCGCTCAGCCGCCGATGGAGAACGGGGGGCCGAGGGGGCCCTCGAACTGCGGCGCCGCGCCCAGGTCGGGGGCACCTTCGATGCGCACCGTGAGCTGGTCGGGGTTGGCGGTGGGCTGGGGGAGCACCTCGAGGCGGTAGGGCCACGACGGCACCACCCCGGACAGCTCGAACACCACGGTGCGGGTGGCGCCGGGGCCCACGTCGACGGTGGTGGAGTACACGGGTTGGCCGAACTCGGTCTGGGCCTGCACCCCACCGGGCCGGCCGTCGACGGTGACGGTGTCGAGGCGGTGGGGGGAGTGGAGGGTGACCACCTGGCGGTTGGTGCCGAAGGGCAGGTCGTTTCTGTTGCCGAGGATGTAGCGGGGGAGGCCGTCGGCGGGGGCGTCGTTGCGCAGCGCGACGGTGATCGTGGAGGTGAGGGCGCCGGTCTCGGGGTCGACGACGGTGGCCACGTCGATGTCGCGGAACAAGAAGGTGTCGATCTTGTTGGCCAGCAGGTTGGCCGAGCGCACCGAGAGCACGTCGGAGCCGTCGGGCACCGACCACCGACCCGACAGGCCGATGCGGTCGAAGAAGGCCTCGGGTCGCTCGTCGAACACCGACACGCGCAGGTGGCCGTCCTCGACGAGGGGGCCGAGGACGTCGGTGAGGTCGGTGATGCCGGGCAGGGGCCGGGAGGTGAGGGCGCTGAAGGTGGCGTCGGCCACGTCGCTCAGCAGCTCGCGGCGGTTCGGGTTGTCGCCGTCGAAGCGCACGTACTGCTCGACGAGGAGGAACTGCTCGGCGTTGTCGGCGCCGATGGTGAGCGTCTCGCCCTCGACCTCCACCTCCACCGGGCCGGTGAGGCGCAGCAGCCCGGCCAGGGCGGCGGGGTCGGCGTAGATGGCCCCGTCGATCTCGGTGCCGGCGGGCGTCTGGGGGTAGAGCTGGCCGATGACGTCGCGGTTGGTGGGCCAGTCCGGGCTGGCGCCGGTGTTGCCCACGAAGACCTCGACGAAGTAGGCGCCGTAGCGCTCCTCCCAGTCGGGGGGTGGGTCGAAGGCGTAGGGCGCGGCGAAACCGCCCTCGGGGTAGAGGCGGCCGATGTTGCCGGTCTCGACCAGGTTCAGGTCGCCGTCGGTGACGTCGAGCAGGCCGAAGGCGCCGATGAAGCCGCCGCCGTCCCGGCTCTCGGCCGGAGTGGACATGGCCACGAAGTAGCGGGCGGTGCCGTCGGCGCCGAGCAGGGCGGGGGCCACGGCGAGGGCCTCGGCCGCCAGCTCGGTCTGCTGGGACACATCGGCCAGCTCCTCGCGGAAGCGGTCGAGCTCGTCGTCGACCAGCCCGACCAGCCAGGGGGAGCGCACCGAGTCGACGGCGTCGAGGGCGCCGGTGACGGTGGTGGCGGAGTCGGCCACCGGCTCCTGCAGGGCCACGATCTGGGCCAGGTCGACCTGGCCGCCTTCGGCGGTGAGGGTGCGGTAGTCGGCGGTGGAGGCGGTGATGGCGGCGCTGTCGCCGAGGTCACCGCCGGCGGAGGCCACGGCGCGCAGGGCGTCGACGTGCTGGCCGACGACGGGCACGTAGCGGCCGGCCCAGGTGAGGGGTCCCTCGAGGCGGTCGGAGGCCCGTTCGAAGTCGAGGGCGGCCAGGCCGAAGCTCTCGGCCGCGGCCGGGGTGTCGCCGGCCCGGATCAGGTCGAGGCCGTTGGTGGCCTGGTCCTCACCGGCTTCGAGTCGGGTGCGGGACTCGAGGGCGGCCACCGCGGCGCCGATCGACGCCAGGGCGACCACGGCGACCACCACGTAGGTGGCGCGGCGGGCGACCTTGCGTTCGCGGGTGCGGGCCATGCGGTAGCCGGACCACACGGCGGGCAGCACCGCGGCCGCGCCGACGAGGGTGGGGAGGCCCACGAAGCCGTAGTCGGGGCCGCGCAGCAGGGCCTGCACGGCGAAGGCGCCGATGAGGGCGGCGGTGAGGCGGTCACGGCGGTCGGAGAACACCACGATGCCGACCAGCAACAGGGCGGCCACGGCGCTGACCTTGGCGGTGGCGTCGCCGCCGATGCCGACCACGGCCGCCACGCCGCCCAACCAGATGAGGGCCCAACGCCGGGCCCGGGAGGCGGCGAACACGACACCGGCGCCGAGCAGGGCGCACCACACCACGTCGGCGGCGCGCAGGCCCACCGGACGGGCGGGGGACAGGGCGGCCTCGATGGCCGAGACGGCGGCGACCACGGCGATGAGGGTGGGGGTCAGCTCGCGCAGCTTGCGGGCCAGGGGGCTGCTGGGCCGCCGGGCTCGTGCTCTCGTGCCCGGTCCGCTCGGCCCCCGGCCCGGTCCGGCGTCGCCGGCCGTTCCCCCGTCGCCCCAGTCGTCGCCTTCGTCCTCCGGGTCCTGGCCTGCACCCCCCGCGGAGGCGGCGGCCGCCGTCGCCCGCTGCTCGTCCACGAGGTCCGAGAAGAGGTCGCCCAGGTCGTGGCCGCCCGGGTCATGGTCGCGGCGGTCGGCGCCCGGGTCGGGGCCAACGCCCTCGCCAGGCGCCGTGGGGCGGCCGGAGAAGCGGGGATCGCGGGGGTCGGGGGGAGTGGTCACTCCGAGGCGCGGCCCTCGTCGGCGGTCGTTGTGGCGCCCTCGGTGGTGGCGGTGCCGGTGACGGGGATGGCGTGGTCGGCGCCTTCGTCCATGGCGGCGCTGATCTCGGAGGCCACCGCGGGCGGGAGGTTGGACCAGATGAGCTTGCCGTCGAAGCGGTTGAGCTCGCGCACCGCGGCTTCGTTGTCGGCGAAGTCGGTGAGCAGGCACAGGGCGGCGTGGCCGGGCTCGAGCAGACCTTCCATCTCCTTGATGAAGTCGTCGGAGATGCCCTTGTCGATGATCTTGGCCAGCAGGGCGCCGGCGCCGCCGGTGACGGCACCGGTGACGAGGCCGCCGACGGGGCCGGTGAGCAGGGTGCCGAACAGCAGGCCCCAGAAGGCGCCGCCGAGGCCGCCTTCGACGGGGGTCATGTCGGTGGTCTCCAGCTTGTGGGCCCGGCCGTCGGCGGTCTTGGAGATGACGACGGCGTCGTCGATGCCGAGCTTGCCGTCCTTGGCCAGGCGGCCGGCGGCCATCAACATCTCCTGGGCCTTCATGGGGTCGTCGACGGCGATCACGACGAGCTGCTGGGTCATCGGTGGCGGGGCCTTTCACGCGAGGGGCGGGCCGGCGGCCCGCGACGCGCCGCTCACTCTACGACGCGCCCCGCCGGCGGGAGGGCCGCCTGTCGCCCAGCGTGCGGGCGCCCGGGTCAGCGGGTGCCGAACGCTTCGAGGCGTGCAGGTGCCACTGGTGGAGGTGGCGTTGCGTCTCAGGGCGGGCCGGTTGACCTGAAGGAGGAGCAGCGTGGGGCTTCCGGAGGCGGCGCCGAGCGGCGGTCTAGCATCGCCGGACTTGGGCGAGATGTGGAAGGGACCCGTGGTGTCCGATGCCGCTGCCTCGCGGCGCGCCTCCGCATCGGCCTCAGGGGGCGCGGCGGCGGAGGTCGCGGGCGCGGTGGCGGCAACCTGCACGGTTCCGGTGGACGTGGTGGAGATCGACGGCGGCCATGTCTCGATGCTGCGGTCGCCGCACGCCGAGGCGATGGCGGCGGCCATCGTCGAGCAGGTGGGGGCGTCGTGAGGGTGCTGCGGGTGTCGCACTCGGCGGTCGTGGGTGAGTGGCGTCGGCGGGAGGCCGAGCTGCGCCGCCTGGGGGTGGATGTGGCGCTGGTGTCGGCCAAGGCGTGGGACGAGGGCGGCCGCCGGGTGGTGCTGCAGCCCGAACCGGGGGTGACGGGGGCGCACACCTGGGGTCGCCATCCGTACCGGTTCGTGTACGACCCGCGGCCGGTGTGGCGGGCCCTGCGCTCGGGTCCGATCGACGAGCTCGACGTGCTCGACGTGCACGAGGAGCCGGCGGCCCTGGCCACGGCCGAGGTGCTGGCGCTGGAGTGGTTGTCGCGCCGCCTCCCCGGGCGGGGCCGTCGTCGGGGACGGGCCCGGGTGTGCCTCTACAGCGCCCAGAACATCGCCAAGCGCTATCCGCCGCCGTTCCGGTGGTTCGAGCGGTGGGCCCTGCGCCGGGCCGACGGCGTGCACAGCTGCAACGCCGAGGCCGGGCGGATCGTGGTGGCCAAGGGCTTCTCCGGGATGGTCGCCGACCTCGGCCTGGGCGTCGACCCGCCCCGTGGCGCCCCTCCCGGCGCGTCCCCCGCGGCGTCGGGCGGCGAGTCGTCGAGCCACTCGAACGGTCCGTTGCGGGTGGGCTACGTGGGGCGCCTCGAGTCCTTCAAGGGGGTGGACGTGGCCGTGCGGGCGGTGGCCGCCGTGGCCGACGCCGAGCTGGTGGTGGTGGGCGACGGCCCCGAGCGGGGCGCCCTGGTCGCCCTGGCCGACCGGTCGGGGGTGGCCGATCGGGTGCGGTTCCGGGGCCCGGTCGACCACGACGACCTGGGAGCGGTGTACGCCGCCCTCGACGTGGTCGTCGTCCCATCGCTGGAGACGCCGGCGTGGGTCGAGCAGTTCGGTCGGGTGGCGGTGGAGGCCATGGCCAGCGGGGTGGCGGTGGTGGTGTCCGACAGCGGTGCCCTGCCCGAGGTGGTGGGCGACGGGGCCGAGGTGGTGCCGTGGGGCGACCCCGACGCGTTGGCCGCGGTGCTGGCCCGCCTGGCCGTCGACCCGACCGGCCGGGCCCGGTTGGCCGCCGCCGGACGAGCCCGGGCCGGGCACTTCACCTGGGCGGCGGTGGCGGCACGCCACCGGGCCCTCTACGACGAGGTGGTGGCGTGACCGGGCCGGCCGCCCCCGCCCTGGCGCTCGACGTGGTGGTGGTGAGCCACCGCTCGGCCGACCACCTGGCCGCCTGCCTGGCCGGCCTACCGCCGGAGGCGCACGTGGTGGTGGTGGACAACGCCTCACCGGACGCGTCGGTGGCGGTGGCCGAGGCGGCCGGCGCCGAGGTGGTGGCCGGGGCGGTCAACGCCGGGTTCGCGGCCGGGGCCAACCGGGGGGCCGCCCTCGGGACGGGCGAGGCGGTGCTGTTCCTCAACCCCGATGCGGTCGTCGACGCCGACATGGTGCGGGCCCTGGTGCAGCGCCTGGTCGACGAGCCCGACCTGGCGGTGGTGTCGCCGCGGCTGCGCCACCCCGACGGCTCCCAGCAGCGGGTGTGGTGGCCGTTCCCGTCGCCGGCCTCGGCCTGGTCGGAGGCGATCGGTCGGCACCGGTGGCCGGCGGGACGCCGTGGGCCGTCGGGCCCCAGGGGCGGGGCCGACGACGGCGTCGGTGGCGCCGCCGGGAGAGGGTTCGTCATCGGGGCGTGCTTCTTGGTGCGCCGGTCGGTGTTCGACGCCCTCGGTGGCTTCGACACCCGGTTCTGGCTCTACGGCGAGGAGGCCGAGCTGTGCCGTCGGGCGGTCGACGCCGGCTGGCGGGTGGCCGTGGCCGACGACCTCGAGGCGGCCCACGTGGGTGGGGCCAGCGCCGCGCCGCTGGACCCGGAGGTGTTCGACCACTTCGAGCGGGGCGGCGAGCACTTCGTGGCCGTGCACGCCGGCAAGGCCGCCCTGGTCTCGTACCGACTTGGCCAGCTGCTGGGGGCTGGGGTGCGGGCGGTGGTGCCCGGCTCGCCCGTGCGCCGCACGTTGCACCGGCTGCGGTCGCGGCGCCTGGTCGCCCAGCTGGTGCGGCGGCCCACCTCGGTGGCGCTCGACAGCCCGGCCACACGGGCCCCCGGTCGGGGGCTGGTGGTGTGCTCCCTCGAGCCGTGGGACGAAGTGTGGCGGCGCAACCAGTTCCTGGTGGACACACTGCTGCGGCGCGACCCGGACTTGCGGGTGCTGTTCGTGGAGCCGCCGTTCGACTGGGTGCACGAGCGCCGGCGGGGCGCCGGCCGCCGTCGCCGGCGGGGGTTGCGGCCGGTGCCTGGCGAGGGGCGGGTGGTGCGCGTCGAGCCCGGCAAGGGGTGGCCCCGCCACCTGGGCCCGCTGCGCCTGGGGACGCTGGCCGACCGGTCGCTGCGCCGCCAGGTGCGCGAGGCAGCCGACGAGCTGGGCCTGGTGGCGCCCCGGCTGTGGGTGAACGACGCCCACTACGCCCACCTGGCCACCCGCACCGGGTGGCCGGCGCTCTACGACGTGACCGACGACTGGTCCGAGGCCGGCCGTGGCGATCCCGCCGCGGCGCGGGCGGCGGCCCGGGTGCGCGCCGACGAGGCCAAGCTGTTGGCGGAGTGCGAGGCCGTGGTGGTGTGCTCCGAGGCCCTGGCCGGGCCCCGCCGGGCGGTGCGCCCGGACGTGGAGGTGATCCCCAACGGCGCTGATGTGAGCCGGCTCACGACCCCCCAGCCCCGGCCCGAGGCCATGCCGCCCGCCCCCACGGCGGTGTACGTGGGCACCCTGCACGAGGACCGCCTCGACGTCGACCTGGTAGAGGGCCTGGCGGCCGCCCGGCCCGACATGGCGGTGGTGCTGGTGGGCCCGGACGCCCTGGCACCGGCGGCGCAGGCCCGGCTCGCCACCCACCCGAACGTGCACCTGGTGGGGGCCCGTCCCCAGGGCGAGGTGGCCGGGTGGCTCCAGCACGCGGACGTGGTGGTGGTGCCCCACGTGGTGTCGGCGTTCACCGAGAGCCTCGACCCGATCAAGGCCTACGAGGTGCTGGCCGTGGGCCGCCCCACGGTGGCCACGCCGGTGGCCGGGTTCCGCGACCTGGGCGACCCGGTGCGCACGGTGAGCGCCGAGCGGTTCGTGGCCACGGTCGCCGAACTGGTCGACGCCCGCCCCGTGGCCTCCCGGCCCCGGCCGGTGCCCACCTGGGACGAGCGGGGAGAGGCCTTCGCCGCCGTGCTCGACCGGTTGGGCCGCGCTGGCGGCCCTGGCCGCCACCGCGATCGTCCCCTGCGGGTGGCGCTGGTGACCCACTGCGCCCAGCTCGGGGGCGCCGAGCTGGCCCTCGAGCGCATGGTGCCGGCGGTGCGGGCCCGAGGGGTGGAGGTGGTGGTGGTGCTCGGCGAGCACGGTCCGCTGGCCCACCGGCTGCGCACCGCCGGGGCCACCGTGCTCGTACGCCCCCTCGATCCCCGCCTCGGGGCCACCCGGCGCGACGAGGTGGTCGGATGGTCGGCCCTCTCCCGTGCCGCCCAGGCCGCCCGGGAGGTGGTCCGCCTACGCCGCCTGCTGGTGGAGGTGGGCGCCGACGTGGTGCACACCAACTCGCTCAAGGCCCACCTGTACGGCGGGCTGGCCGGGCGCCTGGCCGGGGCGCCGGTGGTGTGGCACGTGCGCGATCGCATCGCCGCCGACTACCTGCCCCGCCCGGCGGTGGTGGCGCTGCGGGCCCTGGCCCGGCGCCTGCCCTCCGCGGTGGTGGCCAACTCCGAGGCCACCCGGGCCACGCTCGGTGCCGAGGCCGCCCGGGCCACGGTGGTGCACGATGCCCTGCCCGCCGAGCTGGTGGGCGCGCCTCCCGGCCCGGCGGCGTCGCCGGGCGGGGAGGGCCCGGGCCGGTGGGGGGCGAAGACGTCCACCGAAGCGCCGGGGCCCCTCGAGGTGGTGATGGTGGGGCGCCTGGCCCCGTGGAAGGGTCAGCACGTGGTGGTCGACGCGGTGGCCCGGGCGTTCTCGCCGGGGATGGTGCGCCTGCACCTGGTGGGCGCCGCACTGTTCGGCGAGGACGACTACGAGGCGCAGCTGCGCGCCCAGGTCCGCCGCCTCGGCATCGACGACGACGTGGTGTTCACCGGGTTCGTCGACGACGTGCCCGCTCGCCTGGCCGCGGCCGACGTGGTGGTGCACGCGTCGGTGCTGCCCGAGCCGTTCGGGCAGGTGGTCATCGAGGCCATGGCCGCGGGGCGGGCGGTGGTGGCCGCCGACGCCGGCGGACCGGCCGAGGTGGTCACCGACGGCGTGGACGGGCTGTTGGTGGCCCCCGACGACGTAGATGCCCTGGCCGCCGCCCTCGCCCGGCTGGCCGCCGATGCGGACCTGCGGGCCCGGCTCGGCCGCGAGGCGGCGCGCACCGCGGCGGTGTTCACCCCGGCCGCGGTGGCCGAGCGCCTGCTGGGCGTCTACGAGTCCCTGCCCACCCGGCGGTAGACGGCGTCGAGGGCGTCGACGTGGCCCTCGATGGTGAAGGCCTCGGCCCACCGCTGGTGCAGGGCGTCGCCCACGCTCGCCTGCCGTCCCTCGTCGTCGGCCAGGGCCCGCAGCTCGGTGGCCGCCTCGGACGCCGACCCCGGGGTGAACAGCCCGCCGACCCCGGCCGAGCCGACGGTCTCGAGGTGGGCGCCGCCGGCGGCGGCCACCACTGGGGTGCCCGCGGCCATGGCCTCCACCACGGTGAGGCCGAAGGGTTCGGCGGGGGCGGGGGCCACCACGATGGACGCCTCGGCCAGGCGGCGGGGCACGTCGCCGACGAACCCGGCGAAGCGCACCGAGCCCTCGACGCCCCCCGAGCGGGCCAGGGCCTCGAGGCGGGGGCGCTCGGCGCCGTCGCCCACCACGTCGAGGTGCCAGCCCTGCTCGGCCAGGCCGGAGGCGGCCCAGGCCCGCAGGGCGGTGGCGGTGTCCTTCTCGGCCTCCAGACGTTGGGCGACGAGCACCACCGGCCGGCGGGGGCGCGGCGGCTGGGTCCACGGCACCCCGTTGGGCACCACGTGCACGCGGGGGTCGCCGAGGTCGAGCCCGGCGCGCTCGGCCACGAAGGCGCTGATGGCCACCTGGGCGGCGAGGAACCGGGGGAGGAGGCGGTAGAGGCGGGCCCGGCGGCGGCCGGCGCCGCGCTCCTGGGCGAAGTGCACGGTGGCGACGACGGGGGCGTGGTGGCGGGGCCGGGAGGCGACGGCGGCCACCTCGGCGGCGGTCATGTGGGCGTGCACCACGTCGGGTCGCTGCGAACCCAGCGCCCGGGCGGCGGCCGCCGTTGTCGAGGCGGGGGCCCACTCGGCACCGGCGCCGTCCAGCGCGGCGGTCATGGGCAAGTGGGCCCCGCCCAGCACGGTGACCTGGTGGCCGAGCTCGGCCTGGCGGGCGGCCACGTAGGTGACGTAGCGCTCGACGCCGGCGAAGGCGTCGGTGCACACCACGTGCACGACCCTCATGGCCACGATCCGCCCCGAGGGGAGGCGGGGGTCCGCGGGGCTCGACGCACGGGCCGCATGGTACGACGGCTCCAAGACCGTCCCGGGCGCTCGGCGGCGTCGCCTATCGTCCGGGCGATGGCCGCCGCCTTTCGTCGAGTCCTGCCCGCGGGGCTCAAGGGCCGGGTGCGCGAGGCCATCCGGCGCACCGAACGGGGCCGGCGCCTCACCGACGACATCGTCACGCCGACGCCCGAGAAGGCGGCGGGCACGCCCGGTGCGGTCCACGGTCCGGGCATCCCGATCCTGGCCCTGATGGCCACGTGGAACGAGGAGGAGATCGCCTACGCGTCGGTGCGCCACGCCCTCGCCCTCGGGGTGGACGCGGTGTTCGTGCTCGACAACGCCAGCGACGACGCCACCCGCACCGAGGTGGAGGCCGCCGGCGCCACGGTGGTGATGACCTACGCCACCGAGCAGTTCGACGAGGCCTTCAAGTACGAGCTGGTCAACCGGCAGATCCCCCGCCTCACCGCCGAGCGGGGCCTCGACCGGGCCTGGTGGCTGATGCTCGACGCCGACGAGTTCCTGGACGTCCCGGGTGGCTCGCTGCCCGGCTTCCTGGCCGGCGTGGAGGCCGAGGCGAGGGTGGTGGGGGCCCGGGTGTTCGACCACTACCCCTCCGCCCCCGACGGCTACGTGGCTCGCACGAACCCGTTGGCCCAGCAACCGCTGTGCCGGGAGGTGGGCTACGACGCCTGCCGGGCCGGGCACCACAAGCACCCGCTGTTCCTGGTCGACGCCGACGCCCCGCCGATCTCGGTGTCGCCGGGGTTCCACACCCTGCGGGCCCGGGGGCGACTGCGCGAGAGCGCCCGCAGCGTGGTGCTGCACCACCACCCGCTGCGCGACGCCCAGGTGGCTCGGCGCCGCCTCGCCGCCCTGGCGGCCCGTGGCACCACCGCCGACAGCCGCCACCGCCTGCAGGCCGACGGCCACATGCGGGCCCGTCTGGCCTCCCTCGACGCCGTGTACGCCGGCGACTTCGACGCGGTGATCGACCACCGCACCGGGGGGCGGGGCATCCGGGTGCATCCGTGGCCGGAGGTGGCGCCGTGACCTGGTGGCACCTCACCATGCCGTTCTCCACCGACGGCAGCGCGGTGAACAACGTGATCCGCGAGGTCACCCGGGCGGCGGCGGCAGACGGCATCGATTCGGTGGTGGTGGGCTCGCACAACCGCACCTACGAGTTCCCCCACGCCCGGGTGGAGACGGTCGACCACGCCGCCCACCTCGACCACGAGTACCTGACCCGCCCGCAGATGCTGGCCGACGCCGCCCTGGGCCGGGTGGGCCGGGCCCGGCCGTGGGCGGGGCGCCTCTACCGGCCGGCGGCCGAGCAGCTGGGCTCGGTCGACGGGCCGGTGTTCGTGCACGAGGGGTTCTACGGGGCGGTGGCCCCGTCGCTGGTGCGCGCCACCGGCTACGACGGCGGGTTGTTCGTGTACCTGCACGCCCAGGTGTCCAAGACGTACTCGCGGCGCGAGCTGCGGCGCCTGCTCGACCCGGTCGATGCCGTGGTGTGCGTGTCGGGCGCCATGCGCGACGTGCTCGCCGACCGTCTCGGCGGGGGCCGGTGGGCCGACCGGCTGGCGGTGGTCAACAACGCGGTGGACGTGGACCGGTTCACCCCGGCAGTCGCGCAGCCCCACGCCGACGGGTCGGGGCCGCCGGTGGTGCTGTTCGTCGGGGCCATGATCCCCGCCAAGGGCCCCGACGTGCTCCTCGACGCCCTGGTGCTGCTGGCCGAGCGGGGGGTGGAGGTGCAGGCCCGTTTCGTGGGCAGCTCCACCCATGCCCCCGGGCTGCCGCTGAGCCGGTTCGAGCGCCGGCTGCGGCGCCGAGCCGAACGCCTGGGCGACCGGGTGACGTTGGTGCCCTACGTGCCCAACGCCGAGGTGCCCGAGCTGTACCGGGCCGCCGACGTGTTGGTGGTGCCCAGCCAGTTCGCCGACCCGTGCCCGTTGGTGGTGCTGGAGGGGATGGCCTCCGGCCTGGCCGTGGTGGCCACCCCGCGCGGTGGCGCCCCCGAGATCGGCGCCGACGCAGTGGACTACGCCGACGGGGCCGAGGGCCTGGCCGCGGTGCTGGCCGTGCTGGCCACCGACCCGGAGCGCCGGCGGGCCCAGGGTGAGCGCGGTCGCCGCCAGGCCGAGGCCTCGACGTGGGCTCACCGTCTCGAGCGGCTGCGCGCCGTGGTCGACGCGACGGCGGCGGGCGCGGGGTCGGCATCGTGAGCCCCGAGCCGACCGAGCCGACCGAGCCGACCGACGCCACCGCAGCGGCCGGAGCCCGGCCCGCGGTCGACCCCGGGGGCGAGCGGCTGCGCCCGCTGCGCCCGGACTGGCTGATCATCGGCGCCCAGAAGTGCGGGACGACGTCGCTGGCGGTCGCCCTGGGCCGGCACCCCGACATCTTCGTGCCGGCGGGCAAGGAGGCCCACCACTTCGGCACGGTGCACGACGCCGGGGTGGGCGGTGAGGACTACGCCGGGTTCTTCGCCGGATGGCAGGGCGAGCGCCTGATCGGTGAAGCCACCCCCGAGTACCTGTACCTGCCGTCGGCGCCCCGCCAGATCCTCGGCTATCTGCCGGAGGTGAGGCTGGTGGCCATGCTGCGCGACCCGGTGGACCGGGCCTGGTCGGCGTACTGGCACGGGGTGCGCACCGGCGTGATCCGAGGCAGCTTCGAGCAGGCCCTCGACGACGAGGCGCGGGTGCTCGGCCGGGGTCGCTACAGCTTCACGTCGCTGGTCGACCGGGGCCGCTACGTCACCCAGCTGCGGCGTTACGAGGCGGCGGGCCTGGACCGGGCGGCGCTGCACGTGGTGATCTTCGAGGAGCTCGTGGCCGACCCGGTGGCCGGGGTGGAGGCGGTGCAGCGCTTCCTCGGGGTCGAACCGCTGGCGCTGGGCCTGGAGCTGCGCAACCCGGCGCGCCTCAATCGCCTGCCGGCGGTGCTGCGGGGCCCGGTCTGGCGCCGGCGGGGCACCCGGTGGGGGCGCCATGTCTACGGTCGCAGCCTGGTGCCCTTCACCCCGCCGCCGATGGCGCCGGCCACCCGGGCCTGCCTGGTCGAGGCGTTCGCCCCGTACAACGAGGCCCTGGCCACCTGGCTCGGCCGCGATCTGCCCTGGAGCACACCGTGAGTGCCGGCGCCGGCGCCCGCCCGACGGTGTCGGTGGTGATCCCCACCGCGGGCGAGCATCGCCGCTACCGCTTGCAGCTGGCCCTGTTGTCGTTGCAACGGCAACTGTTGCCGGACGATCACCTCGAGGTGGTGGTGGTGCTCGACGGCGAGGACCCGGGCGACTACGTGGTGGTGGCCGACGTGGGCCTCGACGTGACCTTGCTGGCCCAGCCCCAGGCGGGACCGGCCACGGCGCGCAACACGGGGTGGCGGGCGACGTCGGGTGACGTGGTGGCCTTCCTCGACGACGACGTGGCGGTCATGCCGGGGTGGCTCGACGACCTGCGTACGTTCTTCGCCGAGCACCCCGGGGTGGCCGCCGTCGGCGGCACCATCGAGCCGCTGCACCCCCGCAACGTGGTGAGTCGGATGATGACCGACTTCGGCCACCTCGACCACCGCCGCGGGCCCCACGGCAAGCGCCTGCTCACCGCCAACGCTGCTGTCCGGCGCCCGGCCCTCGAGGCCGTGGGCGGGTTCGACGAGTCGTTCCCGCTGGCGGCCGGGGAGGACATGGACCTCTCCGACCGGCTGGGTCGGGCCGGCTTGGTGGTGACCACGACCGAGGGGGCGACCGTGCTGCACGGGCACCCCCGCCGCCCCCGCTCGATGGTGGCCACCGCCCGCCGCTACCGGGCCGGAGGGATTCGACCGGATCTCGACGAGCAGGGGAGCGCGCCCTCGCGGACGCCGTCGG
Organism: Rhabdothermincola salaria; assembly: GCF_021246445.1. Lineage (NCBI taxonomy): Bacteria > Bacillati > Actinomycetota > Acidimicrobiia > Acidimicrobiales > Iamiaceae > Rhabdothermincola > Rhabdothermincola salaria. The sequence goes on from NZ_JAJQXW010000001.1 coordinate 554,766, forward strand.
GACCGTCGGTGGTGCCCGGACCGGCAACCGCCCGTCCGGGGGCCTCGAAGCGCGCCGTGACGGCGGCGCGGCGGGTGGTGGCCGACCGGGTGCACCGTCCGGGTCGTCACCCGGCGGTGGTCGACGTGGTGGACCTGGTGGTGTTCGGTCTGCCTCAGCTGCGCCACCTGCCTGACCTGGTGGCGCAGGCGCGGGCCGGCCGCACCCGTCCCGGGCCGCTCACCGCGCTGGTGGAGGCGCTGTTGGAGCTGCGGTGGCGGGTGGAGTTCACCCGCCCGGCGGTCAGGATCGAGCGAACGTGACGAGCGGCGTGTGGTCGCCGTCGTCGGCCTCCCGGAGTGCGCCGGGAACGTCGGACGACGGGCTCTTGGCCCGCGGTGGCTCAGCGGCGGGTGAGGCGACGGAGGCGCTCGGCGGGCGGTGAGGTGGCGGTCACCTCGGTGGCCACGCCGGCCAGGTAGGCGACGTGGCGCACGGCGGGGCGGGGGTCGTCGCCGCGCACCAGGTGCACGCCGGCGGCGGCCGCGGTGCGGCACGCGGCCCGCAGGGCGGCGGCGAGGCGGATGTCGTCGGCCACGAGCCCGGGGTGGCGGCGGGCGAAGCCGACGAGGCCGCGCCCGTGGAGGAAGGTCTTGGCCAGCAGGCCGCCGACGGTGGGGGTGAGGCGGTAGTCCACGCGGGCGTCGTCGACCCACACGAAGGCCACGCCGGCCTCGTGGGCACAGCCCTGCAGGTCGACCTCCTCGAAGCCGACGGCGTGGATGTCTTCGCGGAAGCCGCCGAGGCGCCCCCACAGGGCGCGGGGCAGGGCCAGATTGGCGCCCCAGCCGTACACGAAGCCGTTCGCTCCCTCGGCGGGGGCGGGCAGGGCGAACTGCCAGCGACGGGAGCGGGGGCCGCTGAGGGCGGTGGGGTCGAGGGGGCCGGCGGCGATGCGGTCGGGGCCGTGGCGCAGGGTGCGCCAGTGGGCGTCGAGCCACCCGGGGGTGACGGCGTCGTCGGCGTCGCAGTAGGCGAGGATGCGGCCTCGGGCGGCGGCGGCGCCGGCGTTGCGGGCCCGGTTGGAGCCGGGCACCGGGCCGGCGTCGACCACCCGCACCGGCACCCGGTGGCCGAGGGGGTGGGCGGCCACCACCGCGACGGTGGCGTCGGTGGAGCCGTTGTCGGCCACCACCACCTCCCAGCGGCACCGGGTGGTCTGGGCGGCGAGGGCGTCGAGCTGGGTGGCGATGGTGGCGGCACCGTCGCGCACGGGGATCACGACGGTCACGTCGACGGTGTCGCGGGCCGTGTCACTGGCTGTGTCCCGGGCCGTGTCGCCGTCCGGCCCGGGGTCGGGTGCCTGCCCTGCGGTCACGATCCCAGCGCGGCGCGCAGCTCGTCGAGGTAGCCGTGCCCGTGGCGCTGGTCGGGTTCGAGGTGGTTGCCCTCGGCCCATTCGTTCCAGGACTTCACGAACAGCAGGCGCTGCTCGGCGGGGAGCCCGGCGATGGCGTCGAGGTGGCCGAGGGCGGCGTCGACGTGGGTGCGGAACTTGGCCGGGGTGGAGCCGTGGGCGACCACGCCGCGGCGCCCGGAGCGGGGGGTGTTGTCCCAGTTGGGGTACACGCAGGGCAGCGCCGGGTGCTCGACGGTGGAGGCGGGGTGGGCGACGGGCTCGGTGGCGTAGGGGTAGATCTCGGGCAGGCCCAGCTTGCGCAGCACCCGCATGCGACGCCGGGCCCACGGCGACGTGTCGAGGGGGAGGCGCATGGCGCAGGTGGCATCGAAGCCGTCGGCGGCGGCGCGGCGGTAGGAGGGCCCGAGGCCGACGAGGTCGGCGACCTCGGCCACCAGGTAGAGGCCGCCGAGGTCGGCGTCGTGGGCCATGGCCTGCCAGCGCTCGACGAAGGCGGCGGCGTCGGGCAGGTGCTCGGGGCGGAACACGTAGAACAGCGGACGGCCGTCGACGCGCACGTAGCGGGGATCACGGAAGGCGTCGAGCAGGTGGTCGAAGTGGGCCCGCTCGTCGTCGGCGCCGGGGTAGGACTGCTCGATGAGCACCCGTTCGGGGGCGCCGTGCCACACGCCGGACCAGCTCTGGTTGGCCCAGGCCAGGGCGAAGCCGAAGTCGGGTCGGCCGCTGGCCAGCACCTCGGTGAAGGGGCGCTCCAGGATGCGGCGGCCGCCGAACCAGTAGTGCCAGTAGACGAAGGCCTCGAGGCCGGCGGCGCGGGCCATCTCGGCCTGGGCGGCGCGGGTCTCGGGTACCCGCAGGTCGTAGAAGCCGAGGTCGGCGGGCAGGTGGGGTTGGTGGTGGCCGGGGTAGCGGGGGCGGGCCTTGGCCGTGTTGGTCCACTCGGTGAACCCGGCGCCCCACCACTCGTCGTTCTCGGGTACGGGGTGGTACTGGGGCAGGTAGAAGGCCAGGGCCCTCGCTGCCGGGGCGTCGCTCACGCCCGTTCCGATCGCTCGGCGGCTGCGTCGCGGTCCCTCGCCGCAGTGTCAACGGCCCCGCCGCCCTGGACCGGCGGGCCGTTCTCCAGCTGGCGGTAGGAGAAGTCGGCCAACACCTGCCCGGTGATGGCGTCGGTGCCGGCGGGGTGGGGGTAGGGCAGCAGCTCGGGCACCTCGAACGAGCACACGTTCTCGACGAGGTCGAAGCGGTTGTAGGGGATGCCCACCTCGAGGCTGACGTGGTAGGTGCCCGGTACCAGCCAGGGGGTGGCGATGGTGAGCTCGGCGGTGAGGTGGCCGTCGACCTCGAACCAGTCGCCGGTGTGGCGTGAGTCGCAGACCACGACGGCTTCGCCGCGGCGGTTGCGCACCACGACCTGCACGTACACCCGGTGGCGGTCGTCGCCCTTGGCGCGCAGCGAGAAGCGCACCCGCTTGGGGGCGGCGGTGGTGGTGGGCTCGGAGACGACGGCCACGGACGTGACGGCCACGGGGGTGCGGGCCCGGGCCCGGGTGGTGGGGATCTCGCCGGAGTGGGTGTCGGCGCCGGAGGTGTCGAGGTAGTGGGCGATGGCGTCGTCGACGGGGCCGAGGTAGTCGCGCCGGCCCTCGACGAGGACCATGGCCGAGGTGCACAGGCGGGCGACGGAGTCGAGCTGGTGGCTGACGAAGAGCACCGTGCGCCCGTCGGCGGCGACGTCGTGCATCTTGCCCAGGCACTTGGCCTGGAACTCCTGGTCGCCGACGGCGAGGACCTCGTCGACGAGGAGGATCTCGGTCTGGAGGTGGGCGGCCACGGCGAAGGCCAGGCGCACGTACATGCCGCTGGAGTAGCGCTTGACGGGGGTGTCGAGGAAGCGTTCGATGCCGGCGAAGTCGACGATGGCGTCGAACTGACGGTCGATCTCGGTGCGGCGCATGCCGAGGATGGCGCCGTTGAGATAGATGTTCTCGCGCCCGGTGAGCTCGGGGTGAAAGCCGGTGCCGACCTCCAGCAGGCTGCCGATGCGGCCCCACAGGTCGATGCGCCCGGCGGTGGGCCCGGTGATGCGGGTGAGCAGCTTGAGCAGGGTGGACTTGCCGGCACCGTTGCGGCCGATGACGCCCATGACCTCGCCGCGGGGCACGTCGAGGCTGATGTCGCGCAGGGCCCAGAACTCCTCGGTCTGGCTGCGGCGCAGGGGGTGGCGCAGGCGGTCGAGGGCGACCTGGGCCAGGGTGATGTGGTCGTTGTGGTGGTGGCGGATGGTGTAGGCCTTGGACAGGCCCTCGACGCGGATGGCGAGGTCAGATGACATCGGCGAAGGCCCGTTCCATCCGGCTGAAGATGGCGATACCGGCGGCGAACACGGCGAGGGCGGCCCCGGCGGACCAGGCGGCGAGCACCAGCGAGGGTCGGGGGGTGCCGATGAGTGCCCAGCGCATGCCTTCGAGCAGGCCGGTGAGGGGGTTGAGCTCGAAGAAGATGCGCGAGCCCTCGGGGACGCTGGCCAGCGTGTAGGCGACGGGGCTGGCGAAGAGCAGGAACTGCACGGCCACGGGGAGGATGTACTGCACGTCGCGGTAGCGCACCATGAGGGCGCCGGCGGCCAGGCCGACGCCGAGGGCCAGGGCCAGCACGAGCAGGAACCACAGCGGCAGGGTGAGCACGCCGAGGCCGGGGTGCACGCCGGTGGCGACGAGCAGCACGACGAGCAGCCCGAGCGAGACGGCCACGTCGACGAGCGTGGACAACATGGTGGACAGCGGCAGCATCACCCGGGGGAAGTACACCTTGGACACGAGCTGGGCGTTGCCGAGCAGCGACGAGCTGGTGCGGGTGGTGACCTGGCTGAAGGTGGTCCAGGTGACCATGCCGGCGAGGGTGAACACGAAGTAGGGGATGCCGGCGGGGGCCTCGAGGTCGGCCACGCCGCCGAAGACGAACGACAGCACGCCGGCGCCGAGGAGGGGCACGAGGATCACCCAGACGGCCCCGAGCACGGTCTGGCGGTAGCGCAGGGTGATGTCGCGGGCGGCGAGGCGCACCAGCAGCTCGCGGAACTCCCACAGCTCGCGGGGACCGGGGGGCAGCCACGAGCGCTTGGGCCGGATGGTGAGCAGCGGCTTGGGGAGTGGAGTGGGGTCGGTCACGTGAGGGACGACGGTTCGGCGGCGAACGTCGCCGCCGGGCCGTCGGTCCGGGTGGGGTCGGCGTCGCCGGTGTTCGCGGGGTCGGTGAGGTCGACCACGTCGGGTGCCTCGTCGGCCCGGGCCCTCATCTGCCGCCACACGACGTGAGGGGTGCGGGCCAGGATCTGCAGGTCGAGGGCGAGGGACCACTGCTCGACGTAGCGCAGGTCGAGCTCGGTGTACTTGCCGAAGTCGGCGTCGTTGCGTCCGTCGAGCTGCCACAGCCCGGTGATGCCCTGGGGCATCTCGACCCGGCGGTGGAGCTGGGCGGGGAACTGGGCGTCCTCGGCGGGGAGGGCCGGGCGGGGCCCGACCAGGCTCATGTCGCCGGCGATGACGTTGAGCAGCTGGGGCAGCTCGTCGAGGCTGGAGTGGCGCAGCCAGCGCCCGATGCGGGTGACCCTGGGGTCGTCGGCCATCTTGAACAGGGGGCCGAGGCGTTCGTTGCGGTCGAGCAGGGCGGGCTGGTGGTGCTCGGCGCCGCACACCATGGTGCGGAACTTCAACATGGTGAACAGCCGGCCGTCCTGGCCCACCCGCACCTGCCGGAACAGCACCGGGCGTCCGGAGCTGGCCAGGATGGCCACGGCGATGGCGGCCATGAGGGGCGACAGGACGACGAGCATCACCGAGGCGCCGGCGAGGTCGAGGAGCCGCTTGACGGCGAGCGCGCCGCGACGGCGTCGCCGACGGACGGGCCGGGGCCCGAGGGTCGGCGTCTCGACAGCTCTGGACATCCAGGGTCTCCTCGGGCCGTCCGCCACAAGGCGGCGAGGTTAGCACCGGGGATTTTCGTTCCGGTCCGAGAGGCAGGGGCTGTCGGCGCCGTAGTGTCAGGTGCGGTGCAGGGCCTCCGGGGCGGGGTCGCGGCCACCTCTCCCATGACCTCCGTCGCTCTCGTCCACGACTACCTCACCCAGCGCGGCGGCGCCGAGCGCGTGGTGCTCGAGATGGTGGGGGCGTTCCCGGGGGCGCCGCTGCATACCAGCGTCTACGACGCGGCGGGCACGTTCCCGGCGTTCGCGGAGGTCGACGTGCGGCCCACGGCGCTGCAGCGGGTGCCGGGCCTGGCCCGCCACCACCGTTGGGGCCTGCCGTTGTACGCCCCGGCGTTCTCGGCGACGAGGGTGGACGCGGAGGTGGTGGTGTGCTCGTCGAGCGGGTGGGCCCACGGGGTGCGCACCGACGGACGCAAGGTGGGCTACGTGCACGCGCCGGCCCGCTGGCTCCACCAGACCCGGCGCTACACGGGGGAGGGGTCCGGCGGGGTGGCGCAGCGGGGCCTGGTGGCGGTGGGCGGTCCACCGTTGCGGGCGTGGGACCGCCGGGCCATGGCGTCGCTCGACGTGGTGCTGTGCAACTCCACGGTGACCCGTCGCGCCATCGCCGAGGTCTACGGCCGCGACGCGGTGGTGGTACCGCCCCCGCCGGCGCTCACCCCGGGCGGGCCCGAGCGCCCGGTGCCCGGCGGGCCCGCCTCGGACGCGCCGTTCGGGCTGTGCGTGGCGCGGCTGTTGCCGTACAAGAACGTGGACGTGGTGATCGAGGCGGCCCGGCGGGCCGGGGTGGCCCTGGTGGTGGTGGGGCGGGGTCCCGACGAGGCCCGCCTGCGCGCCCTGGCCGACGCCGGCGGGTCGGGTCCGCCGGTGACGCTGGTGACCGACGCCGACGACGCCCAGCTGCGGTGGCTCTACCGTCACGCGGCGGGCCTGGTGGCGGTGTCGCACGAGGACTACGGGCTGACCCCGCTCGAGGCGGCGTCGTTCGCCACGCCGACGCTGGCGTTGCGGGCCGGCGGGTACCTCGACACGGTGGTCGAGGGGGTGAACGGGCTGTTCGTGGACGACCCGACGGTGGGGTCGGTGGCGGCCGGCCTCGAGCGGCTGCTGGGCACCGGGTGGGACCCGGCGGCAGTGGCCGGCGTCGACCGCCCCGACTTCGCCGCTGAGCTGCGGCGCTGGGTGCTCGGCGGCTGAGGGGCGCTCCGGGGGTCAGCCCCGGCCGGTGCCCACTTCCTCGAGGAGGGCAGACACCTGCTGTTCGTAGGCCGCGACGGTGTGGTGGCGTTCGAGGGTGGCTCGCCCGGCCCGGGCCAGGTCGGCCCGGCGGTCGGGGTCGTCGAGCAGGCCGAGCACGGCGCGGGCGACGGCCTCGGGGGTGTCGTCCACCACCACGTCGGTGCCGGGGAGGGCACCCACCGACCTCGCTGCCGCCGGGGTGGTGACCACCGGGACCCCCATGGCCCAGGCCTGCAGGATGGTGGTCTTGGCCCCGGAGGTGGCGAACGAGGCCACCAGGGCCACGGCGGCTCGTCGGTAGAGGGGGCGCAGGTCGGGCGGGGCCCCGGCGTAGCGGACGCCGGCGTCGACGAGGGCGGCCTGGGTGGCCGGGTCGCCGGCCACCCCGGCGGCCACGACCGCCACGGCGTCGCGTCCGGAGGCGGCGGTGGCCTGCGTGAGGGCGCCGGCTACGGCGAGGAGGCCGTCGGTGTTGCGCACGGTGTCGAGCCGACCGGCGGCCAGCACGGCGATCGGTTCGTCGTCGGGGTCGTCGGGCTGCGGGTGGGGCTCGGGGGTCCAGTAGGTGGTGTCGACGACGTGGTCGACGACGTGGACCGGCGTGCCCGGGTAGCGCTGCTCGGCCCAGGCCCGTTCGGCGGGCGAGATCACCACCACGGCGGCAGGTTCGGAGTGGGTGCGGCGCCGGGCCCGGTCCTCGAGGTGGCGCAGGGCGGCGCCGAGGCGCCCGACGGGGGTGAAGAGGCGTTCCTCGGCCCACACGACGGTGGGCACCTGGGTGGTGAGCGAGGCGAAGGTGTCGTCGCCGTCGTGGCCGATGACCACGGCCACGTCGGGGTCGCCGTCGAGGGCGGCCATGGTCATCGCCGCCACCCAGCGGGCCTGGCGGCGCGCCGGTCGGCCGGCCGGTCGGACGAAGCTGCCGGCGACGGTGGCGAGGCGGCGGAGGCGACCGGGCGACACGCGGGGTGGGCCGGCGGTCTCCATCAGCACCGGGTCGTGGTCGCCCGATGGGTGCGTCGCTTCGGCGTCTGTCGCGGGCGCCGCGGTTTCGCCGCGGGCCGGGCGGGGTTGCACGACGCGCAGCTCGGTGTGGCGGTCGAGCACCGAGGCCAGGGCTCGGTAGCGGAACGAGAACCCGTCGGTGGGGGGCAGGGCCCCCGGCCCCACGATGCGGTGGGGGGACACCAGCACCACCCGGAGCCGGTGGGGGCCGGGCACGGTCAGCGCGGTGGGGCCGGTTCGCGGTCGGCGTAGCCGGTGTCGTAGCCCGAGTAGCCGTAGCCCTGGTAGCCCTTGCCCAGGCCGTTGCCGCCCTTGGCCTTGTTGAGCACGAGGCCGGCCACGGGGGCGGCGACCAGCCCGAGGCTGTGCAGCACCTTGGTGACGTGGGGGCGCTTGGTCTGCCCGGCCGACAGCACCAGCAGCACCCCGTCGACGCGCCCGGAGAGCACCACCGCGTCGCTGAAGGGCAGCACGGGTGGGGCGTCGACGATGACGGTGTCGAAGGCGCCTTCGGCGGTGAGGGCGTCGAAGACCTGCTTGACCCGGGGGCTGGAGAGCAGCTCGGAGGGGTTGGGCGGCGGGGGGCCGGCGGGCAGCAGGTAGAGGCGCTCTTCGCCGGTGACGGGCACGAGGGCCTGGTCGAGGCTGGAGGTGCCGAGGACCACGGAGGTGAAGCCGGGTTCGGCGGGCACGCCGAACACGACGTGTTGGCGGGCCCGGCGCAGGTCGCAGTCGACGAGGCACACCCGCTTGCCGGCGCGGGCCAGCACCACGGCCAGGTTGGAGGCGGTGGTGGTCTTGCCCTCGCCGGGCACGGCCGAGGTGACCTCGATGATCTTGAGGGGACGGTCGATGCCGAGGAACTGCACCGAGGTGCGCAGGTTGCGGAAGGCCTCCGAGGCGGGCGAGCCCGGGTCGTCGATGACGACGGGGCGGCGCCCGTCCACCTTGGCGGCGGGCACGGCCGCCAGCAGCGGCACGGAGGGGGCGACGCGGGCCAGGTCGTCGTCGTCGCGCACGGTGTCGTCGAGGTGGTCGACGAACAGGGCGAGGGCCAGGCCGAGCACGAACCCGGCGACGAGGGCGATGGCGGCGTTGCGGGCCGGGGTGGGGCTGATGGGGCTGGCCGGCGGGGTGGCGGGGGTGACCATCTGGCCGCCGCCGTCCTGCAGGGCGGTGTCGACCTGGAGCTGGTCGATGCGGTCCTGGTAGAGCCGTTGCTGGGCTTCGAGGGAAGACCGTTCGGCTTCGAGCTCACCGAAGGCGTCGCCGGGCGCGTCGGGGTCGAGGCCGAAGAGCTCGAGGTCGATCTCGTCGATGCGGGTCTGGAGGGTGTCGACCTGGAGCTGTAGCTCGCTGCCGGCGGCGGCCAGGTCCTCCACCGCTGCGGTGCGGCGGCTGTCGATGAACACCTCGACGTAGGCGTTGGCCGCGGCGGCGGCCAACTCGGCGTCGTCGGACTCCACGCGGACGGCCACCACCAGGGTCTGGCCGATGGGGGAGGGCGACACCGGCGGCACCTCGCCGACGCCGATGCCGAGCATGTCGGCCACCTGTTGGCGCACCGGGGCCGAGCGCATGAGCTGGAGCTGGGTGGCCAGCTGGCGGTTGTTGGTGTCGGTGGGGCCCTCGTCGCTGAACAGGCTGCCCGTGCCGGGGCGGGCCAGCATCTCGGCGGTGGCCGAGTAGACGGGGGTCTGCAGCTGGGTGATGCCCACGGCCACCAGCAGGGCGACGAGCGGGCCGATGACGAGGAAGTACCAGCGGCGCCGCAGGGCGGCCAGGTAGTCGACGAGGCCGCGGGTGGGGGTGTCGTCGGGGCTGGTGGTGGCGCTGGTCGGGCTCACGCGGTGGGCATCCATGGGGGTCGGCGGGCGCGGCGGGTGCTCCGGCCCGGGACGGAAGCGAGGAGCCTACCGTTCGGCTCTGGGGGCGTCGGGCACCCGGTGGCGGCCGCCGGGCGGGCCAGGCAATAGCGTGGGCGCCGAGCCGCTGCGCACCGGTGCCATCGTCGTCCGCTCTCTCGGCGGGCGGTGCCGGCGGCCGCTCACCTCACGCTCATGGGCCGCCTCCTCGATCGCACCCTCACCCTCACCGTCGTGGGGCCCCTCGTCGTGCTGGTGGTGCTGTCGGTGATGGCCGGCTACCTGGCCCCCTCCGCCGCCGGGAGGGCGTTGGCGCTGGCGGCCTTCGTGTTGTTCGTGACCGCCGCCTTCGCCGTGCCCCAGGCCGTGCTGGCGGTGGCGCTGGTGGGGGCGGTGGCCACCATGCGGGTGCCCTTCTTCGGCGGGGCCATGAGCTACGCGGATCTGACCATGATCCTCGGCACCCTGGTGGCGCTGCGCTTCGCCCCCCGGCGTGACGACGTGGAGCTGCGCCGGGTGCTGGTGGCCTTCGCCGTGTACTTCGGGGCCATCGCCGTGGTGGTGGCCGCCAACCCGAGCACCGACGCGGTGCTGGAGTGGTTGCACCGCCTGGTGCTGGTGCCCGGGCCGCTGCTGGTGGGGGTGGCCCTGGTGCGCACCGGGGCGGTGGACGTGGCCCTGCGGGCCTTCGTGCTGGTGGTGGGGGTGGTGGCGCTGGGGGCGGTGGGCTTCGCCGTGTCGAGCGGCGGGCAGCCCGCCTATCCGTTCGACATCAACAAGAACGCGGCCGGCCTGGTGATGGCCTTCGCCCTGGTGGTGACGGTGGCGGCCCGCCACCGCCTGCGCTGGGCGCCGTTCCTGCGCCACCCGGTGCAGGGCCTGTTGCTGGCCGGGTTGTTGGCCACCCAGTCGCGTGGGGCGGCGTTGGCCCTGGCGTTGGCGTTGGTGGCCCGGGCGGTGCTGGGCGCGTCGGGGGGTCGGGGCCGCCAGCGGGCCATGGCGGCGGGGGTGGTGGCGCTGGTGTTGATGGCGTTGGTGGCGGTGTCGGTGAGCGAGCGCGACCTGGCCCCCGACGCCAGCCCCGGCAACGCGGTGGCCACTCGGGCCGAGGTGTTCGGCCAGGCGCTCGACCTGTGGCGCGAGCAGCCGGTGCTGGGGGCGGGGGTGCGCTACTTCACCGACCCGGACCTCGAGACGAGCGTGGCCCACAACATCGTGGTCAACGAGCTGGGCGAGGCCGGCGTGGTGGGCCTGGCCGGCGTGGTGCTGGTGCTGTGGGTGACGTGGCGGGCGGTGCGCCGCAGCCGCAGCGACCTGGCCATGTTGGGCACCATGATCTTCGTGGTCGAGGTGGTGGCCGCCCTCCTCGACGTGTTCTGGGTCGCCGGCCGCGTGGGCTGCGCCTACGTGTTCATCGGGATGGCGCTGGCCGAGGCGCGAGGACACCGAGAACCGCCTGCTTCGCCCGCCCGGCGGTACGACGCCAGGCTCGACGCTGGCGCGGCGTGAAGAAGACGAGGTCGGCGCCCGACGGCCATGGTGAGCGGCCGGGCGCGGACCCGGTCGGGGTCGACGGCCCGTCGCCACACGACGGCGAAGTGCGCCGTCGCTGGGCCGCGCCGCTCGTGTCTCGAGACGTCGACGGCGAGCACTAGGTTGGCCTCTCATGGCGTCTCACACCGCAGCGTTCGCCCCTGGCGTTGAACCACACCACGGTGGCGTTGGCGTGGGAGTTCGCGACCGACGGCATCTGGGTGGTGGGGATCTCGCCCGGGATGATCGGCTCTCGGTTGGGCCGGGGTCGCCTGCTGACGCGCATGTCAACAAGGGATGGATGATGCAGCTACGTGACCCAGAGGCTGCCGGGCGACCCTGCGCGGCGATGCTCGACGAGCAGCGCACCTCGACGGTCTGCACCGCCGGGGGCTAGCGCCCCCGGGGCGAGCGTGCGTTCCACTCGGGTCCGGTTCTGGCCGGGTCGAGGGGGAGAGGTCGGCGTCGGGCGTTCAGCCGTCGTCGCCTGAAGTGCTGTGCACTTCGGACGGCGACGGGTGGCCGCAACGGTCGCCGCGGCGTTTCGAGAGTCGGAACGTCATTGGAAAGTTGATGAGGATTGATGCAGATGGAACGTGCCAACGGAACGGCACGAGCACGGTGGCTGAGGGCGCTCGGCCTCGTCGTGTTCACCTTGTTGGTCGCCACGTCGTGCGCGAGCAGCGGTGACGACAGCTCGGCCGACGGCGACGGCGGCGGGGCCCTGCTCGAGGAGGGCCTCACGTCGGGTCTGGTGAACGTGGAGGAGGCGCCCGAGCCCCAACAGGGCGGCACCCTCACGATGGGCATGTTCTCCCCGGTGCGCAGTCTGGACCCGGCCGTCATCACCGGCAGCGGCACCGCGGGCGGCATCGAGCTGGCTGCGCTCTACGACGTGTTGATGCGCTTCGACCGTGAGGCGGACGAGTACGTGCCGCAGCTGGCCGAGAGCCTGACGCCGAACGACGACTTCACCGAGTGGACCCTGAAGCTGCGGCCGGAGGTCACGTTCACCGACGGCACCCCGCTCGACGCGGAGGCGGTGGTGTTCAACCTCCAGCGCCACGTCGACGAGCAGAACCGCACCGGGGCGCTGCTGAACGGCATCACGTTCGAGGCGACGGACGCCCAGACGGTGACCTTCACCCTGGACGACCCGTGGGCCGGGTTCCCGTGGTTGCTGTCGTGGACGGCGGGCTACATCGCCTCGCCCACCGCGATCCAGGCCGATCCGGAGGGCTGGGCGTCGAACCCCGTCGGCGCCGGTCCGTTCGTGCTCGACGAGTTCGCCGCCAACGAGGTGCTGTCGGTCAACGCCAACGAGGACTACTGGAACGGCCGTCCGAACCTCGACCAGGTTCGCTTCACCCTGCTCCAGGGTGCCCAGCCGACGGCGGACGCCATCCTCGCGGGTGACTTCCAGGCCGGCTTCGTGCGCGACCCGGAGCCCGTTCGTGAGCTGATCGACGCCGGCTACCCCGGCTATCTGGTGTTGAACAACAGCGGCGAGATCATCTTGTTGAACAACGGGTCTCGCGGTCAGACCGATCGCCCGACCGCCGATCCCCGCGTCCGCCTCGCTGTTCGTCACGCTGTCGACTCCGAGGCGTACAACGAGCGTGGCTACAACGGCCAGGGCTTCCCGGCGTACACGGTGATGGGTCCCTCGTCGCAGTGGAGCACCGAGTCGTCGATCGAGCCGAACCCCGAAGAGGCTCAGCGCCTCGTCGAAGAGGTGAAGGCCGAGGACGGCTGGGACGGCAGCCTCAGCATCATCACCACCGTCGGCTCCGAGGACCGGGCGCTGAGCACCCAGGCCTCGCTGAACGCCGTGGGGATGGACGTGGAGGTGGACGTCGTCCCGACCGTCTCGGACATGTTGAACCGGGTGTTCGTCGATGCCAACTTCGACATGATCCTGTGGGGCATGAGCGTCGACGACGCCGAGCCCTGGGTGGCGATGTACCGGGACCTGTCGAGTGAGAGCGCCACCAACCCGAGCGGCTACGCCAGCGCCGAGATGGACGCGCTGCTCACCGAGCTGCGCGCCGCCAGCGACGAGGCCGAGACCCAGGAGGTCCTCGACGAGGTCCAGGCGTTGTGGGATGTGGACCAGCCGGCAGTGAACCTGTCGCAGCAGCCCGACCTCATCGCGTGGGCTCCTGACGTGTACGGCATGGTGCCGACCGTCGCGTCGATGGTCCTGCTCGACCAGGCGTTCATCGCCGACTGATCGCTTCGCCCCCTGAGCGGGGCTGAGCAGATCTCGAGTGCAGGGGCCCGACCACCTCGGGCCCCTGCACTCGCGTCGAGGGGCGGTGGGAGGTGGCAACCGGACCGGGGCCCTGTGCGTCGGTGGCTAGAGTTGCGACCACGTGCGGTGGTCGGGTTGGAGCGGCGAGTGAAGCGGATGTTCGATGTGGTCGTGGCGGCGACCGCGCTGGTGGTGCTCTGGCCGGTTGTGGCCGTCGTGGCCGTGCTGGTGCGCCTGCGGCTGGGTTCGCCGGTGCTGTTTCGCCAGCGGCGCCTCGGCCGCATGGGCCGCCCGTTCGAGCTGGTGAAGTTCCGCACCATGACCGACGCTCGGGGCCCCGACGGGTCCCTGTTGCCCGATGCCGAGCGCCTGACCGGTCTCGGCCGGGTGCTGCGTCGCACGTCGTTGGACGAGCTGCCCGAGCTGGTGAACGTGCTGCGCGGTGAGATGAGCCTGGTGGGCCCTCGTCCGTTGCCGGAGCGCTATCTCGAGCGGTACAGCCCCGAGGAGCGCCGCCGCCACCTGGTCCGTCCTGGCATCACCGGCTGGGCCCAGGTGCAGGGCCGCAACGCCCTCGACTGGAACGAGCGCCTGGCGGCAGACGTCTGGTACGTCGACAACCGGTCGTTCCGCCTGGACCTGAAGATCCTGGCCCGCACCGTGGCCGTGGTTCTGCACGGTGGTGGGGTGAGCGCCCCGGACCATGCGACCATGGCCGAGCTCACCCCCCATGAGCAGCGCCGGGCGACGAGGATGGAACCGTGAGCCGCATCTACCTGTCCGCCCCCGACGTGCGGGGCCCTGAGCGAGAGATGGTGCTGGCCGCCATCGACTCCAACTGGTGTGCCCCGATCGGCCCGGACCTCGACGCCTTCGAAGCCGAGGTGGCCGAGCTCTCGGGCCGCCGCTTCGGGGTGGCCCTCGCCTCCGGCACCGCTGCGCTGCATCTGGCCCTGTTGGAGCTCGGGGTGAAGGCCGGCGACGAGGTCCTGGTGTCCACCTTCACCTTCGTCGCCTCGGCCGCGGCGGTCACGTACTGCGGGGCGACCCCGGTGTTCATCGACAGCGAGTCCGAGAGCTGGAACATGTCCCCGGAGCTGCTGGCCGAGGAGCTGGCCGATCGCCGCCGGGCGGGCCGTCCGATGCCGGCGGCGGCGATGGTGGTGGACCTCTACGGCCAGTGCGCCGACTACGACCGCATCGTGCCGATCCTGGCCGAGTACGAGGTGCCGCTCATCGAGGACGCGGCCGAGGCGATCGGGGCGGCGCTGGGGGAGCGGCCGGCCGGTTCGTTCGGTGAGGCCGCGGTGTTCTCGTTCAACGGCAACAAGCTGATCACCTCGTCGGGCGGCGGGATGCTGGTCACCGACGACGAGCACATGGCGCACCGGGTGCGCCACCTGGCCACTCAGGCCCGTGAGCGGGCCCCGCACTACGAGCACGTCGAGGTGGGCTTCAACTACCGCCTGTCCAATCTGTTGGCCGCCTTCGGGCGGGGCCAGCTCGTCGGGTTGTCCGACCGGATCGCCCGTCGAGCGGAGATCCGGTCTCTGTACGTCGACGTGTTCGCCGACGTCGACGGTGTGGAGTTCAACCCGATCGTCGACGGCCGCACCGTGAACCACTGGCTGACGTGCATCACCGTGGATGCCGAGCGGGCGGGCTTCAGCGCCGAGGAGCTGCGTCTTCACCTCGAGGCCTCCGACATCGAGTCCCGACCGTTGTGGAAGCCCATGCACCTCCAGCCCGTGTTCGTCGAGGCGCCGGCTCGCCTCGATGGCACGAGCGACGCGCTGTTCGCCACGGGTCTCTGTCTGCCGAGCGGCAGCGGCATGGACGACACCGAGCTGCGCCCCGCGCTCGACCAGATCACGTCATTCCTCGAGGTCTCCGGCGCTTCCAGCCCGGCCCCGAGCATCGTCAGGAGCACCAGTTGAAGGTCGTCGTCACCGGAGGTGCTGGGTTCATCGGCGCCAACACCTGCCGGCTGCTGGCCGAGCACAACATCGAGGCGGTTGCTCTCGACGACCTCTCGTCGGGGTTCCGGTCGAACCTCGAGGGCATCGGTGCCACCCTCGTGGAGGGGTCGATCCTCGATGACACCGCCCTCGATGAGGTCCTCCCCGGGGCCGACGCCGTCATCCACCTGGCGGCTCGTCCGTCGGTACCCCGTTCGATCGCCGATCCGTGGAGTGCCCACGAGGTGAACGCCACCGGCACCGTGAAGGTGCTCGAGGCGGTGCGCCGTCACGATGTCGGCCAAGTGGTCGTGGCATCGTCGTCGTCGGTCTACGGCGCCAACCCCACCCTGCCCAAGCAAGAGGACCTCACCCTGCGCCCGGTGAGCCCCTACGCGGCATCGAAGCTGGCGACGGAGACCTACACCCTGGCCTGGGGCTCCAGCTACGGGATCAAGACCTTGGCCTTCCGCTTCTTCAACGTCTTCGGGCCCCTGCAGCCTGCCGGCCACGCCTACGCGGCGGTGGTTCCGGCCTTCGTCGACGCTGCTCTGGCCGGTCGGCCCCTACCGGTGAACGGCGACGGCAGCCAGAGCCGCGATTTCACGTTCGTTGACAGTGTGGCCAGTGTGCTCACTCGAGCGGTGACCGACCGGACCCATAGTCCGCTGCCGGTGAACCTGGCCTTCGGCACGCGCACCACGCTCCTCGAGCTCATCGGTGAGCTCGAGACGATCTTGGGCCATCCATTGGAACGGGAGCATCGTGAGCCTCGAGCCGGCGACGTGCCCCACTCCCAAGCCGACCAGACCCGGTTCCGTTCGCTGTTTCCGGACGTGGAACCGACGCCGCTGCCCGAGGCATTGGCTCGCACCGTCGCCTGGTTCCGCTCCACTGGCGCCGGGGCCGCTACGTGAGTGGCTCCCACGACCACGCACCGCCGCAGGTCTATGGTGACGAAGCTATGGCCGCACCCCAACCCGCAGCCGCGACCGATCCTCGCGAGCACATCGCCATCCTGTGGCGTCGCAAGTGGTGGATCCTGGCCTGTGTGGTCGTCGCCGTAGCCGCCGCACTGGCGTACTCGCTCACCCGCACGGAGCTCTACCGGTCCACTACCCAGGTGGCCATCAGCGGCACACCGTCGCTCACCGGAACGGTGACCCAGCCCCAGAGCGTTGCCGCCGAGGTGAACTTGGCCGACAGCGCCGTGGTGCGCTCGGTGGCCCGGGAACAGGTGGGTGCGGGCCCGACCCTCTCGGTGAGCGGCGACAACACCACCGCCTCGCTCACGTTCACGGCGGTGAGCGATGATGCCACGGTCGCCGCCGAGGCGGCCGACGCCTACGCCGCTGCCTTCATCGCCGAGCGTCAGTCGCAGAGCCTGGCCGAGTACGAGGCCGCCAGTGCAGTACTGCAGGGCCAGCTCAACGACGTCGATGCTCAGATCGCCGAGGTCAACCAGCGCGAAGCCGAGGCGCTCGTGGGGGTGCTCGACCCCTTGGCTCGCGTGGCCATCGAGGCTGACTTCCAGGAAGAGCGCCAACCTCTGGAGGACGCCCGGGGCAGGTATCGGACTCTGCTCGACAACCTGAGCATCAACCTCGGGCTGGCCCAGAGCGGTGGGGTCCGAGTGACCGATCCCGCCACTGTCCCCTCGTCGCCGTTCTCGCCCGACATCGTCCGCAACGTGCTGCTGGCCGCCATCCTCGGTCTGGTGGCCGGCGTCGGCCTCGCCTACCTCCTCCAGTACCTCGACACCCGTCTGCGCACCGACCAGGAGCTCGAAGACGTCAGCGGCCTGCCAACGCTTACCGTGGTGCCCCTCTACGGCAGCCGGAAGCACCGGAAGAAGGGGGCCGCTACGCTCGACGAGGCCGGGGTGGTGTCCCTCGTGCAGCCCCGCTCGGACGTCGCCGAGGCATACCGCCGGCTGCGCACCTCGGTGCAGTTCCTGAGCATCGATCGGCCGCTGAAGACCCTGCAGGTCACGAGCCCGGGCCAGGGCGACGGCAAGACCACCACCGCCACCAACCTCGCCGTCACCGCAGCCCGGGCCGGTCAGCGAGTCGTGCTGATGGACTGCGATTTGCGCCGACCCCGGCTGCACGAGTGCTTCTCGCTCGCCAACGACACCGGTGTCACCACGGTGCTCACCGGCCAGTCGTCGCTCACTGAGGCCGTGCGACGGCTGCCGGATCTGCCCGGCCTGGTGATCCTGCCGACGGGCCCGGTGCCGCCGGACCCGGCCGAGTTGCTCGGCTCGGGACGGATGTCGGAGCTCATCGACCGGCTGGCCGAGTCGGCCGATCTGGTGATCATCGACACGCCGCCGGTGTTGGCGGTCTCGGATCCGCTGATCATGGCCGCACGTTCCGATGCGCTCTTGATGGTGGCGTCGGCCAGCCGCACGGACCGCCGCCAACTGGCGCGGGCCCTGGCCCAGCTCCGCCAGGTCGACGCCCCGCTCATCGGCACCGTCCTGAACCGCTTCGAGCCCGGACGCGTCTCTGGCTACGGGGGCTACGGCTATGGGTACGGCTATGGCCACTACCAGTCCGACGCGCCGGTGAGGAACGGAGCGCGACCCGACATGGCCGGCGACCCGTTCGGGCCAGGTGTCACAACCGCCGGCACTGCAGCCAGTGCGGATCCTGACCAGGATCCGCCGGCCTCCCGTCGTTCCCGCTTGATGCGACGCTGACTATGAATGCGGCGGCCGGCGGGCCGGGTGTGCCCCGGATCCTTTATCTCATCACCGACCCCATCAGCACCCGCCTGTTGAAGGGCCAGTTGGCCTACCTGCGCGACCACGGCTTCGACGTGGAACTGGCGTCGGCTCCCGGCGCCGACCTCCACGCCTTCGGGGCATCGGAGGGCGTGGTTGCGCACGAGCTGCCCTTCGTGCGCGAGCCCTCCCCCTGGAAGGACATGCGAGCCCTGGTGGCCACGGTGCGGCTGATCCGCCGGCGCCGGCCGCAGGTGGTGAGTGCTTCGACGCCCAAGGCGGGCCTGCTGGGCACGGTGGCGGCGTGGCTGTGCAGGGTGGGGGTGCGGGTGTATGTGGTGCGGGGCCTGCGCTTCGAGACCCTCACTGGCCGTCGGCGCACGCTCTTCAAGGCGCTGGAGCGCCTGGCCGTCCGGTGCTCGACACAGACGCTGTTCAACAGTCGGAGCCTGCGGGCCTTGGCCGAGTACGAGGGGATCATCGCCCCGGGTCGCGGGATCGTGCTGGGAGCGGGGTCCGGCAACGGGGTAGACGTGGAGCGCTTCGCCAATCTGCCCGACAAGTCCGTGGTGCGGGCTGAGCTGGGCCTGCCGGACAACGCCTTTGTGGTCGGGTTCGTGGGACGCCTGGTGCGCGACAAGGGCTTCGTGGACCTCATCGAGGCTTTCGATATTGCGGCCCGGGTTCGGGAGGACATGCGCCTGCTGGTGGTGGGGGACTACGAACCGGGCGACCCGGTCGACGAGGCGACGCGGGTTCGGGTGGCGGCGGATATGCGGATCCTGCACGTCGGTTGGGTGGACGAGCCCGACCAGATGTACGCGGCCATGGACGTGTTGGCGTTCCCGTCGTTTCGGGAGGGGTTGCCCAATGCGCCTCTTGAGGCTCAAGCCGCTGGTGTCCCGGTCGTGGGGTATACGGCCACGGGGACGGTGGACGCGGTCTCGCCAGCGCCCTGCAGTCGTCTAGTTCAAATAGGAGACGTTCAGGCTCTAGCTACTGCGCTAGTTGCAGCGGCCAACTGTCCCGTCGCCGGTTCAAGCTCGTCATCGTGGGTGCGCGATCGCTTCGATCGCAGGCAAGTTCACTCGACGCTCCGAGATCACTTCGGACTCTGGCAGGGCGCCGTCGATGAGAAGTTTGCTGTGGGCATCCCCCGCTATAGCGGGGACACTCCGTGAATATCCGTGTCAGTTGGTCCGGGATCGGCTTCATCGCGCTGACCGCGACCACTGTTCTCATACTCGCCGAGCCCTTCGTGCGTCTCGCCCTGTTCTCCATTCTTGTAGTCCTTCTGCT
The DNA here is from genome assembly GCF_021246445.1 of Rhabdothermincola salaria. NCBI lineage: Bacteria > Bacillati > Actinomycetota > Acidimicrobiia > Acidimicrobiales > Iamiaceae > Rhabdothermincola > Rhabdothermincola salaria. The sequence goes on from NZ_JAJQXW010000001.1 coordinate 574,034, forward strand.
CTGGCACGTTCTGATTCCTCGAGCGACACTCCGCAGCCTCAGCGATGCTGAGCGCCAGGTACTAAGAGCCTTCCTGATCTTGAAAGGTGCGGCCGCTGTCGGGGCCTACGTGATCGGCTCAAACGCAGAAGCGCTCTTCAGTAGCGGTTGGGACAGTCAGGGTTATCACAATCGTGCTGTGCAGATCTCGGCCGAGCTGGAGCTGACTGGAATCGCCACGAGTCAGCGCAGTGTGCCTGGTACTGGTGCCGTTGAGCTAAGTCTAGGCCATTTCTACCGGAGCCTCGGCGCTGATTCGCTTCTGATCGTGTCAGTCGCCGCCAGCTTCGTATCAGCCGTGGGCCTTGTCCTCTTCTGGATCTCGACACGCGAGGTCGTGCGAGACTCCTGGCGACGGTGGTACGCATTGATTCTGTTCTTTGCTCCAACCACGATCTACTGGAGTTCAGGATTCGGCAAAGAGCCACTAGTTCTCTTGGGTATTGGCTCGTTCGTTGCGTCAGTAGCACTGTGGCGCCGGGGCCGTAAGCCAGTGAGAGCGCTTCTGTACATCGCTGTCTTCGTCCTCACCGTAGGCATGATTCGTCCCCACATCGGAATGGTCGCGGTGGGTGCGCTCCTATTGCCGCTCCTCTTTGCACATGGAAGGGAGATAGCGCCGGTGCGTCGAGCGGTTGGCTTGCTCCTCGGTGCCGGAGTACTGCTCGCGTTGATTCCGCTCACTTCGTCACTTCTAAATGTTGAAGAGGGTGCGAGTCTGTATGACGCCGCAGTGGACCGAGCCGAGGCAACGTCGGAGGGACTCGGCGACGCCAGTTACGAGGCTCAACCCGTCAACTCATTTGGCTCCCTCCCTTCGGCTGTACTGACCACGCTCTTCCGCCCCTATCTCTGGGAGGCTCGTAGCGTATTTCAGCTGCTGACAGCCGCCGAGGCAGCCGCGGCCCTTGTGCTTGGTGTCTACGGCCTGGCGAAGGGCGGATTCTCTCGGCTGTATCGGCAGCGAGGGTTTTGGACACTCTATTCGTCCGGATACATTCTCGCTTTCAGTAGCGTTGTCGTGACTTATGGCAACTTCGGACTGTTGGCGCGTCAACGAATGCAGGTCTGGCCCTTTATGTCGCTCCTGCTGGTCTTGGCCCTGCAGGAAGCGTCTTCGAATCGCTTACCGAAGGCCTCGCCACGATCGACACCACATGACACCAAGTCGTCATGGACCCGCTGATGAATCCAGCCGCCGGTCGCCGCGTGTCGCGCAGGCGATCTGTGCAGTCTGAGGGTGCCGTTGGTGCCGTCTCACCTGAGGTCATTGTGAGTTGTCTTGAGTGGGTTTCCGCCCGAGCTGCCGAGGCCGCGTCACAGGACCAATCAGGACAGACTGATCGCCGTACTGGACCCAGAGCTCAACTGGCTGGCTTGATCGCACTGATCACATCGCTGGGAAAGCCAGGCTTCGCCCTGGCGGCGGCCTCATATTCTCTCCTTTCTCATCGCCGGGGCATTGCCCATCTGGGTCCCCTCCTGCTTGCTGATCACTCGAGTCGCGTGATCGAGACTGTCATCGAGCAGGCCCGGGGCAGCGGATCGAGGGAATGGCACGCTGCCGAACCGGTCCTACCAGCAAAGTGTGATCGGGCCCGCTCAGCTGTCAGCAGCTTGTGCCTGGTCGCTGGATCGCAGTACCGCCACGGCAAGTCACGGACTGACCTGGCCGTCGCCGCCAGATTCTGGGCCGCTGTGTTCACCTGGCGAGCACTGCTCCGACGAACCCCGCCATGCGCAGTCCTAATCGTCGATGATCTCTCAGCGGAGAGGACTGCACTGGGTCTGGCCGCGTTCATCGAGAGGATCCCTATTGGTTACGTGTTGATGCCGGGTCGCCGTCGTCCTGCTCCACCCTTTCCGGTGGATGTCGTGTTCGGACAAGCAGAGAGTCAGGCGGAGAGCGTCCGGGCGCGAGCTCCAGCCATGTTTGCTCTTCCAACTCCCGTTGGAAGCTCGGTGGATCTCGCTCCTTTGGAAGAGGAGAGGCTCCGCTTGGGCTTTGCCCTGAACGCGTGGGGCAGTCTTGACGCCGTGCTCGATAGGTGCCGTGAGCTCAACGCCTCTGAGTTGGGTTCGAGAATTGCGAGCATCAGGGTCCGCCCTCATCCGCGGGTGGCGCGATCCGAAACCTACAAGCTTCTGAATGCAACGTGCGTGGATATCGTCGTTACCGAGAGCGGTGAGAGCCTCGAGGCGTTCGCGGAATCCTGCGACCTGGTGATTGCGGGAAACACGAGCGTATGCGACCGGTTGATCGAACTCGGCGTTCCTGTCGTGTCCATACCGGGCTTGGACTCTCTCGACGGTGACGACAGCTACTGGAATGCACACGACACTCCCCCTCTTCGGTACGGCTATCCGCTATCCGAGTTGTCCGTCGCTGAGGTGCGAAACCACTACGAGTCACAAATGGCCCATAGGTCCGGCTTGCCCAGGTCTGCAGCGCGCCCGACCTGGTCGGACGCGCTTCGGTGTCTGGTAAGTGGCTATGGCAAGTGATCACGTCCCTCGAACGGAGGGTGAGACCCGAGAGCTTTGCGTCGTGTCGCCGCTACGACCCTGGGGTGCGAGCTACAGGGTAAGGGTCGGAGGTTGGCTCTCCCATGGAAACCTTCGACCTAGATTTCTCGGTTTCACACCTGTGAGTGGCAGCAGGAAGGCTGGACAGTATGTCGACACTGTTTGCTACGAGCTCTCATCGAGGATTGCTTCACGCCGGCGGGAGGTCACTCCTGGTTCAGTGCTGGTGCAGAAGGAGGCTTCCCGTCTAGGTAGGGGCGGATTGGAGCGTGCGGTTGCTTTGAATGCTCAGCGACTCGTCTATGACATCGACGACGCTGTCTTCCTTGAGGGCGCCTCTCGTCGAGGCCCGAAGCGTGCAGCTAGGGCCGCATCACTACTTGATGCAGCAGACCTCGTGATCGTTGGCAATGAGTACCTGGCTGACCAGGTCAGATCCCGGGCTGCAAGTGTGACCGTGGTTCCGAGCTGTGTGGAACCCAGCGACTACGTGTCGAGCTGTAGCAACGAGGATGAGGGACCGGTCGTCCTGGGTTGGATTGGCTCGCGAACGACGGAGCGGTACCTACTGCCGCTCATGCCTACGTTGGCGGTCCTCCAGCGGCGATACGGCGTGACGGTGCGGCTGATCTCTGCCGGCCCTTCGCGGACGGAAGTGATGGACGGGTGTGTTGTTGAACGGCGTCGATGGACGGAGCGATCGCAGGCGGCGGAACTCGCCCAGCTTCACATTGCGCTCGCACCATTATCGGATGGCGAATGGGAGCGAGGAAAGTGTGCCTATAAGATCCTACAATACGGGTGCACATCTCTGCCCGTGGTGGGCAACGATGTGGGCGTAACTGGTGAGGTGCTGCGGCGAGCGGGTGGGGTCGTTGCGACGAGCGAGAAAGACTGGCTCGGGTCGCTCGATGAGCTGATCACGAACAGGCCTGAGCGGCTGCGACTCGGTGGGAGCCTTAGGCGCCTTGTCCATGCCGAGTACAGTTACGAGGCTTGGTGGGATGTCTGGAGCGCTGCGCTGCAGGCCGGTTCAGCCGCTCCAGAGACACCCGAATGACCAACTTGGTGGACAGGGTCCGGTGATTCGCGAGTGAAACTGCCAGTGCGGGAAGTGCCGCTCGCGAGAGCGTCGTTCTGCTTTGTAGTGTGACTTTCAGCGGTCCCCGAGCGCTGTCGATCTAAGAAGCACGTATAGGGCCGCGATGAGCTCGGGTGAGGTCATCGTCTGTGGCATCACCCGGGTGAGGATCTTGTCGATCTACTATGCATGGGCATATGAACCAGCTGCCCCTCGACCCCAATCGGCTTCTGCCTATCGCTGGCGAGCACCGTGCAGCGTTTGCGGAGGCCGACCCCTTTCCGCACGTGATCATCGACGGTCTGTTCGACCCCAATGTGCTCAACGGGGTCGTCGCTGAGTACCCGTCGACCGACGGCCCCGTCGACTAGCAGCGATTCGATCAGGACACCTCCGTTAAGTTGGCGCTGAGCCATGATTGGCAGATGGGTCCGACCACCCGGCAGTTCCTCAACCAGCTCAACTGCTCGGCGTTCATGCAGTTCCTCGAACGGCTCACAGGCATCGGGGGCTTGATACCAGACCCTCACTATGCGGGCGGTGGATTACATCAGATCGAACGTGGCGGCTACCTCAAGGTCCACGCCGACTTCAATGTTCACGAGGAACTCAAGCTCGATCGGAGGCTCAACGCCCTCGTCTACCTGAATCGTGACTGGGAAGAGGACTGGGGTGGGCATCTCGAACTGTGGGACCGATCGATGGAGCAGGCCATTCATCGCATCGCTCCGGTCTTCAATAGGACGGTGGTGTTCGCCACGACCGACTGGTCCTATCACGGCCATCCGGACCCGTTGGCTTGCCCTCCGGGGGTGACCCGCAAGTCGGTCGCGACCTATTACTACACCTCGGGTCGGCCCGCCGAGGAGGCTTCGATCGCCCACAACACGCTGTATCAACGGCGACCGGGCGAACGACTCATGCGGGACTGGGTGCCGCCGGTAGCAATTGATGCCGTCAAGCGTTTGCGTCGCCGACACTGAGGGGTGTTCCGGTCCTGCACGACGAACCATGGTTGGCGTCCTCCGTTCGAGCGACTGTGGAGAATGCCATTCGACGCCCAGCGCAGCAGTAGCCGGAGGCGATGGTTCTCGAAGTTGTGGGAGCCGTGTCCGATGCGATGGACCGTCTCGGGGAGCAGGTTGACCGCTTCGGTGGGGCCGTTCGAGAGGCCGGTGGTGTGGAACGCCAGGATTCGGTCGGCCCACCGGTCGACGGTGCGTGCCAGACTGCGGATCTCGGGCACGTCGCAGTCGGCGCAGTGGGTGAGGAACCAACCGCCCGAGGCGTCGGCGGGCGTGGCCCGGGTCGACGGCGGAGCACACCTCCCTCACGAGCTCCTTGACCTCGTGCCCGCCGGGCAGTCGCGATCCGGGCAGCGCCAGATGCGCATGGCCTCACACCACGCCATCGGCCGACCCGCGATGTGCAGATCGCGGACCTTCACCTGGCGACGCCCGTGCCCCGCCGCTCGACGAGATCACCCCCATGCTTACCACCCAGTTCCCCGATGTCGCCGCCATGCTCGGCGACCCCGCCGAGGACCTCCTGGCGTCAGGCACTTCCCGCAGGCTCACTGGAAGAAGATCCGGTCCACGAACCCCCTCAAGCGGCTCAACGGAGAGATCAAACGCGGCACGAACGTCGTTCTCGTGTCTCCCAACGACGCCACGCTCGCCCGCCTGGTCCCCGCCGTCGTCGTCGAGAACCACGACGGATGGGCCGTCGCCGAACGTCGCTACCTCTCCGAAGAATCCATGGCCAAGATCCACGACGACCCGAGATCGATCCGTCCGACGAAGAGGAACCGCCCCTGGGCCATCACCGCCTGAGCGACAGAGTTTCCAGTCAGGCCTTACGCCGACGCCGATCTACACCACCAAGTGGGACGTTCTCGTGGCGGGAATGGCCGCTCATGACACGGTCGGTCTCTTTCGTAGCGTGACTTTCAGCGTGTCACCGAGCCCAGTCGATCGAAGGAGAACGTTTGCGGTTTTGGTGAGCCCGCTGATGAGCGCCCGTTCGTCTGTGCGAGCTCGCCACTGCTGATCGTGCACTCGACCAGCCGAAGGATCAGGGTCGCGTCCAGTGAGCCTAGCCCTCACGCCACTGACGAGGCTCCCGATTGCCAGATTCTCAGTGCTGAGGTGTAGCACCTCAAGTCCCGCGCGCTCGCCGGCCAGCCTGATGCTTGGGGCACTGAAGTACTGCAGATGCTGCGGATCGATGGCGCGCCAGCGGTGCCTCAGTGTTAGTCGGCTGACCGAGCGCCAATTTGGTGTGGTGAGATGAACGATCCCACCTGCTGAGAGTAGGTCTGCGGTCCGTCCCAAGAATGCCACCGGATCTGAGACATGCTCGACTACCTCGAAGAGTGTGATGAGGTCAAAGGGGCCCCTCGCATCCAACCTGGTGTCGTTCAAGTCCAGTCGGAAGCAGGGCAGCGAGTGAGCGGCCGCAATGTCAACTGCAGCTGGGGCGAGATCAATACCCGTGGCGTCCCATCCAAGAGCAAGTGCCACACGTACAGAACCTCCTATTCCACAGCCCACATCAAGCATCCGCGGAGGCTCACCTTGTGGAGCCAGGACTTCGAGCAGACCTGTCAGCCGCCGATGGTTCCGCTCCGGAAACAGTTGATCGGCGGGAAGAAGACGGCGCTGCTCATAATACGAGTAGAGTTCCTCGTGAAAGCCTCCAGGTGACATCCAGTGCCAGACGTGCCCGCATCGATGACACTTTGCGAGCTCCGGGTGTGCGTAGCCGCTCAGATGGCGATCGCTGAGCGACGAGCAGACGGGACAGCGCTGGGGAAGAAGAGTGCATTTGTCCATCGGACGCCATGGTAGCCTCGTCACTCGATGGACTAGATGGACAGGCTACTGTTGCGCGACAGGCCCTTGTTAGCGGTGCCTGCGGTCTAGCCTGGGGCCACTGACTGGAGTCGTCACGACTGAGGGAGACTGAAGCGGTGGCGGATGTCAGCTACATCACCCGGAATTCGGTGGTTTCGGGTGTGGGCAGATCACAGGTGTGGGAGTACGTCTCCGGTCTGGCCTCCGTTGGGCACCACATGTATCTGCATTCGTTTGAGCGTGACGCAGCCGCGGTGATCCCCCCGAGTCCCGCGCGCGTCAGGTGGTTTCCACATTCGGAAGGCGCACGCTATTTGGGGCGGCCACCGGTCCGCCTTTTGCGCGAAACCGCAGCTTCGCAAGAGCACCTCCTCCATGCGCGTGGCATGTTGCCGGCGGCGGCAGCAGTGGTCGTACGCCACCCGAACTGGATTTGGGACATGCGTGCGTTCTGGCGTGAGCAGCGGATCGCACTCGGTGCGCTCCAGCCCGGCTCGGCGACGGAGCGTGTTCTGCGCTGGGCCGAGGATCAGGCAGTGAAGCGGTCCTCTGGGATCATCTCCCTGACTGAGGCTGCTGTAGATGAGCTTGTGGGGCGCTATGGGCCATCAGTAAGGGATAAGACCGTCGTTGTTCCTACAGCGGTTGATACCGAACTATTCCGGCCGCGAGTGGGCTTGCGGAAGGGAGTGGTTCGGAGGATCATCCTCAACGGGTCGTTCAACGCCTTCTACGATGGGCCGGCTCTCGGGAAGATCATTGATGAGATGCGGAGGCGCTCGTCATGGGAAGTATTGTGGGTCGGCGCCGACCCGATGTCTCCCTGGTTTGACGAACTATCGCGTAGGTCGGATCACCTCATCTACAGTGCAGTTCCCAGTCAGGTAGCGACGCTATCGGCGGAAGCGGATGTTGGACTGGCCGTCTGCAGGAGGGACGCCGGTCCAGCGCTGCTCGCGGCGATGCCGACCAAGATCGGAGAGCTTCTTGCTAGCGGTAGCCCAGTGCTGGTGAACCGAGGCCTTGGGGATATGGACGCCTTGATTGAGAAGTATCAATGCGGGGTCGCGCTCGAGGATTCTTCGGATGCGGCCGTCGCAAAGGCATGTGATTCCATTCTTGAGCTTCTTTCGGACCCAGGCACGAGCGAGCGGTGTCGGTCGTGTGCGGTGTCACACTTTTCACTCGGCAGCGGGGTTGATGCGATCTCGGCGCTCTACGAGCGCCTCGCTGCAGCGGACGGACGATCAGCCCTTGCGGGCTCAGGTAGGTGATGGCGTGGCACGTCGAACCGTCGAGAGTCCTAAGAGGCGCCGGGTGGCATTCCCCTTCGAGGGATACCGGGTAGGTGGTAGCCACATATCCGGGTTGGTCTTGGCTGCCAGTCTTACCGACCACTCGAGGTTCGAGCCTGTAGTGGTTCTGCATCAGGTCGGACCGGTGGCAGAGTGGGCGGAAGCGCGGGGGATCGAGTATGAGATCCTGCCTACTCGGCACACGGGCAAATCAATGACGTGGTCTCGGTACGCGAAGTGCCTAGCTGCTGACGTCCCGAAATTGGTCCGCTGGATGAGGAAGGCCGAGATTGACATCGTCCATACTAACGACACGGCTCTTCACGTAGTCTGGGCAGCTGCGGTCCGGATGGATCGGTCTCGCCACGTCTGGCACCAACGTGGCGACAAGTGGCCAAGGTCCCCGCTTAGCGCCTGGAACAGAACTCAGATTGTGGAGATATCGCGCTACGTCCGGGCGTCACGGCCAGCCTACATTCGGGGTCCCGCAACGATCGTCTACAATCCCGTAGGCGCTCCCGGGCCGGGCACCGCCTGGAAGGGGCGAGAGCGTAAACGCTTGTTGTCGATGTGTGCCCTGCCGGATGGTGTTGTGTTGATCGGGTTTGTGAGCAACTTCCGCGACTACAAGCGACCGCTGGAGTTCGTCCGAATTGCCCAGAGAATCGTGCGCGAGTGGCGTGGAAGCAAGGTGCCCCATTTCGTGATGATGGGCCGCGAACACGACATTACGGAGCGACAAATCCTCGCAGAGGCACGACACCTCGGCATTGGCGATAGGTTTCACCTCCTGGGGTTCGTCCTCGACGCAGAGCGATTGATGGCTGGGCTTGACGCTTTGGTGATACCTGCGGTCGGCGAACCTTTTGGGCGCACGCCAGTCGAGGCCTCGCTGGTTGAGGTTCCATTCGTTGCATCGGATTCGGGAGGTCATAAGGAATCTACGCCCGAAGGATTGTCCGGGCGGCTGGTCCGATCAGATGCTGTGGATGCTTTTGCTCTCGCGATTATTCAGCTGCTCTCGGATCGGGAAACGCCTCGAAAGGCGCGGGAGTTGCGAGCAATCAATGAGAAACGGTTCTCGACCGATCAGCATGTCAGTTCCATTGTGCGTCTTTATGATGAACTCTTGCGCGAGCCGGTTTGAGTGCTCGACGCGACCAAGCGTCGTAGCCGGTCTCTCATGCCCCTGAGACAAGTCCCTCGTAGTGGTCCAGGTCGTCGTCTCGGACTTGCGCGTCGACTACAAAATCAACCGGGCCCATACCGCGCACGGCGTGCTCACCCCCCACCGAGCTCGCCGTGGGCGGCATGGGTCACCCGATGCCAACCAGCACTCGCACGGCCCCTGGACCGCTCATCGGGGACTCCTCATGAGCCGGACTCCCGAAGCGGGACAGAAGTGCACCGTCTATTCAGCATAGGAGTGTAGAGTGAATAGGATAGCTTCAAGAGCGCAAGCAATATTGAGGAAGTCGGGGTTCGAGGTTAGGCGCATCCGTCAAGGAGCGGCTGGTTCAGCTCTATTGGAGACTGCGCTGACGGTGCTATTGGGTCAGAAGTCTGTTCTTCGAATCGTGCAAGTGGGGGCGAATGATGGGCGGATAGCTGACCCGATTCATGGGTTTGCAGCTGCGCACCAGGATCGGGTTGATCTTCTCCTAATCGAGCCTCAGGAGAGCCTTCATTCTATGCTTGAAGAGTCCTATGGTGGTCATCCAAGTAAGACCATTGTGGGGCGGGCTGTAGGTCCGGCGGGCGAGTTGAAGCTCTTCGCTGTAAATCCGGAGTGCTGGAGTGACTGCAGCGTTCCATATGCCGACGGCTGGCCTAGCTACCGAGCACCAACTGGTATCACCTCCGCAGACTACGGTCACGTTGAAGCTTGGGTGCAGAAGTACTATGTCGGTTCCTTGCCGCTATCGGAAGTGGTCGTTGAGCTAACCGTACCTAGCACGCCGCTTCTACCTCTTCTTGTAGATACCGGATTCGGAGACTCCGTCGATCTGTTGCAGATTGACACCGAGGGATTTGACGACACAGTGATATATGAGTCGAGTATCGAAAGGCTGCTCCCATCTGTGATCAACTTCGAGAGTCGACATCTCAGTGGGCTAAGAGCAAAGGAGCTCACCTCCTATCTCCAAGAGTTTGGGTTCAGTATCATCGCCAATGGCGGCGATACGCTGGCGATCCGTTCTAGGCCATGATTGAAGTTGGATTGGACGCGAGCGTCGGTTGTCTGGTTCCGCTGAGGCGGCCCCCTCGTAGTGGTCTAGGTGTTGTGCGAGTCCGTTACCCCAGACTGGCGTGATGAGGAGGACAGCAGTCGTGGCCCGACGTCGGCAGGCGCCCGACTGGATCATCCGCAAGCTCGCCGAGGGCAACAGGTGAACGGCGCGCTTCGTTGGAGGCCCAGCATGCGCCGGCGCCTTCAGGGATCAGGGGCGCGTTCGGGTGCTCGGTTCTACCATGGGCGGGCCCTTGCGGGATTTGCGTTGTGGAAGACACACAGCCTCGCTCCGAGGGCTCATCTCATCGGGGACCACCCACCCCATCCCGCCAGGGAGGAGACCCAGTTCCATGAGGTTGGTACGGAAGATCAACCATCGGCTGTTTCACAAGGTCTTGCGGCCACTCGCCCCGAACTCGGGGGTGACGAGACTCGTTGGTTCTCGACTGATCGATGATCGCGAGACCGTGTACGAATTCTGGCGGCAACCTTCACCAGCCAAGAACGACCCTGACGAGTACGTCAAGGCGACCACACGCAGCGCCGCCCTCACGCAACTCCTTGAGAACCACAATCTCGCTGCAGACAAGGAGATTCTCGAAGTCGGCTGCAACGTGGGGCGGAACCTCGCCTACTTGCATGACCATGGCTACCAAAACGTAACCGGAGTCGAGATCAACCCGCATGCCGTTGAGCGACTGCGAGAGGTTTACCCGCAGCTTGAGGCTCGGCCAGTCCATGTCGGCGCCGCCGAGGGTGTGCTGCCCAGCTTCGAGGACTGGCAGTTCGGGCTCACGTTCACCATGGCGGTGCTGCAACACATCCATCCCGACAGCCGATCCGTGTTCGAGCACATCGGGCGCGTGTCCGAGCAGATCCTGGCCATCGAGCCGACGGTGGCCGGCGCCACCCACCGGGAGTACCCCCACGACGTGCCGGGTACCTTCCGGCGGCTCGGTTGGGTCGTGGCCGACGAGACGCCGATGAAGACGCTGGTCGACGAGTCCAGTGACTCGGGTGGGCTGGTCAACTACACCGCATGGTGGTTTCAACGGGCCTGACCAGACGAGCCCGTCGGTCACGACTATCTGAGCCACCCCGGGACGTTCCCATAGAGCGTCGAGGTGTGTTTCGAGGGTGGCGAGCTCGGCTCGTAGGGTGCGGTAGACGTCTCGAATGATGGATCTACGCGATGAAGCGTGGGGGCCGGTGAGGAGCTGCTGAGCGGGTGAGCGGGCCCCGATGAGTGGTCCAGCTGCTATGCGAGTGCTGGTTGGTGTCGGGTGATCCAAGCCTGAGCGAACTCGGCGGGTGTGAGCTCGCCGTGGGCGCTGTGGGGCCGGTTGATGTTGTAGTCGACGCGCCAGTCCTCGATGATCACCTGGGCCTCGAGGAGGCTGTCGAAGATCCACCCGTTGAGGAACTCGTCGCGTAGCCGGCTGTTGAACGACTCGATCCAGGCGTTCCGCCATGGCGAGCCGGGGTCGATGAAGATGCTGTCGACGCCGTTGAAGCGGCACCAGTCCGCGACGGCGTGGGCAACGAACTCGGGGCCGTTGTCGAATCGGACGAAGGCGGGGAAGCCGCGCACGACGGCGAGCCGGTCGAGGGTGGCGACGACCTGGTCGGCGTCGATCGAGCGGTCAACGACGATGGCGGGGCATTCGCGGGTGTACTCGTCGACCACGTTCAACAGGTTCAACGTGTGGCCGTCGACGGCGACGTCGAACTGGAAGTCCATCGCCCACAGGGTGTTCGGGGCGATCGGGCACAACGCCCCGACCGCCGAGCCGATCCCGACCATGCGCTTCTTGCGCCTCTTGTACGGCACGCGCAGCCCTTCCTCGCGCCACAAGCGCTGAACCCTCTTGTTGTTGATCTTCCGGCCGTCTCGGCGCAGCTGCTTCGCAGCGCGACGCCACCCCCACCGGGGCCGCTGCTTCGAAAACGCTCGCAGCCACCCGCGCAGCTCGGCGTCGTCATCAGCTGGTGGCGGGGCCTCGAGTCGTTGGGTCGAGCGGTGCTGACCGACCACCTTGCAGGCCCGGCGTTCGGAGACCCCGAACCGGTCACGCAGCATGCTCACGGCGCTGCGACGACGGTTCGGGGTCAGAAGTTTCCCTCCGCGATCTCCTTGAGCACAGACTTGTCCAACTCGGCCTCGGCGAGGAGCTTCTTCAGTCGGGTGTTCTCACCCTCGAGCTCCTTGAGCCGCTTCGCATCGCTGGCATTCATGCCGCCGTACTGCGCGACCCAACGATGCCAGGCCGACTCCGCGATCTGAAGATGCCGGCAGACCTCGTCGAGCTCGGTCCCGCCGGCGAGGAGCTTGTTGCCCTCGGCGAGCTTGCGGATGATCTGATCCGGCGTGTGCCGCCGTCGCTTGGCCATCGTCGTGGTCCTCCTTCGCCCCATCCTGGGGCAACGGACTCGCACAACAGGTGGACCACTTCAGGGGGCTCAGCGCAGTCGGACCCTGGCGTTGGCCGCCATCGATCTCTTGGATCACCCAGCGGCGCACCGCCTCCTTCCCGACGCCCTCACGGCGAGCCACCGCCTCGGCCGCCGCGGTCAGCGACGGGTACTCCTGCAAGTGGTCGAGGACCTGGCGCACGCAGCGCTCCTTGACCCTCGGATCGATCTTCTTGGGCATGGTTCGCATCCTTCCAACTCAGAAAGATGCGGCATCAAACCTGGGGCGCTTCAGACCGGTAGTGGGAAAAGGCCACCTCAGCCAGGTGCCAGTCGACCTCGGTATCGATGTCGTGGGCGCGCTCTCGGGGGAGGACGTACAGGGCCGTCCGAGTCTGTAGCTTCCGTGGAGGGTGGGCCCAGTAGGTCCGTGTCCCCCACGCGAACTGCCCGCAGTCGAAGTAGGCCTCGGGAAGGTCCTGCGACCTCGTGAGGCGATATTCGGGCCAGATCATCGAGGCGGAGTTGGACTCGTCCTGCTGCCAGGCACGGTGAACCGGGGCAGGGTGGGCGCAGGCTGAGAAGACAAGCTCGGCGCCGCTCGTGCAAAGAAGGGCGAGTGACTCGGCGAGGTCCTTCGCCAGCGTGAAGACAGCAGCCGGATAGATCAGGCACACATGGGTGATCTCAGCCGTGGTGTGCCTGGAGTACTTATCGATGGCATCGGCCACCACCGGCTGGAGCGGCGTGAAATCGTCAGCGAGGGTCGAGTCACGGCTGAAGGGGACCGCTGCCCCGGCTTCCTCGGCGACGGCGGCGATCTCGTCGTCATCGGTGGACACGACAACATCACGGAAGAGCTGCGAGCGAAGGGCGGTCTGGATGGGCCGCACGATGAGGGGCAATCCGTGGAACGGTCGGATGTTCTTGCGCGGGATGCGCTTGCTGCCACCACGGGCAGGGATCACGGCGAGGCAGTTCTCGGGTCGCGGGAGCTCAACGCTACTCATCGGCGACGTCCGCCGAAGTGAGCGGATCCCCGACCGAAAGGGATCGACGTGCCCGTTTGCCGATCACGGTTGAAAGGAGGTCCGGCGCCAGCCCGCCAGCGGGGCGCACCGAACGGACGTTGCGCTCTGAGAAGGCCTTCCCCTCGGCGATGGGAGCGATCACTCGGAGTGAGCGGCGGAACGCGAGACTCGCTGCTTCGCCGGCGGATGGGCCGAAGCGTGGACGTCCGATGGCAGCATGGGCCTCCCCTAGCACCGAGCTAAGCCTCGCGAGCTCCTGCGGCTCTAGGGAAAATTCAGCATCGGGCCCACCGTCTGATCGTCGCAGTGTCACGTGCTTCTCGACGATCGAAGCACCGAGTGCGACGGCAGCGATCGCAGCAGTGCTGGTGAGGGTGTGGTCCGAGAGCCCGACGGGTACGTCCCAGAGAGATCGCATCACCGGGATGGCCGCAAGATCCATCTGCCCTGGGTCAGCGGGGTAGGCGGAGTTGCAGCGCAACAACGCCACCGAGGGCGCTCCGCCTTCGCTCGCGGCACGGACGGCCCGGTCGATCTCGTCCACGGTCGCCATCCCCGTCGAGATGATCAACGGCCGGCCCTTGGACGCGGAGTATCGGATCAGAGGAAGATCGACGATCTCGAATGAGGCGATCTTGTAGGCCGGTGGGTTGAACGACTCGAGGAAGTCGACAGCCGAGGGGTCGAACGGGGTCGAGAGCCAGGCGAGGCCGAGGCGATCGCACTCGGCGACGAGTTCTTCGGTCCACTCCCACGGCGTCATGGCCTCGGCGTAGAGATCCGCGAGCTGGCGACCATCCCACAGGGTCCCGCCCGTGACCTGGAAGTCGGGGTGGTCAGAGCGGACGGTCATGGACTCGGGTGTGTAGTGCTGGAACTTCACGACGTCGGCGCCAGCCGAAGCAGCGGCCCCTACGAGCTCGAGGGCACGCTCGATTCTGCCGCTGTGGTTCCCGGAGATCTCGGCGATGAGACAAGGTGAGCCGGCTACGCCGGCGAGGGCCTCTCTCAGTCGGTCGTCGCTCATGCTCCACCGCCTGGCTGCGAGTCGGTCTGTCTTGGGTACAAGGTCAGCCACTCCTTGCGCAAGAGGGCCAAGCCGACGACGTCGAGCGGCGTGCCGCTTCTCCATACGAAGGAACGGAAGAAGGCTTCCCTTCGGAAGCCGGTCTGCTCATAGAGTGCGATCGCTCGATCGTTGGTGGCCATCGCCTCTACCCAGACCCGTTCGAGGCTGAGATCGTCAAATGCCATGCGCATGGACAGCACGAGGAGCGTGGCCCCGAGGCCACGTCCGTGAGACGCCGGATCGATGTAGCCGCCCCACGAGCAGGACCGGTGCAGCCGCGTGTCGATGTTGGTCAGCGATGCCAGCCCCACCGCAGTCGTTCCGTCGACGAACATACGATGACGATGAGCGGGGCCATCGATTGCAGCCGCAGCGAACCACGCTTCGTGTTCAGCTGGTGAGGCTGGCCCCGAGGTGTACATGAAGCGACTCACCTCCGGATCGGTCCTCCACCGGTAGAGAAGCTCTACATCTGCTGCTTCCAACGGGCGCAGTCTTGTCACCTGTCGCTTCCTTCCAGGACAGCTTCGACCGCACGAACCACGCGGTCTGCTCCGAGACCGTCCACGAGCGACTCGCCGGCAGAGGCCATGCGTGCTCGTCGGCAATCATCGTTGAGCAGGCGCGCCACCTCGTTTGACACAGCAGTGGATAGGTCGGGATGCGATCCGTCAAGGGTGAGGCAGAAGGAACGGACTTCGTCTGTGTCTACCAACTGGCGTTGGTTGTCAGCGGTGATCACGGCTACTACTGGTGTGGCCAAGCACGCAGCCTCCCAGAGCGTGGTTCCAGCTCCGAGCACGGCCACGTCTGCATCTGCGAGTGCTGCAGGTAGTGCTTCATGAGTGACCTCGTGAAGAGCGGGTTCTTCTCCGATGAGGGATCTGAGTTCAGCGCACCTCGGGTTGGCCATGCCGATGACTATCCCGACCTCGGCAGAAAGATGCGAAAGGCTGCGTGCGATCAATGCGGTCGTGTTCGCGGGGTCGGTCCCACCCATCGAGACCGCCACTCGAGGTGAGTCGCCACACGAGCGCGTGATGGCCCGTTGGTCGCGGATCTCTTCTCTGATCAACGCGTACTCGAGCCCGCGGAGAAGAGTTGAGGCGCCAGGGGCTGGGTACTCGATCAGTGGAGCGTGGGGGTTCTGGTTGAGGATGGTGTCAGCCGGGAGCTGGCTGTGTTCCCCGTTGTCGTCGATCCGGACGACGAACGGCCCGAGCCCGAGTCCATCCATGAAGTCTTCGCCGAGGTGATAGCCATCGAGCGTGACCGCATCTGGATCAACCCGACCCAGCGCGGCGCCGTCGGTCGTTGATCCAGGGGGCTCGACAACATCCACGATCACAATGCCCAGTCCACGGGCCCGTTCTCGCAGTGCTGTGGGGAGTGAGGCACTCCACAGCTCGCAACGCCACCTTCGTCGGCGGGCAGCAGCCCCCAGGGTGAGTGAACGCATCACGTGACCGACCCCGAGGAGTGCCGAGGCGTCGGCCCGAAGCACCCACGTTCGGGGGCGGTGGTCAGATGTCGGCGCCGTCATGGAAACGACGGCTGCTGATCGGCTGCAGTGGGCTGGGGCCTCATTGCGTGGCGGACTCGAGCGCTCGAACCACCGCTTCTTGATGAGCGGCGGTCAGCCCGGGGAAGCACGGAAGGCTGATCAAGCGCTCGTACAAGGCATCGCAGCTCGGAAGGTCTCCCGGTTGGATTCCGGTGTCGCTGCTCAGCGGGTGGTGATGGATTGGCACGTAGTGGACTTGTACGCCGATGTCGGCGGCTCGAAGCTCCCCAAAGACGCGCCTGCGGTCGGCCACCGTGATCGGAAACAGGTGGTAGCCGTGCCGGAAGCCCTCGGGTGCCGCCGGGGGAAGACCAACGGGGAGGTCGGCCAACATCTCGCGGTAGCGATCGGCGATTTCGTTGCGGCGGGCAATGAACAGATCGAGCTTGGTCATCTGGCTGGCACCGAGCGCAGCCTGGAGATCGGTCATGCGGTAGTTGTAACCGACGTCGCTGATCTCGTAGACCCAGGCTCCCCGGTCAGGCTGGCGAACCATGCAATGCGAGCGAAACGACCGTAGGCGCTCAGCGAGGTCATCATCATTTGTCGTCACCATCCCGCCCTCTCCAGAGGTCACCGGTTTGACGGGGTGGAACGAGAAGCAGCACATGTCGCTGTGGGCACAGTTGCCGACCGGCCCGTCCGGGTTCATCGCACCGAGGGCATGGGCGGCGTCTTCGATGACCACTCTCGGTCGTTCCGACCACCCAGGGTTGGCCAGGTCCACCGGCAGCCCCGCGTAGTGCACCGCCACCACGGCATCGGTGCCAGCCGGGACCCTGGCCAGATCGAGGTTCCAGGTGGACGGATCGATGTCGACGAGCGCAGGGCGGGCGCCCACGTAGCGAGCGCAGTTGGCGCTGGCCATGAACGTCAGGGGAGAGGTGACCACCGTGTCGCCCGGGCCGAGGCCGGCCGCCCAGGCCGCACCGTGGAGTGCGGCCGTGCCCGACGAGAAGGCCACGGCATGGCGCGCCCCCGTGTGCTCGGCCACGGCACCCTCGAAGCGTTCGATGGCCGGTCCCTGGGTGAGCCAATCGCCCCGGAGTACATCGACCACGGCGGCGATGTCGTCCTCGTCGATGCTCTGGCGGCCGTAGGGGATCATCGTCAGACCGTGGCGAGGAGGTCGCGGATCTCCTCCACGCTGATCCACATGTCGTTGGTGTCGGACCGGTAGGCGAAGCCGTCCGGGGTGGGCTTGCCGGAGCGCTCGCGACCCGACCGCCACCCCTCGATGACCGGGGCGATCACGTAGTGGTCGTCGTGGGCGAAGGTCCTGCGGGCGTCGTCCGCGGAGATCATCTCCTCGTGAAGCTTCTCGCCGGGCCGGATGCCGACCACCTCGGTGGGGACACCCGGGGCGATGGCCGCAGCCAGGTCCATGACGGTGGTGGAGGGGATGCGAGGCACGAAGATCTCTCCGCCGTGCATGCGATCGAAGCTGTCGACCACGAACCTCACGGCCTGGGGGAGCGTGATCCAGAAGCGGGTCATGCGTTCGTCGGTGATGGGGAGACGACCCTCGGCCGCCAGACGGCGGAACAACGGGACCACCGACCCCCGGCTGCCCATCACGTTGCCGTAGCGCACCACCGACATGCGGGTGGGGCTGTGCCCGGCGTAGTGGTTGCCGGCCACGAAGAGCTTGTCGGAGCAGAGCTTGGAAGCCCCGTAGAGGTTGATGGGTGACGAGGCCTTGTCGGTGGACAGAGCGACCACACGCTCGACCCCGGCATCAATGGCGGCGTTGATGACGTTCTCGGCACCCAACACGTTGGTGGCGATGCACTCGAAGGGGTTGTACTCGGCGGTGTCCACCTGCTTCATGGCCGCAGCGTGCACGATGGCGTCCACACCACTGAAGGCGCGGGCGAGACGACCGGGATCACGGACGTCGCCGATGAACCACCGCAGACGTGGATCGTCGCCGATCTCGCTGCGGAACTCGTACTGCTTGAGTTCGTCACGCGAGAGGATGGCGATCCGTTCCGGTTCGAGATGCTGGAGGGCGTGACGGATGAAGGCCTTGCCGAAGCTGCCGGTGCCTCCGGTGACTAGTACCGACTTGCCGCTCAGGTAGCTCATGGTGTGTGTTCTCTTCGTGATGGGGAAGGAGTCATGCCACTGCTCCGGGGTGCGGTGGGGCGGCGGCGTGATGGCTCTGGGGGGTCAGGCCGGCGAGGGCCACCGCCCGGGCAAACTCGGGGATCAGTTCGGCCGTCTCGTCGAAGCTGCCGACGTGACGCACCCTGCCGGCCTCGAGGTAGGCGACGCGGTCACAGCGACGAATCGTGGAGAGACGGTGGGCGACGACAACGAGGGTGAGTTCACCGGCCAGGGCTGCCACAGATTCGACGACCGCCGCTTCGGTCTCCACATCTAGCGCAGCGGTGGCCTCATCGAGCACCAGCACCGAGGGTTGGGCGTAGAGGGCACGGGCGATGCCCAGGCGCTGGCGCTGACCGCCGGACAGGCGGGTGCCGCGTTCACCGACCATGGTCGATACCCCCTCGGGCAGACTGCGCACGAACTCGTCGAGCTGGGCCCGGCGAAGGGCGTCCCACAGGAGGTCCTCGTCGACGGCAAGGCCGAAGGCAACGTTCTCGGCAACGGTGGCATCAGCCAAGAACACGTCTTGGGGCACCAGCCCAATCTCGCGTCGCCAGGTCCGACCGTCCTCGGCGAGGGGATGGCCATCGACCTCTATCTTGCCGGCTGTGGCCAGGCGCAGGCCACACACCACGTCGATGAGGGTGGACTTGCCTGCCCCGGAGGGTCCCACCACGCCGAGCGATGTTCCCGGTTCCACCGCCAGCGACACGTTCTGTAGTGCATCCGTGGGTGCCTCCCCGTAGCGGAACGACACACGGTCGAGAACCAGTCGGCGGGGGCGTCCCTCCGCCCGTCGGGGCGGCATTGATACGAGCGTTGGACCGGAGAGCGTCTCGATGCAGAGGTCGTCCAAGTCCGCAGTGATGGACTCCAGGGCAGCACGACCAACCTTCACGTTGGTGACGGCAGCCAGCAGGCGCGACAACGACGGCAGCATTCGGAAGGCCACGGCGAGGAGCACGGCCAAGGTCGCCAGACCTGCCCTGGAGCCATCGCTGGTGGCCACCACGACGCCGGCGATGATGCCGAAACCACCCATCACGAGGATCTCGAGGTAGTAGCGGCTCAGCTCGGCGGCGAAGGTCGTGAAGCGCTGCGCCCGTGCCTGGGCTTGCCGGTCCACGGCGAACGCCTCGACCAGGTCGGTCTCGGAACCGCGGAGACGATGCTCCCGGAGGCCGCCCAGGCCCTCCTGGATGAGCCGGATGACAGTGGCCGCCTTCTGCTGCACGATGCGGGCGTTGCGGCGGGTGCGCGTCTGCAGCACCTTGACGTAGAACAACGACGCCAGCCCGAAGTACGCCACGCCGATGATGGCGGGAATGGGGGCCGACACGACGAGCACTATGGCCAGCACCATCAGCGTGGCCGCCTCGGCCACGCCGCTGGCGGTGGCCAGCACCCCTTGTTGGAAGAACTGTTGGATAGAGGTGGTCAGCGTGCGCAGCGACGCCGACGTGTTGTGGTCGTCATGGAACGAGAGCGGGGCGTCGAGGTAGGCAGCGAAGAGGCGGGTGGCGGTGGTGGCCCCTGCGTTGAGAACCACGCCCACGCTCCACCAGCGGATGAGGGCCATGGCAACGCTCTTGGCAGTGAAGAAGAGGACGACCAGCGCCAGAAGCCAGCCCACTGAGAGTCCATCGATGAAGGGAAGAACGCCGACCGGGGATTCGCCCGAGGAGTCGGACAGGGTGTCGATGAGGGGCACCAACAACAAGATGCCGATGGCATCGAGACCGGCGGCCAGCACCGACAGCAGCGACAGGCCCGCAAAACGTCGAACGATTCGACGATCAAGGATCCGCCGAGCCTGCGTGAAGTACTCGGGCATCACAGCCGGCTCCCTGAGGTTGACCCAGTGCTCGACTTCAACTCACGTCCTCGATATCCGCCACTTGCGCATAGTGTAGAGCCTCGACGGGGCGAGGCAGCCGGACCTTGGGTGGCCCCTTGATCGGCGTTGACGTGGACCTAGTGCGGTCAGGATGGCGTGGGGTCGGCTCACAATTGTCGGGATTGTCCGGCAGCAAGGACGGTAATGGAGACGAATGGTCGGCGGTTGGTCGTCGTAGGGCAGGGTTACGTGGGGTTGCCTCTTGCCATGCGAGCGGTCGAAGTAGGTTTCAATGTCGTCGGAGTAGATACTGACGACGACAAGATCTCGGCGATCCGGGGTGGCAAGTCGCCCGTTGAAGACGTCAGCGGTCAGCGCCTCGAGGTGGCCTTGGCCTCTGGCCGCTACCAGCCCACGAGCGACGCTGCGGGCAGCAAAGGCTTCGATGTAGCGGTCATCTCGGTGCCTACCCCCCTCCTCGATGGAGTACCGGACCTCAAATACGTCGAACAGGCCGCCGCTGACCTCTCGGCGCACCTCCGACTTGGCGCGTGTGTGATCCTCGAGTCGACGACATACCCGGGTACGACCGAGGAGGTCGTCGCCCCGATCCTGGAGCAGGGAAGCGGACTGCGGGCAGGTCCCGACTTTCATCTCGGGTACAGCCCCGAGCGGATCGATCCGGGGAACGCCGAGTGGCGTTTCGAGAACACCCCGAAGGTCGTGTCCGGGATCGATGAGGCCTCGCTGGCAGTTGTGCAGACCTTCTATGGCGAGCTGGTCGAGAAGACGGTGGCGGTGTCGAGTCCCAAGGAGGCCGAGCTCACCAAGCTCCTCGAGAACACCTTCCGACACGTCAACATCGCCCTCGTCAACGAGCTGGCGATGTTCGCGCACGATCTCGGCATCGACGTGTGGGAAGCCATCGACGCGGCGACCACCAAGCCGTTCGGGTACATGCGCTTCACCCCCGGCCCGGGCGTGGGGGGGCACTGCCTGCCGATCGACCCGTCCTACCTCTCGTGGAGAGTTCGACAGTCTCTGGGGCACTCGTTTCGTTTCGTCGAACTCGCCAACGACGTGAACGATCACATGCCGGACTACGTGGTGCAGCGGGTGGTGGAGCTCCTGAACGGACGGAGCCTTCCGGTGAACGGCCGGCGTGTCCTCCTCCTGGGCCTCGCCTACAAGAAGAACACGGGTGATGCCCGGGAGAGCCCTTCTCGGCGCATCTGCGAGCTCCTCCTCGGGCTGGGCGCAGACATTCGGGTTGCCGACCCCCATGTGGTGGATCACCATGTTCCGGCGGGCGTGACAAGGGTCGAGCTGACCGCTGAAGAGGCGGCGAGCGCCGACCTCGCGGTGCTGATCGTCGACCACGACGACTTCGACCTCGATCTGCTCGTTCGGCACGCCACCCTCGTCTTCGACACGCGAAACAGGCTCACGGCGCCGAACGTTGTGCCGCTCTAGGCGGCGAGACGGGACCCCAGGTGGTGACGCCTCCGGATATGCCCGCTGGGTCCGAAGCGAGGTGGCGACCTTCGGCGATCGACGGCGCGGCGCTCGGTGGGCTCACCGTCGTGTGGTCGTGGTTCGCCAGCTTCCTCCGGCGCCCCGACCGGTGGTGGGCGATCCCGGCGGCCGTGCTTCTCGGTGCTTGCCTGCCAGCGATGGGCCGCGAGTCGGCGCGGGTCCTCGGTGAGGGGTGGTCGTGGGTGCTCCTGGCTGGGGTGGCCGGCGCCGGCTACCTGTGTGTGCCCGAGAACCGCCAGTACCTGCCGCTGATTCTCCTGATAGCGGTGCTGGCGGTCCTTCAAGGGTTCCGAGGCCGCGAGCGCTTCGAGTCGGCATGGTCCATTGCTGCTGCAGCCACCCTGGGGGCGGGGCTCTACGGTGCCACCGGTCGGCAGAGTGCTCTCATCGCGACGCTGTTCATGGTGGCTCTGTTGGGGGTCCCCGCTCTGCTGGCTCGTTCGTTGCGGGGTGCCCCACTTGGAGGGATGGCGCCGGCGGTGGTCGTCGGGCTGCTCGCCGGAGCTGCTGTCGCAGTGGCCCGTACCGGGGGACTGGCCCGCTCCCCGTGGCCAGCCTTGTTGTCAGTCGCAGTCGCGGCGGCCGGACTCGCGCTGTGTCTCGTTGCGGGCACGTGGTTCGTCCGGCGGTCTGCGTTGCCAACGTAGAGATGCGGCAGGCGGGGCCCACTCGTGCGGGTGGCTCTCAGTCGCCCGGTGGGATCTGAGCTCGCCGGGCGGGGTTGCCAACGACGGTGACCCCAGGGGGTACGTCTCGGACGACCACGGCGCCGGCTCCCACGGTGGCACCGGCTCCGATGCGGATGCCTTCGCGGACGGTGGCGTTGGTGCCGATGAGGACCCCCGCTCCCACTGTCACGTTCCCGCTGAGGACCGCTCCCGGCATGACGGAAGTGAAGTCGCCGACCACGTCGTCGTGGCCGACTGCGCTCTGGTAGCCGATGTACACGTGCCGGCCGATGGCGGCTGTCGCCGACATGTGAGCGCCGTCGAGGACAACTGTTCCTTCCTCGATCTCGACCGAGGTGCCGACCGTCGCTCGGGGGTGGATCAGCGTGGCCGCCCGCAGGCTGTGCGGTGGGAGCTGATCAATCACCTGTCGGCGGGTGTGGGGCCAGCCCACTCCAAGGATGTAGTGGGTGACATCGAGGTGGGGCAGCTCGGACAACGGACCGAGATGGGCGATTCGCCCACGGAACCGTTGCTCAGGAGGTGGGTCGTCGGCCAGGAGGCCGACCACGGGAAGATCGATCGCCAGGTGCTCGGCCAGGGCCTCGAAACCACTGAGGACGTCGCTGGCGTGGCCTCCGCCTCCGATGAGTACGACACGCACGCGGCCAACGTAGCCTCGGCTCGACCTCGACTGAGACGATCAGGCCGTCATCAGCAGTCGCACCTAACTTCGCCGACCGAGTCCGGCTTTTCGTGCGGTGGAGGGGAACTGGTCGACTGGGTGCCGTGGCGCCGACCGTCTCGAGGCAGCGGTGTACGGGCGGAGGACCTGCGGGGTAGGTGGTGCGGGCTCAACCCATCGGTCGCCCCAGTCCCAGGGGTCGCGTAGGATCCTGCGGTCGAGGGACTGCGGAGCCACCGGCGGAAGGCGGGAGTGTGACGAGGAAGCGAGCCAGGTTCGGGATCCGAACAGCGGTGCAGGTGGCCATCGATTGTGGCGCGTTCGCGGTCGGCCTGGTGCTGGCGATGGTGCTGCGCTTCGACGGCAACGGCCCGATCACCGATTTCGGCGTCTACGGCGGTCGTGAGCTCCTCGAGGGGCTCGGTCTGGCCGTGCTGGTGCTCGCCATCGTGGGGCTCCTCGCCCGAGCCATGCGAGGCCAGCTGCGCTACGGATCCTTCGAAGAGGTCATGCGCCTGGTCGAGACCTTCTTCGTGGCTGCCGTCGTGCTCTTGGTCCTCAACCAGATCCCTGACCAGGCCATCCTCCCTGCCTCGGTCATCGCCGGCGGCACCCTCGCCGGGTTCGCCGTGGCCGCCGGGGTGCGCTTCGCCTGGCGCCTGAACCGGGAACGCCGTCTGCGCCCCGGCGTCACCGCCGAGCCCGTGGTGGTGGTCGGCGCCGGCGAAGGCGGCGAACAGACCGTCACCGCCATGCTGCGCGACCCCGACAGCCCCTACCTGCCCGTCGCCATCATCGACGACGACCCCACCAAGGCCCGGTTGAAGATCCGCGGCGTACGGGTCATGGGCGACCGCACCGCCCTGGCCGCCGTCGCCGCCGAACACGGCGCCCGCGTCGTGGTCATCGCCATCCCCGGAGCCCGGTCCGAGACCATCCGCGAGCTCGCCGGGCTGGCCGTCGACGCCGGGCTCGAGGTGCGGGTGCTGCCACCCGTCTCCGAGCTGTTCGGCGGGGCCATCGGCGTGGGCGACATCCGCCCCGTCACCGAAGCCGATCTGCTGGGCCGCGAGATGGTGGAGACCGACCTCACTGCCATCGCCGGCTACCTGCAGGACCGCCGGGTGTTGGTCACCGGCGCCGGCGGCTCCATCGGCTCGGAGATCTGCCGCCAGGTGGCCGTGTTCGGACCGGCCGAGCTGGTGATGCTCGACCGTGACGAGTCCGCCCTTCACGCCCTGCAGCTCGACCTCTCGGGGCGGGCCATGTTGGATTCGCGCAACCTGGTGGTGGCCGACATCCGCGACCGCGACCGCATGTTCGAGGTCTTCCGCGAGCACCGGCCCCAGGTGGTGTTCCACGCCGCCGCCCTCAAGCACCTGCCACTGCTCGAGATGCACCCCTGCGAAGGGGTCAAGACCAACGTGTACGGCACCCTGAACGTGCTCGATGCCGCCGGGTCGGTCGACGTCACCGAGTTCGTCAACATCTCCACCGACAAGGCCGCCGACCCCACCTCGGTGCTCGGCTACTCCAAGCGCCTGGCCGAAGGCCTCACCACCTGGGCCGCCGGGCAGTACCCCGGGCGGTTCCTGTCGGTGCGCTTCGGCAACGTGCTGGGCAGTCGGGGGAGCGTCCTGACGGCGTTCCGCTCCCAGATCGAAGCTGGGGGGCCTGTCACCGTCACCGACCCGGACGTCACCCGCTACTTCATGACCGTCAGCGAAGCCGTGCACCTGGTGGTGCAGGCCGGGGCGGTCGGTGCCGACGGCGAGGCCCTGGTGCTCGACATGGGCGAACCGGTCAAGATCGACGACGTGGCCCGCCAGCTGGTGGCCCAGTCCCCCCGGCCGGTGGAGATCGTCTACACCGGCCTGCGTCCGGGGGAGAAGCTCCACGAGGTGCTGCTGGCCGAGGGCGAGAACGACCACCGCCCCGCCCACCCCCTCATCTCCCACGTGGTCGTGCCCGTGCTGCGGCCGGGCGACCTCGACGTGCTGCACAAGGCCTCGGGCGACAGCGACGACGCCGCTATCCCCGTGCTGCGCCGCATGGCCCTCGAGACCATGGCGCCCGGTGCGTCGGACGACATGCGGCGTACCCAATCTCCATGACCCAGAGGTCGATCATCGAGAAGCGCTTGGTCGGGAGAGATTCTGAACCGATCCGCTTCATCTCGCAGCGCGAGCACCCGAGGGCATCAGGTGCCCGGGGTGATCCACGTGGCTCCAAGAGAACGAGAGAACGGCCCCTGCCGGTTCGCTGATGTCGGATGGAGATGGCTCTCCCAGGCTTCACGTCCAGCGCACCCCCCTCTCGGCAGCCATCTGCGCCAATTGGGTCACACCGTGCGTGAGTCCGATCGTCTACAGCCAGGCTTCACTTCCGCCAGGCGAACGTGACATCTCGTGAGCTGTTTGCCCGAGCTCCATGGAGGCTTCGTCGGCCAAAGCGCGCTAGGGTCCCGCGCCTTGATTAGATATTTCAACATGGGGTGGGATGATGGGTGACTTCAGGCGGAGCTGGGGCCTTTTAAGCGTGAGTGCTTGCCTCTTGGCACTAGTGCTGGTGACGCCGGCGAAAGCGCAGGCCGAAGTTGTCGTCATTGGAAACGACCAAGAATCTCCGGTGTTGTCGTCGTTGTTGGTGTCGCCGACGTCGGCTGATGTGTCGGCTGCTGCGGTGCCGGTGTCGTTGGTGGCCGGAGCGGTGGACGATGTCAGTGGTGTTGACGGGATGTCGTTCCAGTTGGTGAACGTGGCGGAGGATGTCACGTATGCGGCTGGGGCGTCGCTGGTTGATGGTGATGCCTTGGATGGCACGTGGGAGGCAACGGTGGTTTTGCCTCGCTATGCGCCTTCGGGGACCTACGTCGTTCGGTGTGCCGTGCGTGATGCGGTGAACCGTTGGTCTGACGACTGCCCTGGCTCGTTTTCGGTGACGGTGACTGGTGGTGATGTTCTGCGTCCGGTGTTGTCGTCGTTGTTGGTGTCGCCGACGTCGGCTGATGTGTCGGCTGCTGCGGTGCCGGTGTCGTTGGTGGCCGGAGCGGTGGACGATGTCAGTGGGGCACGTGGGAGGCAACGGTGGTTTTGCCTCGCTATGCGCCTTCGGGGACCTACGTCGTTCGGTGTGCCGTGCGTGATGCGGTGAACCGTTGGTCTGACGAATGCCCAGCATCCGAGACCGTGGCAGTGACCAATGATTTTCAGCCGCCGACGGTCATTGGGACGGCGGATCGCGAACCGAATAGCGAGGGCTGGTACAACGGTCCGGTTTCGATCTCTTGGTGGGCTGAGGACAACGTGGACGGGGTCCTCCCAAGTCCGGCCCCTGTCACCCTGGGCACAGATGGATCGGATCAATTCGCATCGTCTGATTCTGTCTGCGACGCCGCGGGCAACTGTGCAGTGGGACAGTACGGACCAGTGAACATTGATTCGTCCCCTCCCGCGATCTCGCCGGTGCTGGACTCGAGCCCCAACGATGCCGGGTGGTTCAACCAGATGCCCACGGTGTCCTTCGCGTGCGCCGACGCCCTGTCAGGTATAGCGAGTTGCGCGGAGCCGGCGACCGTTGGAGAGGGTGGAGACCAGGCCGTCGAGGGAAATGCGGTTGATGTTGCTGGCAACGAGGCCACCGCACAGAGTGCAGGGCTGAACGTCGACCTGAGCGCCCCGCTGGTGACAGATCTCTGGCTTTCGGTCTCGCCTGTGTCCATGGCGCAAGACACTGTGGTAGGCGCGGACTTCCTTGATGAGCTCTCCGGCGTCGTGGGAGCGGAGTACTTCGTTGGGGCGGATCCGGGTGCTGGCGCGGGTCAGGTCATGTTGGTCGACGAGGGCGAGGCAAGCGCGACGATCACGGGAGGGTTGTTGTCTCCTGGCGTGCACAACCTCGGAGTGCGCGTGGTCGATGCCGCCGGGAACTGGTCGGATACCGTGACCATCTCACTCGTCGTCTACGACCCCACCGGCGATTTCGTCACGGGAGGTGGCTGGATCGTGCCGGGCGGTGACTTCTCCGATTCCGGGGACGACCTGCCGGGACTCGACGGCTCGTCGAAGGCGAACTTCGGGTTCGTGGTGAAGTACCGCAACGGCGCCTCGACGACGCCCGACGGCAACCTGCAGTTCGTATACCGCGCAGGCGACTTCCGGTTGCACTCCGAGTCGCTCGAATGGCTGGTCACCAACCCGACCATGGCCCAGTTCCAGGGAACGGCCACCATCGACGGGCTCCCCGGGTCGTACCGGTTCAGCGTGCAGGCCATCGACGGAGGAAGGAACGGGGCGGACCGCTTCCGACTCCGGGTCTTCGGTCTCGCAGACGACCCGCTTGCCGACTCGGCCACCTACCAAGCATCGGGTGACGTCAGCGGCGGCAACATCATCATCCATCGCCGCTGATCGGCGGGTCGACGGTGCGCGCTGACCGGCGCGAGGTGAGCTGGTCGGGCCAGGCGGATCGACGAGCGCCCACGACGTCGTGGTGGGCCACCGGGGCGGGTAGTCGGCGAGTCCGTAGCGGAACGAGGCGGTCTCGAAGGGGCCGTCGTCGCGGGAGTTGTCGTAGAACACCGCTCGGACCCGTCGCGGCGAGAGTCGGCCTGACTGGTCGCCTCTCTCGTCGGGTCCGCCGTGCGTCACCGGTGTCGCGACTGACGGGGTGGATCGAGCGTGGTCACGCCGGGGACCTGCAGCCGAGTGCTCAGCACCCCGCTAGTGGGCACGGAGCCGGCACCAGGCCCACCACACCACGCGCCCGCACGCGAACAGCCCGAGACCGAGCACGACGCCTACCGCGTTGGCGACCACGTCGCTGCGCTGGAAGTCCCGGGTGTCGGTCAGCACCCGTTGGGCGATCTCGACGGCGACACTCAGCCCGAACGCGGCCACCCCGACGAGCGCCGCACCCCACCAGGACCAGACCACGAACGCGAACAACAGCGTGACGACGCACCACACCGCGATGTGGACCTCGGTGTCGGATCGAGAGACCGGCACGAGCTCCGTCAGGCGGCCGGCCTCCGTGGCCGACACGTCGATGCGGTCGGAGAGCCTCCGCAGGGCACCGGGCGCCCGATCGGCCAGCATGAGCACGGCCGTGACCGCCAGGGCGCCGAGGCCCCCGAGGGCGACCGCCATCCGCAGCCACGTCGGCGGCGCATCGTCCCTTAGCTCTTGTCGCGAGCGGGGAGCCGAGGTGGCAGGGAGCTTCGACACTCGTGCAGTGTGCCCACGCCCCTGTCGATCAGGCACTCGCTGTCAGCCGCGCGGCGGTCTGCCCATGCCGTCCAGGCGCACGCGGGGCAAGGTCTGCACCAGCGCCACCTTGTCGCCGCGGCTGCGCACGAACCCGATCTCCAGCGGACGGCCGTGGTGGTCGAAGATCCGTCGCTCGAAGCGCATCAGGGCGCTGCCCACCTCGACACAGAGCAGGGTGGCGACCCCGGGGCCGGCGACGACCGCCTCGATGACGACCTCGGAATCGCCCAGCACGTAGCCGAGCGCCTCGAGGGCCAGGTACCAGTCGCCGTTCTTCTCCACGAAGTGGGTGACCCCCACCAGTTCCGGGAGGAAATAGCTGGTGGTGAGCCAGCAGGGCTGGTCGTCGAGGAACGTCCTCACCTCGATCCGGTGCAGCAGCTCGCCCGGCGCCACCCCCAGGAAGGTCGCCACCAGCTCCGGTGCCCCCAGGCGCTCCTCACGCAGGATCTCGCCGCGGATCCGCCCGTCGCGGTCCTCGAGGTCCGATCCCACGGCCCGCAGGGTGGAGAAGCGGTGGTGCAACTTGGAGGTCACGATGAACGTGCCCGCGCCTCGAACCCGTTCGACGATGCCCTCCTGGCGCAGCCCGTCGAGGGCCTCGCGGACGACGTTGCGACCGGCCCCGAGTGCCGCCATGAGCTCCGCCTCGGGTGGCAGGGCATCGCCCACCTCGCCCATGTGGCCGGCCAGGATCGACGTGCGCAGGATGTCGAGGACCTGCAGCGCGTCATCGGCCCGTCGCACGTTCCTGGGACTCGCCGACTCTGACAGCACCCCTCCCAGGGTGCCGCCGTCAGGTTTCGTCGATGTCAACACCTCGCATCGAACGTCTTGCCGCGGTCTTGCCAGGCTCGTGCCAGGGCTGCGCGCCGCCGCCTACGCGGCGTGGCACACGCCGAGCACCGCGTCCTCGGTGAGATCCTCGCCGCTCAGCTCCGCACAGATCGTGCCCCCTCGCATGACCAGCACCCGGTTGCACACCGCGGCCAGCTGCTCGTGGTCGGCCGAGCACATCAGCCCGGCCGTGCCCTGCTCGATCTGGGCCCTGATCAGCTCGAGGATGTCGCGACGGGCGCCGGCGTCGACGCCCTGGGTCGGTTCGTCGAGCACCAGGATGCGCGGGTCCACCTGGAGCCACTTGGCCAGCACCAACTTCTGCTGGTTGCCGCCGCTGAAGCGGCCGACAGGCATCACCGGATCCGACGGTGAGACCTGGAAGCGCCGCATCGCCTCGCCGGCCACGGCTCGCTCTCGCCGCAGGGCGAGGAAGCCCCTCGACCGGTAGCGGCCCAGGACGGGCAGGCTCAGGTTCTCCGCCGCGGTCGCCTCGGTCCACACGCCCTCGCGCTTGCGGTCCGAGGGCACCAGCACCATCCCCGCCTTCACCGCGTGGCGCACGCCGACGGGGAGCTCCGTGCCGGAGGCGCTGATCCGCCCCCGCCTCGGTCGGGCCCCGGCGAGGAGGTACGGCAGCTCCTCGTAGCCCGAGCCGGTCAAGCCGGTGATGCCCACCAGCTCGCCGGGCCGCACATCCAGGTCGACCCCGTTGACCACCGCGCCCGACAGCGAGCTCACCGACAGGGCCACATCTCCGCTCGGCCCGCTCGGCGGCGGGGGATAGAAGTCGCTCATCCGTCGAGCGAGCATGAGCTGGATCAACTCGTCCTCACCCAGCTCCGACGTCGGGCGCGTCGCCACCAGGTGCCCGTCGCGCAGCACGCTGACCCGATGGCACGTGGACAGCACCTCGGGCAGGAAGTGGCTGATGAAGATGACGCTGTCGCCGTTCTCGGCCACGCGCCGCATCAGATCGCGCAGCAGCTCGGCGTCGGCTTCGTTGAGGTAGGCGGTGGGCTCGTCGAGGATGAACAGCTGGTGCCCCCGGTTCGGGCTCACCGACAGCGCACGGCTGGCCCGCAAGATGGCGGTGATGGCCCGATCCGCAGCCGGCAGGTCGTCCACCAGCCTGTCGAGGGGGACCCGATAGCCGAACCGGGTCATCTGCTGCTCGGCCAGGCGTCGCTCCGCCGGCCAGTCGATCGGTCCCAGCGCCCGCTGGCCGTAGCCCGACGCGATGCCGAGGTTCTCCAGCACCGTCATCTGGCCGTCGAGGCCCAGGTCCTGGTGGATCACGGCGATGCCGTGGTTCTGGGGCCGTCCGACCGGCAGGTCCATGCGCAGCCCCCACGACACCAGCTCCGCGCCGGGGTCGGGCTCGTGGACCCCGGTGAGGATCTTGATGAGGGTGCTCTTGCCCGACCCGTTCTGACCCACCAGGCCGTGGATCTCCCCGGCGCGCACCTCGAAGGTGACGTCGTGGAGCACCTTGATGGCACCGAACGTCTTCGACACCCCGGAGGCGCCGAGCGCCAACGGGGCGGTCATCGTCCCCGCCCCGCCAGCTTGGCCAACGTGACCGCGATCACCAGCGCCGCACCGTTGAACACGCTCGAGACCCACGGGTCGGCTCCGAGGAGCTGCAGCCCGGTGATGCCGACGGTCAACAGGTAGAGGCCCACCAGGGTGCCCACGGCGTTGAAGCGACCCACCTTGAGGGTGGTGGCCCCCAGGAACGCCGCCGCGAACGGCTGGAGCAGGTACTGGCCACCGATGCTCGGATCCATGGAACCGAGGCTCCCGACCAGCACCAGACCGACGAAGGCGGCCAGCGTCCCCGAGACCAGGTAGGCACCCAGCCGCAGACGATCGACCGGCAGCCCGGCCAAGCGAGCCGCATCCCGGCCACCGCCCACGAACAACAGGTAGCGCCCCAGCGGTGTGCGCTCGTAGACGTACCAGAGCACGCCGATCAGCACCCACCCGTAGAGCGTGGACAGCGGGAACCCCAGGACCTCGGTGCGAGCGAAGTCCCGCAGCGGGTCGGGCACGCCGGCGATGACCCGGCTGTCGGTCGCCCAGTAGGCGAGGCCACCGAGCGCGGTGAGCATGCCGAGGGTGACGATGAAGGAGCTCACGTCGGCCTTCACCACCAACACGCCGTTGACGATCCCGACCACGAGGCCGACGCCCAGGCTGGCGAGCACGACCAGCGGCAGGGCGACGTCGTTGGTGGACAGCACCGCCGCCACCGACGCCGAGAGCGTCATGGTGGCGGCGATCGAGAGGTCGAAGTCGCCCGCCCGCAACACGATGGTCGCCGTGGCGGCCAGCAACAGCAGCACGGCCTGGGAGTTGACCATGGTCTGGAAGTTGGAGGCGGTGGCGAACGTGTCCGGCATCCACACGCTGAACACCAGCGTCAGCGCCACCAGGCAGAACACGACTCCGTAGCGCGAACCGATGGAGCGCAGCGCCGCCCCCGTCCGGCCACCAGGGCCGGACGGGGACGGGGCCGACTGGTCCGCCGTCGTGGGCTCGGCCGCGGTCGGCGTCGCCGTGGAGGTGGACGCAGCCACGGTCACAGACCCCAGGCCGTGGTGAACGCCTCTTCGTAGCCGTCGTAGGCGGGGAAGAGCTCGTCGTTGCTCGAGCCGATGTTCGTCTCGTCGAACAGCTGGACAGGGATCGTGTAGCCCTCGAACGGGTTGCCGAGGATGGCGTTGGCCAGCACGTCGACGGTGGCCCAACCGATCCACTCGTTCGGCGGGAACGCACCGTCGAGCGCCTGGTCGCCGGCCCGCACCAGGTCGAGGTTGGCCGGCACGCCGTCGTGGCCGAGCACCTTGCCCTCGAACCCGGCCTGCTGGGCCGCCGGCAGGGCGAACGTCACCGCCGAGTCGAACACCGGGACCAGGTAGTCGATGTCGCCCTCACGGCGCAGCACGTTCGGCACCTTCGTGCCGAGGTCGTTGGCCAGGTTGGCCAGGTCGACGTTCTCGCGGACCACCGAGCAGTCCGGGCAGTCCTCGGCCATGGTGGCCTCGATGGCCTCCATCATCTCGACCTGCAGCTCGAGCACGTCGGCGCCCAGCACGAACGCCGTGGCCTCACAACCCGAGTCGGCCATCATCCAGTTGGCCACCAGCTCACCTGAGCGGGTGAAGTCCGGGGTGACGTGGGCGACGATCCCGGTGCCCATCGGGTCTGCCGGGTTGCTGTTGAAGATGTCGACCACCGGGATCCCGGCGTCCTCGGCCTTCTGCAACGGCGCCGACGCCAGGTCGGGATCGATGCCGAGGATGGCGATGCCATCAGCGCCCTGGGCGACCGCCTGATCGATGCCGGCGATCCAGGTGTTCGTCTCGCCCTGACCGTCGATCACCGTCGTGTCCATGCCCAGCGCCTCGGCGCCTGCGGTGAAGCCGTCGGCCACCACCGTCGTCAGCTGGTTGTTCACCACGTTCACCAACCAGAGGCTCTTGCCCTCGAGCTCGGCCTGGTCGACCTCGCTCTCGGGGGCCACCAGCTCGAGCTCGGCCCGGCCGGCGTCGACCACCGCCTGGGCCGTCTCCACGCATTCCGAGGCTTCGGGGGTGGCGGCCTCGGCGGAGGACTGTTCATCATCGGAGCTGCCGCAGCCGGCCATGGCCACCACCGCAGTGGTGGCGACCACCGCAGTGGCCACTCGGGTGCGACCAGATCGAAGGCGCGGGGAACGGGACATGGGGGGACCTCCAGGGTCTTCGGGGGGATGGGGGTTGGGGGAAGCGGGGGAGTGGGGGCTGGGGGAGCGGCGGACGGCGGGTCCGGTGGGGGGGGGGGGGGGGGGGGGGGGGGGGGGGGGCCGGGGGGGGGGGGGGGGGGGGGGGGCGCGGCGGACGGCGGGTCCGGTGGGGGCGTGTCGTCCCGGCAGGCCGGGACGACACGCCGGGCCGGCTCAGACGCCGGTGGTGATGAGCAGGTTCCCGAACGGGTCGACGGTGGCCGACGAGCCCGGCGGCAAGACGGTGGCCGAGGACGCCTCCTCCACGACCCCGGGGCCGACGATCTCGTTGCCGGGCCGCAGCCGCGACCGGTCGTAGACCGCGGTGTTCTGGCGGACGCCGTCGAAGAGCATCGACCTCGCCCCGACCCGGGCCGCACTCGGGTCGGGTCCGACGAGCTCACCGGGCTCGAGGGCCAGCTGGGCCACGCTCGCCCGCCCGAACACCCGGGCGTGGACGAACTGCACCTCCTGGTCCGGATCGGCATGGCCGTACTCACGGGCATGCTCGTCGTGGAAGTGCCCGGTGGCCTCGGCCAGCACCTCGTCGGTGACCGTGGGACGGGCGTCCGGGTCCAGCGCGAGGGGGACCGACAGCACACCCTCCTCGCTCACCCGGATGTCGTCGTGGCCGGGTCCGTCCAGACGCTCGGTGAGGTCGCTGAGCCCCACCGCCATCGAATAGGCCTGGCCGTAGTACTGCATGTCGACGAAGTACTCGTAGGTGATGGCGGCGTCCTCGACGCCCTGGCGGTGGAACGACTCGGCGATGGAGTCCTTCAGCTCGGCGAAGGTGTCGCTGAGGGCGTCGTTCTCGACGGCCTTGCGGCGGCGCAGGACCGTGCGGCTGCGGTCCTGGACCATGTCGACGGTGAGCATCCCCCACGCCGACAGCACCCCGGGCGCTGCCGGCACGATGGCCCGGGCCATGCCGAGCTCCCGGGCCAGGTCCACCACGTGCAGCGGGCCGCCACCGCCGAACCCGACGAGGGCGAACGTGCGGGGGTCGTACCCCTTCTCCACGGTCACGAACCGGATCGCCTGCAACATGGTGGTGTCGAGGATCCGCACCATGCCGGCGGCCGCCTCCTCGACGCTCATGCCCATCGGCTCGGCCACGTAGGTGGCGATGGCCTCCTCGGCGAGCTCCGCGTCGATGGTCATCTCACCGTCGAGGAACCGATCGGCGGCCACCCGGCCCAGCACCACGTGGGCGTCGGTCGAGGTGGGACGCACCCCGCCCTTGCCGTAGCAGGCCGGTCCCGGCCGGGCACCTGCGCTCTGCGGGCCCATGTGGAGCACGCCGCCCTCGTCGATCCAGGCCAACGACCCGCCACCGGCGCCGATGGAGATGACGTCGACGCTCGGCAACAGCAGGGGCAGACCCCACTCGACAGTCAGCGGGCTCGTCCACCGAGGCGTGCCGTCGACGATCACCGACACGTCCGCCGAGGTGCCGCCGATGTCGATCCCGACGAGCTGGCCGATGCCGGTCAGCGACGACAGCGTCTGCAACGCCATGGCCCCGCCCGCCGGCCCGCTGCGGGCCAGCTTCACCGGCAGCGACGCCGCTTCGTCGATCGAGCACACCCCGCCGTTGGACTGCATGATCGCCACGTCGGCGGTGAGCCCGGCGTCGCCCAGGCCCCGTTCGAGGTTGCGCATGTAGGTGCGCACCTTCGGGCCCACGAACGCGTTGGCCGCAACCGTCGAACCGCGCTCGAACTCCCGGAACTCCTGGGAGCACTCGTGCGACGCCGTGACGAAGGCATCCGGCAGCGCCGCCTGCACCAACTCCTTGACCCGCTGCTCGTGGGCCGGGTGCTGGTAGGAGTGCATCAAGCAGATGGCGACCGACTCGATCTCACGGGCCTGGAGCGTCTCGATCACGTCGCGGAGGTGCTCCTCGTCAAGGGGTTGGGCGACCTCGCCGTCCCAGAAGAGGCGCTCCTTGAGCTCCAGGCGATGCCTCCGGGGCACCAGCGGAGCCGGCGGGTACCACTGCGCGTCGTACAGCTCCTCACGGTTGCAGCGCCGCATCTCGAGGGTGTCTCGGTGGCCTTCGGTGACCAACACCGCGGTCTTGGCCCCGCCTCGCTCGATGAGGGCGTTGGTGGCGGTGGTGGTGCCGTGGGCGATGCCGTCCACCTCGGCGAGCGGGACGCCGAGCTTCTCGATCCCCTCGATGATCCCGATCGAGGGATCGTCCGGGGTGGTGGGCACCTTCAGGGTGGTCGTCTCGGCGGTGGCGGTGTCGTAGAGGACGAAGTCGGTGAAGGTGCCACCCACGTCAACACCGATGCGATAGCGGCTCATGCCGGCACCTCCTCGTTGGTGCGCTCACGGAGCGAGGCCCGCAGCGACTCCGTGGCCTCGAGGTCGATCTCGTAGATCAGGCGTCGGCGGTCGATGGGCACGACCACCACGCCGAAGTCCTCGGCCGCGCCCTCGATGGACACGTAGTCGTCGATCACGTCCTCCAGCACGGCGGCGGGATCGCGCTCGAGCGGATCGCCGTAGCCACCGCCCCCGGAGGACCAGAACGACATCGAGTCGCCCTTCTCGGCGTGCTCGTTCACGGCGAAGATGCCGATCATGCGCTCCTGGTCGCTGTCCCGGTTGAGGATCAGGTGGGCGAGCTTGCCGGGGTGGCCGCCGAAGACCCCCGGCGGGCCGAAGCGCTCCCGGTTGCCGATGCACGACACCGTGCCGGTGGCGTAGGGGAACGACAGGAGCTGGTCCTGCCCCAGCCCGCCCCGCGTCCTGCCGGGCCCACCCGAGTCCTGCAGGAACATGTTGCGCCAGTACAGGACCGGGTAGCGGCGCTCCTGGAGCTCGCACGGGATGTTCTGGGTGCTGGCCGTGTAGGGCGACCCGACGCAGCTGGCCCCGTCGTGGGTCTTGGTGGCGCCGATCCCGCCGAACCCCCACGAGTAGTTGATGAACGACGAACCGAACTCGGCCCGGTCGTCGAACCCGGCGAACACCGCGTTGAGGATGCTGTAGGGGCTGCCTGCGCCACGCTCGGGGAAGGCCTTGGAGAGGGCCTGGGTCACGCAGCTGATGACGCACTCCATGCTGGTGGCCGCCAGGCCCGAGATGGCCGACGGAGGCTGGGCCCACAGCAGCGAACCCTTCGTCACCTTCAGGTCGATCGCCCGCATGACCCCGGCGTTCATCGGCATCGGCGGGAGGATCGACGCCAGGGCGATGAACACGGCCGACGTGGTGGCCGGCAAGGTGCAGTTGATGCCGCAGTCGGCCGCCGTGTCCGACCCGGTGAGATCGAACACGGCCTCGTCGCCATCGACGGTCAGCGCTAGGCGGATCACCTTGGGCTCGTCGGTGCTCAGGTCACGGTCCACCTTGTCCATCGAGTCGTAGCGGCCGTCGGGAAGGGCCCGCAGGGCGGCCCGGATCAAGCGCTCGGAGTGGTTCTGCGCCTCCTCCATGGAGGCCATGAGCACGTCGGCGCCGTAGCGGTCGGCGATCGCCTGGATCCGCCCCTCACCGGCGGCCAGCGCCGAGATCTGGGCGTTGAAGTCACCGCGCCGCTCCCACGACTCACGCATGTTGAGGAGCAGCACCTTGAGGACGTCCTCGTTGAGCACACCGGCCTTGTAGATCGCCACCGCCGGGATCCGCACCCCCTCCTCGAAGTGGCTGCGGGCCCGGCAGTTCAGCGAACCCGCCACGACGCCGCCGACGTCGGACCAGTGGCAGGTCGACGCGACGAAGGCGATGCGCTCGCCGTCACGGAACACCGGCTTGATGAGGTGCACGTCGTTGCAGTGCGTCGACGCCACATACGGGTCGTTGATCATGTACACGTCGCCCGGCTGCATGTTCTCGAGTCCGATGGTGCGGATCACCTCGGGCACGGTGAGCAGCGTGAGGCCAGTGAAGGCCGGCAGGTCGAACTCGCCCTGCGACGCCAGGTTCCCGTGCCGGTCGTAGATCGTCCCGGCGAAGTCCCGCCCCTCGTTGACCGGGGTGGAGTAGGCGGTCTTGGCGACGACGAGGGCCATCTCGTTGCTCGCCGCGATGAGCGAGTTGCGGATCACCTCGAAGGTGATCGGGTCGATCGCCACCGTTGCGGTGTCGTCGGAGTCGGACACGATGATCCTCCTGGGTCGGGGATGGAGCGGATGACATCCACCGGGGTTGCTGGCATCGCATCGCCACCGGTCGGACGCAGATCAAGGTCGCGCCGGAGTCTTTCGATCGCGGGGCCTGCGTGTAACGCCTCCGTTGCGCCAGGTTCGCCTGGCTGCAGGGCCGTGCTGAGCTGGGGAAACGGCTGGTCGACCGGTGGCAGCGCCACCCTGAGGTGGTGCTCCGCCGACCGTTCGCGTGCCGGTCGAGCCACTGGGTGCGCTCCGGAGGCGGCGGGGAAGCGAGCCGCGTGGTGCCTTCACCCGTGCGGAGGAGGTTGCACTGTCGCACCCCCTGGGCATGATCGAGGGACGCCTCATCGGCTCGGTGGGTCGGCCGGTCACCTGTCGATCCAGTCGGGATTGTGACGAGGTTCCTGCGTTCTTCTCGCAATGGGGTGCGTACGTCAGTTCGTCTGTGGTACGCTTCGCTTCTTCCCCTTCGACACTTCGGTGTCCCTCAGTCCGTCGATCACCGCACGAGGTGAGGAACATGTTCGGAGGGGTTGTCTGCGACGACGCTCGCCACCCGTGGCGTTGCTGCTCGCCCGGGATGTCGATGTCGATGTCGCTGTCGATGTCGATGTCGCTGTTGCCCTTCGGCCGTTGCGCCGACCGGGTGCCCGGGTCGATGCCGGGTGGGTGGTCACGGTGACGACGGCCGAGGCGCCGGAGCTCACCTCGGCGGATGTGGAGCGCGCCCTGGCCGGTTTCCTCGAGCGTCTGGAGGTGGGCACGCTCGACGCGGGAGAGGCGACGGCGTTGGGCAAGCGGCTGGGGCGCATCAAGGTGATGGCCGAGGTGGGCCAGGCGAGGTGCTTGTTCCGGGCGGCGGCGGTGTCGTCTCGTCCGCGCCGAGGCGACGAGGACGGCTCGCAGTGGGTCGCCCGCCGAATGGGCACCACCCGTTCCAGGGCCCAGCAGCTGTTGGAGCTGATCGGCGGGCTCCAGGCGGCGCCGGCCACCAAGGAGAAGCTCGAGACAGGGGAGATCTCCACCGAGCAGGCCATCGAGGTCGTGCGCACCGAGAAGGCTGCGCCGGGCACCGAGAAGGACCTGCTGACGCTGACGGAGATGGAGTCGTTGGGCGAGACCCGGCGGCGCGGCAAGCGGATCCGGGCCAATGCGCCAGGGGCCGAGGATCGAGTGGCGCAGGCCCATCGTGACCGTCGCCTCTGGTATGGCGACGACGGTGTCATGGGGTGGGGTGGGTGGAACATGCCGCTCGCTCGGCACGCCGAGCTGGTGGCCCAACTCGAAGCCGGCGCCGATCACGAGTTCCGCAAGGCCCGCCGTGAGGGGCGCCGGGAACGCCGCGAGGCCTACGCCGCCGACGCGCTCCTGGCCCTGGCCCGCGATGCCGCCGCGGCCAGACGGGCCCGGCTCTGCGCCGACGACGACGACGGCGACGGCGACGGCGACGGCGACGGCGAGGCAGGTCTCACTGCGGGGGACGAGCCGCCGCCCGACCCGCCCGGTGGGGTGGGGAGTGGGTCAGCCGGTGCGGCGGGTTGCGAGGCGCGGGACTGGCCGGTTGATGGACCTGCGTCCTCGGACGCGAACCACGGGCCTGTCTCGGACGAACCCACGCTGCCCGGCTTCGGCGCCGACGCCGAGCCCGCGGACTCGGGTTCGTCGTCGGGTGATGCCGGGGTGCAGCCGGCCGGCTCGAGCGCGGCGCCGCAGCCCCCGTCCGAGCAGGGGGAGCCGGATGGCGCGCCGGCGCAGTCCGCCGCCGAGAAGGCAGGCCCAGGTCGTGCGTCCAGCGGTGCCACGGGTCCGCCGGATGCGCCGGATGCGCCGGCGACGCACAGCGCCGCCGAGGACGAGGAGCTCGGTGGTTTGGCAGCCGGTCCCGCCGGGCGACGGTCCGACGCCGCGAATTCGGCTGCGCAGCCGATTGCCGACGACGGATCGAACGTGCCCGCCGGCCACGTCGACGCCGACGGTGCTGGTCCACCGGCTCGCCGCCGTGCGGAACGAGCCGATGCGGCTGGGCTGCCCCTGCAAGGCCGCACGAGGCGAGCCGACGGTGCTGCGCCACCTACTCGAGCCCAACCGCGACGAGCTGCGGTGGGGGAGTCGAAGGTGAGGGTGAGCGGCGCGGCGTTGCTGCGAGGTCGAGCGCTCGGTGGCGAGGTGTGTGAGGTGGTTGGCGTCGGGCCCGTGCCCGTCGGGGAGGTCCTGCGCTGGATCGACGGCGGAGCGTTCGTGGCCGTGGTGGTCACCGGCGACGATCCGCTCGACGTCCACCTCGCGGCACGGCTGGGTCGGCACCCGGGTTGGCTGCTCGACGTCGGCCGCAGCGGCGAGGACGGAAAGCCCGACGCTCGCGATCGCGGCACCGCCAGGACATCAGCGAGGCCGCCGGGGGCGTCGGGACCCCACGCCAGTGTGACCGTGGTGGTGCACGTGACCCGAAGACAGCTCCAGCGCATCGGTCCGGCGGAGTTGCAGGCCGCCGTCGAGCGCAAGGGCGTCGACCTGCGCACGCTCGTGCACCAGGGGAGGCGACCCAACGTCGTGCAGCAGATGGCGCTGATCTGGATGTCGCCGGAGTGCTGCGTGCTGGGTTGCCCGAACCAGGCCCGGTTGGAGGCCGACCACCTCCGGGACTGGCACGTCACCCGCCACACCGTGCTCGCCGAGCTCGACCACATGTGCACCCCGCACCACCGCCTCAAGACCCACGACGGCTACCGCCTCGCCCCCGGTCGAGGCAAGCGCCCCCTGCTGCCTCCGTGACCTGGCGCAGTCATCGCCGACCTGGCGCAGTCATCGCCGACCTGGCGCAGTCATCGCCGATCCCCGAGGCCGGCCATCGCTGGGCTGCGGCTCGTTCCCACCGCGCCACCGGCGTCGACGGTCTCGACCGTCGCACCCGACCAGAGGAGAGACCGTCAGATGTCGTTCCCCGGCGACCAGGAGCCGCCGCGCTACGCCTGGTACGACCTGGACGAAGCCCTCGAGCTCCTGGCCGTGCTCGAAGACGCCCGCGACGCCCTCACCGACTCCAGGCACCTCGCCGTCGTCATCACCCTGGAGGCCCAGATCCGGACCTCAGCCATAGACTCGACGTCGACGACCCGCAGGGAGGCCCCGATGCCCACTGAAGCCCTCCGCGCCTCCGAGGCGGCACGCCGCCTCGGCATCCCGACCAAAGACCTCCTCCGGCTCATCCACGACCGGATGATCCGCTACGTCATGATCGACGGCATCGCCCACGTCCCTGTCGACGCCATCGACGACTACCGGACCCGCGTCGCCTCCTGACCAACGCCGTATGCGGCCCGACCGTCTGCGCTCGATGCTCGACCTGTAGGCGCCGACCGCTCCCCGCCACCGAGGTGGGCGGCGTGCCGTCTCGGTCGGCATCGCTCGCGGGTCGACGGTGCTCGCGGTGTCGACGAGATGGAGCCCGGGCTCGTGCGAGGACACCGTCTCGGTGCCGGCCTCCAGGGGAGCGTCGATGAGGGCTCAGCGGCGGTTGTCGCTCAAGGTCGGCGGCCGAACGGTCGAGGTGACCAGTGGCTACCGGACGTGGTCTTCCGCAGCCGACGGCTCCGGGGCGACACCGGGCCACCGACCGAGGAGCCCCATGACCACCACCGCATCCAGGCGACGCCCCACGAGGGCGCTCGTCGTCGCCGCCGCCCTCACGCTGGCGCTGCTCGCGGCCGCCTGCGGCAGCGACACCTCGTCATCGACCACCACGACGGGGTCCGACACCACCGCCGACGCCAGCGGTTCGACGAGCGACACCTTCCGCATCGGTCTGCAAGGACCCCTCACCGGCAGCCTGGCCGACCTCGGCCAGGGCATGCTGCGCGGCGCCGAGATGGCCGCCGAGACCCTCAACGCCGACGGTGGCATCGACGGGCGGCAGGTCGAGATCGTGCCCATCGACGACGCCGGTGACCCCGACACCGGGGAGGCGGCCGCCACCGAGGCCATCGACGCCGGCCTCGATGCCGTCGCCGGTCCCTACAACTCCGGGGTGGGCAGCGTGACCCTGCCGCTGTACATCGACGCCGGGCTGGTGCCGATGCGCCTCACCAGCGCCGACAGCACCGCCGGCCTCGGCTTCACCCTCCAGCCCATGACCTCCCAGATCGCCCCGGCGGCGGTCACCGCCATCACCACCTGGGCCGAGGCCGACCGGGTCGCGCTCATCGTGGACTCGACCGAGGAGTACACCCAGGACGCCGCCGCCGCCATGGAGGAGCTGCTGCCCGAGGCCGGGGTGACGATCACCGGGGTCGAGGAGATCCAACCCGGTGCCGACAGCTACACCGACGCCGTCGAGGCGGCACTGGCCACCGACCCCGAGCTCGTCTACGTGGTGACCTACTCGCCCGAGGCCGGTGCCATCGCCCAGGACATGGCCGCCGCCGACCGCAGCGACATCCGCTGCCTCATCGACTACGGCGGCTACGACGACGGGTTCGTGGCTGCCGCCGGCGACGCCGGGGCCCGCTGCTCGCTGGTGGGCGTGCCCGCCCCCGACGACTTCCCCGACAGCGCATCGCTCGTCGCCGCCTTCGAGGACACGTTCGACGCCGAGCCCGGCGCCTGGACGCCCTACACCCACGACTCCGTGCTCCTGCTCGCCGACGCCATCGAGCGCGCCGGGAGCACCGACCCCGAAGCCCTCACCGAGGCGTTGGCCACCACCAGCGGTTGGACCGGGTGGACCGGCACCGTCTCCTTCGACGCCGACACCGGCGATCGCGAGCCGGCCCCGGTCACCGTCGACACCCTCGGTGACGACGGCCACCTCCACGTCGACGACACCTGGGCCGCCGCCGTCGGCTTCACCTACTGATCCGCCGCGGAGCACCGGCGGCCTCAGCGTCAGGGGCCGAGGCGGTCACCCTCGCGGCGGCCCTCGCCTTCGCGGCCGGTCTCGCCATCGGCGGCCCTTGCCTTCGCGGCCAGCCTCGCCATCGGCGGCCCTTGCCCTCGGCGGCGCTTGCCTTCGCGGCCGGTCTCGCCATCGGCGGCCCTTGCCTTCGCTGCCAGCCTTGCCCTCGCAGCCACCTTGGGGTCTCGCGTCCGTACTGCAGCATCGGCGGCATCAAGGTCGGCGGCGGGAGTGCCGAAGTCGGGAGGCGTGCCCTTCGACTCCCAGGCAGGTCCAGTGACTCCCACGCCCCGTTCTTCCCGCTCGTCGCGCTCGTTCGCCGTCGCCTCCGTCGTGCTGGCCTGCGCCCTGGTCGGTGCCGCGTGCGGCTCGTCGGCCGGGGAGGAGTCGTCCACCGACGCCGGGCGGACCGCGGGGGGTTGCGACGCCGAGGCGCTGGTCGGCGAGCCGCTGTTCACCCCGCCCAGCGACACCTCGAGGAAGTCGGCCTCCTACGACACCGAGCCGGTCGCACCCCAGTCCCAGGACTGCGACCGGATGCGCACCTTCCTGGCCACCCCCCAGCCGGGCTTCGACCTGCAGTCCTACGTGTTCTACGGCCACCTCGAGACCGCGGAGGGCACCACCATCCCGTTCTCCACCCTGACCCAACGCCAGGCCGCCGAGCTGGGCACGGCCGAGTCGCCGGCGCTGCGGGTCACGGCCATGACCGTGAACCCGGGGGACGGCATCGCCATCGGCGGGGTCGACGGCGTGCTCTCCAGCACCGTCACGGAGTCGTCCACCACCAACCCGTTCTCGCGGCGC
This sequence comes from Rhabdothermincola salaria, assembly GCF_021246445.1. NCBI lineage: Bacteria > Bacillati > Actinomycetota > Acidimicrobiia > Acidimicrobiales > Iamiaceae > Rhabdothermincola > Rhabdothermincola salaria. Next base: position 616,675 of record NZ_JAJQXW010000001.1, read on the forward strand.
ACCCAGCAGTCCGACGGCTCGGACCTGCCGCCCGAGTACGTCGACATCCGGGTGGTGGAGGGCCAGCTGGGCCGGCCCGGGGCGGTCGTCGAGCTCACCGGCCAGCTCGCCGCTGAGCGCATGGCCGACCCCGACGACGGCACCGTGCCCCTGCAGGTGTCGGTGCGCATCCGAGACGTGGCCGGGGTGGGCCAGTGGGGCTACGGGCCGTCCGGGTTCTTCCCGCAGTGGCTGCTGCCCGAACAGCACCGTGCCGTCACCGACAGCTTCGACGGTGACGTCGAGGCGTACCTCGAGGCGACCGGTGAGCCGCTCACCGACCAGGGCTCGTACTACTACTCCTCGCCGGTGGTCGACGTGGAGTCCTTCACCATCACCAGCGGCGACGAGGTCGTCGCCCGCGGCACCGGCGGCGAGCTCCTCATCGATTACGTCACCCAGAGCTTCGACGCCGCCGCCGCCGCTGTGGTCGACGGCGGCGTGCAGTGGACCGAGTTCTCCACCCTCCTCGACGACGACCGCACCATGAAGGTCGGGGTCGTGGAACAGGCGTCGGTGGGCACCCTGCCCTACGCCATCGAGCTGCGAGCCGACGGCGACCGGCTCGCCAACGGCTCGCTCGCCGCGTCGCAGCGCTGGCCGATCGACGGCATCACCCTCACCCCCGACGCGGCCGCCACCTGGACCAGCCCCCGATCGGGCAAGACCTACACGATGCGCTACACCGCCGAGCTGACCGCCGCCGACGGAACGCGCTCGTCGTTGACCTACGAGGCGCTCTACGACGACCAGGAGCTCACCGTCGCCGGGCGCACCGTCTACGAGGGCCTGTTCCGGGTCACCGGCGAGCTCGACGGCGAGACCGTGCAGGGCTACGCCTGGGCCGAGATCCAACCCGCCGGATCCGTCTAGTCCCGGCGGGGCTCGACCCCCGCCGGGCGGCAGGGCCCTGGTGTGACAGGGGCCGACGACGGGTCCCACCAGGCGCCGACGCCCAAGCCCGCGTCTCGCTGGTGGCGGGGTGCGTGCGCTGACCACCTCATCGGGCCGTCTGGCCCTTGTACGGGGTGGATCGCCAAGGGATACTGACGGCTTGGGGAACAGGGGGGTGCTCCCGGTGACCAGGCTCGAGCAGCAGCGGCGGACGTGGACACCGTGGCCGTCTCGCTGGCGCGCCGCCATCTACTTCGTGGTCGCCGCCACCTGGATCCTGGTGTCGTCGTCGCTGGCGGCCACCACCGACCGCGGTGCCACGTTCGAGCTGCTCAAGGGCCTCGCCTTCGTGCTGGTCACCTCCCTGCTGCTGTACCTGCTGATCTCGCGCTACGAACGCCACGTGCGGGGCACCGCCCGACGCCTCCGCGACCTCATCGAGTCCGCCGGGGACGTGGCCTACCGCATCCGCCTGCGGCCCACCGTGCGCGTCGACTACATCAGCGACGGCGTGCACGACCTCGTCGGGCTCACCCCCGACGACCTCTACTCCACCCCCGACCTCGGCGTCCGCGTCGCCCACCCCGAGGACCGCCAGCGGCTGCGAGCGCTGATGGGAGGCCCCCAGGACGCCGAGCGGATCCGCACCCGGTGGTTCAAGCCCGACGGCAGCATCCTGCACACCGAGCACGACGTGCGTCCCGTGCACGACCGGCGCGGTCGCGTCGTGGCCATCGAAGGGCGCCTGCGAGACGTCACCGACAGCCGTCGAGACGTCGCCGCCGCCGCCGTCGGCGACAGCATCCTCGGCTGGCTCGAGGAGGGCACCGACCGCGTGGCGATCACCCGACGCACCTGCGAACGCCTCGTCGAGGTGATGGAGGTCGAGGTGGCCTGGGCCGGCATCCCGCTCGAGGACGGCACGGTGGCCCCCATCGCGTCGGCGGGCGACGACCGCGACCCCGACGAGCTGGAGGCCCGCTGGGACGAGGGCCCGCTCGGCGACGGGCCCGCCGGCGTGGCGATCCGCGAACGCCGTGCAGTGCGCATGAACCCTCGCGCCCCCGGATCGGCGCGGTGGGGGCAGCGGGCCACGGCGGCCGGCTTCACCTCGTCGCTGGCGGTGCCCATCGTCTGGCGAGGCGCCGTGCGTGGGGTGCTCACCCTCGACTCGCGCTTCGGCGGCCCCTTCGACGACCGGCAGGTGGCCCGCTTCGAGACCATCGCCTCACGCCTGGCCCACGTGCTCTCCCAGACCGAGGACCTCCCCTCGTCGGTGTCGGTCGCCAGCGCCACGGTCTCCCGGGTGAGGGCGGGCGACACGCCGGCCGTCGACCTGCGCGCCGCCATGGCCGAAGGCCGCATCGAACCGTGGTGGCAACCCCAGATCGCCTGCTCCGACGGCCGGATCGTCGCCGTGGAGGCCCTCGTGCGCCTCCGAGACGCCGACGGGCGGATCCTGGCACCGAGCGTCGTGCTCCCCCTCGCCGAGGAGACCGGGCTCATGAACGAGCTGGGCCGCACCCTGCGCCACCGGGCCCTCCGAGAGAGCCTCAACTGGCTCGGCAACGGCCTCGAACGGGTCTCGCTCAACGTGTCCGTCGCCGAGATCCTGCAACCCGGCTTCGTCACCGAGCTCGACGACCTCCTACGCGACATGGGCATCGCCCACGACCAGGTCGAGCTCGAGATCGTGGAGACCGCCGCCCTCGAGGGCTCCGCCGCCCGCGTCATCACCGAGCTCAAGCACCTCGGCGTACGCATCGCCATCGACGACTACGGGTCGGGATGGGCCTCACTCGGCCACCTCGCCCACCTCCCGGCCGACACCCTCAAGATCGACCGCGTGTTCATCCGCGAGCTCGGCCAGTCCGAGCGCATCGACACCCTCGTGGCGTCCACCATCGACCTCGGTCGCGTCCTGCGCCTCACCACCGTCGCCGAAGGCGTCGAGACCCAGCAGCAAGCTGACCTGCTGCGCGCCATGGGCTGCGACCTGCTGCAGGGCTACCTGTTCTCCGCCCCCATCGAGACCGCCGCCATGACCACCATGCGCGCCGCCCCGCCCTGGCTGAGCCCGGCGACCCACCCCCAGCCCGGGCCGCAGGAGTTCACCGCCCTCACCGCCACCTGACACGCCCTGCGGTGGCCGGCCCCGATGCACGGCACGTCGGCGTCGGTTCGCCCACAACCCGCGGCGCGCCTGGGTGCACACATGTGGCCATGGAGCTGCTCCGTGCGCTGTCGATCCGGTGCTGCGAAAACGCAGGTGGTGCAGCTAGAATGCATGCATGACGTCGATCACCATCCGCGACGTGCCCGACGGCGCCCGTGACGAGCTCGCCGCCCGCGCCGCCCGAAGCGGTCGATCCCTCCAGGAGTACCTCCGCCAAGAGCTGATCGACCTCGCCGGCCGACCCGATCCCGCCGAGCTCGCGGCCCGCATCGTCGAGCGCAAGCGACGCACCGCCACGACCCTTCCCGCGGCGACCATCATCGGGCACCGCGACACCGACCGTCGATGACGGTGGTGATCGACGCCTCCGCGCTGGTCGCCGCGCTCGTCGACACCGGTCCCGACGGACGCTGGGCCGAGGCGCTGCTCACCTCCGACCTCGCCGCGCCGCCCCTGCTCGCCGTGGAGGCGGCCAACGTGCTGCGACGAGCGGTGCACGCCGGCGAGATCACCGACGACGTCGCCTCACTGGCTCACGCCGACCTGCTCGACCTGCGCGTGCAGCTCGTCGCCTACGACACGGTCGCCGACCGGGTCTGGGAGCTGCGCGGCAACCTCACCGCCTACGACGCGTGGTACGTGGCGGTGGCCGAGCTCCTCGACGCCCCGCTGGCCACCCTCGACCAGCGACTCGTGGCCGCGCCCGGCCCGACCTGCCGATTCCGGACACCGGCCGACCGGTCGTAGCGCCCACCCGGCGGGTGGGCTCGGTCAGCCTGGCGCCGCGGTGCTCGAGGCGCCCCGAGGCTGGGCGGGTTGCGTCGGCGGGGTCTCGGCCGGCGCGAGGAAGGCGGTGAGCACCCCGGGGGCGGCCCGCTCGGCGAAGCCCACGGCCTCGCCGGCGTCGAGGTCGGGAGCGGCGTAGGCGCCGGCGCCGGCGGAGGTCATGAAGGTCACGGTGCGCAGGCCGAGACGACGCTGCAACACCGACTCGCGCACCGCCACCGTGCTCACCGCTGATCGCTGCAACGCCGACGTGGTGCGGCTGTCGAGCCCCGAGCGCACCACCACGTAGTCGCCGCTGATGGCGTGCCCCAACGCCCGATAGGCGATGACCGCCCCCGTCAGCGCCAGCGGCCAGACCACCGCACCGGCGGCCAGCGTGAACGACGGCACCACCCCGGTCACGACCAGCCACCCCAGCACCCCCACCACCGCGGCGGTGGCCAGCGTCGCCCACGTGACCCGCCGACGCAGCGCCGCCCGCGGGTGGCCGACCAGCGGGGCAACGAGTGGGCTGGGCTCCACCCCGAGCACCTCGCCGGCCACCCGGCGGGCCACCGGGAACGGGGTGCGGGGGAGCACCGCCGCGGGCTGGGAGGTGGCCCCCATGTCCAACCCGGTGGTGATCACCGAGGCGTCGGTGGCCCCCAACCAGCGCAACGACAACGGCTCGGCGATCTGCACGCCCCGCAGGCGGTGGTCGTCGCGGGTCACCTCCCGGGTGGTGAGCAGGCCCTGGCGGGTGCGCAGCACCGTGCCGTCGGTGTCGTCGCTCGGCACCCGGGCGAGCTCGAAGTGGCCGTGCTCCACGAAGAAGTTGACGGCCAGGCCCACCACCCCGATCACCGCGATGGCCGCCACCGCGGCGATCGTCGTCCAGACCGGGCCGATCGCCTCCCAGTCGGCGAGCCCCCCGACCACCCCCCGGGCGTCCACCCCCACCGTGGAGGCCGCCCAGAAGGCACCCCACACCAGGCCCAACGCCATCACGAACGCCCACGGGCTGAACACGTTGTAGAGCGCCCAGCGCGGCTGCAGGCGGGCCAGGACCCTGGTGTCGGGCGGGTTCCTCGTGGGGCGAGTCGAGAGGTGGGGTGCGGAGGCCGCCGCGGTGTCGGCCACCGGCCCGACCCCGGCGACCCGCGGGGCACCGTCGCTGGGCGCCCCGTGGTTCGGGGCACCGTCGTGGGGGACGCTGCGGTTCGAGGCACCGCCGTCCGGGAGGGCGTCGACCGGCGCGATGCCGTCGACGGGGCGGCCGTCGCGCCGCGGGATGGTCGCGGCAGTGGGTGGTGCGTCGGACGGAAGGGCGTGGGACGGAAGGGCGTGGGACGGAAGGGCGTGGGACGGAGCCGGGGGAGCGGCGGGGTTGGCCTCCGGGGTGGTGCGGTGCAACAGCAGGGTGCGCAGGGCCTGGGCGTCGGCCACCGACACCGCATCGAGATCGAAGGCGGCCTCCCCGGCGCTGCTCTGCTGCCCGGCGCCGATCGACACCACCCGCAGCCCGGCCAGACGGTGGCGGACCTTGGCGTGCACGTCGACGGTGCGGATCCGATCCCTGCGCACCGAACGATGGCTGCGCTGCACCACCCCCGAACGGCGCTCCACCACCTCGTCGGTCACCCGGTAGCGGGTCACCACCCAGCGGTAGGCGTCGAAGAGCGCGCCGATCACCGCGCCGACGACGACGACCACCACCAGGGTCGGCGGGCCCTGGTCGGCGCCAGTCAGCGAGTTGAGCACGAACAATGCGGCGGTGGAGGCCAGCACCACCACCGCGTCGACCACGATCATGCGCCGATCCAGGCGCAGCCACGGAGCGTCGTCCGGTTGCGTCGTTCCATCCGGGGTGGCTCCGCCGGGGGTCGGTCCAGGGAGGGGCGCGTTTGGGTGGTGCGGCGCCGGGGGAGTCGGGGGTGGCCCGGGGAGGGCCGCGTCGGGGTGGGGTGGTTCCGGGGGTGGCCCGGGGGGTGCTGGTGGTCGCGTGTCCGGGAACGAGCCGGGCGGCGCCGGCGGGCCGCCGGGATCGGCGCCGGGGTCGCCCGGCGGTGGAGGGACGCTGTCGCCGGTGGGGACGCTCACGTGGCGTCGTCCGGGGTGCGCTGGGTGATGGCCGTCAACCGCTCGGCCACCCGGGCGGCGACCTCGTCGTCGAGGCCCACCACGTCGATCGCCCCCGCCGACGACGCCGTGGTGACCCGCAGCGTGGCCAGCCCGAAGACCTGCTCGAGCGGACCCCGGATGGTGTCGACGGTCTGGATGCGCGAGATGGGCGCCACCCGCCACTCCAGCACCCACCAACCGGTGAGGGCGTAGACCGCCTCCTCGGTGACCTCCCAGCGGTGCACCCGCAGCCGCCACCACGGCTCCACCACCGTGGCGACCACCGCCATCACCGCGGCCACCACCAAGAGCCCGGCCAGCCACGGTCGTGCCGCCGACCACAGCACGAACGCCACCGCGCCGGCCACGAGGATCGGCACCCACAACAGCACGGCCTGCAACGTCCACCACCACACCGTGCGACGCTCCACCGGGTGCTGCGGGGGCCGCAGCTGCGCCGGTGCGTGGCCGCCGGACGGGTCGGGGGCAGGCGCCGGGGTTGTCGGGGCAGGGGCAGGGGCAGGGGCCGGGGGCGTGGTCGGGGCGTCGGTTGGGTCGCCGACCGGGGGTTCGGTCGGGGGCGTGGCCGGGTCGACGGCCGGGGCATGGGTCGGCTCCACCCCCGGAGGTATGGACGGGGGTTCGGTTGGGCTGGGCGCCCAGGTCCGGGTGGGCTCGGGGGCATCGTCCGACCCCGGGCTCGGGGGCGGCGTCGTCGGGGGGACGTGGTGGTCGGGGGCGCTCATCGAGGCGATCCCTCGGGTCGGGGGCGGGGGTGGTGTCGCAGGCGCTGTCGACCGTAGGGCACCGGCGCCGGTCGCCGTCATCGGTGCGCCTGGTCGCCGGTGGGTCGGCGAGGGGGTGGGAGGTAGCGTGGCCGCCGGTGTCCGATCCCTACGTCCCCCCGGTGATCGCCGACCTGCTGGCGGCCGTCGAGGCACAGCCCCACGAGGTGGCAGTGGCCGACCGCCACCTGCAGGTCACCTACGCCGAGCTGGCCCACGCCGCCACCGGGGTCGCCCACCGGCTGCTCGCCACCAGCGTCGGGCCCTCGGTGCCGAACCCGGTGCCCGTGCCGGTGGTGGTGGGGCGCGACGTGGGCACCGTGTTCGCCCTCTTCGGGGTGCTGCTCGCCGGGCGCTCGTTCGTGGCCATCGAACGCACCGACCCGCCCGGACGCATCGCCGAGGTGATCGAACGGGTCGGCGCCGACATCGGCATGGCCCGCGCCGACGACCTCCACCTGCTGGGCGCCGGCCTGGCCTCGCTCGCCGTGGAGGACTGCCCACCCGCCGAGCACCTCGACCTCACCCCCGAGGTCCACGACGACGACCTGGCGGCGGTGGTCTTCACCTCCGGTTCCACCGGGCGGCCCAAGGGCGTGCGCCTCGACCACTCCAACTTCACGTCGATGCAGGCCCGCAGCCAGGTCCGCGCCGACGAGGGCCCGGGCCCCTCACCGGCGATGGCCCCGTTCAGCTTCCTCGCCGGGCTCACCACCCTGGGCCACATCGCCACCGGCAACCGCGTCCACCTCGTCACCCCGGCGGAGTGGGACCCGATCGCCCTGCTCGAGTGGTTCGACGAGCAACGTTTCACCCAGGTCTCGGTCGTGCCCTCGTTCGCCCGCAGCGCTCTCGAGCACTGGCCCGAGGGCCGCTGCCTCGAGCACGTGGTGCGGCTCGCCACCTACGGCGAGGCCCTGCGCTGGTCCGACGTCCCCGCCCTGCGCCGGCTGGCACCGGGGGCCCGCATCGCGGTCAGCTACGGCGCGTCGGAGGCCTCCGGTGGGGTGTGCAACCTCTCCATCGCCCCCGGCGACGATCTCGGCGACGGCCCCATGCCCCTCGGGGTGCCCCAACCCGATCGGCGGGTCACGCTCGAAGCGCTCGACCCCACCGATCCCGGCTCTCCCCGCGAGATCGTCGTGTACGGCAACATCTCACCCGGCTACTGGGACGACCCCGAGCTCGACGCCGCCCGCTTCGGCGTGGGCGCCGACGGCGAGCGCTTCTGGCGCTCCGGCGACCTGGGGGAGTGGGTCGACGGGGCCATCGTGCACCGCGGACGGGTCGACGAGCTGGTGAAGATCGGCGGCCGACTCGTGGAACCGGCCGAGGCCGAACGGGTCCTCGCCGGCCTCGACGGCGTGGTGCAGGCCGTGGTGCTGGGCCAACGGGTGGGCCACGGGGTCCGACTCGTCGGCCACGTCGAGCCGGCCCGGCTCGACGGGCGCGACGCCGTCGGTCCCGACGAGCTGCGCGCCGCCATGGCGGAGGTGCTGCCCGCCGCGCTGGTGCCGTCGGTGCTCGTGCGCCACGACCGCCTGCCCATCAACGCTCGCGGCAAGGCCGACCGGGCCGGCCTGCGGGCCGCGCCGGTGGTGCCGTGGCGGACAGGGACCTACGTGGCGCCGGTGCCCGAGCTCGAATGGGTGGTGGTCGGCCACGCCCTCGAGATCCTCGGCTACACCGACGAGACGCTGCTCGGACGCGACGACGACCTGTTCACCCTCGGCCTCGACTCCCTCGGCGCCACCGAGCTCATCGCCGCCCTCGACGACGCCGGCCTCGGGCCCCTCACCCCCGCCGACCTGCTCGAGTGCCCCACCCCCCGTCTCCTGGCCGAGCGGTGCGCTCGGCCCCGTGCCCACGTGGGCGCGGGGCGCAGCGGCGGGGAGCCGGTCACCTACAACGTCGACGGCACCCGCGCCCCTTGGTTCGCGGTTGCCGGCGCCGGCGGCACCGCCTTGGCGTATCGCGACCTCGCCCGCCGTCTGGGCCCCGACCAGCCCTTGGTCGTGCTCGAGAACCCCGGCCTGCACGACGGTCGGGCGGTTCCGCCCTCGGTGGAGGCGGCCGCCGCCGTGCTGCTGGACGACCTGCGAACGGTGCTGGCGGCGCGGGGCGAGCGCTCGGGCCGTGCGGATGGCGCCGGCCGCCTCCCCGGCGATGGGGTCGCTGGAGGTGCGGCTGGTCTTCCGGGCGGTGGGGTCGCTCGCGGTGCGGCTGGTCTTCCCGGTGGCGACGCCGGCCGCCGTGCCGATGGCGCCTCGCTGTCGGACGGGGTCGGGGGATCCGAGCCCGACGGCGATGGGCCTCCGGTCCTCATGGTGATGGGGCACTCGTGGGGCGGGCTGGTGGCCTACGAGATGGCCCAGCGCCTGGAGGGCCAGAGCGTCGGCGTCCGCCTCGTGCTGCTCGACACCGCCGTGCTGTGGGCCGGCACCCGAGCCGAGCAGCGTCGCCGCGCCCTTGCCGCCATGGTCCGAGATCCACGTCGGGTGGTGGCCTCCGTGCGCTGGCGCCTCGACCGCCTCCGGGAACGCCGGGCCGGATCCGATGCCTGGTCTGGAGCGGGGCCTGGTGCCTCTGGCGCGGGGTCCGGTACCGGGGCCGGGGCCGGGTCCGGGTCTGGTGCGGGGGCCGGGGCCGGTACCGGGGCCGGGTCTGTCGCGACGCAGGCGGCTCCCGGTGACGGCGACGCCGACGGGCGGGCGGTGGTGGAGCGCTACATGGCCGCGTTCCACCACGGCATCGAGACCGGCCGGCGCTACCGCCCTCCTCGCTCCACCGTGGCGGTCACCGTCGTCGAGGTCGCCGGCAGTGGTGCCGGCGCCAGCTGGGCGCCCTACGCCGACGAGGTGGCGGTGGTGGCGGCCGACGGCACGCACAACTCGATGCTGAACCCGCCCCACACCGAGGGGTTGGCCGCCACCCTCGGCCGCCTCACCTGAGCCACGGCTGGCACCAGGAGACGGGCACCGGTGCCGAAGCGGCGGACCGGTCCCCTGACACGGGACGGCGTGCCGTGCTCAGCAACCACGTCCGGACGGTGGTTGCGGCGGCTGCGGTGCCTGTGATGGTTGCGCGGCCTCGACCGGCGCGACCAGCACATCGAGATGCTGCCGAAGCTCGTCGTCGACGGGTCTCCCGGGCTCACCCACCACGACACCGAGGCCACTGGGGAGGTCCAGGCGAGTCCGGCACCTGGGTGGGCTCGACCCCGAGCACCGGGCTGCCCCCATCGCCGACCAGCCGGTCGCCGGGCTGGTGCAGGCCCCCGACGGCACCCAGAACCTCTTCGCGCTCGACCAGAACGGGGCCACGATGTCCCACCCGCCTGGGAGCATGACGCTGCCCCATCCCACGGGGCTCGGCCTCCTTGGGGTGGCGCTCGCAGTGTCCCCTCGGTGGGGGTGTCGTCGCCACGTCGGCGTCCCACAGTTCTTGGACTATCGGGTTCTGGGACTGTCGGGTTGCGTACTCCTGTTCGGTCCGGTACTATGGGGATTCTTCCCCTTCGACACCTCGGTGTCCTCCTGTTCCGTCGATCACCGGTAGGTGAGGCTCATGTCCGGAGGGGTCGTGCCCGGCATCGTCGGCTTCCTGGCCGCGCCGCTCCACGCAGCCGTAGCGGGTGGCCACTCGGGCCGTCGTGGTGGTCCTGGTGGTCCTGGTGGTCGTGGTGGGCGATCGGGGGTGCGGGCCCGATGACGATGGCGGACGAACCGGTGCTGTCGTCGGTCGACCTCGAGCGCGCCTTGGGTCAGTTCCTCGATCGGCTCGAAGCCGGCACGTTGTCGGCGGGTGACGCCACCGTGTTGGGCAAGCGCCTGGGGCGCATCAAGACGATGGCCGAGCTCGGTCAAGCGGTGTGCTTCCGGCGGGCGGCGGCGGTGTCGGCGAGGCCGCGTCGAGGCGACGAGGACGGTTCCAAGTGGGTGGCGCGCCAGATGGGCACCACGCGGGCTCGCGCCGCGGAGCTGCTGACGCTGGTCGACGGGTTGGAGCAGGCGCCGGCCACCAGGGAGAAGCTGGGCGCGGGGCAGATCTCCACCGACCAAGCGGTCGAGATCGTGCGCACCACGCAGGTGGCTCCCGAGGCCGAACAAGACATGCTCACCATGGCCGGCGCGGAGTCGGTGGGGGAGCTGCGCCGGCGGGGCAACCGCATCCGCGCCGCCGCCCCGGGGGCCGAGGACCGGGTGGCTCGCGCCCAGCGCAACCGGTACTTCCGTCACGGCGTCGACGGCGAGGAGGGGTGGGGGCAGTGGCGGATGCCGTTGGCGCCGCACTCTGAGTTCGTGGCCCAGATCGAGAGCGGCAAGGACGCCATCTTCCGAAACGCCCGCCGCCAGGGTCGGCGTGAGAAGCCCGAGGCCTATGGGGCCGACGCGCTCGTGCTGCTCGCCAACGATGCCGCGGCCGCCCGACGGGCTGGCCTCGGCGGTGGGGCCGGTCCGACCGATGACGCGCCGTCCGACGAGGGTCGGCTGGAGTCCCCGCTGGCGTCGGGCTCGTCGTCGGCGGGACCGCCGCTGGCGTCGGGCTCGTCGTCGCCGCTGTCCCCTCGACCCACCGTGGGTGGGTCAGCGGGCCCGGTCGGCCCACCCACCGGCGTGGCGTCGGAGCCCACCGACGTCGCCCTTCCGGGGTTCGGCTCGGACCCCGGGCTCCACTCGAGCGACGACGACGACGAGGGACACCACGGTGCCGACGACGACGGCGAGGGAACCGACGGTGGTGGTACCGGTGGACCTGGTGGTCCTTCCGGTGGTGGCGCCGCCGGGGCGGGTGGTTCCGGCCGTTCTCCGGGTGGTGGTGCTGGTGGTTCCGGCCGCGCGGGTGGCTCCGATCGTTCCTCCGATGATGGCGGTACGTCCCCTGGATCGGTCCGGTCTTGCGATGGTGGCGGAGGTGGCGGCGCCGGTGGACCTGTTGGTTCGTTTGGTGGCGGCGACTTCGCCGGTGGCCGCGGTGGACCGGGGGTTGCTCGACGCGGAGGTTTCCCGACGGGCGCGGAGGGGGACGTCGACGATGGCTCCCGTGAGCGTGGCACCGTCCCGTCTGGTGCTGGTGGTCCTTCCCAGGCCGGCGGGCCCTCCGATGACGGCGATCCTCCCCAGGCACGCGCGGTGCGGGCGAAGGTGGGGGAGTCGACGGTGCGGGTCAGCGCGACCGCTCTTCTGCGGGGTCGCACGCTCGACGCAGAGGTCTGCGAGGTCGTCGGCGTCGGGCCGGTGCCGATCGGCGAGGTGCGGCGCTGGATGGATGGTGGGGCGTTCGTGGCAGTGGTCGTCAGCGGCGACGATCCCCTCGATGTCCACCTGGCCGCTCGGCTGGGTCGGCACCCTCGCTGCTTCCCCGATGGGCGCGACGGAGGTGGCCGCCCGGAGGGTGGCGGGCCTCGCGGTCAGGGCGATCGGTCTCGGCAGCCGGGGGCATCCGGTCCCCACGCTCACGTCACCGTGGTCGTGCACGCCACCGAGCGCTGGCTCCGACGAGCGGGCCCGCCGGAGCTGAGAGCCGCCGTCGCGGCCAAGGGGGTCGACCTGCGTGAGCTGGTCCATCGCGGGCGTCGTCCCAACGCCGTGCAGCAGACCGCCCTGGCCTGGATGGCCCCGGAGTGCTGTGTCCTGGGCTGCCCCAACCAGGCGAGATTGGAGGCCGACCACATCCGGGAGTGGCGGCTCACCCGCCACACCGTCCTCGACGAGCTCGAGCACCTCTGCACGCTCCATCACCGCCTCAAGACCCACGACGGCTACCGCCTCGCCCCCGGCCGGGGCAAGCGCCCGCTCCTCCCCCCGTGACCTCGCCGGGCTCGAGGTTCTGGCCCAGCTTCACGCGCGGCATCGGACGGCTGCGCCAGTGGTGTGGCGGCGCGACGGCGTCGATGGCCGACCGGCGGCCCTCAAGGAGGTCTACGAGGCCCCGTGCTGACGGTCGCCGAGGTGGCGCCTGGACGTCGTTGCCCGTAGGGGCGCATTGGTGCGACGATTTGGGCTTGAGCACGTTCGAGGGGTCGTTGCTGGGGGCGTTCGCGAATGCCGAGTCGTTCGCTGCCTACGTCTTCGACCCGGAGTCTCTGGCGATCGTCGAGGCGAACCCGGCGGCGGCGGCGTTCTACGGCTACCCGCTCGAGCAGCTCCTCACGCTGAGCGTCGACCAGCTCGTGGCCACCTCGGCGTGGGACGTCGCCCACCGGGCCATCGAGGCGGTCGACGACCCCGACCGCGACAACCTCCACGTCCACGCCGACGGGAGCCCCATCCCGGTGTGGGTGCACGCCTTCAACGTGACCGTCGACGGCCGGGTGTTGCGCTGCATCCACGTCGAGGACCTCACCAAGTTGATGAGCGCCCGGGTGTACGCCGAACAGCAGCTGCGAACCATCGTGCAGACCGTCGGCTCGGTGGTGCGTCGACGCGACCCCTACACCGACCGCCACCAGATGCGCGTCGCCGACCTCGCCGGCCTGATCGCACGGGAGCTCGGGCTCTCCACCGACGAAGAGGCAGGCGTGGTCACCGGGGCGATGATCCACGACATCGGCAAGATCGGCGTGCCCAGCGAGATCCTCACCTATCCCGGCATCCTCGGCAGCACCGAGATGGCGCTGGTGCGCACCCACCCCCAGGTCGGCCACGACCTGATCACCGGTACGGAGTTCCCCTGGCCGGTCGACGAGATGATCCTGCAGCACCACGAACGCATCGACGGATCGGGCTACCCGAACCAGCTGAAGGGCGACGCCATGCTGCCCGAAGCGCGGATCATCGCCGTCGCCGACGTGGCCGAGGCGATGGCCTCACACCGTCCCTACCGGCCCGCGCACCCTCTGGCCGTCGCCCTGCACGAGCTCGAGCAGGGCGCCGACACCCGCTACGACCCCGAGGTCGTGGACGCCGCCCTGGCGGTGCTGACCCGCCCGGGGATCAGGCTGCGACCCCCGGCCTACGGCCATCCTCACGTCGACGAGGCCCGCGACATCTGACACCCGGTCTCGGCGTCGACGACGCCGCCCCGCGCGGGGCCGAAGGGGCCCTCACCCGGTCGGGGTGTCCGGGTCCTGGGAGCACGGCGCGACGGTGTCGCCCCACGACAGCCGGGCCTCCGCCTCCCCTCCCGCCGGTCGGGTGGCTCGCTGCTGGTGAGATGGCGAACGGCGGCGGGCAGGGCCTCGACGAGGGCCGGGCCTCCACGTCTCTTCGCCGGTCGGGTGGCTGCTGTACTGGTGAGATGGCGAACGGCGGCGGGCAGGGCATCCACGTGGTGACGGCGGCCGACGAGGCCTTCGTGGCGCCGCTCGCCGTGCTGCTGCAGAGCCTGGCCGACACCGCCGACGACCAGGGCGTGGAGGTGACCGTGCTCACCTCCGAGGTGGACCCCGTCGAGCCGCAGGCGCTGCTCGCGCCTCGGTCGGCGCCGCGCCTCGAGGTGCGGCCGCTGCCGGTGCCGGACGCGGCTGTCGACGGCGTGCACCTCCCCAGGTACCTCGGTCGGCCGTCGGCCTGGCGGCTGCTCATGGGCTCGCTGCTGCCACCTGAGGTGGGCCGGGTGATCTACCTCGACGCCGACACCATGGTGCGCCGCTCCCTCTCGGATCTGGCCGATGTCGATCTCGGCGGCACCACCCTGGCGGCGGTGCGTGACCCGGTCCTGCCCTGGTTCGGGGCGCCCGGCGCCATCGCCTGGGACGAGCTCGGTCTCGATCCCGCCACCCCCTACTTCAACTCCGGCGTGCTCGTCATCGACCTCGACCGCTGGCGCACCGACCACGTGGGGGAGCGAGCCCTCGACCTGGTGCGCCGCCACCGGCTCTCCTACGGCGACCAGTGCGGGCTGAACCTCACCCTCGACGGGGCGTGGACGCCGCTGCCCCCGTGCTGGAACGTGCAGGCCGGGCACCTCGGCCGGCGCGACACGCTGGGCTGGGTGGCCGAGCCCGCCGACGAGCTCGAGGCCGCCCGCACCGACCCCGCCCTGGTGCACTTCAACGAGTCCCACTTCGGCCGTCCGTGGGCCGCGATCAGCACCCACCCCTACGTCGCGGAGTGGCTCGACGTGCTGGCCTCGTCCGGGCTGACCGAGTGGGCCCCTCCGCCCCCGCCCCGGCGGCGTCCCCCCGGCCGCTTCCGCCGCGCCGCCGGCGTCCTGCGCCACGGCTGAGGTGGGTCCTCGGTTCGTGTCTCTTGCTGGCGGCGGTGAACGGCGGGGTGTTGCGCCACGGCTGAGGTGGGTCTTCGGTTCGTGGTTCTGGTGGGGCGGCGGGGGTGGCGGGCGGGTGGTGTCGTGGTTGAGGTGGGTGCTCGGTTCGTGTCTCTGGTGGGGCGGCGGCTGGTGGCGAGGGGGTTGCGCCACGGCTGAAGCCGGTGACCGGCCCGCACGCTCCGGGTGAACTCGAGGTCCCGTGGCCGGGGCGCGGCGGGGGCCGGAGTGGCAGCCGTCTCGCGTGGCCGCCCGACGGTGACTCGGAGGGGTGCTGGCCGTGATAGGAGAGCGGGGTGGCGGCGAAGGGCGTGGACGAGAAGGCCCGGTGGTCATCGCCGGTCTGGTTGGCTGCCGTCGTCGTGGTGGCGGTGGGGATGGCCGCGGTCGTGGCCTTCGCGACGCCGGCCGGCCAGCCCTACGACGAGCCCTCGCACTGGGACACCGTGGCCTTCTACGGGGCGGAGCACCGGCTGCCCGAGCTCGGGCGCCCCGGCGTCACCTACCAGGCCCAGATGGGACCGGTGTTCTACGGCGTCGGCGGCGCGGTGCTGTGGGCGATGGGCGCCGACGTCACCAATGAGCGTGGCTTCTCCGCGGTGCGCCTCCTCAGCGTCGCCCTCGTGGCGGCCGTGGTGGTGCTCACCCACCGCCTCGCCCGCCGCCTGGTGCCGGGACGTGAAGGGGTGGCGCTGGCGTCCGCCGCGTTCATGGGCCTCACCCCGACCGTCACGCTGTTCTCGGGATCGGTGCAGAACGACACCGCCGCGCTGGTGGCGGCCCTGGCCGCGGCCGTGCTGGCCTCCGGGTTGCTCGCCCGCCTGGGCGACGCGTCGGTCAGGCCGTACGTGCCGGCTGGGGGGCCGGCCTCGGCGGTGGGGGATGGGTCGCCGACGGGGCGGGGCGAGCCGGCACCGGCGGTCGTGTCGGGACAGGGACGGGCGTCGGCCGCGTCGGCTGACGAGGGTGGGTCGGTTGCTGCGTCCGGGGTCGGTCGGGGGTTCGGGGCGGCCGGGGCCGCGGGTGGCGCGTCGGCTGACGAGGGTGGATCGGGGGAGGGGCCGGCGTCGGCTGGATCGGCTGGCGAGGGTGGGTCGGTTGACGAGGGTGGGACGGGGAGGACCGGAGCGACCGAGGACTGGTGGCGCTGGATCGCCCTCGGGGCGGTCATCGGGGTGGCCGTGCTCACCAAGGTGCAGACCCTCGCGCTGGTGCCGGCCGTGGTCGTCGGCGCTCTGATGGTGCCCGCGGCCAACCGGCGTCGGGCCCTGGTCGGGGCGGGCGTGGCGCTGCTGGCCGCCGCGGTCGTGAGCGGATGGTGGTTCCTGCGCAACCTGGCCGTCTACGGCGACCCGACCGGGCGCAGCGCCATCGAACGCTCCGGCGAGACGTTCGACCCGCTGCCGCTCGCCGGCCTGGGCGACGTGGCTTCGTGGGTGCGGTCGCTCATCAGCGCGGTGTGGGTGCCCACCGAGTACCACCGCAACGCCTACGAGGCGCCGCTCGTGCTGCGCGGCGCGGCCGTGGCCGCCACCGTGGCGGTCGTGGCCCTGGTGGTGTGGTGGCTGGCGACCCGGTGGAGGGGGCGAGGATCCCACCCGGCCACCTCCACCTCCACCTCCACCTTCCCGTCGTCGTCGACGCCGGCGCACTCGTCCCTCCCGCCGGACGTGGCGTCGAGGGAGGCACCCCTGGCGTCGTCGGCGGAGCCGCCGGAACCGGACACAGGACGACGACGGTCACCGGATCCAGGGTGGGCGCGATCCCGGCCGCGGGTGCGGCCGGAGGTGGCGTTCGCCTGGGCGTGGGCCACGATCACGTTCGTCGCCTACGTGGTGATCGCCTTCGGCATGTCGTCGCTGGGCCCCCGCGCCGTGTACGTGGCTGCAGCCCCGATCGTGATCGGCGTGGCCGCCCTCGTGGACCGACTGCTGCCGAACCCGCTGTCCCGGATCGTGGCCGTGGGCACCCTCGGCTTCGCGCTGGGGGTCGACATCTGGTTGGCCGTGCAGGCATCCAGGATCCCCGAACAGGTCTTCTGGATCCCCCTCACCTGACATCGGTCGGTGGACGCCAGCGGCCCCACCGCGAGACGGGCGGCCTGCGGTCCACACGCGTGCTCCGGCGGAGGACCGGAGACGGACGATGCTTCCCATCTCGGCGGCCGGTCGGTTGCTACGGTGGCCGGACCCGGCGAGGGCGCGTCTCGCCGCGGACGAAGGGATCTCGATGCGATCTGGAACCGTGTCCAAGCTCGCCGTCACGGGCGTCTCCGTGACCGCTCTCGGGCTGTTCGGCTTCGCCGGACCAGCCGGTGGTCAGGAGGGCGGCACCGCCTACGCCTTCACCGGCGAGACGCAGAGCTACACCATCCCCGACGGGGTGTGCGCCATCCGCGTCGAGCTCTCCGGCGGCAACGGCGACGACCTCGCCGGCACGGCGCCCGCCTCGCCCGGCGTGGGCGGGGCGATCGCGGCGACGCTCGAGGTCAACCCCGGCGACGTGTACACCGTGGTCGTCGGCGGCGCCGGACAGGGCGCCGACGGTGGTTGGGGCGGCATGGCCCCGGGTGGCGACGGAGGTCTTCGCGAGACCGGTATCAGCTCGTTCGGCACGGGTGGGGGCGGCGGCAGCTACCTCGCGTTCGGTTCGACGGTGCGGATCGCCGCCGGCGGTGGTGGTGGCGCCGGCGCCAACGTCGGTGACGGCGGCGACGGGGCCATCGGCGCCGCCGCCGGTGATGACGGCGGCACCCCCGGGAACACGTTCGCCGGCGGGGCCGGCACGGGCGCCACGCAATCCGGCGTCGGTCTCGGCGGCGAGCCCGGCGACGGGGTCGGCGCCGACCCCGGTCAGGACGGCTCCGCGATGGTCGGCGGCAACGGCGGCGATGTCACCGCGCCGACCGCCGGTCCCGGTGGTGGCGGCGGCGGCGGTTGGTTCGGTGCCGGCGGTGGCGGCGGCGCCACCGTCAGCAGCAGCGGTGGTGGCGGTGGCGGCGGGAGCTCCTCGGTGGACGCTTCCGGGGTCGATGTGGCGGCCGGCTCGCTCGGCCAGGACGGCGACGGCAACGGCCAGGCCCTGATCACCCCGGCCGCCGATTGCGTCGACCCGACCACCTCCACCTCCACTTCCACCCCGACCACGACGACGTCCCCGAGCACGACCGCCACCCCCACCACCAGCACCGGCGCCCAGCCGGCGGTGGTGACCCCCCGCTTCACCGGGTAGCCACCGCTCCGGTAGGGCGCTCCCAGTCGCTTCTCCGGACCCGAGTGGCCGCCATGGAGCGGGGACCACGATCCGGGCGACGGCCGGAGAGCGCCTCCGGTCGGCGGAGCACCGGGTCGGTGTCCGACATCGCCGGGTGCACCGACGATGAGCGCTGGGGTGCCCCGCATCGCTCGACCACAGCGACCGGCTGGAGGGTCGGATCCGACGCGCCGCGGTCGACCACGACGGGGTGCGTGGCCACCCCGGCTCGGTCCGACCGGATGGGCGCCGGGGCGGGTGAGCCTCAGAGGGCGTCCTGGGAGAGCAGGACGCTCAGCTCGGTGGCGGGGATGGGACGCGACCACAAGAAGCCCTGGGCGTGGCGACAGCCCAGCTCCAGCAGGGCCCGACGCTGGGCCTCGGTCTCCACGCCCTCGGCGAGGGTGTGCAGCTCCAACGACGCGGCCAGGCCCATCACCGCGTCGACCACCGCCGCGTCACGGCGGCTGGTGGCCAGGCCAGCCACGAAGCTGCGGTCGATCTTCACCACGTCGATCGGGAAGCGGGCCAGGTAGCTGAGGCTCGAGTACCCGGTGCCGAAGTCGTCGACGGCGATCAGCACCCCCAGGGCCTTGAGGCGTTCGAGCGAGGTCAACGAACGGCGCGCGTCCTCCATGAGCGTCGACTCGGTGATCTCCAGGCACAACGCACGCGGGTGCAGCCCCGACGCCTGCAGCGCGTCGCTCACCAGCTGGGGCAGCCCGGGGTCGGCCAACTGGTGGACCGACACGTTCACGCTCACCGTGCGCCGCGTCCCCGTGGTCAGCACCGGCCACCGGGCCCCCTGGCGGCAGGCCTCCACCAGGGCGTGGGCCCCCAGGTCGTGGATCAGCCCGCTGCGTTCGGCCAGCGGGATGAACTGGTTGGGCGACACCGGCGCCGCGCCCGGGCGCTCCCAGCGCAACAAGGCCTCGGCGCCCACCACCCGGGAGGTGTCGATCTCCACCTGGGGCTGCCACCACACCCTCAGCTGACCGTCGGCCAGGGCCTCGGCCAGCTCGGCCGCCCGTCGCTGGTCGTCGTGCGACAGCGGGGCGCGGGCCCGCGGCGACGGCGCCGAGGGGTGGCCGGTGCCGCCCGGGCCGGTCCGGTTCGGTCGGGCCGATGGTCCGCGGTCGTCGCCCGTGCGCATCGTCGAGCCGGACGTCGCCGTCGGGGCCGCCACCTCGGTGGCGCTGAGCACCGTGCGCTCCGCCCCGAGCAGCGCCGACAGGGTGCGGTCCAGCACCACCCGCAGGTGGCGCCCTGCGTCAGGTCCTGCACCCGGGTCGGCGTCCATCGGGGAGATGATCTCGTGGTGGGTGCGGGCGGGATGGCGCAGCACCTGGGCCAACAGCGCGGCGGCGTCGGTGCCGGCGAGGAAGCCGGTCTCGCCGATGCTGTGGCCGAGGACGTGGCGCTCGTCCAGACCGAACAGGGCGGTGGCGCACCGGTTCCAGTAGTCGATCACCCCGTCGTCGTCGAGCACCACCACCGCCGCCCGGTGGTGCTCCGCCGCCACCCCCTCCAGGCGGTCGCGATACCGCCCGCGCACCACGTCGGTCACGTCGACGGCGGTCACCGCCACGTCGATCACGTCGCGGTGGGGCCGCCGGGTGCGCGCCGCCTGCAGCAGCGAGTGGCCCCAGCCGGCGTCGCCGCGCCGCGAGCGCACCACCCGTTCGGCGAAGTCCACCCGACCCTCGGCCACGTCGGTGACGTCTGCCAGGAACAGCGGGCGATCGGCGGGGTGCAACGGGTGCAGCGCCCGCGAGATGTGATCGCCCGGCGCCACCTGGGCCCGACGCCACACCGCCTCGCTGCACTCCACCACATACCCGGCCCGGGAGTAGACGACCCGCCGGCGCACGCCGTCGTCGTGGGCGCCCAACAGGGCGCTCACGGCCCCGAAGGTCTGGTCCTCGACCGCTCGTCCCGGGCGGGCTTCGGCCACGGTGACCACGACGGTCGGTGTCGCACCGTCGCGGTCGGGACGGTGGGCCCGCACCGTGACGTCGAGTGGGCAGGGGTGATCGGGCGTACCCAGCGCGAAGCGGACGCCCGGGGCCTCGGGGTCGACGAGGGCGACGCCGAACGAGTCGCGCAGGTCACGGGCATGGGCCACCCCCTCGGCGGCGGCGTCGTCCCAGCGCCGGCCGACCTGCTCGCCCGGGGCGAGACCGGCGAACAGGCGGGGGTGGTGCAGGGCGGGCTCGTCCCAGCGCAGGTCGGTGAGCACGGCACAGGCCTCGGCGTCGAGGGCCACCACCGCCACCCGAGGCTCGGACACCGCACGATGGGGGAGCGGCCCGGCGCCGGAGGTCGCCTCGGCGCCGAGCGGAGCAGTCGCCCTGCTCGTCATGGTCAGTCCCAACACGTCCTACGCTCCCGCCGGGTGGACCGTGAGACAGCCCGCTCAGGCGGGCGAGTCGTCACTGACGACTCATCTCACGGGATGTGGTCAAGCGAATGCGCCTGAGTCTCGCGCTCGCGGACGGCTCCGGGCGCGGATCCACACGTTGCGGACCGGCCGTGGTCGCAGATGGGCCCGTTCCTCGCCGATCGGCTCCGGGCGCGGATCCACCCCCTCCGGACCGACCCTCGCCAGCCGCCTCAGGCGTCGCGGAGGTCCTGGGCGAGCAGGAGGGCCATCCGCACCTCGAGGCGGCGCAGTTCGGCGAAGGCCTCGTCGTCGATGCCGATGATGTCGCCGAAGAGCACCACCCCGAAGACCCAGGCCACCACCCGCCGGGCCAGCAGGTCGGCCACCTCGGGATCGAGGCCCAAGTCCTCGACGAAGGGGGTCACGATCCGCTGGCGCAAGAAGCCATCGGCGGGCCCGTCGAGCATCTCCGGGGCGATGATCGTCAACCAGTTGATGACCTGCACCACGATGCGGATGTCGCCGGGGATGCCTGCCCCGTCGGGCGCGAAGGGAGCCAGGTCGCGGGTCATGTCGGCCAGCATCGACTCGAGGGCGGCCCGGTACAGGCCCGCCTTGCCGCCGAACCACTCGCTCACGAAGCGGTGGTGGTGACCGGCGCGCTCGCTGATGGCCCGCACCGTGATCTGGTCCGGCCCCATCTCGTGGAGCAGCCCGACGGTGGCCTGCACCATGTTGGCCATGCCCTCGGCGCGCGGCGTGGGCAGGTTACGGCGGGGGAGGACGGTGTCACTCATCTCGATGTGGCCAACTTCCCGGTGGCGAGGTGCTGCAGACCAGGATCCTCGCCGACCACCGCCAACGCTAGGGCCGCACGGCCCGCCGCGGGGTGCCACCGGCCCGAAGGTGCTCGCGAGTGGTCCCCGACATCGACCCGGTGAACACGCTGGTGGTCGGCGGTGGGTGGAGGCTCGCCGACGGCCAAGGGCACCCCCGGAGTATGGAAGGTCCTTCCAACTGTGCTACACCTCCACCGTTCACCAAACGCTTGCCTGACGAAGGATCACGACGATGTCGGTGGATGGAACCGCAGCTCGACCCGGGGCGACGCGGGCCATCGGCGTTCCTCCACGGGAGGGCACGACGAACGCCGCCGCCGCCGACGTGGCGGCCGTGCTGGCTGGAGCGCGAGTCCGTCGGGCGTCGGCCGCAGCACGGCTGCGCCTCGAGGTCCGCACCGCCGCCCTGGGCTGGCGCTACGAGGTCCACGACGGGGCGCTCGGCGGGGGAGCACCCGTCGATCGGGCGACGGGCTGGCGGCCCACGCGGGGTGGTGCCCGCCGCGCCGGCATCCGGGCGATGCGTCGCAGCCGTCCTGCCCTCACCCAGCAGTCGTCCTGAACCCCCAGCATGTGACCACGGGGCGTGGTGGACCACCGCGTCTCGTGAGCTTGCCGACGGTAGGGGTGGGGGAGAGGATGGCCGTGGCCCCCTGGACGGCGGGCCACGGCGACGGCGGAGCGGTTTCGGGTCGTCGACGGCATCCGGATCGCACACTGCACAGGAGCGCGGCGTGGCCACGCACAACGGCGGACCCCTCTACCTCGACCTCGTCGTCCGGCGCATCGGGTGGGGCTACGAGATCACCGGCGTGGCCCACACCACCGGCTGGCGCCCCACCCGGTCCTGGGCCAAGAAGGCCGGCAAGCGCCGGCTGCGCCGCCTCCACCGCCGCTAGCACGTCGGCTCGCCGCCTCGTCGCTCCGTCGCCGCGGCGGTCGCACCAGGGCCTCGGCCCACACCGGACCCCGCCAGGCGGCCACGATCGGCTGCCACACCAGGCGCAGCTGCCCGGCGGCGATGGCCGACGGCAGCTGCTCGGCCAGCACGAAGCTCTCGTCGCGGCGGCGCTGGTGCTCGGGGTCGTGCACGATCGCCCCGTCGCCCCGTCGCCCCGTCGCCCCGTCGCCCCGTCGCCCCGTCGCCCCGTCGCCCCGTCGCCCCGTCGCCCCGTCGCCCCGTCGCCCCGTCGTGGGTCGGTGTGGTGAGGGTGCCTGGGCTCGTGGCGTGGGTCGCCCGTCGTGGGGGTCGCGGCGCGACATCGGACCCTCGGCGACGACCTGGTCGTCGGCACCGGCATGGTCGTCGGGCGCGTCGGTCGCTACTGGGGCTGGTTCACCGAGGCGGCCATGGCGACGGGGAACAGGACCGTCTCCTCGAGGCGGATGTGCTCGCGCAGGGCCCGGCCGACCTCGATGAGCGCCCGTTCTCGTCGAGCGGTGTCGGTGCCGCCAGCCTCGAGCTCGTCGAGGGCCCGGGCGATGGCGTCGAGGTCGGCGCCGAAGGTCTCGGCCAGGCGAGGGTCGACCCGCTCGGCGATCGCCGCGTAGGCCCCCTTCTCGGCGAGCAGGTGGGTGCGGGCCTGGCGCACGAAGTCGGCGAGGCGTTCGGGGTCGTGGGCGAGTGCCGCAGGGACGGTGCCCAGACCGCCACCTGGGCCGGCACCCGGGCCGGCACCGGGCCCCGAGCCCTGGTCGAGGGCGGTGTGCAGCCGATGGTGGTCGTCGCCGAGCTCGCCGAGGAGCTCCACCAGGGGATCGTCGAGGTGGGCGGCGTGGGCCCAGTCCCGCAGGTCCTGGGCGCCGATCTCGGACGAGCCGACGCGGAGGGTGATGGCCCCAACGGGACAGGCCGTGACGGCCCGCACGACCTTGTCCTCGGGCTCGCCGCGCTGGTCGTGCACCACCGCCTTGGCGTCGTCGTCCTGCTCGAAGGCCCGGGGGGCCACGTAGACGCACTGGCCCGATCCGATGCACTGGGTGCGGTCGATGTGAATCGTGACGTCCACCTCTGCCTCCCCTGCGGGTCGGTCGGTGCGGCCGTGGGCTCGGCCGACGATCGAAAATCTAGCAGAAACTAGAGAAACCAGCGATCGTGAACGCGATCCGGGCCGACGTGGAGCGCGGCCCCTGGGCCCCCTCCCCGGACGCAGGGTGGCGTCGGTGATGGCCCCGTCGCCGTACCCGTCGACCACGACGAGCCCGCACGCGGCACCCTCGAGCTGTTCGCCCCGATGCACCCGCCGCCCGCGGCGGACCCATGAGCCCGCTGGCCGTGAACCCAGGGCGGGCCGGACGCTTGCGCCCGGCCCGGCTCCCCGGGCCTGCTGTCGGCCCTCGCGACGACGCCCCCCGACCGCCTCCAGAGACCGACTGGTGGCACGACGTCGTCGACTACCAGGGCTACACCTGCACCGTCGGCGGGCCGTGGTTCGCCGACCTGTGCCCCGACGACCCCCGGGCCCGGGCCTGCCTCGACCCCGCCTCCCACGTCGCTGCCCAGGCGCTGGCCGCCACGCTGCCTGTCGACGACGCCGCCGGGGTCGTCTACCCCTCGACGCGCCACCCGGGCGGCACCAACGTCGCCTGCTTCCGTCCCGCGCTCCTGCCCCCGGTGGCGGCCGGAGGGCGCTTGCGGCTCACCTTCGCCGGCAGCCCCGAGCCCATCATCGCCCCGCTCGGCTGACTGCCGGTCCGCTCGGCGCGCCGACCTCGGCGGCCATCGCCCCGCTCGGCTGACTGCCGGTCCGCTCGGCGCGCCGACCTCGGCGGCCACCTCGACCTCGTCAGGCATCTCGATCTCGTCGGGCACCCGTCCGCGGGGTGGGCCTCTCGAACCTTCTCGGGCGGCCCCTGGGGTAGGGAGCAGTCGGAACCACGAGACCCAGGAGACGACATGAGCGACCAAGGCAATGCCACCAACGACGACCTCATCACCGACGAAGAGGCGGTGGAGATCCTCGAGGTCGAGCCCGGCCGGGTGGCGGTCATGATCAACGAAGGCCTCCTCACGCCGGTCGGCGACGGCGACCGTCGTCTCCGCCGCTCCGAGGTGGAGGCCCAGCGCCTGGCCGGCGCCTGACCCCCCAGCGAACCTGCGCCCCGGGCTCTCTGGCGCCGGACCCGGTGGGTGGCTGGGGGCATGGCGCGCGGGGCCACTGCGTCTCGGGTTCCCGGGCGCCGGACCCGGTGGGTGGCTGGGGGCATGGCGCGCGGGGCCACTGCGTTTCGGGTTCCCGGGCACCGGACCCGGCGGGTGGCTGGGGCCTGACGCGCGGGGCCACTGCGTTTCGGGTTCCCGGGCGCCGGACCCGGCGGGTGGCTGGGGGCATGGCGGGCGGGGCCACTGCGTTTCGGGTTCCCGGGCGCCGGACCCGGCGCGTGGCCGGGGCCTGACCCGCTAGGGCGCCTGCGTTCCGGGCTCCCCGGAGACGTCGTCGGAGATCGCGGGCGACCCGGCTTCCGCCGTGGTCGATGTCGTCGACGGCTCGGGGACGCTGGTGCTGGTCGTGGTCGTGGGAGCCTCCACCGTGGTCGTGGTCGTGGTCGTGGTCGTCGACGGCTCGGGGATGGTCGTGGTCGTGGTGGTGCTGCTCGTGGTCGGTGGCTCGGGCACGGTGACGGTGGCACAACCCAAGGGCCGGGCGCGAGCCCCGGTGCTGTCGACGGCCCGGGCGCAGACCCGTCGGAGCCCGGGTTCGGCGGGCACCGTGGCCGAGAAGCCGGTGTGGGCGCCCAGATGGGGGAACACCCGCGCCACGTCCGATCGGCGGCCATCGGCGGGCACGGTGGCGACCAGTCGTCCGTCGACGACGATCTCCACCTGCGTCGGCCGATGGGGATCGGACTGGTCCTTGGCCCATCCGGCCACGGTGACGCTGTCGGCGCGGGCCACCACGGCGTCGAGGTTCGCCAGCGTGGCGCGCGGTGGGCACTGGGCCACGGTGTCGGCGATCAGGTCCAAGAAGGCGCGTGAACCCCTCGACGTGTGGTGCACGTCGCCCGGGGCGACGAAGTAGTCGTGGCGACCGGCCGACCGGCTCGCCCAGTCGGCGAGGAACGTGCGCCCGGGCGCCCGCCCCGACGCCGTGATCTCGACCGACGTCATGAGGTTGACCCACGGGCCGTAGACCACGTGGTCACCGCCGGGGCCCCAGTAGCCGCTGGTGGTGTTGACCCCCACCCACACCACGCAGGGCACGTCGCGGGCCGTCGCCAGCGTGGCGCGCACCAGATCGCGGTACCCCCCGAGGTCCTGGTGCCCGATGGCGAACTCGCGGATGTCGTTGCTGCCCAGGGCCACGACCAGCACCTCGGGTCCGGTGCCCACCGCCCGCTGGAGGGTGTCTTGGTGGTCGCGCAACGTGTAGCCGCCGAAGGCGGTGACCGAGACGGCCCATCCGTCGTCGGTGAACCGGTCGATGGCGGCGTCCTCGATGTCGAGGGTGAGGCTGTCGCCCACCACGGCCATCTTCGGGGCGGTCGGGTGACCGACGTAGGGCTCGGGCTCGCACGCTGCGAGCACCCCCACGGCGAGCAGGGCGAGCACCCCCGTGGCGGTGCGGCGGCCGCGTGGCCGCAGAGCTGATCGGTCCCGGACGTGATCGGGCAGGGGATACCGCCGTCGGGCCGCTGGAGATCTCCGCCATGGCCACCATGCAGCGCCCCCGCCGGGCGCTGGCAATCTCATGGCAGAATTCTGTCCCTCGCGCGGTGAACCGGACAAGGACCGCGGCCCGGTCGGGTCCGGTCATCCGTCACATCGAGAGCGGGTCGCCTCGGTGGCGAGCGGGTGCGGATCAGGAGCGGTGGTGGCGCGGAGGCCGGCGCCGCTCGTCGGGTCGAGGCCGGCCGCGGTCTCGTCCCGGCGACGTCAGCCGAGGAGCATGACCATGGTCGTGGTGGTGGCCAGCACCACCACGCTGATCACCCCACCCACCCGCACGAAGTCGGCGAAGCGGTACCCGCCGGGGCCGTAGACCATGGCGTTGGTCTGGTAGCCGATGGGGGTCAGGAACGAGCACGACGCCACCACCGCCACCCCGACGGCCATCACCCGGGGGTCGAGGCCGACCGACTGGGCGCTGAGCAGGGCGATGGGGGCGACGACGGCCGCCGCTGCGTTGTTGGTGACGATCTCGGTGAGGGCCTGGGTGGTGAGCAGGATGCCGAGCACGATGCCCAGCGTGCCGAGACCACCGAGGCTGTCGGTGGCCAGATCGGCGATGTCGCGAGCCAGCCCCGAGGTCTCCACCGCCACCCCGATGCCGAGCGACGCGGCGATCATCAGCACCACGTCGAGGTCGATGGAGCGCTTGGCCTCGGCGAAGCTCACCACCTGGGTGGCCACCACGACGGCGGCGGCCACCAACGAGGCCTCGAACACGCTGACGACCTCGGTGGTGGCCAGCACCACGAAGGCCAGCAACGACAGCGCCACCCACTTGGCGCCCTTGCCGATCACCGGCACCGTGTGGCTGAGCGGCGAGATCACCAGGAAGTCCTCGACCGCCCGGCGGGCCGTGCGCAGGTCGCTGCCGGCCAGCAGCACCAGCGTGTCGCCGGCGTGCAGGTCGACGTCGCCGAGCTTGCCCTCGACCGTGGAGCCGGCCCGGTGGATGGCCACCGCCGCGGCCCGGTAGCCGGTGCGGCCGCCGACCTCCTTGAGGGTGCGACCCACCAGCGGCGACTCGCGCCCCACGACCGCCTCGAAGTACTGCGGCTCGCGGGCCTGGGCCAGCACCTCGGCCTGCTCGCCGGGTGGGGCCAACCCGGGACGGGCCCGCAGGTCGAGCACGTCGGTGACGTCGCCCACGAAGATCAACAGGTCGCCGCCCTCGAACACCTCGTCGGGGGAGACGGGCCCGAGGTGGCGCTCGCCCCGCACGATGTCGGCCAGGTAGACGCCCTTGAGGTTGCGCAGCCCGGCGTCGCTCACCGATGTGCCCACCAGCGGCCCGCCCGGCTCGATGACCAGGTGCAGGGCGTACTCACGCAGGGCGCTCATGGCCTCGAGGGCGGGGTCGGAGCGGTCGGGGATCCAGCGCACGGCCACCACGATGAGCACGGCCAGGCCGACCACGGCGACGGGCAGGCCCACCGGGGTGAGCTCGAACAGGCCGAACGGCTCGAGGCCCTGCTGTTGCAGCACACCGGAGACCACCAGGTTGGTGGACGTGCCGATGAGGGTGACGGTGCCGCCCAGGATGGCGGCGAACGACAGCGGCATGAGGAACCGGCTGACGGGGAGGCGCTTGGAGCGGGCCCAGCTGGCCACCTCGGACAACAACATGGCCACCAGCGGCGTGTTGTTGAACACCGCCGACAGCCCCGAGGCGGGCAGGCACAGGCGCACCAGTGAGTCCCGGCCGCCCGACCCGCCGAGGAGGCGGGCCGTCACCCCGGCCAGCAGGCCGGTTCGGCGGGCGCCGGCCGCCACCACGTAGAGGGCGGCCACGGTGAGCGGGGCCTGGTTGGCGAAGCCGGAGAAGCCCTCCGCCGGGTCGACCACGCCACCGAGCACCAGCACGCCCAGACCCCCGAGCAGGACCCCCGACGGTGGGAAGCGGTCGGTGGCCAACAGGGCGAACATCACCACCAGCACGACGAGGGTGGCGACGGCGTCAGCGGACACGGCGGGCGACGTTACCCCAGGTCAGCCCGCATTGTCGGAAATCTCGGTCGACATTGCCATCTTTGGGTGGATTGCCACGTCACCGCCCGCCGGGGCCGATCAGGACGGCCGTGCCGCCGTGCCGCCGTGCCGCCGTGCCGACGTGTCGAACGAACCGAACCGGTCGAGCCCAGTTGCGTAGGTGTCGGGTTAGGGCGTCGGGGGGTGACGCCGTTTCCTGACAGGTTGGCCAGGGGAGTTGGCCAGGGGAGTTGGCCAGGGGAAGTTGGTCAGGGGGGAGGGGCAAAGGGAGGCAGGGGGACGGAGGGTGGGTGTGGGTCCGGTGAGCGGGGTCGACGGCACCGCGCCACCATGGGGGCGTCCGCCGATCTGGACGCCGGCGGACGGAAGGAGCCCATGTCGACCGCATCGCCTACGCCACGGTCCGATCCCACGGACTCGAGCCCAGCCACCCCCGCTCCCGGTTCCTCCGGCGCAGTGACGCCATCCTCGGCCCCCTTCGACGCCGACCCCGATGCCGGGCTGGCCGTGCGCGGCGTACGCCACCGCTTCGGCGACCGAGTGGTGCTCGACGACGTCGACCTGGTGGTGCCCCCCGGCGCGGTCATCGGCCTGCTCGGACCCAACGGGGCCGGCAAGACCACGCTCATGCGGGTGATCTTCGGGGTGGTGACCCCCCAGGGCGGCACGGTGAGCTGGCTGGGACGGCCGGTCGTCGCCGGTGACCGCAGCCGCTGGGGCTACATGCCCCAGGAGCGGGGGCTCTACCGGGAGATGCGGGTGCTCGACCACCTGGTGTGGATCGCCCGGCTGCACGGCGTCGACCGGCGCCAGGCCACCGACCGGGCCATGGACCTGCTCGGCCGCCTCGGCCTCGACGACCGGGCCGACGCCAACGTGGGCGACCTCTCCGGCGGCATGGCCCAGCGAGTGCAGCTGGCCGCCGCCATGGTCCACGAACCCGACCTGTTGGTGCTCGACGAGCCCTTCGCCGGCCTCGATCCCACAGCCGTCGAGTTCCTCTCCGAGGTCGTGCTCGACCACGTCGCCGCCGGTCGACACCTGTTGTTCTCCAGCCACCAGCTCGACCTGGTGGAGGACCTCTGCCAGACCATCACCATGCTCGACCAGGGCCGGGTCGTGCTCGAGGGCGACGTCGCCGCGCTCAAGGCGGCCAGCCCCGATCGCTTCCTCCGCCTCGACGGCGAGGTCGACTCCGGCTGGCTCGACGGCGTCCCCGCCGAGGTGAGCCGGGTCGACGGCACCGGCACCCGCCTGCGCCTCGAGCCGGGGGCCGACGCCCTCGCCGTGCTCGACGTGGTGCGCGGCCACCGCCCCATCGCCGACTTCGGGGTGGAGGCGCCATCGCTGTCCGAGCTCTTCCTCTCTGCCGTCGGTCGCCGCCGCGTCGAGGTCGACGGTTCCGACGAGGACCGTCCCGCCACCGGATCGACCGGCGGCGGCACCCGCGACGGAGACACGCGGGACGGTGACGCTCGGGACGGTGACGCTCGGGACGGTGACGCTCGGGACGGTGACGCTCGGGACGGTGACAGCCCCGCGTCGGCGACCGACGAGGTCGCGCCCGACGGGTCCGTCGACGAGCGGGGTGACGGGCTGGTCGGAGAATCGGGTGACGGGCCGGGGGCGGAGCCGGTCGGGGACTCGGATGTCGGGCCGATCGGAGAATCGGGTGACGGGCCGGGCGACGGGTCCCATCCCGGTCCGGGGCGGGCGGGGCGCCCACCGTCCGGCCAGGCGCCGCGGCTCGGCGAAGGCCTCGGCGACGAGGGGGAGGGCTCATGAGTGCCGAGGTGCGTCACGACGGCATCGGCGACGGCGCCGCGCTCTGGCTCGTCGCCGGACGCGAGCTGCGCGAAGCAGCCCGCCGCAAGTCGGTGTGGATCACCATGGCGGTGCTCTTCGCCGCCTCGGTGGCCGCGGTGGTGCTGCCCGAGATCCTCTCGACCGACCCCGACGACGACCGCACCGTCGTCACCGCCGGGGACGTGCCGCCCGGGTTCGACGAGGTCGTGGCCGAGGTGGGTCCCGCCGTCGATCTCACCATCACCGTCACCCCGGCCGCCGAGATGGCGGCCGCCGACGGGAACCCCCCGACCGGTGCACCCGCGGGCGGAGAACCCCCGACGAGTGCGCCCGCAGCCGGCGAACCCCCGACCAGCGCTCCAGCGGGTGCAGAACCCCCGACCGCCGACCCGTCCGGCGCGTCCACCGACCCCGAGAGCACCGACCCCGCGGTGGCCCTGGTGAGCGATGGCGACGCCGACGCCGCCGTGGTGTTCGGCGCCGAAGGCATCACCATCCTCACCGACGACGACAGCGACCAGCGCCTCCTCGCCGCCCTGCGCCAGAGCGCCCAGGTCGTCACCACCACGGAGCTCCTCACCGACGCCGGCGTGCCCGAGGCCGACATCGCCCAGGTCACCGGCGCGGCCCCCGTCAGCGTCGAGATCCTCGACACCGAGCAAGGGGGGCGCCAGGGGGTGGCCCTGGCCTCCAGCCTCGCCGTCTACCTGTTGTTGATGTTCCTGGCCATGCAGGTCGCGAACGGCGTGGCCGTGGAGAAGTCCAACCGGGTGAGCGAGGTCCTGCTCGCCGTGGTGTCGCCCCGGGCGCTGCTGTTCGGCAAGGTCGTGGGGGTGGGCCTCATCGGGCTGGCCACCATCGTGGTCGGCACCCTGCCCCTGGTGGCGCGCCTCGTGCTCGGGGGCAGCGTGCCGCCGGGCACCGGCCCCACCCTCGTCGTCAGCGTGGCGTTCGCTCTGGTCTCCATCGCCCTGTACCTCAGCGTGGCCGGTGCCCTCGGGGCGCTGGTGGCCCGGGCCGAGGACGTGGGCAGCACGGTGGGGCCCATCACCGTCGTCCTCATCGGCGGCTACCTCGTCGGCCAGTTCGCCTCGGGCAGCACGCTCGGCATCGTGCTGTCGTACCTGCCGCTGACCTCGGCCATGGTCATGCCCGCCCGGGTGGCGCTCGACGAGGTGGGGCTCGCCGGCGTGCTGCTCTCGCTGGCGCTCGGCGTGGCGACGGTGGCCGTGGCCGTCCGCTTCGCGTCGGTGGTCTACCGCCGGGCCATCGTGCGCACCGGCGAACGCCTCCACCTCGCCGAGGTCCTGCGCTCCTCGGCCGGCTGAGCCCCGGTGGGCGTCGGAGGGGCTACGAGGGGATGAGGTCGAGGTCGGGGTCCTCGAAGCCGAGGTCCCCGGGGTCGAGTTCGTCGAGGTTGTCGGCGTCGAGGTCGTCGGCGGCCAGGCCCTCGACGGCGCCCGGGTCGAGGAACCGGTTGGGGTCGCGGCACACCGTGCCCGCCGCCGGGAGGGTGAGGTCGACCAGGAAGGTGAGCACCTCGTCGAGCACGCAGACGCTCGCCAGGAACGCGGTGTGCGACTCCGCCTCCCAGGTGAGCAGCGTGGCGGTGGCCAGGTGGTCGGCCAGGCTCTCCGCCGACGCGTACGGGGTGGGCACGTCGCCGGTGGTGCCGACGACCAGGATCGGGCCGGCCCCGTCGGCCTCGGTGACGGTGATGGGATCGGCCGCCGGCCAGTGGGCGCAGGCGGCGAGGGTGAACAGCGGATCGGGTGGGATGTCACCCACCTGGGCGTCGAGGCGGGCGAACGCGTCGCGGTAGTCGTCGATGGGCAGGTCGAGGCAGGTGATGGCCACGAACGCCGTGGCCAGGTCCGGGTCGGACTCCGCCAGGTCCTCGACCACCAGGTCCTCGATCTCGCCGTCGAGCACCAGCGCATCGAGCGCGGCGGTGCGCATCTCGTCGGGGGCGCCGACGAAGTCGTTGGCCCATTCGCGCAGGCCGCCGGCGGTGAGCTCGTCGCCGGTGTCGGCGTCGACGACGGGTTCGTCCTCGAGGCGGTCGAGCAGCGCCGCCCAGGCCGCATCGGGCTCCTGGCCCTGCGTCCACGCGCACGGGTCGGCGGTGGCCGCCGCCTCGGCGCAGCGCTGCAGGTAGCCGTCGACCAGCGCCTGCCCGGCGTTGGTCTGCTGGGCCACGAAGTCCACCGGGTCGAGGGTCAGGTCGCTGACCCCGTCGAACACGCCCGCCCGGAGCCGCTCCGGGAACGAGCTGGCGTAGGCGGTGCCCAGGTCCGAGCCGTAGGACTTGCCGTGGTAGGTGATCTGCTCGGCCCCCATCAGCTCCCGCAGGCGATCCATGTCGCGGGCGGCGGAGTTGGAACCGAAGGCGTCGAGGTTCGGGTCCGACGCGCAGGCCTCGGCGAAGGCCACCACCTCCTCCTCGAAGGCGGTGAGGGTGCCGGGGTCGTCGCCCGGGGGTTGCGGCTCGCTGCTGGGCAGGGGGGTGTCCCCGCAGTCCAGGTGGGTGGAGCGCCCGGTGCCCCGGGGGTCCATGCCCACGATGTCGAAGCGGTCGAGCTCGGCGTAGGTGGCGAAGGTGGCCGTGTAGGCGGCCGCCGACGCGCCCGGCCCGCCCTGGTTCACGAACAACGGGCCGATGGGGTCCGCCGCGGGAGCCGGGCGCATCTGCACGAACAGCTCGAGGGTGCCGCGTGTGGGGTCGTCGTAGTCGACCGGCACGACGACGATGGCACACTGGTAGTCGGCGAAGACCGCCTCCATCGAGGCCCGGATGTCGGGGTCGTCCTCGTCGGTGACGGTGCACGCCTCCCAGGCGATCTCGGTCGACTCGGGGCGGTCCGACCCGACCCCGGATCGGCTGCC
Organism: Rhabdothermincola salaria; assembly: GCF_021246445.1. NCBI lineage: Bacteria > Bacillati > Actinomycetota > Acidimicrobiia > Acidimicrobiales > Iamiaceae > Rhabdothermincola > Rhabdothermincola salaria. Next base: position 649,484 of record NZ_JAJQXW010000001.1, read on the forward strand.
GTCGTCGGGGGTCGGCCAGACGGCTCCGACCACCAGTGCGGCCACGACGAGGAGGGCGACGATCAGGCTTCGGTCACGGGGCATGGTCGGAGTCTGACAGGACCGATCCGCGGGGTAGGAACCCGACATGGCACCCCTTCCCACCAGCGAGTCCCTCACGTTCGACTTCGAGCCGTGGCTCGAGCCCTCCGGACCGGTGACGACGGTGTGGCTGCCCACACCCAGCGCCACCGACGAGGCCCGCGAGCGACTGCGGCTCGAATGGAAGAACGTCCGCGACCAGGTCGCCGAGTCGGCGCCGGCCGAGACGTTGGCGGCCCTCGATGCCGCCACCGCCGACCCCGCTCTCCATGCCGAAGGGCACAGCGTGGTGCTCTACGGCAGGGGCGACGATGTGGCCCTGGTGCCCATGGCCGACGAGGTCGATGGCGCCCGGGCCCACGTCGGCGCGTTGCCGCGGCTGACGCCGCTGCTCGTGGCCCGCCAGGCGGCCGTCCCCCACCTGGTGGTGGTCACCGACCGGGTGGGCGCCGACATCCTCGTGGTCGGCCCGACCGGGGCCACCGACGAGGCGAGCGTCGACGGCGACACCGGCAACATCGCCCGCAGCGCCCCCGGCGGCTGGTCCCAGCGCCGCTTCCAGCAGCGCGCCGAGAACACCTGGGAGCACAACGCCGCCGAGGTGGCCGACACCGTCGAACGCCTCCGTAGCGAGGTGGGCGCCCGGCTGGTGGTCGTGGTCGGCGACGAGCGGGCGGTGCAGTTCCTCACCGAGCACGCCTCGGCGGAGCTGGCCGACGTGCTCGAGGTGGTCCACGGGGCCGGCCGCAACGACGCCGACCCCTTCGAGGCCGTTGCCCACGACGTCGAGAAGCTGCTCGCCACCGTGGCCGCGGCCGACACCGTCGAGCTGTTGGACCGCTTCGGCGCGGCCCGCAACGCCGGGGGCCCCGGCGCCGCCGCCGACGGGCCGGTGCAGACCATGGAGATGCTCAGCCAGGGTCGGGTCGAGGTGCTGTTGGTGGCGGTCGACGACGCCGACGATCGCACCGCGTGCGTCGACCTCGCCACCGGCCAGCTGGCCCCGGACGGTGCCCCGCTCACCGAGCTGGGACTCCACCCGGTGGAGGTCCCGCTGGTCGACGCCACCATCTGGGCGGCGTTGCGCACCGGCGCCGAGGTGCACCTGGTGCCCGCCCACGGCCCCAACGCCCCCCGGGCCGGACTGGCCGCCCTCCTGCGCGGCTGATCCCTCGCCGGCGAGTGGCCGGTCGACCCTTCCCGCTGGTCGGTCGATCGGTCGGCCGGTCAGCCGTTCCCGTTGGTCGGCGAGCAGGTCGCGCCGACAGTCGGGCAGTCCGTCGGCGGGTCCGCCGGTCCGTCAGATGGCCCATGGGCCGATCGGCCGGTCGGCCGGTCGGCCGGTCCGCCGGCACGCCGTGCGCGGCGTCGGTCAGGAGGTGACGGGCCGCCTTTCGTCCCGGGTCACCAGTGGCGGTGGCGGGCCATGGTCTCGCGCAGGGCGTCGAACGACGGCAGCTGGGTGAGCGCCGGGAGCGGCGGCTCCTCCTCGTGGCCGGACCAGGTCAGCTCCACGAGCACGAACGCGCCCTGGCCGACATGGAAGGCCACCATGCCGCACTGCGTGCAGCGGGCCATGGCCCGAGCCGGGCTGCGGTGCAGCAGGTGCGTGGGGCCGGCCTCCCGCCAGAGCTCGTCGCGCAGCTCGTCGGCCAGGGGTCCCTCCTCGACGACCTCCCAACCGTCCCCGGCGTCGGCGGCCGTGGGCGGGCCCGAGCGATGGCCAGCCGTCATGCCCGCCAATCGTACCGCCGGCATCGGCGAGGGTCGCACCGGGTTCGACGGATCCTCGCCGGTGGGATCACGGTCGAGGTGCGGGCTCCGGGCGACCGAGGTGCCAGCCCTGGACCAGGTCCACGCCGACCTCGCGCACCACATCGAGCTGCTCGGCGGTCTCCACCCCTTCGGCCAGCACGGTGAACGGCGGGTCACCGGTGCGACCGAACGCGACCGCTCGCTCACGAAGGCGCGCGCCCGGTCGTCGTCGAGCGCGCCGCGCACCACGGCGCCGTCGAGCTCGATGACGTCGGGTCGGAGCTGCTCGGCCACGTCGAGCGAGGCATGGCCCGAACCGACGTCGTCGAGGGCCACCTGGGCTCCCATCTCGCGGTAGCGGTCGACGATCGACCGCAGGTGGGGGATGTCGCTGATGTGCTCGGTCTCGATGACCTCGAAGGTGAGCTGCTCCATCGACACCTGCGCCAAGACCAGCGTGGTGTCGCAGGTCAGGACGTGGTGCGGACCGATCGCGTCTACCCGCGCAGCACGTCACTCTGCCCGCGCCGCACGTGACGACCGCACTTCGGCTGGACCGTGGTGGCGTCTCGCACCCGCGATGCGGTGATCGGGGTGGACCGGTACCTTGACCGGGTCATGGTCGAGCCGCTGCCGTCGTCCCCCGCCCCTCGGTTGGGGTGTCGCGTCGGGCCGAGACCGGCGACGCCATGACCGTCGAGGAGCATCCGGACGGCACCGGTCCCGACGCCCCCGACCTCGGGGAGGAGCCCGATGCCCCCGACGTGGCGGACGAGCCCGGTGTCGCGGACGAGGCCGGCACCCCCGACGTGGCGCAGGAGCCCGGTGTCGCGGACGAGGCCGGCACCCCCGACGTGGCGGACGAGGCCGGCACCCCCGACGTGGCGGACGAGCCCGGTGGGTGGGGGAGGACGCCACCTGCGAGCTCTGAGAGGGAAGAGCCCACCGTCACCGGTCCCACGGGTGCCGCCCCGGGCGCCGGCGATTCGGTGCCCGTGGCCGGGCGGCCGGCAGCGGCTCCCCAAGGGTCGGGCGGACCCGTGCCGGTCGCCGAGGGGTCGGCGGACGCTCCCGTGGTACCAGGGGAAGACGCACCCGTTGCCGAGGAGGGGTCGTTGGCCGCACAGCTGGCCGCGGTGGCCGACCCGTGGCAGCGAGCCCGAATGGCCGCCCAAGCGGCCGAGTCGCTGCGGCGGGAGCTGCAGGAGGTCACCGAGGTGCTGGCCGACACGGTGAGCGCCCTCGTCGGTCGCCGCGGTGAGATCGCCCCCTCGCCTGCCGCCGGGCAGGCCATCGCCGGGGCCGAGCCCGGGCCCGCAGGGGGCGGCGGCCGCCCGGCCGAACCGCCGGCCGAAACGCCAGCTGAGCCGCTGGCGGGGTCGCCGAGCGACCGGTCGATGGGCGGGGCGGGCGACGCCGGTGCGGAGCACGGCAAGCAGATGCCCGCGCCGTCGAGCGCCGATCGGGCCCCCGACGACGAGGCCACCCCGAAGGAGCGGAGCGGTTCGGACGGGCCGTACGCGTCGAGCGGGCGGGCCATCCGGGACGGGCGGGACGCGTCGGACGGTGGCCACCGCCCGGACCAGCGAAGCGCTCCGGGCTGTCGACTGGTCGCTCTGGTCGACCCCTTCGGACTCGCCCGAGCCATCATCCCCCGGTGCCTCGACGGCGCGCTGTACATCCCCCGAGCGCTGGTCGGCCGGATCACCCCCCGCTGAGGGGCTCGGCGGGGCCTCCGGCAAGGTCTTGCCACCCAGGGCCCGCGAACCCCGGGCCACCGATCGACCCGGCCGCCGGCGGTGCCCTGCACCCCCGACTGCCAGGGTCGGACTCCGCTCGTGCCGGTCCGCGCGGCGGCCTCCGAGGCTGCGGGTCTGTGCGGTGGCGATGGTGCGGGTCAGCGGTGGCCGGGAGCCCAGGGCCACGGCGGTCTCCAGCGCCGTTCGCTCGTCGGCGGCCAGCTCGACGTCGACGGCGTCGGTCCAGCCCCGGGCCCCGAGGGCCACCGGCACCGCGCCCACGCCGACCAGCCCACCGAGCTCCCCGTCGAGCACGACCTGGGCCGGCACCACCACCTCGCGCCCCTGCACCATGGCGGTGACCAGGTCGGCCAGGGCGTGGGCGGTGACCACCTCGGTGGTGTGATCATCGCCCAGACCGGACGGAGTCGGCCGCACCGGCCAACGCGACCGGTCGCCCGGGTCGGCCCTCGACCGTTCCCCGCCGCGCCACGTGCCGCTCGACGGTGGGCCCGTCGATCGACGCTGAGCCGGCTCACGGGAGGTGGGGGCGAGGTCGTCCGGCGGCGGTCCAGCGGGTAGCTCGGCCGCGTCGGGGTGGCGCCGCCGTCGACGTGCGCTACGGTCGTCGACGAACACGGGAGCCCGGGGAGCCGGGCTGAGAGGGAGGGGCAGATCCCCTCCGACCGTTCGAACCTGATCCGGGTCATGCCGGCGCAGGGAGGTTCGGTTCACGCGTGCCCGTGTTCTCGTCGGACTCGAGCCGCCCATGCACCAACCCACTTCACCGAGGCACCCTGCCGATCCGGCCGATCCGGCCGAGCAGCCGCTGCCCGGGCACGACCGGCGCACCGTGGTGGTGGTGACCGGAGGCGAGGCGCCCGACGTGGACCTCGTCGCCGACATGCTCGCCGACGTGCCCGACGACGCCCCCGTGGTCGCCGCCGACTCCGGCATCGAGCACGCCCTGCGGCTCGGCCTCGGCATCGACCACGCCGTCGGCGACTTCGACTCGGTCGAGGCCGCCGTGCTCGCCGGCGTGGAAGCGGCGGGCACCCACGTCCAGCGCCACCCGGTGGCCAAGGACGCCACCGACCTCGAGCTGGCCCTCGACGCCGCCGTGGAGCTCGGCGCCCTGCGCGTCGTCGTCCTCGGCGGCCACGGCGGCCGCCTCGACCACTTCCTCGGCAACGCCCTGCTGCTGGCCTCACCGCGCTACGCCAACCTCGTCATCGACGGGGTCATGGGCGACGCCCGGGTGCACGTGGCCCGGCCGTGGGTGCCGACCCGCTTTCGGGGACGTCCGGGCGACCTCGTCACCCTGCTCCCCGTGAACGGTCCCGCCGAGGGCGTGAGCACCAGCGGGCTGGGCTTCCCCCTCGACATGGAGACCCTCGTCGAGGGCACGACCCGAGGGGTGTCCAACGAGATGACCGCCGACGAGGCCGAGGTGCGCCTCACCGGCGGCTGCCTCCTCGTCGTGCGTCCGGGCTGCGACGCGGACCCCGTCCCGTCGCGGCCGCTCGCCGGGTCCAGCGACTCGCCCGGGTCCCCTGACCCGTCCGGGTCCACCGGACCGTCTGCGTCCACCGACTCGACCGGGTCCGGCGACGACCCGATCGATCCCAGCCAACCCCACAACCCCGCCGGACGGCGACCGTGACCGTCCGGCCCCATCCCCACCCGAGGAGCCCCATGCCGTCCCCCGCCCCCCGTCCCGCCTCCACCGCCGGCCCGGTCCCGGCCCCCGGCCCGGCCGCCGGCCCGGCCGCCGATCCGGACCCCACCCGACGTCGCCGACCCCGCCGTGCCGCGGTCGTCGTGGCCCTGCTCACCACCCTGGTGATGGTGCTGGCCGCCTGCTCCAGCCCGGCCGACGACGACGCCGGCGACGCCGAGGTCGGCCCCGCCCTCTCCACCCCCGAAGGTGGGGTGTTCCCCGACGGCACCACCGTGCGGCTGTTGGCCCACGACTCCTTCGCCGTCAGCGAAGAGGTGCTCGACCAGTTCACCCAGTCCACCAACGTCGAGGTCGAGCTGGTCCTCGGTGGCGACGCCGTCACCCTGGTCAACCAGGCCGTCCTCACCGCCGGCAACCCTCAGGGCGACGTGCTGTTCGGGGTGGACGGCAACACCCTCACCCGGGCCGTGGAGGCCGACATCTTCGAGTCCTACGAACCTGAGGGCCTGGCCGACATCGACCCCGCCTTCACCGCGGATGCCGGCGGCGTGGTCACCCCGGTCGACTACGGCGACGTGTGCGTGAACTACGACCGGACCTGGTTCGAGGACGAGGGCCTGGCCCTGCCGACCGGGTTCGAGGACCTGGTCGACCCCGCCTATCGCGACCTGCTGGTGGTGCAGGACCCGTCGTCGTCGAGCCCCGGTCTCGCCTTCCTGCTGGGCACCATCGCCGAGATGGGCGGCGGCGACGTCACCGGTGACGACGCCCCCTGGCTCGACTACTGGCGCCAGCTGCAGGACAACGGGGTGCAGGTGGCCGACTCGTGGTCCACCGCCTACTACACCGACTTCTCCGGCTCGGAGGGCCAGGGCCCCCGCCCGCTGGTGGTGAGCTACGCCTCCAGCCCGCCCGCCGAGGTCACCGATCCCTCCATCCCTGTCGACGAGGCCCCCACCGGCACCGTGGTCGACACCTGCTACCGCCAGGTCGAGTACGCCGGCATCCTGCGGGGCACCACCGAACGGGGCGCCGCCGAGGCCCTCATCGACTTCATGATCTCGGTGCCGTTCCAGGAGGACGTGCCCGAGCAGATGTACGTGTACCCGGTCAACGACGAGGCCGCCCTGCCGGAGGTCTTCGAGACCTTCACCGCCGAGGTGTCCGACCCGCTGACGGTGCCGCCGGCCGAGGTGGCCGCCAACACCGAGCGCTGGGTGCAGCAGTGGGCCGGCATCTTCCGGTGACCGCCGCAGCCGGCCCGCCGGCGACGACCTCGCTGACCGGGCGTTGAGCGCACGGTGAGCGCACGTTGGCGATGGGGGCTGGCGGCGCTGCCGCTGGCGTTCCTCGGGGTGTTCTTCGTGTGGCCCGTCACCGCCATCGTGGTGCGGGGCCTGCGCCCCGAGGGCCAGTGGGACCTCAGCCCCATCGCCGACGTCGTCACCGACCCGGTCATCCGCCGCGTCGCCTGGTTCACGCTGTGGCAGGCGGTGGCCTCCACCGTGCTCACCCTGCTGGTGGGCCTGCCCGGCGCCGCCCTGTTCGCCCGCTACTCCTTCACCGGCAAACGGGTGATCTGGGCGGCGTTGGTGGTGCCCTTCGTGCTGCCGACGGTGGTCGTGGGCATCGCCTTCCTCGGCGTGATCGGCCCCACCGGGGTGCTCGGCCTCGACCTCTCCGGCACCGTGTGGGCCATCCTCATCGCCCACGTCTTCTTCAACTACGCCGTCGTGGTGCGCACCGTCGGCGGGTTCTGGGCCTCCCTCGACCCCGACGTGGTCGATGCCGCCCGGGTGCTCGGCGCCCCGCCGTGGCGCACCTTCCTCGAGGTGACCTGGCCCCTCCTGCGCCCGGCGGTGGCGGCCGCTGCCTCCATCGTGTTCCTCTTCACCTTCACCTCGTTCGGGGTGGTGCTCGTGCTGGGCGGCACCCGCCACCGCACCCTCGAGGTCGAGATCTACGAGCAGACGACCCAGTTCCTCGCCCTCGACGTCGCCGCCGGGCTGGCCCTGGTGCAGCTGGTGTTCGTGGTGGCCACGCTGGCCTGGTTCGCCCGTACCCAGGAACGGCGCGCCGTGGCGCTGCGGCCCCGGTCGGCGGCCGAGACGGCCCGCCCCGTGCGCGGTTGGCGGGCCCGTGCCTTCCTCGCCGCCAACCTGGCGGTCATGGCGGTGCTGTTGGTGCTGCCGCTCGGGGTGCTGGTGGTGCGCTCGTTCCGGGTGCCCGGCGGCGGATGGGGCACCGACTTCTACCGGGCGCTGTCCACCAACCCCCGGGGCTCCACGTCGTTCGTGGCCCCGGTGGAGGCCATCGCCAACTCGCTGCTGTTCGCCAGCGGCGCCACCGTGGTGGCGGTGGTCCTCGGCGCCCTCGCCGCCTGGGCCATCGCCGGGGGTGCGGGCCGGAACGGGGACCCTGCGGCGGTGGAGGTCGGGAGCGCGGACCCCGCGGCGGTGGAGGTCGCCAGCGCGGACCGGGGACGGGACCGGGGCACGTCCCGGGGGCGGCCGCTACGGCGGGGGCCGGGCGCGTGGCGGTGGGTCGACACGGCGCTGATGATCCCGCTGGGCACCTCGGCGGTGACGGTGGGCTTCGGCTTCCTCATCGCCCTCGACGAACCACCCCTCGACCTGCGCGACTCGCTGTGGCTGATCCCCCTCGCCCATGCCATCGTGGCCCTCCCGTTCGTGATCCGCCTGGTGGTGCCCGCCCTGCGGGCCATCGACCCGGCCTTGCGCGAAGCCGCCGGCACCCTCGGGGCGTCGCCGTGGCGGGTGTGGCGAGAGGTCGACCTGCCTGTCGTCGGCCGGGCCCTGGCCGCCGCCGCCGGCTTCGCCTTCGCCGTCTCGCTGGGGGAGTTCGGCGCCACCGTGTTCCTCGTCCAGGTGGACCGGCCCACCCTGCCGGTGGCCATCTACCGTTTCCTCGGTCGGCCCGGCCCCCTCGAGTTCGGTCAGGCCATGGCCCTGTCCACCATCTTGATGGCCCTCACCGTGGTCGTCGTGCTGGTCATCGATCGGCTCCGGCCCGCCGGCGCCTCGGAGTTCTGACGTGCCTGCCGCCCCCGCTGCTCCCGCCACCCTCACCGTCGACCACCTCACCGTCCGCTTCCCCGACGCGGAGCGCCCGGCGGTCGACGACGTCACCCTCGACGTGGCCGCCGGCGAGGTGGTGGCTCTCCTCGGACCGTCGGGGTGCGGCAAGACCACCGTGCTGCGCGGCGTCGCCGGCCTGCAGAGCCCCACCTCGGGTCGCGTCCTCCTCGACGGGGTCGACGTCACCGCGCTGCCGGCCCACCGGCGTGGCGTCGGGCTCATGTTCCAGGACTACGCCCTGTTCCCGCACCGCGACGTGGGCGCCAACGTGGCCTTCGGCCTGCGCATGCTGGGCCGGTCCAAGGACGAGCAGCGCCGCCGGGTGGCCGAGGTCCTCGACATGGTGGGCCTGGCGGGCTGGGAGTCTCGGGCCGTGGCCCCGCTGTCGGGCGGCGAGCAGCAGCGCGTGGCGCTGGCCCGCGCCCTGGCCCCGGCCCCCGGGGTGCTGCTGCTCGACGAGCCCCTGGGCGCCCTCGACCGCAGCCTGCGCGACCGGCTGTTGCCCGAGATGGCCGAGCTGTTCCGGACGCTCGGCACCACCGTGCTGCACGTCACCCACGACCAGGGCGAGGCCCTGGGCATGGCCGACCGCGTGGTGGTGATGGACGAGGGCCGCATCGCCCAAATCGGGTCCCCGGCCGAGGTGTGGACCCGTCCCGCCACCGCGTCGGTGGCCCGCTTCTTGGGCTTCGCCAACGTCGACGACGACCACCTCGTCCGCCCCGACGCCGTGGAGCTGACCGCCCTGCCCGACCAGGCGGCGCCTGCGGTCGGGGGCGTCGAGGCGCGAGCGCCGGGCGGCCCGACACCGGTTGCCGGGGAGCGGGGAGTCGGGGTGGTGGAGGCGGTGGTCTTCACCGGCGCACGGGCCGAGGTGCGCGTCCGCCTGACCGACGGGTCGGTGCTGGAGGCCAGCGTGGCCACCGGCGCCGTCCTCGCCCCCGGGGGTCCGGGTCTGCCCCGGGTGGGCGAGCGAGTGGGCGTGGCGGTCGACCCCTCGGGGGTCGTGGCCTTCCCCTGATCCCCCGGGTTTCGGGCGGTCCGGCGTGCTGGAGAGGGTGGCTGGACCGGTGCCGTCCTCGCGCCCGGGGGTACGCGTCTGCCGCGGGTGGGGGGCGCGTCGGTGTGGGGGTGGCTTCCTCAGGGGTGATGGTCTTCTCTCGAGCCACCCCATGGTCTGGGCGGTCCGTGCACTGGAGGGGAGGCTGGACCGGGCGAGGGGCCCGGGTCGCGCCTCGGGGTCCGGCGAGGAGGCGGTGCGGGCCGGACGGTCACAGGGGGCCGGTAGCGTCGGCGGGATGGGAGAGACCGGGGTGCACGAGCCGGCCCGGCGCATCGCCGTGGTCACCCCCGAGTGGCCCACCACCGAGGACGACCCCGGCGCCGAGGCGCTGCACGCCGAACGGCTCTGCGTGGCCCTGCTGGAGGCGGGTTGGACCCCGGAGGTGTTCTGCCCGGCCGACGAAGCCGGCCCCCTCGACGACGACGGCATCCTGGTGCACCGGGTGCCTCGCGGTGTGCCGCCTCCCGGCATGCCGCTCGCCGAGGGCGTTGAGCGCATCCTCGACCGGTCCATCCTGGCCGCCGGGCTGCGCAAGGCCACCAACCGTCGCGAGCTCCTGGCCAGCACCCGCATGCAGGAACGGCGCCAGTACTTCGAGCGCCAGAGCGAGGCTCGCGATCTCGGCGCCGCGGTCGAGGATCGTCAGAAGGAGGCCCCTTTCCAGGCCGCCATCTCCACCGAGGCCGGCTTGGCCGGGCTGTTCGTGCCGGCCCGGCGCAGTCGCCCCCACATCGTGCGGGCCACCAGCGCTCCCGAGGCGTGGCGGGTGGCCGACGAGGACAACTCCCCGCACCGGCGCCGCATGGTGGCCGACCAACAGAAGGTCCTCACCCAGGCCCAGGCGGTCTACGCCTCCAGTGCGGTGGTGGCCGACGCCGTGCTCGACGAGCTCGGGGTGGAGGCCACTGTGCTGGCGCCACCGATGCCGGTGCAGCCCGACACCGGCGCCCGTCGGCGCGGCCTGCCGCGCCGGTACCTCGCCCTCTGCGGGCCCCTCGACCTGCGCCACGGGGCCATCACCCTCGCCGCGGCGTTGCCGATCGCCTGGCGCCAGGCGCCGGACCTGGCCATCGTGCTGGCCGGGCCGGTCGACCGCATGCTCCTGGCCGACTGGCGCGCCGAGTGGCGCGACCAGGGACGTCTGGTCACCCACGTGGGCGAGCTCCTCGGCCTCGACCGCACCATCGAGCGGCGCCCACCGCGCACCAAGGCCGACATGCGCCGCCGGGCGGCCCGCGACGCCGATCCCTCCGAGGGCGCCGACCCCGATTCCGCCCAGGCATCGGGCCCGGGTGGCGCAGGCGCGGTCGACGACGATGCGTCGTCCGGCAACGTGCGCCGCTCCGGCTCGGGCTCCGCGGGCGGGAATGCGGCCAAGGGGTCGGACATCCACGACAGCAGCTCCCGGGCGACGGTGGCCGGCGCCCTCGGCGCGCCGGTGCCGGAGGGTCCGGGGGAGCCGCTCGGTGGTGGCGACCTGGTGGCCATCGCCGCCCGAGCGGTGGCTGTCGTGGTGCCGCCCCTGTTCGACGACGTCGACGAGGTGGCGCTGCAGGCCTTGGCCGCCGGCGTGCCCGTCATCGCCTCGTCCAAGTCCGGCACCGCCTCGCTGGTGGAGCCGGGGCGCACCGGCACCGTGGTGCCGGCCGGTTCGCCGAGTCAGCTGGCGGCTGCGCTCGTGGAGGCGTGGACGGGGGCCTGGGGTGTGCCCGAACGGGTCGACCTCGCCGGCACCCCGGCCGAGGCCGCCGCACCCCACGTGGCCGTGCAGGCCTTGTTGGCCCACGTGGCCGAGGTCCGCGAGCAGTGGCGGGAGGAGGCCCCCCAGGGCTGATCCCCGCCGCGTCGCCAACAGTGCCCGTCGGCCAGGCCCGAGGCCGACGGTGTGAGCCGATCTCGGGCCCGAACAGGGTGCCCGGCGACGTCAGCCCGGCATGGGTCGGCGGACCGAGCTTCGCTCGTCGCGCGGGTCGTGCGGGTCGTGCGGGTCGTGCGGGTCGTGCGGGTCGTGCGGGTCGTGCGGGTCGTGCGGGTCGTGGGGTCGTGGGGTCGTGGGGTCGTGGGGTGGGCTGCTGGCGGGGTTCCACGGCAGCGCTTGTCGTGGTCGGGGTGGGCTGCTGGCGCGGTTCCACGGCAGCGCTTGTCGTGGTCGGGGTGGGCTGCTGGCGGGGTTCCACGGCAGCGCTTGTCGTGGTCGGGGTGGGCTGCTGGCGGGGTTCCACGGCAGCGCTTGTCGCGGTTGCCGGTGGGCTGCCCGCAGCGACTGGCCGCGACCCGGCGTCAGGTGCGGGTCATCTGGCGCACCCCCTCACCCGGCTGCCACAGGTTGACGGTGAGGGTGCCGGCATCGGGGTTGACCTCGGTGAGGATGACCTGGCGCAGGTCGAAGCGGAACAGGTGGCTCTCGTCGGCCGGCGGTCCCTCCGTGCCGTCGGGGCCACCGAGCGATTCGTAGAAGGCGGCGTGCTCGGCGCCGGTGACCTCCTCGGCGTGGGCGTCGAACTTGGCGTCGCCGCCGACCATGTGGCGGTCCGACGGGTTGGCGTGCACCGCGCAGCGGGGATCGCGCTGCAGGTCGAGGGCCTTGCGGGCCTGCCACATGGACCCGGCGACCACGTCGTCGCCCCAGAAGTGCACCTCGGTACCGCTGAGCCGGGGCGTGCCGTCGGCCCGGAGGGTGCCGAGCACGTGGTGGGTGTTGGCGGCGAAGCGGGCGCGGACCCTGTCGGCCAGCTCCGGCGCCTCGTCGTGGAACATCTGCCAGGAAGCCATCTCTCCATCATCGCCAGCCCCTGGGACAGGCGCCGTCGAGGCCTCCGCCTCGCCAGGCTCGGTGGGACCCGGCCGTGTCGGGTCTGAGAGCGGAGGGGTTCGACATCCGGCGGTGTCCGGCCCTCGGTGGGGGGATGCCCGGCGATATCCGGCCCGCGCCGTGGGGCGGGTGGACGTCTGGGCAGTGTCCGGGTCGCGCCGGGGGCGGGTGCACGCACAGCGATGTCCGGCTCGCGCCGGGGGCGGGTGCACGCACAGCGGTGGCCTGTCCGTGCCGTGGGGCGGGTGGACGTCCGGTGATGTCCGGTCCGCGGCGGGGGAGCGGGCAGACTCGGTGGCGATGGACGTGAACGCCTCGCTCGACGCCCCCTGCCCGCCCGACCGGCTCCGCCAGTGGGTCGACGACCTCGAGCGCTACCCGGCCTGGCTCTCCATCGTTCCCCGCGCCGAGCGTGAGGCCGCCGTCGGCCACTCTGCCGATCCGGACCTCCCCGGCGCCCTGGATGCTCCTGCCGGCCCGGGTGGCTCCGGCGACGCCGACCGTTCAACCGGATCGGGCGGCGTCGGCGACGGCGACAGCGACGGCGACGGCGACGGTTCAGCCGACACCGACGAGCCGCCGGCGTGGTCGGTGGAGCTGCGGGCCACGCTCGGCCCGCTGGCCCGCTCCAAGCGTCTCCGCATGGTGCGCACCGTCGACGAGGCCGATCACCTGCGCTTCGAACGCCGAGAGACGGACGGGCGGGAGCACTCGCCGTGGGTCCTCGACGCCACCATCGTTCCCCTCGAGGGCGGCGCCGCCAGCCGGCTCGTCATGAACCTCCACTACGGCGGGTCGTTCGGCGGCAACCTGCTCGAACGCCTCCTCGGCGACGAGATCGAGCGCTCCAAGCCCTGCCTCCTGGACCTGGTGTCCGACCCCGCCTGACCCTCCCGCAATCTCTTTCTTGCATGAGATCGTCGCGCTGGAGCACGCCGAACCCATGCAGGAAGCGGTTCTGGCGGGCTTCTTGCATCGAATCGTCGCGCTGGAGCACGCCGAACGGATGCAGGAAGCGGTGCCGGTCGGGTGAGGCGGGTGGACCATGCGCGGCGCGGAACGGCCGGCCTCCGAGGAGGCCGGCCGTCGTGTCGTCTCAGGTGGGTCGTCCCTCAGGAGGGTCGACCCGGGGTCAGGCTTGGGCGAGGCGGCGGCGGAACAGCGCCACCAGGGCGGCGCCGGCGGCGAGCACGAGGCCGCCGAAGGCGACCAGCGGCGTCACGATGCCGCCGGTGTAGGGCAGCACGCCGGCCGGCGTGACCGGGGCGGGAGCCGGTGGGGTGGGAGCGGCGGCCACGGTGATGCCGAGCACCTCGCTGTAGGGCTCACCGGCGGCATCGGTGCCCGAGATGACCACCTCGCACTCGCCGACGGGGAGGTCGGCGGGCAGGGGGAAGGTGGCTCGCACCCGGCCGTCGGCGTCGACGACGGCGGTGCCGACCTCGATGCCGCAGACGGTGACGGTGACGGTGGTGCCCGGCATCCAACCGCCGGTGTCGATGTCGATGTCACCGCCGGGGACCAGGTTCGAGTCGTCGACCACCTCGCCGGTGGGGGCGGCCAGCACCTCGAGGGTGCCGTCGACCCAGGCGATGTCGTAGTTGGTGGAGGTGAGCCCGTCGCAGGTGATGGGGTAGTCGCCGACGGGCGACGCCAGCACGGCGGTGGTGGTGCAGGCGAGGGTGCCGTCGAGGTCGGCGGCGTCGTCACCGGCCACGAAGCCGGCGTAGGAGACGGAGAAGCTCGGGTTGGCCACGCCGGTCACCCGCTGGGCGTCCTGGGCGGTGATGGTGAGGTCGGCGGCGGTGACGTCGAGGGTGCCGTCGATCCAGTCGATGTCGTAGTTGGTGGTGGTGAGGCCGTCGCAGGCGATCGGGTACCCGCCGACCGCACTGTCGGTCACGGCGGTGGTGGTGCAGGTGAGGGTGCCGTCGAGGTCGGCGGGGCCCTCGCCGAGCACGAAGCCGGCGTAGGAGACCGTGAAGTCCGGGTTGTCGGCGCCGTACACGCGGGTGTCGTCGTCGACGGTGATGGTGAGGTCGGCGGCGGTGACGTCGAGGGTGCCGTCGATCCAGTCGATGTCGTAGTTGGTGGTGGTGAGGCCGTCGCAGGCGATCGGGTACCCGCCGACCGGGCTCTCGAGCACGGCGGTGGTGGTGCACGCGAGGGTGCCGTCGAGGTCGGCGGGGCCCTCGCCGAGCACGAAGCCGGCGTAGGAGACCGTGAGCTCGGGGTTGTCGGCGCCGTAGGCGCGGGACAGGTCGTCGGCGGTGATGGTGAGCGGCGCCGGGTCGGCGTAGATCACGGTGGCCCCGAGCGACGGAAGGAAGCTCCCCGACGGCACGTAGACCGCACCCGGTGCGATGTGGCCCAGGTCGGTGGGGGTGACGGTGACGTCGCAGGAGGCGGCCCGGTCGCTGATGCCGGCGAGCGTGCACGGCGAGCCCTGCACGTCGAGGCGGTTGAGGATCGTGTCCACGTAGGCGGTGCCGGTGGGGACCTTCTTGGCGCCCATCCAGCCCGGGGCGATGTCGGTGACGGTGATGGTGCACGTCGACGGGCTGCCGTAGGTGTCGGCGTCGGGGCACGACACGGCGGTGGTGGTGGGGTGCGGCAGGCCGTTGGCGTCGGCCGGACGGCTGGTGCCGACGAGCATCGTCGTGGTGGCGGCCAGGACCAGCAGCGCGGCGGCGATGAGCCGCGCGCTGGCACGAGGAAGGTGGAGGTGGGGCACGAGGCGTCCTTGTCGATCGGTTGTCCAGTGGCTCGCGGCGGTTTCCCGCTCGCCGCGGCGCCCCTGTGCCTACCACGTCGCCCACCCCCACCCGCGCACCCACGCACCCGCGCACCAGCGCACCCGCGCACCATCGCTCCTCTGGGGTTCTTGCATGGAATCGTCGCGGTGGAGTGCGTCGAAACCATGCAGGAACGGTTCTGGGCCGGGGCGAACGGGGGCGGAGGCCTCCGGCGGGCCCGGCGGGTGCAGGGCGGGTCGGCGGGGCGGGGCCGTCCGGCGGGTCGGAGGGTCGGAGGGTCGCAGGCCGGTCCTAGCCTGGGGATCATGACGGTCACCGACGCCAACGCCGAGCACGCCGACACCCCGAACGACCCCGATCTCACCGCCGCCGACATCGCCTGGGACCTCGAACCCCTCGTCGCCGGCAAGGGCACCGAGGGCGTCGACGAGTTGATGGCCCGCGCCGACGAGGTGGCCACCGCCATCGAGGGCTACCGCGGGCGCATCCCCGGCCTCGACGCCGCCGGTCTGGCCGAGCTCATGGGCCACGTGGCCGACCTGCAGGACGCTCTCGGCCGGGCCGGCTCCTACGTGAGCCTGCGCTTCGCCGTCGACACCCTCGACGCCGAGCTCGGCGCCGCCATGCAGCGCTTCTCCGAGCAGGCCACCGCCATCTCCAACCGGGTGCTGTTCGTCGAGCTCGAGTGGGCCGAGGTCGACGACGCCCGCGCCACCGAGCTCACCGCCGATCCCGCCCTCGAGTTCTGCCGCCACCACCTGCGCTCGGCCCGCCGCTACCACCCGTACCTGCTCACCGAGCCCGAGGAGCAGATCCTCGGCGAGAAGGCCGTCACCGGCTCGAGCGCCTGGAGCCGGCTCTTCAGCGAGCTCACCTCGGCCATCACCGTCGACCTGCCCGACGGCCCGACATCGCTCGAGCAGGCCCTCAGCGTGCTGGGCTCACCGACCCGCGACGACCGCCGGGTCGCCGCCGAGGCCGTCACCGCCGCCCTCGAACCGGGCCTGCGCACCCGAGGCTTCGTCTACAACACCCTCATGGCCGACCTGGCCAGCGACGACCGGCTGCGGGGCCACGACAGCTGGATCGCCAGCCGCAACCTGTCCAACGAGGCCAGCGACGAGTCGGTGCAGGCGCTCGTCGACAGCGTGGTGGCCCGCTACGACATCCCGCAACGCTGGTACGCCCTCAAGGCCCAGCTCCTCGGCGTCGACCGCCTGGCCGACTACGACCGCAACTCCTCGGTGGCCGACGTGGAGGAGACGTTCGGGTGGAGCGAGGCCAGCGAGCTGGTGCTCGACGCGTACGGCTCGTTCTCCGGCGAGCTGGCCGGCGTGGTCCAGCGCTTCTTCGACGACCGCTGGGTCGACGCCCCCGTGCGGGCCGGCAAGCGTCCCGGCGCCTTCTGCGCCTACACCGTCCCTTCGGCCCACCCGTACCTGTTGCTCAACTGGACCAGCCGCCGCCGCGACGTGCTCACCCTGGCCCACGAGCTGGGCCACGGCCTGCATGCCTACCTGGCGCGCGAGCAGGGCGTTTTCCACCAGGCCACCCCGCTCACCCTGGCCGAGACGGCGTCGGTGTTCGGTGAGACGGTCACCTTCGGCCGCCTCCTCGACGAGACCACCGACCCGGCGGCCCGGCTGGCCCTGCTGGCCGAGAGCCTCGAGGGCCAGATCGCCACCGTCTTCCGTCAGGTGGCCATGAACCGCTTCGAGGATGCGGCCCACACCCGGCGTCGCACCGAGGGCGAGCTGTCGGTCGAGGCGTTCGGCGACGAGTGGGAGCGCACCCAGCGCGACATGCTCGGCGACGCCGTGGAGCTCACCCCCGGCTACCGCACGTGGTGGAGCTACATCCCGCACTTCATCGGCACGCCCGGCTACGTGTACGCCTACGCCTACGGCCAGCTGCTGGCCCTGGCGGTGTACGCCCGCTACGAGGCCGAAGGGGCGGGGTTCGTGCCGGCCTACCTCGACCTGCTGCGCGCCGGTGGCTCCTTGCCGCCCGAGGAGCTGGGCCGCATCGTCGGCGTCGACCTGGCCGACCCCGGGTTCTGGGACGGCGGCCTCGCCATCATCGACGCCCAGCTCGCCGCCGCCGAGCAGGCCGCACGCGACGCCGGCCGCCTCTGACGCATCGCGCCCGGTCCCGCGCGGGCGGATCGCCAGCGACGGCCGGCGGCTGCACCACGTCGCCGGTCGACCAGAAGGGACCGGCGCCGCGGGCGTCCCGGGTCGGTCGAGTCAGTGGCGGGCGAAGGCCCGGCGCCCCAGGATCACGGCGCCGGCGATGAGCGCCAGCGTGACGAGCAGCAGCCACGCCAGCCCTTCGATGAGGGCCCCGATGCCGATGAGCAGGGCGAGGACGATGAGGACGATCACGACGACGGTCATCGCCGTCCTCTACCCGCCCGGGCCGTGATCGCGCGGTCGGCACGGTGAGGGGTCGGACCTTCACCCCGGCCGGGCGTTCCCGTGCTCTAGGTTCGCGGCATCGGCGAGGAGGACACGACCATGCCCGACCTGGAACCCGTCGACCCGACCACCAACGCCCACCTGCGTGGGCGGTTCGCGCCCACCCACAGCGAGATCACCGTGGAGGGCCTCGAGGTGGAGGGCACCCTGCCGGAGGGGCTGGTCGGGGCCTACCTGCGCAACGGCCCGAACCCCAAGTTCACGCCGCTCGGGAGCTACACGTTCCCGATGGAGGGCGACGCCATGGTGCACGGCACCTGGATCGAGGCCGACGGCACCATCCGCTACCGCAACCGGTGGGTGCGCTCCAAGGGCATGGCCGCCGAGGAGCGGGCCGGCAAGGCGCTGTTCGGCGGGCTCATGACGCCCGCGTTCGTCGACCCGTCGCTGCTCGGCAACGACCCCGACCCGGGCTGGCCGTTCAAGCTCGACCCGTTCATCAACGTGGTACGCCACGCAGGACGTCACCTGGCCCTCACCGAGTCCGCACCCGGCTACGAGATCACCTCGGACCTCGACACGATCGGGCGCTTCGACTTCGACGGACGCGTCAAGGGGATGTGCGCCCACCCCCGCATCGACCCCGTCACCGGCGACATGGTGCTGTTCACCTACGACGTGGAGGCACCGTTCCTGTCGTGGATGACCATCGGCGCGAACGGCGACCTCACCCGTGGCCCCACCGTCATCGACGGCGTCGACGAGGGCTACATGGTCCACGACTGCGTCATCACCGAGCGCTACCTGGTGCTCACCCTGGCACCGGTGGTCTTCGACCTCGACGCCATGATGACCGGCGGCGACGTGCTGGCCTGGAAGCCCGACCTCGGCACCCGCATCGCCTGCATCCCCCGCGACGGCAGCCCGGTGCAGTGGGTGCACACCGACCCGTTCTTCGTGTGGCACTTCGGCAACGGCTTCGACCTGGGCGACGACGTGGTCATGGACTTCTCGTGGTGGAGCTCGTTCTCCCTCGGCCCCGATCCCGACAAGCGCGGCGCGTTCGCCCGGGCCACGCTGCACCCGTCGGCGGGCACCGCGGAGATCGAGCACGTCGAGGACGTGCCCGGCGAGTTCGGCCGCATCGACGACCGGCGCACGGGGCGCGAGCACCGCTACGTCACCGTGTCCCGCAAGTCCCCTCGCGGTGGCGATCTGGTGCCCGGCGAGTTCGACCAACTGGCCCGCTACGACATGGCCACCGGCGAGTGCAAGGCCTACGACAGCGACCTGGTGTTCGGCGAGGTGGTGTTCGCTCCCCGCCAGGGCGGCACCGACGAGCTCGACGGGTTCTACGTCACCTACGGCACCGACCGGGCGGCCGAGAGCTCCTGGCTGGTGATCTGGGACGCGGCCTCGTTCCCGGCCGACCCGGTGGCCAAGGTGCGCATGCCCCAGCGCATCCCCAACGGCCTGCACGGCAACTGGCTCCCCGCTGAGGGCTGAGCCCCCGC